>JAIQFN010000001.1 GCA_020073265.1 Terriglobia bacterium | reverse complement strand
CCGATGGCTGGCTTGAAAACGCAGCTCCGAACTGCCTTCCAGAAATGCCCGGATCTGCTCCAGGCTCAATCGTTGTCCTTCTAGCACGCTGATCTTCAATCCCCAGCATGCGCAATCGCCCCTTCAGGCTCATCTTGTGTGAGAAACCGATTCCCGCTTCAGGCTCATCTTGCATGAGATAAGACTCGCTCCCCAATTGCCCCCGACTCGCGCTACACTGGAAGAACTGTGAAAAACCCAGAAACCAACTGAGGCCCGCCCCCAAGGGGCTCACCTGATCAGTTGACAACACGCGCAGCTTGGGGTTGCCGCGCATGTCGGGAAAGGTTTTTCAATCTGTGGAACCCTCTCTAAGCAAAATTAACGTTATCGATGAAGCTGCGCCTGGACTCTTCGCGTCGCTGCGCGAAGCGGTGGTCGGAACCAGCCAGGATTTCACCGAGGGCAGCATCGGCCGCGCCATCGTATTGCTGGCCGTGCCGATGGTGCTCGAGATGTGCATGGAATCGACGTTCGGCGTGGTGGACGTGTTCTGGGTGGCGCACCTTGGAGCGGATGCGATCACCACCGTCGGGCTCACCGAGACCTGCCTGATGGTGCTGTACGTCATCGCGCTAGGCCTGAGCATGGGCGCGACCGCGTTGGTCGCCCGGCGCATTGGCGAGAAGGACGAATCGGCGGCGGGCGTCGTGGCCGTGCAGGCCATCGTCATCGGATTGCTGATCGCGGCGACCACGGCCGCCCTCGGGTTTCGGTACGCACCGAACCTGCTGCGCGTGATGGGCGGCTCCGACGACGTGATCCGGATCGGGTCTGACTACACGCGCATCATTTTCGCCGGCAGCGCCACCATCTTCCTACTGTTCCTGATCAACGCCGTTTTCCGCGGGGCGGGCGACGCCACCACCGCCATGCGCGCGCTATGGCTGGCGAACATCGTGAACATCTGCCTGAATCCCTGTCTGATCTTCGGGCTCGGTCCGTTTCCGCGTCTGGGCGTTTCGGGATCCGCGGTGGGCACAACCATCGGGCGCGGCGTCGGGGTGCTGTTCCAGCTTTGGATCCTGACGTCGGGCCGCGGCCGGCTGGTGGTGCATGCTCGACAGGTGCGCCTGGACTTCGCCGTCATGCTGCGGTTGATTCGGCTCTCCATGAGCGCGATGTTTCAATACATGGTGCAAATGGCGAGTTGGATCGGCATGGTGCGCATCATGGCCAGCTTCGGCAGCGCCGCCGTGGCCGCCAACACGCTGGCTATCCGCGTGATCGTCTTCGCGATTCTGCCGTCCTGGGGCATGAGCAACGCCGCCGCCACGCTGGTGGGTCAGAACCTGGGCGCCGGCAAGCCGGATCGCGCGGAGCAGTCGGTGTGGCGTACCGGGTTCTACAACATGCTGTTCCTGGGCGGCATCGGCCTGGTGTTCATCGCCCTCTCCGAGCGGATCATCGCTCTGTTCACCGTCGATCCCGCGGTGGCTCCGCTCGCGGTCAGCGGGCTGCGGTTGCTCAGCTACGGCTATGTCTCTTACGCCTACGGAATGGTGGTGACGGCGGCGTTCAACGGCGCGGGCGACACCTTCACGCCCACCATGCTCAACCTGTTTTGTTTCTGGATGTGCCAGATTCCGATTGCATGGGTGCTTTCATTCCATACCGGCCTGGGGCCGCGCGGCGTGTTTGTCGCGGTGGTGATCGGCGACACCCTGCTCGCGATCACCAGCATCCTGCTGTTCCGGCGCGGCAAGTGGAAGAAGACGGTAGTGTAGAAGTCATGAGCAGTTTTCCGGCGCGTCTGCACGTGCTGCTGGCCTCGCAGGCCCCGGTCGGGGTCATCCTGCGTCGCGGTCCTTCGAAATCGGTGTGCTCGATTCTCTGGAATCTCAAGACCGATAAGTTTGAACTGGGTCAGTGGCTGCGCGGAAGGATCTACGAGCGGCGCGCGGACATTTCTCCGGATGGGCGGTACCTCATCTACTTCGCGATGAACGGAAAATGGGCGTCGGAAACCAAAGGATCGTGGACCGCGATATCGCGCGCGCCCTGGTTGAAGGCCATCGTGCTAGCCGCTAAAGGGGACTGCTGGTTGGGCGGAGGACTCTTCACGTCCAATTCGAGCTACTGGCTCAATGGCGGTTGCAGTGAGTTGATTCACGACAGCATGGAGGTGCGGCGCGACCTCAGTTTCAAACCTGTAGCGTACTATGGCGGCGAGTGCCCGAGCGTCTACTATCCGCGTCTGCAGCGCGACGGCTGGATTCTTCGGACCAAGATCGAGAACGGGAAGTTCAATTCCTGCACGGTCTTCGAAAAGGTGCATCCCAAGAAGAGTTGGATTCTGCGGAAGTTCGCGCATGAGGAGGTGGGATCGCCGCCCGGGAAAGGTTGCTATTGGGATGAGCACGAGCTCGAGCATCCGAAATTGGAGCGCCGGCTTTCGCTGCCTAAATGGGAATGGGCCGAGTTCCGCGGCGATACAGTTCTGTGGGCGGAAGGCGGGTGCATCCACCGCGCGCGGGTGCATGCCAAGGAGATCGGGAAGACCGAAACGCTCTTCGACGCCAACGCAATGAAATTCGAGGCTCGCGCGGCGCCGTATTGATCAACGCGCGGGCCGCTCCAGCACGTAAGTAATCATCGCCGCGGTGGACGCGTGATGCCGCATGCCCAGCCGCCGCATGGCCTCCACCGATTTGCCGTTCGGCGGATCCGGCCGCGCGTACACGCGATCGTAGCTGGTGCTGTTCCACAGATAGGCCAGCGCGGCTCGCGACGCTTCGGCCGCCAGGCCCAGCCCCCAATAGCGCGGCAGCAGTCCATTACACGCAAGGTCCAGTAGCCGATTCCCTGGCCCGCGACACTGGCGAAATGTGACGCAACCGCCTCGCCTGCCCGCTCTCGCGAGATCGCGATGCCGTCCCACAAATGACGCCGCACGCCGGGATCGATCCACAGCCGGTGCAAAGCATCGACATCCTGCTCGGTGAACGAACGCAGGTACAGGCTCTCGGTGCGGATCGCCGGCAGCGTCATGACTCAGCGCGCGATGTCGCGGTGCGTCTCTTTCACCTTGAACCCGGCGCGCGTCAGCCGCTTGCGGATCTCGCTCGCGATCAGCACCGAGCGATGATGGCCGCCGGTGCAGCCGAACGCGATGGTCAGGTAGCTCTTGCCTTCGCGAATGTAGTGCGGGATCAGGTACACCAGCAGATCGGAAATGCGGTCGATGAATTCCACGGTTTGCGGAAACGACCGGATGTAGCGCGCCACGCGGGGATGCCGCCCGCTGAGGTGCTTGAATTCGGGAATGTAGTTGGGATTGGGAAGGAAGCGGACATCGAAAACCAGGTCGCTGTCGGGCGGCACGCCGTGACGGTAGCCGAAACTGGTGATGTCGATGCGGATGCTGGCCTCGCCGCCGCCGTCGCGAAACTTATCCCCGACGATGTCGCGCAGCTCGTGGACGTTGAACTTCGAGGTATTGATGATGTGGTCGGCCACTTTGCGGATGGGCGCCAGCCGCTCCCGCTCGATGCGAATATTCTTGCGCACCGACGAGCTGAGGCCCAGCGGGTGCGGACGCCGGGTCTCGCTGAAGCGCTGCAGGATGGTTCGCTCATCGGCCTCGAGAAACAGCAGCGTGGCCGGGATGCGCCGGCGCAGCCGCTGAAAGATGGCTGGAAATTCCTTCAAACGCTGGCCTTCGCGAATGTCGATCACCAGCGCTGCGCGGCGCACGTTGGCCGAGTCCTTGGCCAGCTCGGCGAACTTCGGGATCAGCCCGATGGGCAGGTTGTCCACGGCATAGTAGCCCAGATCTTCCAGCGCTTTGAGAACGGTCGCCTTCCCGGAACCGCTCAGACCGGTAATGATCACCAGTTGGGATTGCGGCGACTCGGCCTTCTCAGCGACGCGCTTGGGCACTAGCTTTCGATCAGATCGAAATGGCCGTCAGGACGGCGCATCAGGACGTGGACGCGATCGGTTTGGGCGTCGCGATAGACCATGTAGTCCACCGACGCTTCCATCTCGAGCATGGCTTCTTCGAGCGTCATGGGCTTGTTGCTGCCGTCGGAGTGGTTCACCCGGAAAATCTTCTTCGGACCGCGGCTGACGGCAGCCCGAGCCGGAGCCGCCACCCGCCGGACTTTTGCACTGGGCGCGACGGACGCCCCCGCTTCGGCTTCCTTATCTTTCTTGCGCGTGGTGTCCCGCCACTTGTTGCGGAGCTTGAGAACCTGCTTTTCGAGCTTCTCGAGCGCATCGTTGGCCGCCGTCACCAGATCTCTGCCGGAACCCACGCCCACCATGTCGTGATCCCAGGCGCGAATGGTGATTTCCACCTTGAGCAAGAACCGCTGCTGCGTCAGAATGACGTGCGCTTCTTTCTCGCCCCTCCGATCGATCATCTTCGAGAGCTTCTGCAGCTTGGCCTCGAACTTGGCCTGCTGTTTGGGAGGAAATGCTTCGTGCCTGCCTGTATAGCTGATTTTCATGGAGATGTGCCTCTCTGAAGCGAGCAGTTCGTTCAGTTCCGAACCCGCCGCTGGTGAGTGGATGGGATTTTCATGTCTTCCCGGTACTTGGCAACCGTTCTGCGAGTGACATCGATACCCTCCTCCTTCAGCCGCGCCGTGATCTGCTCGTCGGTGAGCGGGTGCTGGGAATCTTCTTCCTCGATCATCTTCTTGACTCGCCGCTTCAATATCAGCAGCGGCGTCGCGCTGCCGGCCGCGCCCTGCACCGCTTCGGAGAAGAAGTAGCGCAGCTCGAACACGCCCTGCGGCGTATCGGCGTACTTGCTGGCCACCGCCCGGCTCACCGTGGATGGATGCACGCCGATTTCTTCAGCCACTTCCTTGATCATCATCGGCTTGAGCTGATCGATGCCGTGCTCCAGGAATTCCAACTGGCGGCGCACGATGGACTGGCAAACTTTGAGAATGGTCTGCTTGCGCTGCTCGATGTTCTTGATCAGTTGGATGGCGGCCGCGTAGCGATCCTTCACGTAATTCCGAATTTCCTTGCTGGGCTCCTGATCGCGGTCCAGCATTTTGCGGTACTGCGCGTTCAGGCGGAGCTGCGGCAGATCGTCGTCATTCAACTGGATGATGAACTCGTCGCCTTCCTTGAAAATGTAGACATCCGGCTCCACCTGCCGGGCGCCGGGTCCCGAGTAACGCAAGCCCGGGTAAGGATCCAGATGGCGGATGACGTCCATGGCGATCTGGACGTGCTCCAGCGGGCGTCCCAGCAGCTTGGCGATTTCCTTGAGCTGGCGCGTCTCCACCAGCTTCAGATGGTCGGACACGATCTGCCAGGCCACTCCGCCGCGCCCGTTGCGGCTTTCGATCTGTAGCAGCAGGCATTCGCGCACATCCTTTGCGCCCACGCCCGCCGGATCGAGCGACTGCACGATGCGCAGCCCCTCCTTCACCTCCTCGAGCGTGTGCTGCCCGGAATCGGCGATCTCTTCGAGCGTGGCCGTGAGGTATCCGTTTTCGTCGATGTTCCCGATGATGTTGTCGGCGGCATCGCGAACTTCTTCCGACATCACCAGCACGCTCAGTTGCGAATGCAGATGGTCGGCCAGCGTGACCGGCGACGAGAGGAAGGTTTCAAAGGAGGGCTTTTCTACCGATTCCGAAGCGGGGCTCTTGTAGCCGGGATCGAGATATTCGTCGAAAAAGGTTCCGAAATCGATTTCATCGAACGGGTCCTTCTCGGTTTTCTGGTCGGCCGCCTCGCCCTCTGCGGCAGGCGCGGCCGCGGTTGCTTCCGCCGACACCGGCGCTGCGCCATCCATATCGAAGGCGGCCACTGGCTCGGCCATGTCTCCGGATTCCTGGGCGGTTTCAACCTCGGGAGCAGCGGCTCCGTTCACCGTCTCCAGGATCGGTTGGTCGGACGGCTCCGAAGTACGCTCGGCTTCCAGAATTGCCTGGACTTCCTCGGGCGTCAGCTCCTCCACGCCGTCGGCGGCTTCCTCCAGCACCGGATTCTGGGCGATCTCCTGAGTGATCATGTCCTTTAACTCCAGCCGATTCAACTGGAGGACCGTGACCATCTGGACCAGCCCGGGTGTCAGGATCTGCTTCTGCGAGACTCTCAGTTGCAGCCTGGGGGAGAGCATGGACATCTGTAGCCATGATATCACCGGGCTTAGGCCGGCGATCCCGCCAATTCAACGAATTTACAGAACGTGTAGAATGCCCTCTTTATGTATAAGATACGCGCGGCTCACGGTGCTTTGCGCGGCGCACCAGACGACCATCTTCGATAAAATGGCTGACGAAATGCTAGGGAACGCGGAACGTTCTGAGATCGCCCGGCTCTGGGAGCGCAAGCTCGATCAGGATGCGCGCGGGCTTCCACAAGCCGAGCGCCATCGGAATCTCGAACCGCCCAGCGCTGAATTCATCTGCGCACTGGCGGCCGGCGTCGGAGCCAGGCGGATTCTCGAGATTGGCGGATCGAGCGGGATCTCTACCATCGCGTTAGCGGCTGCGGCGCGGCATACCGGAGGCAGGCTGGTCTCGATCGAAATCGAACCGCCGCGCCAGGCGCAAGCGCGGGAAACTCTTGCCCGGCTCGGTCTGCACACGTTCGTCGATTTTGTTTTGGAGGATACCGCGGCGGTGCTTCCCCGGCAGGCGGATCTGGACTTCGCGCTGATTGACTGCGAGAAGGGCGACTATGTTCGCTTTTTCGACCTCCTTCGTATGCGCACGGGCGCGATTGTCGTCGCCGACAATATCATTTCGCACGACTTGAAGGATTATGTGGAGCACGTGCGCAGCCTTCCAGGTGTGGAATCGATTACGCTCGCCGTCGGTAAGGGGCTGGAGGTAACGCGTGTCCGGTTGTAGCGCGACAAACGCTTCCAAGCACTGCTATACTAATGGCTTAGCGTCGCTCCCTGTGGCGAGGTGTGGTGTGTTCTTTAACGTCAAGGAGCTGGAAATCAAGAAAGTCGTCTTTGAGACGGCCTTCCCGCCCGGAGAGATCGACTTTTCCGACGTCGGACTCTCGCAGGCGACCGCGCTCGAAGCAAGTGGTTCGGCCGAACTGCTGGCGAATACGCTGGGAGAGATCCGGATCCGGGGGCGCCTGAATGTCAGAATGCGGGCCGATTGCGACCGTTGCCTGGAGCCGGCGGAATTCCCGGTGGATTCGGACTTCGACCTGTTCTATCGTCCGGCCAGCCAGGTTCGCGGCGAAGAAGAGGAAGTCGAAATCGATGCCGGCGAGACTGAGATCGCGTTTTACGAAGGCGACGGGATTGAGTTGAAGGATGTTTTGCGGGAGTTTGTCGTGCTCGCCATGCCGATGCAGCGGACTTGCCGCCCGGATTGCCACGGTATCTGTCCGGTGTGCGGGCAGAATCGTAACCTCGCTCAGTGCGGATGCGAACTTAAGCCCGCGGACGATCGCTGGGCGGCGCTGAAAAAACTTCAAGTTAAAGGACTATAGATGCCCAATCCAAAAAGACGACACTCCAAGCGGCGTACCTCCAACCGCCGCGCGCACGATTCGCTACGCGCGCCGGGTATGGCCGAGTGTCCCAATTGTCACGAGCCGAAATTGCCGCATCGCGCGTGCTCGCACTGTGGCCGCTATAAGGGACGCGAAGTGATCGAAGTGGCCGAAGAGTAGCACTAACCGGAACTGATATAGTCACATTGCATGCTGACCATCGCCGTTGACGCCATGGGGGGCGACCACGCTCCTAAGTCCGAGGTGGATGGGGCGATCCGCGCCGTCCGTTCGCTCGACGTCCGGGTGATCCTGGTCGGCAAACAGGACATCATCCACAAGGAACTGGCGCAGCACGAGGGAGTTCGCGATCTGCCGATCGAGATCCAGCATGCCAGCGAAGTGGTCACCATGGAGGACAGCGCGGCCAAGGCTGTGCGCACCAAGCGCGACAGCTCCATCCGGGTTGCGTCCCGGCTGGTTCGCGACGGGATCGCGCACGGTTTTGTGTCGGCCGGCAACACCGGCGCCGTGATGGCGACCGCCAAGATGGTGCAAGGCATGATTCCCGGCGTGGACCGGCCCGCTCTGGCCTCGGCTTTTCCCACGCTCAAGGGCACTCCGGTGGTGGTGGTGGACGTGGGCGCCAACGTGGACTGCTCGGCGCGCATGCTGGCCCAGTTCGCGGTGATGGGCGAGATTTATTCGCGCGTGATCTTTCGCACCGAACGGCCCCGCGTCGGGCTGCTCTCCATCGGGGAAGAGGAGCACAAAGGCAACGAACTCACCCGCTCCGCCACTCCGCTGCTCAAGTCGCTGCCCATCTGTTTCATCGGAAATGTGGAAGGGCGCGACATCTATACCGGCGACATTGACGTCATAGTATGTGACGGCTTTATCGGCAACGTTGCGCTAAAGGTGAGCGAGGGACTGGTGGACATGATCTCCAAGATGTTACGCGAATCGCTGGAAGAGACCATCACGCGCAAGATCGGTTATGTGCTGGCACGTACCGCTTTCCAGGACTTCAAGAAGCGCGTGGACTACTCCGAATACGGCGGAGCGCCGCTGCTGGGCGTCAAAGGCGTCTGCATCATTGCGCACGGCCGCTCCAACGCCAACGCCATCAAGAACGCGATCCGCGTGGCCAAGGAGTTTGCCGGCGGGCGCGCCAACGAGCGCATCGAGGCCGAGCTGGGCGGCAGCCAGCTTTCCAATGCGTCCGTGGCGGCGAAGGCGGATTGAGATGATGCGGCGGCTGGCGGTATTCATTCTCGCGCTCGCTCCGCTGTTCGGGAAGGCGCCGGACCCGGTCCAGTGGACCCTGACTTTGAACGCGAAATCCGCGCCGCCCGGATCGCACGTGCTGGGCCGGCTTTCGGCCAAGATCGACGCTGGCTGGCACCTGTATTCGTTGACCACTCCCAAGCCGCCTATCGCGACCACGGTTGTTCTGGAAAATCCGGCGGTGGCGGGAGTCAGGATCTACCAGCCCAAGCCGGTGGTCAAACTGGATCCCTCGTTCGGCGTGAACACCGAGACGTTTGCCGACGACGTCACCATACTGCTGGATATCGAACTGAAGAAAGACGCGCCCGCCGGTCCGCTCGATCTGACCGCCAGCGCGCGCTATCAGTGCTGCAATGACACCTCCTGCCTGCCGCCGAAGCGCAAGCCGGCCAGCGCGACCATCAATATCGATCCGTCGGCCAAGGTGGAGACGATCGCGATTCCTCCCGGGTATACGGAGTTCCATCCGGCAGCGGAGGCAAGCTCGGCGACCAGCACCGCGGCGGCTCCGGGCACTGCACCCGCTCCGGCCACCGCGCCGCAATCCTCCAGCTTCGGCTTGTTCCTGCTGACGGCTTTCGGCGCCGGACTGGCCGCCATCTTCACGCCCTGCGTGTTCCCGATGATCCCGTTCACGGTTTCGTATTTCATAAACCGGCAGTCGGGCAACCGTCGCGACGGAATCCTGCAGGCTATTCTGTTCTGCCTGGGAATCATCGTGCTGTTCACCGGACTCGGCGCGCTGACCAAGGCCATCGCCGGCCCATTCGGCGTGGTGCAGCTCGGAAACAGCCCGTGGGTGAACAGCTTCATCGCTCTGGTCTTCATCGTGTTCGGCCTGAGCCTGCTGGGAGCGTTCGAATTGACGCTGCCATCGGGGCTGCTTACCAGGCTGAACCAAGCGTCCGAGCAAGGCGGCTACTTAGGCACGCTGCTGATGGGCCTGACCTTCACGCTCACCTCGTTCGCCTGCATCGGACCGATCGTCGGACCGCTGCTGGTGGCTTCTGTGCAAACCAGCGGCCTGCAGCCGGTGATCGGCATGGCGGCCTTCGCCACCGGCCTGGCGCTTCCGTTTTTCGTCCTGGCCCTGTTCCCGTCCTATCTGCAAAAGCTGCCGAAGAGCGGCGGCTGGCTGATGCGCGTGAAGGTGGTGCTGGGTTTCGTGGTGCTGGCGATTTCGATCAAGTACCTGAGTTCGGCCGACCAGGTGCTGCAAACCAACCTCATCTCGCGCGAAATGTTCCTGGCGTCCTGGGTGGTTCTGTTTGCGCTGCCGGGTCTCTACCTGCTGGGTTTTCTGCGCCTGGAAGGAATCAAGCCGGAGGACGGCCTGGGCGTGGGACGAATGCTCACCGCGGCGCTGTTTCTGATCTTCTCCATCAGCCTGCTGCCGGGTCTGTTCGGCAGCTCGCTCGGCAACATCGAGGCGTTTATTCCGGTTCAGGCCAAGAGCGGCTCGCTGTTAGCCTCGGGAGGGGAAGCCGCCGCGCCGGTCTGGATGAAGAACCAGTATCGTGAAGCTCTCGCCAAGGCGCGCGCCGAAAACAAGCTGGTGTTCATCAACTTCACCGGCTACGCTTGCACCAACTGCCACTGGATGAAGGCCAACATGTTTCCGCGGCCGGATATCGCGCCCCTGTTGAAGGACTTCGTGCTGGTGGATCTTTACACCGACGGAACCGATCAGGCTTCCGAAGAGAATCAGCAACTGGAAGAAAAGCGTTTCGGCACCGTCGCCATTCCGTACTATGCGATCCTCGATCCTGACGAGCACGTGATCGCCACCTTCCCCGGCCTCACCAGAAATGCCGTCGAGTTTGTCAATTTCCTGAAGTCCGGAAGCAACACCAAGCTCGCATCCAAAAACACATGAAAATTATTCTTGCTGTGCTGGCGTCGGCGGCGCTCGCGGCCGCCCAGGAACCGATTCGCGGTTTTCCGGAAAGCGAGTGGGCCGCCGAGCACGCGCTCGAACAAAAGGCCATCGCCCTTCCGCAGGCGGCTCGACAGAAAACCTATCTGGAGCGCATGGCCAAGGTTCCGCATCATGCCGGCTCGGCGGCGTCGGCCTCGGTGGCCGAGTACGGGCTGGGATTATTCAAAGAGTTCGGCCTGGACGCGCACATCGAGAATTACGAAGCGCTGATTCCCTATCCGGCGTCGCGCACGTTGGAAATGGTCAGCCCGGTGAGGTTCCGCGCGGCGCTGAAGGAGCCCGTGATTTCCCAAGACCCCTATACTTCCGATGCGACGCAACTGCCCACCTACAACGCTTATTCCGGCGCCGGCGACATTACCGCGCCGGTGATCTACGTGAACTACGGCGTTCCGGAAGACTACGAATACCTGGCCAAGCAGGGCATCGACGTCAAAGGCAAGATCGTGATCGCGCGCTACGGCAAGAGCTGGCGCGGAACCAAGCCCAAAGTCGCGGCGGAACACGGCGCGGTCGGCTGCCTGATTTACTCCGACCCTCGCGACGACGGATATTTCCAGGGCGACGTCTATCCCAAAGGCGCTCTGCGTCCGCCCGACGGCGTGCAGCGCGGCAGCGTGATGGACATGCCGCTGTACGTCGGCGATCCTTTGTCGCCCGGCTGGGCTTCCGAACCCGGTTCCAAGCGGCTTTCCATTTCCGAAGCCAAGAGCCTCATGACCATTCCGGTGATGCCCATCTCCTACGCGGACGCGACGCCGTTCCTGGAGCATCTGGGCGGCCCGGTGGCGCCGGAGTCCTGGCGCGGCGCACTGGGTTTCACTTACCACATCGGTCCAGGACCGGCTACCGCGCACTTCGCGCTGAGTTTCGACAACTCCACCCGGCCGCTGCACGACGTGATCGCGACCATTCCGGGCAGCACTTATCCCGATCAGTGGGTGATCTACGGCAATCATCATGATGGCTGGGTGAACGGCGCGCACGATCCGATCAGCGGAGCCGCTTCGCTGCTTGAAACCGCGCGGGCGTTGGCGGAGCTGCGCAAGCAAGGCTGGCAGCCCAAGCGCACTATCGTGCTGACGCTTTGGGACGGCGAGGAGTTCGGGCTGCTGGGGTCCACCGAATGGGCCGAGAAGCATGCCGACGAATTGAATCGCAAGGCAGTGGTGTATATCAACTCCGATACCAACTCCAAGGGCGCCATGGGCGCGTCGGGGTCCCACACGCTCGAAATTTTCATGAAAGAAGTGATGCGCGATCTGAAAGATCCGCAAAACGGCAAAACGCTGCTCGAGATCAGCCAGACGCGCCGCGATCGTGGGGACGCGCCGGCCGAGGAGCGGCTGCCGCCCGGCTTCCATCTCGGACCGTTGGGCGCCGGATCGGATTACGTCGTCTTCATCGATCACCTGGGAGTCGCCAGCTTGAATCTCGGCTTCGGCGGCCCGAATCTGAACGGCGTCTACCATTCCATCTACGACGATCCGCGCTGGTTCGAGGAGTTCGGAGACCCGGGCTTTGCTTACGGCGCGGCGCTCTCGCAGGTGACCACCACCACGCTGCTGCGCCTGGCGGATGCGCCGGTGCTGCCCTTCGAGTTCGGAGAATTTTCGGCCACCGTGCGGCGGTACGTCGACCAGATCAAGAAGCTCTCCGGGACCAAGGTGGATTTCGAGCCGGTGCTGGCCGAGATCCAGAAAACGGAGACGGGCGCCAAGGCTTTCGAGGCGGCTCTGAAGACCGCGGTGAGCCAGCGCGACACGGCGCTGCTCGCCAAGGCCAACCAGGAATTGTTCGAGACCGAGCGCGGGCTGATGCTGGCCAAGGGTCTGCCGGGACGGGATTGGTACCGGCATAGCATCTACGCACCCGGCATGTACACCGGCTACGGAGCGAAGACGCTGCCCGGCATTCGAGAGGCTGCGGAGGGGGCGCGCTGGGAAGAAGCCAACGCCGAAGCAAAAGGCGTTGCGCAGGCGCTAGAGCAACTCAACCAGCATCTGGAGCAAGCCACGCGCGCGCTCGCGGGGCGCTAGCCCGGACGGTCAACGGTTCCGGACGGACCTCGCTAAAAACATCTCCGCCGCCAGATCCTCGTACTCTTTGTTGCCCGCGGCGCTCCATTGGTCCCAGGCTTTGTTATAAAGCCGGTCGAGCAGCTCGGTCTGCCGCCGCGCTTCGATCACTCGTTTGCGCTGCTCCACGATCCCGGCTTCGCATTGCAGTTCGAGCTGCTCGATTTCGCGGACGCGCTGGCGCATGTGCAACCGGTAGGAATCGAGACTGATGAGCTCCAGTGCGTCCATGGACGCCTGGGCGAGGACCTGCTCGGCCGCGCGGGCTGCGTCGGCTTCCACCTGGCGCTTGGCGCCTCCCAGCCGGGACAGCTCGGCGCGCAATTGCTCCAGCTTCAGCTCTTCCAGGCTGGCTTGCTCGGAACGCCAGCGCCGGACGCGCTCCAGCGGGAAGTGGAAGCGCTTCATTCGGTCAGCTTGGCGAGATCCCGCAGCTTGGCCATGGTCTCCACGAAGGGTGCGTGCTTACCGGCGTCCTGCTTGAGAAACTCCACCAGTTGCGGGCGCAGCCGGATGGCGGCGTCCAGCTTGGGATTCGCGCCGCTGGCGTAGGCGCCCAGGTTGATGAGGTCTTCCGAGCGCTGGTGCGTCGCCATGGCGTCGCGGATCTTGAGCGCCGCTTCTTTCTGCTCCGGCGTATAGAGCCGGGGCGCCAGGCGGCTGACCGATTGCAGCACGTCGATGGCCGGGTAGTGGCCGGCCGCGCCCAGCTCGCGCGAGAGAATAATGTGGCCGTCCAGAATCGCGCGCACCGCGTCCGAAACCGGCTCGTTGAAATCGTCGCCTTCCACCAGCACGGTGAAGAATCCGGTGATGGATCCTTTGCGGAAGCGGCCGGCCCGCTCGAAGATCTTAGGAAGCAGATTGAAGACCGAGGGCGTGTAGCCCTTCTGGCTGGGCGGCTCGCCGGCCGCGAGACCGATCTCGCGCTGCGCCATCGCCAGGCGCGTCACCGAATCCATCACCAGCAGCACGCTCTTGCCGCGATCGCGAAAATACTCGGCTACCGCCAGCGCCACGAAGGCGGCGCGGATCCGCAGCGGGGCGGGGCGGTCGGAGGTGGCCACCACCAGCACCGAGCGCTTCAGCCCGTCCGGCCCCAGCTCATGCTCGATGAAGTCGCGGACCTCACGGTTGCGTTCCCCGATGAGCGCGATCACGCTGACGTCGGCGGAACTGTAGCGCGACATCGCGCCCAGCAGCGTGCTCTTGCCTACGCCGCTGCCGCCGAAGATTCCGATGCGCTGGCCCTTACCGCAGGTCAGCAGGCTGTCGATGGCGCGGATGCCGGTGACCAGCGGCTCGCCGATGGGCTCGCGTTCGAGCGGCCCGGGCGCGGCGGCGTATAGCTGGTAGGGTTCCTGGGCGCCGATCGGGCCCAGGCCATCCAGCGGCTTGCCGAATCCGTCGATCACGCGGCCCAGCAGCTCCGGACCCGCTTCCATGCGGGCGTCGTCCTTGCGCGCCGCGATCGGATCGCCCAGGTGCAGGCCGTCGGTTTCTTCGAGCGGCATCGACAGCACGCGGCCATCGCGGAATCCGATCACCTGCGTGCGGATCAGCCGGCCGCTCTGGGTGCTGATTTCGCAGAAGTCGCCGACCGCGGCTGCCGGCCCGTTCGATTCCACCAGCAGGCCCACCAGCTCGGTGACGGTTCCGGTCCAGCGGCAGGTCTCGATCCGGGAAAGCTTCTCGTAATAGGACGCCAGTTTCATTGGGCCCTTCGCACCAGATCCGCGAAGCCGCGCTCGATCTCAGCCAACTGCGTCTCCACCGAGGCATCCAGCGCTCCGCGGCTGGAATCGAGTAGCACCGCTCCGCGCGCCAGGCTGGGATCGGCGATCACCTCGACGCGGCGGGGCAGCCCCATCTTTTCCAGGAACTGCTCCACCATGTGCGCGTCGTCGCGTGAAACCCGCACGCGATGCACCTCGCGGCCCTCGATCTTTTCGAGCGCCGCTTTCACCAGCCCCAGCAGCGCTTCGGGCGCCACGGTCAGCTCCCGGTGTAGAATCCGGCGCGCGATGGCGATGGCCAGAGCCACTACGTCCTGCTCGGCTTCGTGACGAAAGCGCTGCCTGAGGCCGGACATTTCTTCGATCGAACGCGACACCTGGAGGTTCAACGCCTCCACTTGCGCGGCCATCTCTTGCCGACCGGCCGCCTGGCCCTCCTGGAATCCCTGCTGGTAGGCGGACCGCGCCGGATCGTTGCTGTACTCAGGCGCGAGACCGATCGTACCGCCCCCCAGTGGAGCATACGCGGCCGCTGGATAGTCGTTCGCGTGCGAGGGCGGCCGATCGACCGGCGGCACGCGGCGCCACGCCATCGGCTCGAGAGGAACGCCACCACGATGCACCTTAGACGACATACTGCTCTCCCACCGTCCCCTTCAGGCTGATGGTGCCCTCGGCCTCGAGCTGGCGGACCACCGCGATAATCTGCTGCTGGGCTGCCTCCACTTCCTTGATCTTGATCGGACCCAGCGCCTCCATGTCCTCGCGCAGCATCTCCGCGCCGCGTTGCGACATGGCCTCGGTGAAGTGAACCTTGAGCTGGTCGCTGGTGCCCTTCAAGGCTACCGTGAGTATCTTGCGGTCCACTTTGGCCAGCACCTCTTTGATAGCCTCCGCGCCGAGCAGCAGCAGGTCTTCAAAGACAAACATCATGTGCCGGATGGTGGCCACCAGGTTGGGATCGTTCTGTTCGATGGCCTCCAGAATTTCTTTGCTGGTGCCCGAATCCAGCCGGTTGAACATCTCGGATACCGCGCGCACGCCGCCGTAGGATTCACGGCTGAGCTCACCCAAGGCTTTCAATTTCTCGCCTATGATGGCGGCGATCTTGGAGATAATCTCGGGAGAGATCTGGTCCAGGCTGGCCATCCGAAGCGCCACGTCGGCACGCAGTTCGGGCGGCAGAGAGATCAAGAGGCCGGCGGCCTGCGAGGCGTTCAGGTGGGACAGCACCAGGGCGATGGTCTGGGGATGCTCGTTGTGGATGAACTTGGCAAGCTGCTGAGGATCGGCGCGTTGCAGGGTGTCGAAGCTGGCCATCTCCGATCCCAGCGTCTTCACCAGCCGGTCCAGGAGTTTCTTGGCGTGCTCGGGGCCGAAGGCGTTCATGAGCATCTTCTTGGCGTAGTCGATGCCGCCCTTGATGACGTAGTCGTGCGCCACCGACATCTGGTAGAACTCTTCCAGGATGCCCTCGGCCTGGTCGTTGTTGATGGCGGTAATGCGCGCGACTTCCCGCCCGATCAACTGGATCTCCTCCTCGTCAAGCTGCCGCAGAATCTCGGCGCTGGTCTGCTCACCCAGAATAACCATCAGGATCGCGGCTTTGCGCGTTCCGGGCAGCGTCGAGTTCGGGTTGACTGCTTCGACGTTTTGAATCATCGCGCTAGTTGTGCTGGTCGCTGCTCATGAGTTGTTCATTGGTTCTTCGCGTCGCTTATCATTGCTGATTCTTCGCGTCGCTCATCCATGACCTCACCACGTGGGCCATGGCGGTAGAGTCCTTCTTGGCCTGTTCGGCGATGTGCTTGGTCAACACCTCCGCCTTCTTTGTGACGGGCGGAAGTTTCAGCGCGGCCAGGGCATCCATTTCCTGCTTCTGGCGCAAGGCCGCCTGCTCGGCCAATTGGTTTTCGATCTTCTTGCCAAGGCTCTCCTCCGCGCCCGGTCCGGCCGTGAGTTGCGGGCTCATTTCGGCCGGAGGATCCCCCCCGGGACTACGCCGCGCCAGCTTGACCACCAGCACGATCAGCACCAGCACGAAGGCCGCGCCCACGCCCACTCCCACCGCCAGGTACTTACTCTTGAGTCCCTGCTCCAGCCAACTCTGCGGGGGAGGCGGCGGAGCCTTGGGGGCCTGCTGAAGCTGCTCGGGATTCAAGGTGGCTTCAAATGGCAGGCTCTCGACCACCAGTTGGTCGCCGCGTTCCGGGGAGAATCCGATCACGCCCGCCACCAGATCGTGGATGGTTTTCAGTCTTTCCCCGGAAGGCGCCTCGACGATCCGTTTGGCCTTCGGTCCGGATCCCTCCCAGCGCACCTGGGAGTCGACCAGCAGCGAAACGGAAACGCGCTTGATGGTTCCCTGCGGCAAACGGACATGCTTGACCGAATGGCTGGACTGATAGCTGATGTTCTCGGTTCGGCGGGTCACCGGGGTGCTTCGGGACGCCGGACGCGCGGGTGGGTTGGGTAGATTCGAGGCCGTGCCCGGCTGGCCGGAGTTCGAAGTTCCCCCGCTGATGTCTTCGGTCTTTTGCGAAGTGACCATGACCGACTTGGAAGGGTCGAAGGTTTCATCGCTCTGCTCGGCGCTGGTGAAATCGCAGTCCACCGACGCCGTGGCTCGAAACTTATCGGCGCCCAGCAGCGGCTCCAGCGTGCCGTCGATCTTGGCCAGCAGATCGTGCTCGATCTTCTGCCGGTAGTCGAGCAGCGCCTCGGACGGCTCGCCGTCGTCCGAGGATGCTGCTCTACGGGCGCGGTTGAGCAGGTTGCCGTGCATGTCCACCACCGAAACCGATTCCGGCGCCAGACCCTGGACGGCGCTGGCGGTAAGCTGGCAGATGGCCGCAACGTTCTGCGCCGAGAGCTGCGCGCCCGGACGCAGCTTCACCAGAACGCTGGCCTTGGCGGGCTGGCGCGATTCCAGGAAAACCGAATCCTTGGCCAGCGTCAGGTGCACGCGCGCCTGCTCCACCTCGGCCAACGACATGACAGAGCGTTCCAGCTCTCCCTCCAGCGCGCGGTGATAGTTCACCTGCTCGGCGAAATCGCTGGTCCCGAAGTTGGTCTTGTCGAACAGCTCGAAGCCGATCCGCCCGCTCTTTGGGACACCGGCCGCGGCAAGCTGCAGCCTCAGTTCGGCGACCTTGGAGGAAGGGACCAGCACCGCCGTCCCGTTTTCCGACAGTTGAAAATCGGTGCCGCTTTCCCGCACTTTGGCCAGCACCGCGGCGGCGTCCTCGTTCGACAGATCCGAGTACAGCGGGCGCAGGTCGCGCTCCCGGTTCCAGTGCGAGAAGGCGTTCAAGGCCGCCACCACGCCACCGGCCACCAGCAGGATCAAGACGATCTGCTTCCACGTCAGGCTGTCCAATAACCGTTTGATTTGATCCATGGGCTAATCTACATCTGCATGCGCATCACTTCCTGGTAGGCGGAGATCACTTTGTTGCGCACCTGCAGGAACATGTCGAAGGCCAGTTGCGCCTGCTCGGTGGCCAGCGCCACCTTGTGCACCTCCTGGTCCTCTCCGGAAAGGAACTTGTCGATGCTGGACTGGGAGTTTTGCTGAAACTGCTCCACGCGCCCGATGGCGTCCTTGAGCGCGGACTGAAAGCCCCCGGCGGAGCTTTTGGACGGGCCGGCTGGTTCGATGGCAGGGATGCCGGCGGGTGGGCGAATGGGCGAGATCGGTAGAGACATACCAGCTTATTTCAGGAGCTCGATGGAGTGCAGAATCATGTCTTTGATGGCCGTCATGGCCGCCACATTGCCCTGATAGCCCCGCGAGGCGCTCATCAGGTCCACCATGTCTTCGGCGGGATTGATGTTCGGAAACGCCACGTAGCCGTCTTGGTCGGCGTCCGGGTGTCCGGGCAGGTAGCGCTTCTGCGGCGCGCGGGTGTCCTCGGTCACCTCGGAAACCTCCACGCCCTGGACGCCGGCATCCATCTCGGTCTGGAACACCGCGGCAAACGGCGAGGTCTCCGCGGCGCTGGTGAAAACCGCGTCCTTGCGCCGGTACGGCCCTCCTTCCGGTGTGCGCGTGGTCTCGGCGTTGGCCAGATTTTCGGTCAGCAGTTCGGCGCGCTGGCGCTGGGCGGACATACCCGAAGCGCTCACGGATAGAACCGAGAACAGACTCATCCTGACTTGCCCTCCTGGATCGCGGAATTGATCAGTTTCAGCTGGGCCTTCATCAGAGTGGCGGCCAGGTTGAAGCGCAACGCGTTCTCGGCCAGCAGGCGCGCCTCGCGGTCCATGCTCACGTTGTTGCCGTCGTTCTTGACCACCAGCCCCGGCGCTTCGACGACGTGCGGGCTGCCGTTCTCGATCTGGCTCATGAACTCGAACTGGAAGTCGATATCCTGGGTCTTATATCCCGGTGTATCCGCATTGGCGATATTGGACGCCACCAGTTTTTGTCGAGCGCTCAGCAGGTCCATGTAGCGCTCGATTTGGTTTGTGATACGGTCCACCACGTAGGCGGGTGGAGCAAGCGAAACGCCAAAGGGAGCCGGCCATTCGTTCTCAATCCTTTAGTGGAGTGGTCAAGCCAACAACTTGACTTGATGCGGCAAAATGTCGTACCAAAATGGGCTGGGCGTGCTAGTCTGGAAACAGCCTCGCCTGGCCATTCGCCAGCCCACGACTAGGAGGAATAGAACCCGTGGCAGGGTGCGACTAAGTAATTTCGCCATGCCCGTCTAAGCGTTACCTGAAATTGATTACGTACCAGTACCCCTGTAGAATCTAGATTCGGGTGGTCGATACAGCGAATATGAGCGAGAGTTCAACCACGATTGAAAACAGCGAAGTCCGGCCCAACCTTCTGGAACCCAGAAAGGGAACGGTCCGAGTGCTGATTGCCGACGACCATCCCATCGTGCGGGACGGCTTGAAGAAGCTTCTGAGCCTGGAAGAGGACTTTGAAGTAGTGGGCGAAGCAGCCGACGGCTGCGAAGTCCTGGACAAGGTGCAGGAACTGGATCCGGACGTGCTGTTGCTGGACCTTCGCATGCCGAACCTGGACGGGCTATCGGCGCTTCAGGCGCTGCAGCAGACCAACAAGCGCACACGCGTCATTATCCTCACGGCGTCGGAGGACAAGAACGAGTTTGTACAGGCCATGAAGTTGGGATGCTCTGGCATCGTGCTCAAGCAGACCGCGCCGGAGCTGATCGTGAAAAGCATCCGCAAGGTGCATGGCGGCGAGATCTGGCTGGATTCCCACACCACGGCGGCGGTGATGCGGCAGTTTGCGGCGCCCGGCGAAATCGGCGGTGGTTCGGGTTCCGGCAAGTCCCGCGAGCGGTCGCCGCTCAGCCATCGCGAGCGCGAAATCGTGCAGCTGGTGGCCCAGGGCTACAAGAACAAGGAAATGGCGGAGAAGATGTTCATCAGCGAGCAGACGGTCAAGAACCATCTGCACAACATCTTCGACAAGCTGGGCGTTTCCGACCGGCTGGAGCTGGCCCTATACGCCATCCACAAGGGCCTGCATTTGAACGCCGAGCGTTAGGCCCGCGGTCTCGCTCGACGGTTCCTCGGTAATTTCCGACGGTCTGATTAGACTGTTCCCCTTATTGATCCCGCGTCTCGATGGCATTACAGTCCTTAGGTAGTACGGAGCTTGTAATATGCGACCACTGTTTGTTTTCGCGCTTGTCAGCCTCGGTCTCACGCTGCCTCTAGCCGCGCAGGTGCCCCAAATGGGCACGGTGGAGCCGGGCACTGGAAAGATCGGTTCGGTTCTGAAGGTTCACGGCATTTACCTGGGAAAGAACCGCGTGGACGAGGTCTATCTCACCGACCATACCTTCGATATGAAGGTAAAGGTGCTGGCGCAGGCCGACGACGTCATCGAGTTCCGCATTCCGCCTTCGGCGAAACCCGGCCGCCTGCAGTTGCTGGTGAAGACGGTTGGCAAACAGCCCGTTCTACTCGAGCAGCCGGTCTACGTCACGGTGGAAGAAAAAGACTCGAGCCCCGAAGTCGCCGCGGCAACGCACTAATTTTGGTTCATTAGTTCGTTGGTTCATTAGTTCCTTGGTTGTTTAGTGGCTTGGTTCGAACGGCAGAACCAACCAACCAAAGAACCAACGAACCAAAGAACTAGAATAGAGTTCTGTACTCGCTCCTTCTGCATCCCTCGCCTGATCAGGAAGATTACCTGGTCGCCGAGCTGTGGGATTGCGGCGTGGCGGGCATCGCCGAGGAAGCCGATGGGCTGCGCGCCTTCTTCGAGACGCCGGCCGACTCTGGCTTGCTGCTGCGGCGCTTCGCCCGGTTCAAACCCCAGTTGCGCCGCGAAGAGGCCACCGACTGGGCGCAAGTTTCCCGGGATGCCTGGCCGCCCATGCTGGTGGGACAACGCTTCTATCTGGTGGCGCCGTGGTCAGAGAGCGAAACTCCGGCCGGCTGCCTGCGCCTCGAAATCGAGCCTGGAATGGCCTGCGGCACCGGCCGGCATCCGGCCACCCAACTGTGCCTGGAGGCCATGGAAAGGTATGTCTGGCCTGGAAGCTCGGTGCTGGATATCGGAACCGGATCAGGCATCCTGGCGCAAGCGGCCGGCTTGCTGGGCGCGCGGTGCGCGGTGGGTTGTGATATCGATCCGGAGGCGATCCAGGTGGCCCGCCGGCGCTCGAACCTGATTTTGTTTACCGGCTCGGTGGACGCGGTGCGGTCGAGGTCCGCCGACCTCATCGTAGCCAACATCGACGCCGCCAGCATCGAGCTTCTGGCGCCCGAGCTGAAGCGCGTGCGGAGGCCGCAGTCGACCATGATCCTCGCCGGGTTCACCGCCGGCGACATTCCCGAGGGCGTTCATCCGCGCGAGACGCTGCGGCGTGAAGAATGGATCTGTCTGATTTGCTGACCGTAAAAGAGAAGCCCACGGCGTCTGGAGCCGTGGGCTTACTGGTTCGGAGAAGGAAGGATTAGGACTGCGGGCGCCGCTTCAGCGTGGGCCGTTCGTCTTCGTCGGACTTAGGAGTCTTGCCGTTTTCATCGGCGTCCACCGGACCGGTGGTGGATCCCGGCGCCCTGCGAAGCTGCGGCTTGTTGGCGTCTCTGGGGTCCTCGATCTTGCGCTTGTTGTGCATGGCCAGCAAGCGGGACTTGACGTCGTTGAATTCCGATGTGGTCAGCACGTACTCGGGTTTGGCTTCGAGCAGTTGCTGAATGTTCTTCTGGGCCGCCTTGATGCGATCGTCAGTCATCGGGTGGGTGGAGAAAACCTTGGCCATGGTGCCGGGTTTGCGCTTCTCGAGCGTCTCGATCTTTTCGAAGAAATCCACGAACGCCGTGGGATCGTAGCCGGCTTTATACATGTACTCCAGGCCCAGCATGTCGGCTTCGGACTCGAAGCCCCGCGAGAACTTCAGGAACCCGACCGGAACCAGGATGCTGGCGGCCTGCTGGATGCCGTAGCCGGTCCAACCGCCCATGAAGATCAAGGGAATGGTGGCCAGGTTGGCGATCTCTCCGCGGGTGGCCTGCCGGGTGCCGTGCCGGGCGGCGACGTGCGCGATCTCATGCGCCATGACGCCCGCGAGCTCCGCTTCGTTGTCCGCTTTCAGGATCAAGCCGGAGTTCACAAAGAAAAATCCGCCGGGCAACGCGAAGGCGTTCACCTCTTCGCTGTCGATCACCTTGATGGTGAACGGCACCTTGGCGTCCGAATTCCGCACCAGGTTCTGCCCCACGCGATTCACGTACTCGGCGATCACCGGATCACTGATGATTCTGGCCTGCCGCTCCACGTCCTGCGCGAGCGCCTTGCCGAGCGCGATCTCTTTTTCGAGAGAGTAAAAGTTCACGCCCTTGCCGACGTCCCGATTCCCGATCTGATCCGGGTCCTTCTTGGGGTCGGTTCCGAAAGAGTTCGGGGCGGCCAGAGCGAAGACTACAAGGAGACTGAAACTGGCGGACAACAGTCGTTTCATCAGCGTACTCCTACCAACCAGTATAAACCTTCATACTTTAAACGTATAGTGGTTCGTATGGGTTTCGAGGAAAAGGCACCTGCCGCGGCGGCTGACCAACCGCTTTGGAGGCAATACCGGCATGAATTTCCGGTCACGGAACGGTTGATTTACTTGAACCACGCGGCCGTGACCCCACTGCCGAGAAGGTCCGCGACGGCCATGCAAGCGCTGGCCCAGGATTCGCTGGAATTCGGTTCGCTGCACTACGACCGGTGGCTGGACACCTATGAGGGTGTGCGGGTTGCCGCCGCGCGACTGATCGGGGCCAGCCGGGGCGAAATCGCACTGATGAAGAACACCTCCGAGGGCATCGCCACCATCGCCATGGGGCTAGACTGGCACCCGGGCGACCGCATCGTGGCCTTTCGCGAGGAGTTTCCCTCCAATTTCTACCCCTGGAAGCTAATCGAATCACAACGCTGCTCCGTGGATTGGCTATCCATCCACGATTCACTGGATACCATCGACATCGCCTGCCGCGGCGCACGGCTCCTGGCCATCAGTTTTGTCCAGTACCTGAGCGGATTCCGCGCCGACCTGAACGCCATCGGCCGGATCTGCCGCCAGCACGGCTGCTTCTTCCTGGTGGACGGGATTCAAGGGTTGGGGGCGTTCCCTCTGGACGTCGAGACGGCGCACATCGATGCGCTGGCCGCGGATGGTCACAAATGGATGCTCGGCACGGAGGGTTGCGGCATTCTCTACATCCGCAGGGACCGGCAGGACTCGGTGTTCCCGAGAGAGTTCGGCTGGACCAACGTGGCCGGTTACAACGATTACGCTTCGCGCGATATGACGCTCAGGCCCGACGCCGGCCGCTACGAATGTGGAACTCTGAACACGATCGGCTGCCACGGATTGCGAGCCTCGCTCGAGATGTTGCTGGAGATCGGAATCGACCGCATCGGACCGGTGGTGCAGGCTCGCGCCGATCAACTGGCCGAAGGCGCGTGCCGCAAGGGTTACGCAGTGCTCGGCGATCGCACGTCCGCCAATGGGTCCGGAATCGTGGCCATCTCAAAGCACGGACTCGACAGCCACGACGTGGTTCGGGATCTGAAGCAGAAGGGAATCATCGCCGCGGCGCGGCAGGGGTGGATACGGCTCTCGCCGCACTTCTACATCAGTCCCGAGGAGATCGACCGTGCGGTGGAAGCGCTGCCGTGATGCGGAACGCGGAACGAAACCCGGGCGCTCATCCGGGATGGGCGCCCAGGTCGGAGAAATCTCAAAACAGCGGCTAGCCGGTTACTTCGCCGGCTGCGTCACCTTGCCGGAAGGAAAGTCTTCCGGATTGGGAGCGCCGGTACCGGTCGAACCGAGGAACAGCTTGCGGCCGTCCGGGAACGTTACGTTGCGCGCATTGGCCCGCAGCTCGTTGTGGTCCCGTGCCTGATAGCCGTCGACGACGACTTCGGTGCCCACCGGGAAACTGTCCTTATTCGCGCCGCGCCGGAGCAGGGAATTCGGACTGCCGCCTTCCACCATCCAGACTTCCTTGCTGCCGTCCGGCTTGGTGATTTCGACGTGGATCCAGGTATGGGGGTTGACCCACTCCATTTTCACGATCTTGCCCTTGAGCAGGACCGGACGGGTGGCGTCGAATTCAGCTCCGAAAGCGTGATGAGCCGACGCGGGCAGGGAAGCGGTGAGCAAAGCTGCGGCGGCGCCTAAAACTGACATCAACAATCTGATTCGCATGAATGATCTCTCCAATTTCTTCTTTACTTCACAGCCTTGGCTTCGGCTGCTTCTTTCTCTCGCAATCGCGCGCCCCGTAAAATATCCCCCAGCGCGTAGTTGGCTTCGTGACAGGCGTATTCGTAAATGTGTTCGTTGGTGGCCGGCCAGGCGTACTCGCCGGTCCAAGGTTGAGTCCAGGTGGCCGGATCGTCGATGGTGAAGCGATAGAGCAGCGCATTGGCATCCACGCGCGTGAAGCGTTCGATGACGTGCAGGTTCTCGGTGGATCCGCGGAAGCGGGTCTTATCCGAGAAATTGGTGGTGTCCACCACCAGCGTATCGCCTTCCCAGTGACCGACTGAGTCTCCCATCCAGAACCGATAGCTCTTGGGCAGGTGCGCCGCGTTCATCCGGACGATTCGGACATCGTGCACCATTTCGGTGAGGATCATCACCGAGTCCGGCGTTTGAACGATCTGGTGGAGGTTGTTGTAGAAGTAGTCCGGCAGCGCGGGCGGTCCGGAGGTGGAGCCAAAGCCCAGCAGGCAGCGCTCGCCGAGCGGACGGCGTTCCGGATCGTCGTAGGAGCCGGGCGCTCTTTCCAGTCCCGGGTCGCTGCTTTCCTGAGCGTCCGACGTCGGCCGGGCCTGGAATCCGCTTCTCATCCGTTGTGCCGCTGACGCGGTGAGCGGTGGGACTCGGCCGTTGGCCGGATCGATGACCAAAGACGCGCGCTTTTGCCCGTCGACCACAGTGTAGCTGGAACCGGGATCGAGCCAACCGGAATTGTATCCGCCCACGTTGCCGGCAGCGCCCGCGGATCCATCACCGCCCTTGGGCGGAGCTGGGCGATCTCCGTTGATGGCCGCATCCGCCCGCGCCCTCTGCGCGGCCCGGGCAGCTTCCATCTTGGCTGCTTCCTCTTTTGTGATGACCAGGGGGCTGCCCGTTGCGCGCTCCACCGGGGTCAGCGTGGCTAAGTCGTAAGTGCCTTGCAGATCCGGATGACCGTCGGGCAGGCGAGGCGGGTTGTACGCCTTGGCCGGAGCCTTGGGCGTCTGAGCAGCCGCCGGGGCGACTGTCCAAAGCAGCAGGGCGGCCATTGCCAGCACGCCCATCAACGCTACGAATCGATTCCGCATGATCAATTCCTCCTATTCGCTGTTATCGTGGCAGCGGGTTCTTGCGCCACTGGCCGTACAACAACTCCTCTACGAACTCCACGCACTTGAACTCCATGAGCTGCATGTTCTTTTCCTGACGCCGGTAGAGCGGCATGCTGATCTTCCAGGGACGCGTGAAGATCTTGGGATCCTCGATGGTCGCTTCGTAGGCGATCACGTCCGGGCTGGTGCGAGTGTAACGCTCGACGACGTGCAACGCATCGCTGTGATAATTGCCGGCCCGATCGAACCAGCTTTGGTCGTTCAGACCGGTCACGTCGATCACCAGGGTTTCGCCCTCCCAGTGTCCGACGGATTGCCCCATCCAGGAATCGACGGGCGCCGGCCCCGGATTCTTCATATAGATGTTGCGCGCCGCGCCGGCGTACTGGTAGGCGATGAACATCTGGGTGGCGCTCTGAAAAATCCTGAATGGCTGCGGGATGTAGGTGGCGCGCGGGACGCCCGGCAGGTAGCACTTGATTTCGGGATCGCGGGTCAGCCAGTTCTCCTGGTTGTCCTTCTTGACGGCCAGGGCTTCGGGCTTATAGGGGATCTCGCCGCCCTCCACCACGCCGATGCTGGGCGGCACTGCGCCGACGGCTCCCAATGCGAGCACCGGCGCGGCCGGCACCGGACCGTAGGGCCCCGGCCTCAGCGCCATCGCGGACCGCGCATTGTGGCCTTCCAGGTCGTAGTTGGCTTCGTTCAGCGATTGCCAGATCCCGTTCAGGTCGGGCTTGCCATCGGGAGTGCGCGGCGCTCGATAGGTTTGCGCCGCTCCTGGAATCGCAGCGGCCGCGAGCAAAGCTCCAGCAACCGCAATCTTGGTTACGCTCTGAATCATCATCCTCATTAATAACGAAACCCTTTCCAACTATGTTACAGGATTTTTCATTGTAACATCATCTGTCTAGTGGATTTGTCTAGTTTTCCCGATCCGCGGGCTAGCTGTCCAGGCCCAAAGGCTTCTTAGGCACCTGGTCGCGCTGTTTGCGCCATTTCTGCTGCAGTCCGGTTGCTTCGACGATCACCACCAGCAGCAGGATGAGGGACAGGGTCAGGCTGCCGATCAGCCACAAGCCCGACCGGTCGCGGTATTGGCGCCCTATCCGCGACCACAGGAAGACTATCACCACCAGGCTCAAGACGATGCGGAGCACCCGGCGCAGCGGCAGCCTCATGCGATGATCCTTGACGCGCCGCTACCTGGAGCGCTGCCGGGCGAAGTATGCGTCCAGGAAATCGAGCGCCGCTTTGTGCGGAATCTCGCCAGCTTCAATCTGATCGCCCAGCGTCAGCGCCAAGTCGGTCTTCTCCTGGTAAGCCGGCCACCTGGCGAGGCCCTTGCCGTTGGGATCGCCGGTAGTGGCGAAGTTCACCCAATAAGAAGACAGGATGCTCGAGAGCTTCTGGTCGGTGTCTCGAGCCAGCTCGGCCGGCACGGTGCCGAATACGTATTGAATCTCCGAGCCGTGATACGCGCCCAGGCGCGCGAAGGGACCGGGCGGCACCTTGTTGAAGTAATAAACGTACACCTTCGATTTGCCGGTCTTGGACTGCAGGCGCGCCCAGGTGCGCATCTCCCAACCGAAGGTCTGGTCGCGCATGGCCTCGGCGTTGGATGCGCGCGCCTGGTCGTCGGAGCCGGCGGGGTAGAGCTTCAGGTATTCACCGGCCTGATCGCCGAAGCGCGTCCTGGCCTGATTTTCGAAAGCGGCCAGCTTGATGGATGGCGGCGTGAGCGAAGTCCCCTCGTCGTTGTTCGAACCGATCAAAATCGGCACGTCGTTCTGCTTGCCGCTGGCGAAGATGCTGTAGACGTCGGCCGGCAGCAACCAGCCATCGGCCACCGTGGAGGCGCCGGGCTGAGCTTTCATGAGCTGGTCGGCTGGCTTGGCGCGGAGCGCGGCGAGCGAATCGGCTCCCACGGCTTTTGCGACGCGCAACCCGGCCTGTTCGGCGTCGGCCAGCTTCTGCACGCGCGCGAATTGTCCGCCGCTCTCGCCGATGGCGCGCTGGAACAGACCTTTGGCAAGCGGCGACGCCACCAGCACGTTCACGCTCCAGGAGCCGGCCGATTCGCCGAAAATGGTGACGCGCCTGGAGTCGCCGCCGAAGGCCGCGATATTTTTCTGCACCCATTCGAGCGCCGCGATCTGGTCCAGGAAGCCCTGGTTGCCGGAGGCGTTGCGGTCGGATTCCTTGGTCAGCTCCGGATGAGCGAAGTAGCCGAACACGCCCAGCCGGTAGTTGATGGTCACCAGCACGACGCCTTTTGCGGCGAAGTTTTCGCCATTGAAGTTCGGATTCGAACCCGAGTTCTTGGTGAGCGCGCCGCCGTGGATCCAGACCATCACCGGCCGGCGATCCTTGGCCGATTTCGCCGCGGTCCAGATGTTCAGATACAGGCAGTCCTCGCTCAGCGGTTCGACGCCGGCGTGATAAGGGCCGCCCGCCGGATACGGGGTCTGCATGCACTGGAATGAATAATGATCCGCCTGGCGCACGCCTTCCCACTTGGGCGCGGATTTGGGCGCGCGCCAGCGCAGCTCGCCCACCGGCGGCGCGGCATAGGGGATGCCTTTGAACACGCGAACGGCGGGATTCGATCCAGGGATGCCCGCAAGCTCGCCGCTTTCGACGCGCACCGGGTTCTCGATGGCGGCAACCAATGGCACAACAACCAGACAGCCGATCAGAAATCGCATAGGGGCATCATATATCAAGCGCGGGCGTTTCGGTCTTGTTATGCTGATACATCAAAAGGAGCCATACCAATGCATCGCATCCTCAGCATTTCGACCATCCTGCTCATCGCCGCTCTGGGCCTGGCCGTGGCGCAGGACAAACAAGCCAAGGCGCCGCCGCGTCCCGGACTCACGTTGACCACGCCGGCCTTCACCGACGGCTCGGAGATTCCCGCCAAGTACACGCAGTCGGACCCGAATCCGGTCTCGCCCAAGCTGGAATGGACCAACGTTCCCGCCAACACCGTCAGCTTCGCGTTGATCTTCCACGATCCGGACGTGGCGATACAAAAGAAGACCGACGACGTGCTGCACTGGATGGCGTTCAACATTCCGGGCACCGCGACCGGGCTTCCCGACGGCATGCCGGCGACGGCCACCATGCCGGATGGAACCATCCAGGCGAAGAACCTGCGCGGCGGGGTTGGCTTCATGGGACCGGGCGCGCCGCCGCAGGGTCCGCATCATCACTACACGTTCGAGCTGTTCGCTCTCGACACCAAGCTCGACCTGGGTCCGGACGCGAGCCGCGCCGACGTGCTCAATGCCATGCAAGGACACATCCTTGGCAAGGGCGTGCTGGTGGGCCGCTTCCACCGCTAGTGTTAGTTCGTGGGGCAGCCAATCGTGGCTGCAGCCGCCTTTCCAGGCGGCTCTCGTCCTGAAGCGAAAGATGCCGGCTGAAGCCGGCTGCAGGCAGGATTGCCTGCCCCACTATTTGTTGAAGTACAGCGTGACGTCCACGGTGTGGTCGCCGGCATTGACCTTGGTCTCTGAGCGCATCGTTTTCAGATTGTCGAACACGCCGTCCTGCTTGACGCGAGCCAGGAAGTGATCGGGATATTCGACGTTGAAGGGCTTTCCGGGCGCGAGACCCCACATCTTGCGAATCACCGGCTCGGATACCAGGTCGAGTCCGGCGATTTCCAGCTTGCCTTGCGTGAATAGCGGGCCGGGCGACATCTGAAAGGTGATGTCCACGGTGTGCGCGGCATCGTTCACGTCGCGTTTCACCTCGGAGGTGACCTTTAAATAGCCGCTGCGGCGGAAGCTCTGCGCGATGCGTTCCTGCGCCGCCTTCGCGTCGTCGAAGTTGGCGGCCTGGCCGGTCTTGAGCTTGGCCAGACTCGCGAACGGCTCGCGCGGCGGATCGGCGCCCGCAAAGCCGACGTGCTCCAGCTTGTACACCGGGCCCTGTTCCACCTGCACGGTCACATCCACGCCGTCGGTGTCCTTGGAAGGCTGGGTCTCGACTTTCGGAAAAGCGACGCGGATCATGCCGCGCGCCTCATAGATGGGGCGGATGGTGGTCTCGAGCAGCGTGCGAAACAGCGGCTCGATGTATGGGACGCCGATCGCGACCCCGTACATGGCGGTCTGCAGCAGTCCGGCCGGAAGATCGCCGGTATTGGTGAACTTGACGCGCGAGACGTTGGGCCGCGCCTTGGCTGGACGGAACACTATGATGAGATCGCTGGCGGCATAGGGCGCGAGCTTTCCGCCGATCGGCTCGTGATAATTCCGCGCGGCCAGGAACTCCGCGATCAAGCGCACGTAGCGATCGAGTTCCGGCTTGGTGGCGGGAATCTTTTCGCCGAACAGCGGGTCTTTTTGCTGGAGCCAGGCGCGCAACTCGCCGTCGCTGGCGGGCAGGTCTTCGAAGCGCAGCGGATATAGCTGGCCCATCTCCGAAACTTCGATGACGGCGTCGTAGCCTTTCGCGTCCTTGGCGGGATTGAAGTGGTAACCGACGTTGTCGAAGGCCCCGGTGGCCACCAGCCGGTCGCGCGCCGCTTCGAAGTCGGCCTGGCCGGCGGTCTGACCGACGCGCAGTCCGGCGGCCGCGAGAATCTGCGCTGCTTTGTAGAATTGGTTGCCCTGGACGGTCAAGGTTTCGAGCGGCCATGGCGCGCCGGGAGCGGGAGGAGGAGCGGGTGCGGTCGTGGCGGCGGGCTTCGGCGCGGTTTTGCGAGGCCGGGCTTTGGTCTGGGCAATACTTCCGCCGGCTGACAGCAAAAGGATGAGCATGAGCGAGACCAGTCGCATTCGTTCGGGTTATCCCTAAACTCTATTTTCCCGCACAAATCGGCCACCGTGGATGGCCCTCGCAGGCAAGATACGATTTGAAGAGGGCAGATCGATGACTCGCGAAGATGTGGAACGGCGCAGCGGCGGCTACTATGTAGCCGGGAGTCGAGTCTCTGTCGCATCGGTTGTCAGTCAGTTCCGCAATGGCGCTTCACCCGAGACTATTCGCACAAATTTCCCAATTCTTTCGCTGGAGCAGGTTTACGGCTCCATCGCGTCTTACTTGGGACATCAGCACGATGTCGAGCAATATCTTCGAGCACTCGACAAACAGTGGGAAGAACTCGAGCGGGACGCCAAGACCGCCGATCCTGGACTCCGCCGCCGCGTTGAGCAGGCCCGGCGTCCTGCGCATTTCCTTAGTGGGTAAGACTGGTCCCGAAGTCAGGAGTCTTGCCTTGCCGAATCTCACTGGCCCATTGGTCCAATCTGCCCTTATCATCTTTCCAGAAGGTCTTGCACTCTGCCAGATACTCCAGCACGGTCTCCGGATCGCCCCATGCGAGCAGGTCCGCTGCCAGCCCCATATTGGGGCCGAATGAGTGAAGCCTGGGGGAGCCGGACGTTTTTCCAGCCGCCAGCAAGGAAGATCTGGCAGTGGAGATGTTGCTGTGCTGAAGAGCCACCCGGCCCGCAACGATGTTCCCATAGTGCAACGCATCCCCTTGGGGCCAGCCAGGATGGGCCGACGCAATGGCGAGAAGCTCGTCGGCGTACGAGGAGGCCTTGACGAAATCGCCGGCCTCGTATGCAGTTTTAGCCAGGTCCGGCAATAGCAAGAATCGGTGCACTGCGTCTGCGCCCGTTGCTTGCTGCTCCGATTGAGAAAACCTCTGAGACGGGGTTGGCTGTCGCGCTGCTCGCTCTCGACTCAACGCCTGGAGTAGAGCTGTGGCAAATGTGACAGCTCTGGGCATGTTGCTCGAATCGATGGCCTGACTCACTTCGTCGGCAAGAGTCGTGAGATACGACGTGTCACCCGCCACGACTGTATACTTTGGGGGCGTGATGTCCTCTTTTGCTATGTGAGCCGGTGGCGCGCTCCTGACAACGGCGAGTGCGTACCGATGGAAGAGGAAGGTATGCAGCGAGGCACTGCGAAAATCGGCAGCCCGGATGGCGTCCTTGGCGGCGCGGATCTCTGTTGCCGGGTCGATCGTGCCCTGCGCCAACGCGCACAGGCTCGTACAACAGATTGACAGCGAGAGCGTAATAAGAGTCACCCTGCATTTCAATGGAAAGTCCCCCCCGAACTTTAAGAGCAGGTCTGCCCAACACTATTGTACTTGCGCATCGCACGCGTATAGGTCGGTTTGGTTCTCATCGAAGCATATATCTTGTTCGTTTTGACAAGTGCCCTGGCAAACGTATACGTAATATTCGTACTGAGCCGTCGCAGTCAAACATCCATTCACCGTATAGGCAGTCACTATATTGGGTAATTAATTACTTGGCTGACCAAACATGGTAGACTGGAAATGCGAAGAGGCCGAACAAGTCGGCCTCCGAATGTTTTGGCTTGCAGGAACGGACCCGTTGGCGCGGGCCAGCACTATCAGTGTACATGGAGTGCTGAGATGGCTGCAATAGTCGAACCGCTTCAGGCTGTCCAAGACGCGCCATCAGTCTGCCTCTCGCCTTGGCTGGAGAATCCATACAGGCTGGTGAGCTTGTGGGATCTCATGAAGCATGCCAAGATCGAAAACATAGTGGCGACGTTGCGAAATATATGGATCTCAGCCGGTATGGTGAGCCTTCTCGGAAGGGACGAGACACGTGGACGTGCGGCCCTGGATGTGGCAGAGATAAACCTCAAGCAATTGGACAACCTATGCCGTGATCTTGACCTTCCGATGACCAGACTCCACATTACGGATGTGGTGAGCGCGATTCAGATCACCCGCGACGGATACAAACCTTCGATGTTGGACGTTACGGAGCGAGGATGTATGGTGCTGTGTAACAACCTTGAAAAGGAGATGTCGCTCAAGTTGTATTTCACGTTGCCCCATGACAAGGCGACTATCTACGAAACCACCGACTTTGGGGCCGCCGTCGCCGACGCCTTTCGGAGTGCTGCTTACGACATCTCGGAAGCCTGCAAATGCTATGCTCTCGCACGAAATACAGCCTGCGTCTTTCATCTCATGCGAGTGATGGAGACTGGCCTAGGAGCGCTTGCCAAGCAATTCAATGAGCTGTACGATCACACCAATTGGGAGACGATCATCAGTCGAGTCGAGAAGCTACTGAAGGAATACGACAAGATGCCGAACCGTCCCGAGAACTGGAAGGATGATCGAGAATTCTATAGTCAGTGTGTGAGCCATTTTCGCGTCGTTAAAGATGCTTGGCGTAACTATACGGCACATGCACGCGGCAAGTACGATGAGCAGGAGGCGCTGGACATGCTGGGAAACGTACGCGGTTTCATGCAGAAGCTCGCAACGCGCCTGCACGAATAGTGACATGATGGAATCATGAAGACCGGAACCGCAGATATGATCGAAGGCCCTGAGGCGTTCGAGCGCTTCCGCAGTGCGGTCAAGGCTGTTCTCTCAGTGCCGAAAAGCGCGATTACCAATCCATTCAAAAAGTCCAAGCAGAAAAAGAACAAATCACCGAATCGTAAGAGCTAACCGGCCTTGCGTTTGCGCTTGCCGCGTTTCTGGCGAGCGAGTTCCTTCTCAGTTCGGTAGCCTCGCCTGGAGGTCCATACCCTTTCCAGTGAGTTGATCCCAAGTGACGCGCTTTCCAACGATCTGAGATGCAGCCAGCTTGAAACGGTCGTAATCGTTCATGTCCTTCCGATTGTTGTAGCGCCATGCCTGTTCGTCAAGGTAACGGAACAGGTGGTATGGTTCGACCGAAACGTAGGTACCGCTGATGGAGCGCTTCAGTAAGCTCCAAAAGTTCTCCAGCCCGTTAGTGTGCACCTGACCATCCACGTACTCTACGGCGTGATCCACAACTTGATGCGCATAGTCGGAGGAAAGTCCATCGTACGATAGCAGCGCGTCGCTGTAGAGCGCAGAACCGGCTTCAACATGCTTTCGCACGTCGGCTTGCAGCGCGTGCTTCTTGCGGTTCGGAACCACTTTGGTACGAACCTTACCGCCGCGCTCCAAAATGCCCATGACAGGAACCTTATCCTTGGTTCCAGTGCCCGTGATGCGTCTTTGGCGTTTTGCGACATGCATGTTACGAGCCTTGCCGCCGATGAAGGTTTCATCCACTTCGATATGGCCCGACAGTTTTTCGAATGAGCCGTTGTGCAGCGCTAGCCGGATACGATGATCCAAGAACCATGCGGTCTTCTGAGTGACGCCGAGGTCGCGGGCGATTTCACAACTGCTGATGCCGTTCTTACAATTCACAATTAGCCACATTGCGGTGAGCCACTTGTCCACGCCGATGGGCGAATCTTCCATGATAGTCCCGGTCTTGAGTGAGAACTTGGGGCGATCATGGCCACGGTAGCACTTCCAGAGGCGAGCATTGTCAAGATAGCTGACCTTCTCGGAACCGCATTCGGGGCAACGCACCGTACCATCTGCCCAGCGAAGCGATACGAGGAAGTTCTTGCAGTTCTCATAGTCGGCAAAGTAGAGGACTGCTTCCTGGAGGGTCTTGGGTGCGCTTGCCATGACTCAAGTATGCCCCAAAAACCGTGGTCAGTCAAGTCAATAATTGCCTCTGCAAGGCAACCCTGCTCCTCCTGATAGTAATCGTCGAGGCAGTTTGACAATCTGTTGTCGGCAACGTCGTCGCAGGGCCACCCGACATCGGTTATGCACGCCTGCATGCACTCTTCCTGGGCCAGAAGGGAACACCCTCCGATTAGCCCGAACAACAGCAGCAAGACTAACCACTGACAGAGACGCCACATTTACGATGGTCAGCTCTAATCTTCAGCAAAAGGTGCCAATATGTAGATGTTAAGATACCGAATCGCCACTGATTGCGTCGTTACGGACACGAGAAATCGCGCGCACCAGCTTGCGGTAGGGGACCTCGTCCAGACCGCGGAAGCCGATCCACTCGCCGTCGCTCCAGGTCGAGTAATGCCAGCGGGCCAGCAGCGCCAGGTGTTCCTGTTTTTCAGCGAGCGGCGCAGCCATGGGTTCAAGCGAGGCCACCAGCTCGCGCAGGCGAGCGTCCAGCGAGACATGCGAGGTGAGCGGCAACGCTCGCGGCGCCTGCCACGAACCCTGACACACGAACCACAGCAGCACACTGTCGGGCGCGGTAGAAGGCGCCACGGCCACGCCATATAAATGCTCGATGTCGACGGCCAGGTCGTCGCGCAACGCCAGCACCTCCTGGATGCGCTCCAGGCGCTTGTGCTGGCGCGCGGCTCCTTCGAAGTCCATCTCGTCGCTCAGCCGGTCGCGCGCGGCGGCAGTGACGTTCACCAGCGCCGCGCCATTGCCCTCCAGAAATTCCTCCACTCGATGCACCTCGCTCAGGTACTCATCACGGCTCACAACCAGCTGGCAAGGGCGCAGGCACATGTTCATTTCGCCGTAGATGCAGCCGGGATGCTGCGCGCTGGGCTCCAGGTTCTCCTGGCAGCGGCGGATCTGAAACAGATCCAGCGACTGGTTCTCAAACAACTCGGCGGCGGCGCGCGTGCGAAAGGGTCCGTAGTACAGCGCGCGGCCCGCGGTCAATCGCGTGGTCACCTGCGTACGCGGAAACTCGTTGGCGAGAACCAGTTTGACGTAGGCCGGCATGCGCAGCTTCACCAGGCGCTCGTAGTCTTCGGGAAAATGCCGGCGCGCTAGCGCGTAGTGCATCAGCGTCGATTCAAAGCGCGAGCCGGTGAGCCAGTACTCGACGCGCGTGGCCACTTCGCGAAGATTGAGCGACCTGCGCGGCCCTTCGGCGGCTTTGAGAATCCGCAGCAGCCTGCGCCGCAACATGCTGGTCTTGGCCAGATACGCCGAGCGGTCGCCGGCCCACACCAGGAACACCGCATCCGAGTTCGGCAGAGCGGCGATGCTGTCGTCCAGTCCGGTGACCTCTACAATCGCGGGATCGGGAACCGTCATCGCGTCTACTTCCCAGTGTGTCACTATAAGAGCAACTCCCCCGAGCGGTCCGGATTGAAACGGTTCTCCGAATGGATTTCGTCGAGCAGCTCAAGTCTCAGGTAGACATCGTCAAGACCATCGGCGAATACGTGCGCCTGAAGCGAGTCGGCAGCACGCCGCGCTACATGGGGCTGTGCCCGTTCCACACCGAAAAGACGCCGTCCTTCTCGGTGCACTCCAGCCATCAGTTCTTCAAGTGCTTCGGCTGCGGCGTGGGCGGCGACGTGCTGAAGTTCGTCATGGAGATCGAGCGCCTCAGCTTCGTGGAGGCGCTGAAGCTGGTGGCCGAACGCAACGGCATCGCCATGCCCAAGCGCGAGTATTCGGATCCGGAATCGAAGCTGCGCGGCGCGTTGACGGAAATGCACGAGCTGGCCGCGGCCGCGTTTCAATCCAACCTGATGGGACCGGCCGGCGCCGACGCGCGCCGCTATCTGGCCTCGCGCGGGGTCACGCCGGAACACACGGCCGAATTCGGACTGGGCCTTTCGGACGCGGCAGGCCAGCAGTTGACTCGCCAGTTCGAATCGCGCTTCGCGGCCGAACAGCGCGAACAATCCGGGCTGGTGATGAAGCGGCAGGAATCGAGCGGATTCTTCGATCGCTTCCGCGGCCGGTTGATGTTCCCGATCCACAACGAGTCGGGTAAAATCATCGGCTTCGGCGGCCGCACCTTGCGCCCGGGCGACGAGCCCAAGTACCTCAACTCGCCCGAAACAGCGCTCTATCGCAAGAGCTACGTGCTGTACAATCTGCACCGCGCCAAGGACGCCATCCGCAAATCCGACTACGCGGTTCTGGTGGAAGGCTACATGGACGTGATCGGCGTGCATTCGGCCGGCGTGCGCAACGTGGTGGCGAGTTGCGGCACGGCGCTCACCAACACGCAGGTGCGCGCGCTCAAGCGCCACTCCGGGCGCATCGTCGTCAATTTCGATCCCGACGCCGCCGGAGCCAACGCCGCCGAGCGTTCCATCCAGATGCTGCTCGATGAAGGATTCCAGGTCCGGGTGCTCGAACTGGAAGGCGATCTGGACCCGGACGAGTACGTCAAGCAGCACGGCGCGGATGCTTATCGTGCGCGGCTGGAAAAAGCGCCCAGCTATTTTCACTGGCTGGCGGATCGCGCGCGCAAGAAATTCGACATGCGCACGGTGGAAGGACGCATCCAGGGATTCAAGTTCGTCGCTCCCGCCATCCAGCGCATCGCGGACCGGCTGGAGCGGTTCGCCGTCGCCAACGACGTGGCCAATTATCTGGGCGTGGACGAGAAGCTGGTGCGCGATCACTTCAGCCAGGGATCGGCCGAGCGCCGCAACGTGCACCATGGTCCCCAGGTCCCCCCGAATGAGCGGCTGCTGCTCAACTCGCTGCTTGGGAGCGAGGCCGCGCGCCTGGAAGTGATCCCGCCCTTGAGCCAGATGCCAGTGGTCGAGCGCTTCGTCACAAAACGCATATTTCAGGCCATTTTCGCCATGCACGGCGACCCCGCTCCCTTCCGGTTTGCGGACCTGGAGGGGCGTCTGGCCGACGCCGACCGGGATCTATTGTCGGCGGTGATTTTCGCCGATGAAGTACTAGAGGAGGAGAAGGCCCACGAGCAGGCCAGCGCTTGCTTGCGCACTCTCCAAGCGGAGGACCCCAAGTCGGAAGTGGCGGCCTTACGCGCACAAATAAAAGCTGCCGAACGCGAAGGCAAGCTACAGGAGGCAATCCGGCTGGCGGAGGAACTCGACCGCCGCGCCCGCACGCGGAGTTCAACGCAAGTATGAGGACTATCGTCGCGACAGTACCATGCCACCGGAGTGCCATCGACGATGGTGTACACTAAAATGAATCAAGGCTCAGGAATCGCTGGTTAGTTGGGTGTGCCAGTGGCAACGGAAGAAAAGTTCGGGCGTCTCAAACAACTCATGGAAACCGGCAAAGAAAAAGGTTTCGTTCTCTACGATGACGTGAACGATTTGCTGGCCGAGGAGTTTCCTTCCGGACGCGAGCTGGACGATCTGCTCACCGATCTGGACAGCGCCGGCGTCGAGATTCTGGAAGAGCCCAAGCTCGACTTCGAAAAGAAAGACGAAGCCGAGGACTTCGGAGACCTGGAGCTCACCCAGGAGACCGGCGACAAAACCAACGATCCGGTGCGCATGTATCTGCGCGAGATGGGCACGGTTCCGCTGCTCACTCGCGAGGGCGAAATCGAACTCGCCAAGCGCAACGAGCGCGGTCAATGGGCGGTGCGCAAAGCGCTGTCCCGCTCGCCGCTCGTGATCCGCGAAATCCTTCAGCTCGGCGAGGACCTGCAGCGCGGTACCAGCTCGGTGCGCGATGTCCTGGTGTTGCCGGAATTCGTCATCAGCGACGAGGACTTCAGCGCCCAGCACGAAGATCTGCTGGCCCGGATCGCCGACATCGAGAAGTACTACAAGAAGACGCAGCAATTCCGCCAGAAGCTGCAAGCGGTTTCGCGGCAGATGAAGCCCAAGCAGCACCGCAGCCTGCGCTACGGCCTGGCGCGCAACATGGTGGCGATCTCGCGGATCATTCGCAATATCGCCTTCGCCACTACGGTCCGGCGCAGCTTGGCCGGCCGGCTGCGCTGCTCGGTGGACGAACTCAAGCCGCTGGAACGCGAGATCGCCCGCATCCAGCGCAAGCTCGAAGAACCGGCGCACGGCGGCCAGCCCACGCGCGATCTGCGCAAGGAGCTGCGGCAGGCCAGCCAGCGCATCCAGCAACTGGAAGAGGAGTGCGGAGCCAGTTCCACCGAGCTGCGCCGCACGCTGCAGATCGTCGAGCGCGGCGAGCTCGAAGCCGAGTCCGCCAAGAAACAACTCATCGAAGCCAACCTGCGCCTGGTGGTCTCCATCGCCAAGCGCTACACCAACCGCGGGCTGCAGTTCCTGGACCTGATTCAGGAAGGCAACATCGGCCTGATGAAAGCGGTGGACAAGTTCGATTACCGCCGCGGCTACAAGTTTTCCACCTACGCCACCTGGTGGGTGCGGCAAGCCATCACGCGCGCCATCGCCGATCAGGCGCGCACCATCCGCATTCCGGTTCACATGATCGAGACCATCAACAAGCTGGTGCGCACGCAGCGCCAGCTCCAGCAGGAGCTCGGGCGCGAACCCACCACCGAAGAGCTGTCGGTCAAGATGGAGCTGCCGGTGGGCAAGGTGCGCAAGGTTCTGCGCATCGCGCAGGAGCCGATCTCGCTCGAAACTCCGGTGGGCGAAGAGGAAGAATCGCACCTGGGCGACTTCATCGTCGACCGGCGCGTGGTATCGCCGTCGGAAGCGGTCATCAACCTCAACTTGCGCGAGCAGACCGCGGAGGTCCTCAAGACCTTGAGCCCGCGCGAAGAGAAAATCATCAAGATGCGTTTCGGTTTGCAGGACGGCAGCGAGCACACCCTCGAAGAAGTGGGCCAGCACTTCGCGGTCACCCGCGAGCGCATCCGTCAGATCGAAGCCAAGGCCTTACGCAAGCTGCGCCATCCCAGCCGCAGCCATCGCCTGCGAGCTTTTCTAGACACCAGCCTTCACGAGTAGATCGCCCGCACCCGCTCGACAATCGGCTCCGGCACCAGGTGCTCCCACGGCTCGCCGCGCTGGATTCGCTCACGCACTTCGGTGGACGAAACATCGCTCCACTGCTCCCGAATTTCGAGCGGCCGAATTTCGAGTGGATGGATGCGCTGTCGAAATTCAGACGGCGCCTGGAAATCCCCGCCGCGCGGAGCCACCAGCAACTCGAACTCGCGCAGCATCTCCTCCACCACTCCGGCCCGGCCGTAATCCCACGCCAGGATGCGCTCGGCCGCGTCCCGCCCGCACACGAAGTAGAGGCGGGTCTGGGACCCAAAGTGCGCCCGGCAGTCGCGGGCAATGTCGATGAACAGCCCCTGCTCGCTGGTGGCGATGCCATAGCCGGTGGCGAGGTCGGCCCGGTCCAGCAGCTCCAGGCGCTGTTCGAGCGTAGCCCCAAAGTACTGCTTGTGCGGCAGGATGCTCGGAACCACGAAGAGCACCTGATCCACGTGGAATTGGGCGGCGTAAGCCAGTTCCGCGTGCGCCACCGTCGGGGGGTTGAAGCTCCCGGCCAAAACCCCTAGCCGCCGGGGTCTCCCTGGCGATCGTCGATAGAACCGCAACTAGGCCTCCTGGTATAGATTCTCGCGCCAAAAGGCTCTGTAGGTGCCGTCATTTAGCAAGATAAGGCCCGAACCGGGGGAAGGTAGGGTAAGTCCCCGACAGATCCGGAAGCGCTTTAGGCCTAAATTTGTTATGTATGCTGTATTGGACGTGTCTGGAATGCGGGCGCGACTGTTCGCCGGCCGTACGCGAATGCCCGGCCTGTGCGGCGGCCGCCGCGACGCGGTCGCAGCCTTCCGGCCCACTCGAGCAGCATTCCGGCGTTGAAGCCGGAATCGCGTCTCTGGCGCAGACCTTCAAGATTGTCGCCACCACACCCCTGCTGGCCGCGCCTTCCGAAATCCAACATCTGTCCGCCAACGGGAAATCGGGTCACACTCCAGGCACTGCCACCCTGACGTCGGTGGAAGTCGCACCGTCGGTTGAGGAAGAGACGCTTTCGATACCGGCCGGCGATGCCGTGGATTCGCTCGTCCGTCCGCTGGTTGAGTCGGCGGAACTTGAGGCGGATGCGAAGCCGGGAGCCGTCGGAAAGCCCCAATCAGAAGCGGAGCGCTCGGGCCAGCTCGAAGAGGAAGCGGCTGCCATCGCCCGCGCCGAGGAAGCGAAGCGGCAAGCCGAGGCAGAAGCCAGGCGCGCCGAAGAAGAAGCCGCTGCCGTCGCTCGCGCACGGGCCGAGGAAGCGAAGCGGCAGGCCGAAGCGGAGATCGAAGCGGCGCGTGCGCGTCGCGAAGCTGAGGAACAGGCTAGGCGCGCCGAAGAAGAAGCCGCTGCCGTCGCTCGCGCACAGGCCGAGGAAGCGAAGCTCGAAGCGGCGCGCGCGCGCCGTGAAGCTGAGGAACAAGCCAGACGGGCCGAGGAGGAAGCCGCAGCTGTTGCTCGCGCACGGGCCGAGGAAGCGAAACGGCAGGCCGAAGCCGAGATCGAAGCAGCTCGCGTGCGTCGCGAAGCTGAGGAACAGGCCAGACGGGCCGAAGAGGAAGCGGCTGCCCTCGCTCGCGCACAGGCCGAGGAAGCGAAGCGGCAAGCCGAGGCGGAAGCCAAGCGAGCCGAAGAAGAAGCTGCTGCCGCCGCTCGCGCACAGGCTCAGGCGGCGAAACGGCAAGCCGAGCTCGAAGCAGCGCAGGCCCGGCTCGCCGCCGAAGAGTTTGCCAGACGCACCGAGGCGGAAGCCGCCCGGATTGCCCAAGCACTCTCCGAAGCGGTGAAGCTGCAAGCCGAAGCCGAACTCGAAGCGGTCCGCGCCAAGCACGAAGCCGAAGAATCCGCCAGACGCGCGCAGGCCGAGGCGGCCCTGACTGCCCAAGCGTTCGCCGAGGCGGCGAAACTGCAAGCGGAAGCCGAACTCGAAGCGGCCCGCGCCCGGTTCGAAGCCGAAGAGTCGGCCAGGCGCGCCGAAGCGGAAGCAGCCTTGACGGCCGAAGCTTTCTCGCAGGCAGTGCAACTCCAGGCGGATGCCGTGCTCGACGAGATCGGCGCGCAACTGGAAGCCGAACAAGCGATCCGGCGCGCGCAAGCGGAAATCGCCCGCGCCATCCAAGCGCTCGGCTGCGCGCTCGACCTGCACGCCGAATCCGTGCTGCTGCCGATCTGCGCGGCGATCGACGCCGAACAGGCGGCTATTGGCGCACTGGTGGTATCCTTCCAGCGGTCGTCCGCCGCGGGCCTGCTGAGCGCCCCAACCGAAATCCTGATCGAGCCGGCGCCGCCCTCTCTCGAATGGATACGGGCCGCGAAGCCGTCCATTCCCGCGCAGGCTCCGGCGGACCCCAGCCGCGCCGAGTTTGTGGCCCAGCCGCAGCCGTCCACTCTGGCGGGACCATGTCTGCCGGCGCAGTTTCGCAATCTCAGCGGGCTGCTGGTTACGGGCGAGTCCCGATCCCGGAGACCAATCAGTCTTCCCGCCTGGACGATCAGCGTGCTGGTGGCGATCGCGCTCTTCCTGGCCACCGGAGCAATCATACGGCACTTCAACGACAGTGCAAGCACCAGTGCCGCCGAAACTCCCGCGGCCGCAGCAGTTCAACCTGCCAGCGCGGCGGCCCGCGGTCCCCAATCCAACGCGCTCGCGAAGGCCCTGGAAGTCTCCGGCCTGCGCGTGGTCAACAGTTGGAACCACAAGCCGCAAGTCGAGTTCCTGCTGATCAATCATTCCGGCGAAGAGCTTTCGGGGATGAACATTCAGGTGGCCGTGAAGTCCGCTGAAGCCTTCGCCAGCAGCACGCCGATTCTGAACATCAACGCATTCGTGCGATCGCTCGGGCCGTATCAGTCCAAAGAGATCCGCACCGAGCTCGATTCCGATATCTCCGCGTCAACCTTCTCGGATTGGCAATCCTTGAAAACCGAGGTCCAGATCTCCAGCGGGCAGTAGCTGGTCAATTTTCCCGCAATGCTTCGGCTTGCTCCGCGCTGTACCTGCACGCGGCCGGCGCAGGCAACGGGCGGCCGAGCCGATGCAGATTCAAGCGCGCGTCGAATTGGCAGGGGTCGATCTCGAGCGCGCGTTCAAAATCCTCTCGCGCGGCCTGCTTCTGATCGAGCGCCAGCAGGGCAGCGCCGCGATTGTTGAACGCATCCGCGCTGTGCGGAGCCAACGCCAGCGCGCGCCCAAATGCGACCAGCGCCTGATCCGGCTGTCCCAGGCTCAGATAGATCCGGCCTTGCTCGGCGGGAATCCTGGCATCGTCCGGCGCGATCCGCTGGGCTTCTTCCAGAAGGCGAAGTGCATCCGGCGGCGCCAGGGCCCGCGCCAGCTGGATTCTCGGCCGCACCTGGGCAGGCGCCTTTTCGACCGCGTCCCGCCATAGCGATTCCTCGCTGCGCCAAGTGGCCGTCCGCGCCGTGCTCAGGCCCGCCAGCAGCAGCAGCATCGCGGCCAGCACCGGTGGCCGGGCGCGCTCGAGCAGCAGCGCCGCCGCGCCGGCGAATCCGATCATCGGCAGGTACATCCGCCGGTCCGACGCCAGGTCCGCGGCCGGCAGAATTGACGAGCTGGGAAGCAACAGCAGCAGCCCTCCCAGGAACCACAATGCGGCCGGAGAGCGCCGGAATCGAAGCGCGGCCAGCACCGCCAGTGCTGCCACCGCCAGCCAGGCCAGCGCGCCGAGCCAGACCGCCGGAACCCGAATATCGGGATCCGCGCAGAATCCCCAGGGCAGCACGAACATCCGCAGGTAACGCAAAATCACCGCACCTTGCGCGAGCGCGTAGGAATGCCATGCGATACCGGCGCCGGCTCCCACGCCCGATCCCGGCATGCTCGCCGCGGCCAGCAACACTCGAACTCCGGCCAGCATCGACAAAGCCAACATCGTAAGGACCGCTAGTAAATCCCTCCTGATCCCGGCCCTGGATTCGCCACGCTCCCGCGACGGAGCAAGCTCGAGCAGCAACAGGAAAAGCGGAAACGCGGCGCACTCTTCCTTAGCGAGCAGCGCGGCCCCGAACCATGCGACCGCCCACCAGCGGTGGCCTCGAATCCAAGTGGAAAGCGACGCCAGACAAAGCACCGTCGCCAGAAGCGTGCTCCGGGCAAAGATGTAGTTCACCGGCTCGGCTTGAAACGGATGGACCGCGAAGATGGCCGCCGCGATCCAAGCCGCTTTCACGGACACGAGCCGTCTCAGGACATTCCAGAGCAGCCACACCGCGGTCAAGTGCAGCAGCAGGTTCACGGCGTGATATCCGGCGGGATTTCGCGCGCCCAGTTGCGCGTTCAGCCAGAACGTCAGGTAGGTCAGCGGACGGATATCGAACGGCCGCCACAGGTCGGCCGAAAACAACGAGTAGTCGTCAAAATGAAACGAGCCCCACAGGCAGCCGCCAAATGCGATGATAGCGGCGAAGAGGAGGACCAGCGTCTGCCGAGAAGCCAACCAAGCGTTGCGGGAAGCGATACCCACAGTGTGACAAAAAAAGCCACCCCGCCCAAGCTCGTCAGCCGGCCCAAGACCGCGGCGGAACGTGCGGCGCGGCTGCGCAAGATTCTAAAGTTGCTCGACGAGATGTACCCGAACGTCAAAGTTCCGCTGGTCCACCGCAATCCCTGGGAGCTGCTGGTGGCCACCATTCTCTCGGCGCAATGCACCGACAAGCGCGTCAACGAAGTGACGCCTGGATTGTTTCGCAAGTATCCCAGCATGTCCGACTTTGCCCGCGCCAACCAGGCCGAGCTGGCGCAGGACGTCCGCTCCACCGGCTTCTTCAACAACAAATCGAAGGCCCTGATCGGCGCCGCACAAAAAATCCTGACGGCATACCACGGACAGGTTCCCCGCAGCATGCAAGAACTGCTGGGTGTTCCCGGCGCGGCCCGCAAAACGGCCAATGTTGTTCTGGGCGGCGCCTACGGAATCATGGAAGGCGTCGTCGTCGATACTCATGTGCAACGCCTCTCCCAGCGCCTGGACCTGAGCAAACACCAGCAACCGGTCCGGATCGAGCAGGACCTGATGAAGATCATCCCCAAGGAAAAATGGTTTATCTTTCCGCTCCAGCTCATCCACCATGGCCGCGCCCTGTGTCCCGCGCGCAAGCCGAAATGCGCCGAGTGTAAGCTCGATCCCATTTGCTACGCCAAGGACAAGAGCTTGATTCTTTAGAACCATGTTGCTTGTAACACAAGATTAACCGGATCGTCATTTTCAGCTAACCGCGTCTAAGCTATCCTCGACACTCGGTGGGAGATATCGAACTGCCGCCTCCCACTCAAGAGTTGTAGAACAACCCAAGTTGGGGATGGAGACGAATGAAAGCCAAGAAACTGCAACCTGTGACATTGTGTGTAGCTGCTCTGCTGACGGTAGCCGCCATTTTGCCTGCTCAGACGGCGTCCACTGAGCCAAAAACGAAATCGAAGAGTTCTGAAGTAGATGCGCTCAAGAAACAACTTGCGGAACAACAAAAGCAGATAGACCAGCTCAAGCTCGCGCTGGAAGATCAAAAGAAGCTCATCGAGCAAAACATCAAAGCCACGGCGGCGGAGCCGAAGAACGACTTCGCGTTGCCGCGCAAGGCGTTGGGCGAGGTGGCCAGCACGACGCCGATCATTCCCGCTACCGCCGCTCCCATATCGTCGACGGCGTCTGTCCTGCCGTTGGCCGCCGCTATCAATGCCGCGCAGCCGCCGGCCGCCGCGCCCAAGAATCCCTGCGAAGCAAATCCGGAAGGCCCGACTCCCGCCTTTATTCGGCTTGGAAGCACTTGCCTGGTCCCGGTCGGCTTCATGGACCTCACCGCCGTCTGGCGCGACAAAAACGCGGGTTCGAGTATCGGGACGAACTTCGGAAGCGTGCCCTATAACAACGTGGTCAACGGCAAGCTCTCCGAATTCCGCTTCAGTCCGCAGAACTCCCGCATCGGCTTCCGTTTCGACGGCGACTGGAAGGGTACGCATTTCATCGGCTACAACGAGTTTGACTTCCTCGGCACCGGCGCCGGCACAAATTACACCGTCACCAACGGCGCCTTCGTGCCTCGGCTCCGCCTCTTCTGGGTGGACGCGCGGAAAGGTCAGTGGGAATTTCTGGCCGGACAAAGCTGGAGCATGTTGGTACCGAACCGCAAAGGCATATCGGCTTTGCCGGGTGACCTCTTCTATTCGCAGGTCATCGACGTGAATTACATGGCCGGCCTCACGTGGACCCGCCAGCCGGGCATGCGCGTCCTCTATCATCCGAACAAGACGGTAACCGTCGGGTTCTCTGCTGAAAATCCCGACCAGTACATTGGCGGCTCCGCCGGCGGTTCTGGAATCACGCTCCCCGGCGCTTTTAGTGGCCTGGCAGCAACCCAGTTGGACAATGCGCCGAATATCAGCGTCGCCAACACGGTTCTGGCGGTTCCCACCGTGCATCCGGACTTCATCGCCAAGATTGCGTTCGACCCGAGCCCGCGTTTTCATTTCGACGTCGCCGGAATCGAGCGCACCTTCAAGATCGTGAATCCGAACACCCTGGCGCTGGGCCAATATAATACCAAAGCGGGCGGCGGCTTCCAGTTTGGTCTCAACGGCGAAATCATCAAGAATCTCCGCCTGATCAGCACCAACTACTGGAGCGACGGCGGCGGCCGATATCTGTTCGGGCAGGCTCCGGACGTAATCGTTCGCGCCGACGGCAGTCTCAGCCTGGTCCACTCCGGCGGCACCGTGGATGGCTTCGAAGCCCGGGTCAAGAACTGGCTGCTGTATGCCTACTACGGCGACATCTACATCGGCCGCAATACGGCCATCGACACCAACGGCAGCAAGATCGGTTATGGCTACTCCGGTTCGCCGAACAGCCAGAACCGCGCCCTCAATGAAATCACCTTCGGCTTCAACCAGACCATCTGGTCGAGTCCGCGCTACGGCGCCATCAACGCCATGGGTCAATACGAGTGGATGAGCCGCAATCCGTGGTTTGTCGCTTTGGGCGCCCCGAAGGGAACGCACGACAACACGATTTACTTCAACCTCCGGTACACGTTACCGGGAAGCATGCCGAGCTTCTAGTCAACCGTACAATAGAAAGGACGCGAACTATGAAAAAATTGATTCTGTGGGCCACTATGCTGGCCGCGCTCGCCACGCTGACGGAGGCCGCCGACACTATCAACGGCGCGGGCGCAACGTTCCCCGCCCCTATCTACCAGAAGTGGTTCCAGGAATTTCACAAGGCGCATCCCGACGTCCAGATCAACTATCAATCCATCGGTTCGGGCGGTGGAATTCGCCAGCTCACCGAGGGCACCGTGGATTTCGGCGCGTCCGACATGCCCATGACCGATGACCAAATCAAAGCCATCACCAAGTACCATGTTCTGCACTTCCCCACCGTTATGGGAGGGGTTGTGCCCACCTACAACGTGCCGGGGGTCAGCGGCGATCTGAAATTCAGCGGCGACACCCTGGGCGGAATCTTCTTGGGAAAGATCACGAAATGGAATGACGCGGCGCTAAAGAAAGACAATCCTGGCGTGAATCTGCCGAACGCCGACATTACGGTGGTGCATCGCTCTGACGGCAGCGGTACCAGCTTCGTCTGGACCGATTATCTGTCCAAAGTCAGCCCGGACTGGAAGAGCAAAGTCGGCGCCAACACATCGGTGAATTGGCCGGTCGGACTGGGAGGCAAGGGCAACGAGGGCGTCGCCGGACTGGTGAAGCAAACGCCCGGCTCCATTGGCTACGTGGAACTGATCTACGCGGTGCAAAACAAGATGGGCTATGGCTCGGTGAAGAACGCGGCCGGCTCCTTCGTGAAAGCCGACTTTAATACGGTTACCGAAGCCGCCGCGGGCGCCGCCAAGGAAATGCCCGCCGATTTCCGCGTCTCCATCACCAACGCCCCGGGCAAGAACGCCTATCCGATTTCAACTTTCACCTGGCTGCTGATCCCCGACAAGATCGATAACGCCGCTAAGAAAATGGCGATCGCCTCATTCTTGAAGTGGATGACGACCACCGGCCAGACGTTCGCACAGGAGATGAGCTATGCGCCTCTGCCGAAACCCGTGGTCGCGAAGGAAGACAAGCAGGTTGCTTTGGTAAAGTAAGAAGTCAGACAAAATGGGAACAGCTGTCATCGCCGCGCCCCCTCAATCGCGAGCGCGGAAACTAGTGAAACTCTGGCGGGATGGTGACCAGGTTGCCCACCTGGTCACATTCCTGTTTGCAGCCAGCGTTTTCCTGGTCACGGTTGTGCTGGTGTACGAACTTTGGATTCACTCCGGCCCTTCGCGGGCAAAGTTCGGATTCAGCTTTCTTTGGAAGACCACCTGGGATCCGGTAGCGTTGCAGTTTGGCGCCTTGCCGTTCATCTACGGAACCGTGCTCACGTCTTTTCTGGCGCTGCTGATTTCCGTCCCGCTGGGAGTCGGCGCCGCGATCTTCCTGGCCGAACTGGCTGGGCCGCGCACATCCAATTCGTGTACCTTTTTGGTGGAACTGCTGGCCGCGGTGCCCAGCGTGATCTACGGTCTCCTGGCCATCTTTACGCTGGTGCCACTGCTGCGCCAGTATGGCGAGCCATTCCTGAAGCGAACCCTGGGATTTCTGCCGCTGTTCCAGGGGCCTGCCTATGGCGTCGGCTACCTGACCGCCGCCTTGATCCTCTCGATCATGACTTTTCCGTTCATCATCTCGATCTCGAGAGAATCCCTGCTGGCGGTTCCACGCGAGCAGCGCGAAGCGGCTCTCGCCTTAGGAGCCACCAAATGGGAATCCACTTGGCAGGTGGTGGTCCCCTATGCGCGGCTCGGCATCATCGGCTCGGTCTTTCTCGCTCTCGCACGCGCCCTGGGTGAGACCATGGCCGTCACCATGGTGATCGGAAACGATACCGCGATTCATACGTCTCTCCTGGCACCCGGCTACACCATCGCCGCCATCATCGCCAACGAGTTTACCGAAGCTACCGGAGACGTCTACCTGAGCTCTCTCATCGAGTTGGGACTGGTCCTGTTCGGCCTGACCATGGTCCTCAACGCTTCCGCCCAGTTGCTCATCCTGGCCACTACCAGACGAGGTTCCAAGCAAGAATGACCGATCGCATCGCTCGCAGGAACATACTCAACAATGTCATGCTGACCCTGACGGGCCTGTGTGCGCTCCTGACCGCCTCGATCCTCATCCTCATCCTCGGTTTTCTGGTATGGAACGGTTGGCGCTCCCTGAATTGGAACTTCTTCACAAAATTGCCGCTATCCGCCGGAGAGAGCGGCGGAGGAATGGCCAACGCCATCGTCGGCAGCGGCATCCTCATCCTGATCTCGATCGTGATCGGCGTGCCCGTAGGATTCTTGGGTGGCGTCTACCTGGCCGAATTCGGGGGCAAGACCGTGCCGATGCTGGTGCGCTACACCGCCGACCTGTTGAACGGCGTGCCCTCCATCGTCATCGGAATTTTCGCCTGGACCGTCATCGTGGTTCGCAGCCATCACTTCTCCGCTTGGGCCGGGGGTATCGCACTGAGCTTGATGATGATCCCCATCGGCCTGCGCAGCACCGAGCAATTCCTGCGCGCGGTGCCCAATTCGCTCCGCGAGGGATCGCTCGCTCTGGGCGCCAGCAAGACGCGCACCATCATGACCGTCATCGTGCCCGCCGCCAAGCAAGGTATCCTGACCGGTATGATTCTCGGTGTGGCGCGCATCGCGGGTGAAACAGCCCCGCTCTTGTTCACCAGCTTCAACAATCAGTTCTGGTCTAACAAACTAGGCGAACCGACCGCCTCGCTGCCGTTCATGATCTACTACTTTGCCGTCTCGCCGTACGAGGACTGGCACCGCCAGGCCTGGGCCGCGGGCCTGGTGCTCTTGGTCCTGGTGTTGCTAGCCAATATCGCGGCTCGCTGGGTTTTAGCCCGCGGAGTTTCCGTCCAAAGGGGATGAAGTGAAAATGGGAACCGTGCCGGAGCCAGTCAAGATGAATGAAATCCTTGCGCCGCCGCAAACGCCCGTCCAACCGGAGGCGCTTTCCAAACCCAAGCTCAAGACCTTGGATCTGAACTTCTTCTACGGCTCCTTTCAGGCTCTGCACGGCATCAACCTGGAGGTTCCCGAGAAACGCATCACCGCCTTGATTGGTCCCTCCGGCTGCGGCAAGTCCACCTTCCTGCGCACTCTGAACCGGATTAGCGAGACCGTCAAGCACGCCCATTATGATGGCCAGGTTTTGCTGGACGGCCAGGATGTCCGTGAATTGGATGTCACCAACCTGCGGCGCCGCGTGGGTATGGTGTTTCAAAGACCCAATCCCTTTCCCAAGTCCATCTTCGACAACATCGCCTATGGGGTGAAGGTTAACAACCTGGCCGGCAAGCGCCCCGTCAGTGAAATTGTCGAGCATAGCCTCCGGCGCGCGGCCTTATGGGAGGAAGTAAAAGACAAGCTGAATCAATCCGCCTATGGCTTGTCCGGAGGCCAGCAACAGCGCCTGTGCATCGCGCGCGCGCTGGCCGTGGATCCGGAAGTACTGCTGCTCGACGAGCCATGCTCGGCTCTCGATCCCATCGCCACCGCCAAGATCGAAGACCTGCTCTTCACCCTCAAGGACCAGTGCACGCAGGTCATCGTGACGCACAACATGCAGCAAGCCGCGCGCGTGGCCGAGTTCACCGGCTTCTTCCTTCTCGGCAAGCTCATCGAGGTGGATAAGACGGAAATTATTTTCAAACGGCCCAACCGGAAAGAAACCGAAGACTACATCACGGGCCGCTTCGGATAATGTTACTTTTGGAGAAAGCGTTGGTCCACTTCAGAGAAGAACTCGACGAATTGCAGGCGCGCCTGCTGGAGATGGCCGGGCTGGTAGAGTCTGCCATCCATCAGAGCGTCGCCGCGCTGGTGCAGCGCGACGAGGAATCCGCCAAAGAGGTGCTGTGGAAGGAAGCCCTCATCAATCAGAAGGATATCGAGATTGATGAGTTCGCCACGCGTCTGCTGGCCCTCTACCAGCCCATGGCGCGCGATATGCGGTTTCTTACCGCGGTGATAAAGATCAACGGCGACCTGGAGCGCATGGGCGACCTGGCGGTCAATATCACCGAGCGGGCCCTGTCCCTGATGCGCGACACTCCGGTCAAGCCGCTGATCGACATCCCCAAAATGGCCGGCCTCGCGGAAACCATGGTCCGCAGCAGTCTGGACGCGCTGGTCAAGCGCGACGAAGCGCTGGCCCGTAGCGTCCTGATGTCGGACGACGAAGTGGATCGGCTGCGCGACGCCGTCTACAAGGAGCTGGTGGCTTTCATGCAGGAAGAAAGCACCACCATTCCGCGCGCCGTGGACCTGATGTTCATTGCGCACAACCTGGAGCGCGTGGCAGACCATGCCACCAACATCGCCGAGGACGTGCTGTTTCTGATCAAGGGCATCGACGTCCGCCACCACGCCGAGGTGCGCGAGCAGGCCACTCTCACCCGGCCATGACTGCATCCGGGTGGCGCACGCACTCCTGCGTGCCGCGTTCGCACTCCCGCCAACGCTTAGAATAAGTAGCTTGGAACCCGTCTCTCACTACTACTACTCGCATCGCCTGAAACTGCAATTCTGGGATTGGGGACAGGATGGTAAACCCACCCTGCTCCTGGTCCACGGCGGCCTGGATCACGCCCGCATGTGGGACTGGGTGGCGCGCGCGCTGCGCGAGCACTTCCACGTTTACGCCATGGACCTGCGCGGCCACGGCAACAGCGCCTGGGCGCCCGGAGCGCTCTACACCATCGCCGAGCACACCCTCGACCTGTCGGCTCTGGCCGACGTCATCGGCGATTTCCCGCTCTACCTGGTCGGCCATTCGCTCGGCGGCATCATCTCGTTGACCTACTCGGGAATCTATCCAGACCGCGTACGCAAAGCAGTCGCGATCGAAGGCATGGGTCTGCCTGCCACGCATCGCATCCACAAGCCGGCGCCCGAGCGGATGCGTACCTGGATCGAAGGCGTGCGCCAGACCGAGCGCCGCGAGCCGCACAGTTATCCCAGCATCGAAGCCGCGGTCGCGCGCATGAAGGAAGCCAACCCCCACCTCAGCGACGAAGTCGCCCGCCACCTCACCCTGCACGGCACCAACTGGAACGCCGACGGCTCGCTGATCTGGAAATTCGATAACTACGCGCGCGGTTTCCCGCCCTACGGGCAGAACCTCGAGGACAATCGCGCCATCCTCAGCCAGATCACTTGCCCCGTTCTGCTGTTCTGGGGCATGGAGAGCTGGGCGCCCGATCCGGAAGCGGACGGACGCGCCTCCGTCATCAAGAACCACCGGCTGGTCAAGGTGCCGGGGGCGGGGCACTGGGTCCAGCACGACCGGCTGGACATCTTCCTGGACGAAACCCTGCGGTTCCTTACCGAGAGCTGACGCGAAACATTCTCGCGCCATATGCTTCAATACTTGTAGGAGCACGTAAGCATGAAGAGTGCATTCTGTTTGCTGTTGCTGGCCGCCGCCATTGCTGCCCGGGCGGACTTCGCTACTGGCCTGGCCGCCTACCAGAAAGGCGACTACGTAACCGCCATGAAAGAATGGATGCCGCTGGCCGAGCAAGGCGACGCCCCGACTCAGTTCAACGTCGGCCTCTTGTATCTCGACGGGCACGGCGTCCCTCAGAGTCCCGCCGAAGCCGTGAAATGGTTCACGCGATCCGCGGACCAGGACTACACCGAAGCCCAGCACAATCTCGGCGCCATGTACGGCTCGGGTCAGGGCGTGAAGCGCGACTACGTCCAGGCCTACAAATGGCTGAACATATGCGCGGCCAAGGGCAACGCCGGTTGCGTGAATCAGCGCGACTTGATCGCCAAGAAACTAAAGCGCGGCCAGCTCGAGAACGCCCAGCGGCTCTCTACTGAATTCAAGCCCAAGAAAGAGTCCGAGAAATCCGAAAACTAGTGGGGCGGCCAATCCTGGCCGCAGCCGGCTTTCAAGCCGGCTCTGAGCGCCGGTGCGAAGCAGTGGGTAGCCTGCTTGTTAGATTTGGCTTACTACCAAGCCGTGGGTGGTCCGCCAAATAATTAGGGGACTACCAAGCAGTGCCGTCAGCTTGCCGATCCAGCTATCCTGAAAGAAATGGGTTTCAATCTAGCCGTCGACTATCGCCCCCGCGGCGACCAGGCGGCGGCCATCGATCAGCTTTTCCGCGGCACTCTCGAAAGCGAAAAGCACCAGGTCCTGCTGGGCGTCACCGGCTCCGGCAAAACCTTCACCATGGCCAAGGTGATGGAGAAAACCGGCCGCCCGGCGCTCGTGCTGGCGCACAACAAAACGCTCGCTGCCCAGCTCTATCACGAGTTCAAGACCTTCTTCCCGTCCAACGCGGTCGAATACTTCGTCAGCTACTACGACTACTACCAGCCCGAAGCCTACCTGCCCTCCGGCGACATCTACATTGAAAAAGAAGCCACCATCAACGATGAGCTGGACAAGCTCCGGCTCTCGGCCACGCGCTCGCTATTCGAGCGGCGCGACTGCGTCATCGTCGCCAGCGTGAGTTGCATCTACGGCCTGGGGTCGCCGGAAGCCTACTACGGCATGCTGCTGATGCTCGAAAAGGGCCAGAAGATATCGCGCCAGCAGATCATCACCCGTCTGGTTGAAATCCTGTACGAACGCAACGATCACAACTTCAGCCGCGGCACCTTCCGCGTCCGCGGCGACGTGATCGAGGTCTTTCCAACCTACGAGGACTTCGCCTACCGCATCGAACTGTGGGGCGACCAGATCGACAGCCTGAGCCAGATCGATCCGCTGCTCGGCCAGGTCCGCCAGACTTATCTGCGGCTGCCCATTTACCCGCGCACGCACTACGTCATGACGCCCGAAGCGCGCGAGCAGGCCCTGGGCAGCATCGAGCGCGAACTCGCCGAGTGGCAGCCGCAACTCGAGAAGCAGGGAAAAGTGGTGGAAGCGCAGCGGCTCTACCAGCGCACCATGTTCGATCTCGAGATGATCCGCCAGATCGGCTATTGTCACGGCATCGAAAACTATTCGCGGCATTTTTCCGGACGCCTGCCCGGCGAAGCGCCGCCGACGCTGCTCGACTATCTCCCGCACGATCACCTGATCTTCATCGACGAGAGCCACCAGACCATTCCGCAGTTGCAGGGCATGTATCACGGCGACCGGTCGCGCAAGACCGTGCTGGTGAACTACGGCTTCCGCCTTCCCAGCGCACTCGACAACCGGCCGCTGACCTTCGAGGAGTTCGAGAACCGCGTGAATCAGGTGATCTACGTTTCCGCCACGCCCGGTCCCTACGAGCTGACCAAGGCCGCCGGCGTCGTAGTGGAACAGATCATCCGGCCCACCGGCTTGGTGGATCCGCAGGTCGAGGTGCGCCCCATCAAGGGCCAGGTGGACGACCTGCTCAACCAGATCCGCCAGCGCGTCGAGTCGAACGAGCGCGTGCTGGTGACCACGCTAACCAAGCGCATGGCCGAGGATCTGGCCGAGTATTACACTGAAGTCGGCGTGCGTTGCTCTTATTTGCATTCCGAGATCAGCGCGCTGGACCGCATGAAGGTCCTGCGCGATCTGCGGCGCGGAGATATCGACGTGCTGGTGGGCGTGAATCTTCTCCGGGAAGGTCTGGATCTGCCCGAGGTTTCCCTGGTCGCCATCCTGGATGCCGACAAAGAGGGCTTCCTCCGCTCCAGTGGCTCGCTGATCCAGACCATGGGGCGCGCCGCGCGCCACCTGAACGGCAAGGCCATCCTGTACGCCGACGTCTTTACCGACAGCATGCGGCGAGCCATCGGCGAGACCAATCGCCGCCGCGCCATCCAAGAACAATACAATGAGGAGAACAACATCACCCCCCAGTCCATCATCAAGCCCATTGACATGAGCCTGGTGGCGATCGCTGAAGGCGACTACGTCACCGTCCCGGTGGAACCGGAAGATCCAGCCGAAGAGATGACCCCCGAACAGCGCGAGAAATTTATCGCCGGCCTCGAAGAAAGCATGCGCGAGGCCGCGAAGAAATTCGAATTTGAAAGGGCCGCGCGGCTCAGGGATCGTATCAAGATGTTGAAGTCTCCCAAAATGTATGAAGAAAGCCCAGTCGGTAGCCCTGATCGGAGCGGGTAAACTTACTGACTCATCGTTAGCGCGTTTTTGGGCGCTTTCCGAACTGCTGGGGCCGGTCAAGGCGTCGTCCTTCCGGCTGGCCAGCCGCATCGCCAACCGGTTACGAGCCGGCTATCCCGTGAAAGACTGCAGCGAGTTCGACGCCTGCCGCTTGATCCTGATTTGCGTTCCGGACCGATCCGTGAAAGGCGTGGTGGCGGAGCTGTGCTCGGCACCAATCCACTGGCCACGCAAGGCCGTGGTGCTGTGCAGCACCTGGCTCGACAGCATGGAACTGCGCCCGCTCGCCGCTCGCGGAGCCTCCGTCGGCTCGCTTAGCACCATTCCCGGATTCGACGATACCAGGTACCTGGTCGAAGGCGACCGGCTGGCCGTCCTGGAATCGCGACGGCTGGTCGAGCACGGGGAGCGCCGCGCCGTAGCGATCGAGCGCCAGCTCAAACCCCTTTTCTTGACCGCGCTGACTTGCACCGGCAGCCTGTTGGTCCCTTTGTTGATGGCCGCCTCGGAGTCCTTGCGTCATGCCGGCGTGCCGTCCGCGGCTTCGGCTGCGATTCTCGAAAAACAATTGAGCCAGTCGCTGCGTTCGTATGTGCGGGGCGGTCGGCGGGCGTATCAGGAGCCGCGCGAGCTCCCGCGCCAACTGCGGGCTCTGTCCATCGCCGATCCGCCGCTAGCCAGCTACATCGAGCAGAGTTGCCGCCTGGCCGCCAGGCTCTTGGAAGCGCGTCAGCCGCTCGCCGAAAAACACTATTCCGCTGCGCAGCTTGCCTGAGCAGGCTGCAGTGCGTTTGCTTGAGACAACCTCAGGTTCAGCTAGGCGGCCGCGGCGTCGTGCTGCGCTTCGGTAGCGGTCCCGCTTTGTAGTTGTTGCTCGGCTCGGAACCAGTCGGCCTCGGACGATCCATCCGGACACCCTCGCTCCTGCCACAACGCGTAGGCTAGACGAGCCACCTGCTCGTGGAAATCAGCCGCTGCTGAGTTGTCCGCCTCAGGATCTTCCGGGATCTGTGTCTTCATGACAATTTGCATACCAGCCCCTTCATGGATGACTCTTGGAAAGCCTTGCCTGCTGCGGCAAGGGATCACGAAGCGATGATAAGTTACGCGCGTGCCTGGCTGGTCTGTGCCGCGGCCATCCGGGCTTGCATCTCGCGCGTCAAATGCGGCACGATCCCGATCATCCGCTCCATCAACATCAGCTGTGCGCGATGATGCATCTCGTGCTCTTTCACTCCCAGGATCATCTCGAAGCGCGACTTGCTCGCCGGCGTCATACCGGCCGGCATCGCCACGCGCTCACCCAAAAAGTCGTCGGACAGGCTCTCCAGCCACTTGGCGAAACGCTCCCCGTCGTCCCGCAGCATGTTCACTATTTCCTGCTTGCCGCGCGGCTTCTGCTCCTCCGCGATCAGCTTGCCCATGAAAGCCGGAAAATCAAACCCATCCAGGCTGACGCGGCGCTCGACGCCGTGGACCTGTTCTTGCAGCCGCGGACCCAAACCGATATGGATCAAGGTCGACCCCACGCTGCGCGTTTCCGGCGCCGCGCGGAAGCCGTAGTGCTGCTCGCCGATCTCCTCGGCGATGGTGATGGTGTTCTTTCGGACGGTGCGAAAGCTCGCAGCCAGTTCCTTTGCCCCGTAATAGTTCATGAAGACAATTCTACCGCAGCGCTGCCAAGGCGGTATGACAGCCCAGTGAAAAAAGCAGCTTAATGTTGAGGCCCGTCCACTCGTGCGGACAGTCCCGACTTCGCCAGAAATTCCTTCGCCACCTCGCGCACCGGCCGGTGCTCACCATCCACCGCGTAGTTCATGTCGCGCATCGCGCCGTCGTTGATCTTGCCCGACAGCTCGGACAGAATTTTGCGCAACTCGGGATTGGCCGATAACACATCGGAGCGAACCACGATGCAAGCCTGGTAAGGCGGGAAGGCGTGCTGGTCGTCCTTCAACACCCGGACATCCAGCTTGCTCAAGACGCCGTCGGTAGTGTTGCCGGCCACCATGCTGACCTGCTTGTCATCGAGCGCCCGGTAAAGCAGGCCGAGATCCATCGTTTTGGGCGCACTGGTCCACTTGATGGAATACTTCGTGTTAACAGCCGCAAACCCATCAGGATGTGTGAGAAACTCATAGCCGCAGCCCAGGCCAAATCCGCTCGGATCGCGGGCCGCATCGCTCAACGTTTCCAGATGCCTGGAACGCGCCTCCTCGCCCCGAACGGCCATGGCGAAGGAGCTGTCGAAGCCCAGCGGGTCGAGCCATTCCAGATGCATGCGGGCGTACTCGGCGCGGACTCGTTCCAACACCACCGCCGGATCGGTGACGCCGCCGCTCTTGAGCACATTGGCGAACGCGGTGCCGGTGTACTCCGGGTACAGGTCGATGTCTTTCGAAAGCAGCGCCTGGTGGGCCAGTAGCATTCCGCCCAGGTTCAGCTTGCGGTCCACTGGCTGATGCAGCCGGTCTTCGATGTGCTGCGCGATGATCTCGCCGAGGATCACCTGCTCGGTGAAATTCTTGGAGCCGACCGCGATGCGCTGCCGGGGCGAACAGCCGGCTAGCAGCACCAGCAAGCTCAGGCCGCCGAGAAGCGTTTTTCGATCCAACCCAGTCCCCCGTCCGACAACAGCGCGAGCAACGCAGCCGGAACAGCGCCCGCCAGTATCTGCGTGGTATCCACCGAAGCGATCCCGCGAAAGATGAAAACACCCAGGCCGCCGCCTCCGATGGCTGCAGCGATGGTCGCGGTACCGATAGTTGTGACCGTCGCGACGCGAACACCGGCCAGAATGGTGCGCGCGGCCAGCGGCAGTTCCACTTGCCACAACAACTGAAGGTCCGTCATGCCCATGGCGATGGCCGATTCCCGCACCGCCGCGTCAACGGCGAGAATCCCGACCAGCGTGTTGCGCAGGATGGGAAGCAGCGCGTACAGAACCAGCGCCACGATCGCGGTGCGCTTGCCGATGCCGCCGATCAAGGGAATGGGGATCAGGAACCCGAATAGCGCCAAGCTGGGAATGGTCTGCATCACGTTGGCAAAGCCCAGCACCCACGCGCGAAACGGCGCGCGGCGCGTGAGCAGGATGCCCAGCGGAATCCCGATCGCGATGGCGATCGCCATCGACGCCAGCACCAGCACGAAATGCTCTCCGGTCAAGTCGAGGATGTCCTGGAACAGGCCTGGCCTATTCATGAGCTGTCGCGCGGAACTTCGTGACTGGCCCCCTTCTCCAGGACCTCGAGAAACGCGCGCGTCTGAGGCCCCAGCGCTTTCAGGAACTGTTCGGGTGTCGCTAGTGTCTCCAGTCTGCCACGATCCAGCAGGGCGATGCGTGTGCCGATCCGCAGCGCTTCTCGAACGTCGTGCGTGACGAAGATGGAGGTCTTGTGAAGCTGATTGCGCAGCGCCATGAATTGGTCCTGCAGCTCCAGCCGCGTTACCGGATCGAGCGCGCCGAACGGTTCGTCAAACAGCAGCAGCCCGGGATCGGCGGCCAGGGCGCGCGCCACCCCCACGCGCTGGCGCTGGCCCCCGGAAAGCTGGCGCGGAAGGCGGTCGAGAAACTGATCGGGCGCCAAGCCAACTTGCGCAAGCAGTTCCCGCGTGCGGATGGCGATGCGCTCGGCAGGCCATCCTTGCAGGCGCGGCACCAGCCCCACGTTCCCGGCGACCGTGAAGTGCGGGAACAATCCAACCTCCTGAATCACGTAGCCGATTCCGCGTCGAAGCTGGATCGGATTCCAGTCCGTGGTGGCGCGTTCATCCACCAGCACTGCGCCGGCGCTCGGGAACAGCAGGCCGTTCACCATCTTCAGCGCGGTGGTCTTGCCCGAGCCGCTGCGCCCAAGCAGCACCAGCGTTTCGCCCGGCTCCACCGTGAAACTCAGGTTGTCCAGAATCAGGTGCTCGCCCGCGCGGTAGGAAACCTCGCGGAATTCCACCGCGGACATCAGCGCGCCGTCCAATAACTCTCAACGAACGGCCACTCCTGGTCCACCCACTGCGCTTCCACCTGGAAGCCGGACTCTGCCGCCATGGCGAACATCTCGGCCGGAACGAACTTGTGTGACGACTCAGTCCAGATGGTCTCGCCCGCCCGGAAACGAACTTCCAGGCCGCAGGCGGCGATGAACACCCTCTGATCGGAGCGCGCGCGCAAGTGCATCTCGATGCGGCGCTCGCGTTCGCTCCAGCAGGCCAGGTGCTCGAAATTGCGCAGCTCGAAGTTTGCGCCCAGTTCGCGATTGATGCGGCCCAGCAGGTTCAGGTTGAAGCCCGCGGTGACTCCGGTGGGATCGTCGTAGGCCACCAGCATCCGGCCGAGGTCCTTCACCAGGTCGGCGCCCACCAGCAGCGCATCGCCGGCCTTCAGCCACCTTCGCAGGTCGCGCAGAAACTCGAGCGCGCAGGGCCGTTCGAAATTCCCGATGGTGCTGCCCAGGAACAGGAGCAGCAGCGCTTCACCAGGCCGGCGCTCGGCGGCGGCTCCAGCCAGGCCGTCCAGGTACGACTGCCGTCGCGGATGCACGTCCGCCACGTCCGCCAGCTCTCGCTCGCAGCGGGCCAAAGCTTCGGCCGAGACATCGATGGGGAAATAGCGAAGCTCCCGATTCGAAGGCCGAAGCGCGCTCAGGATCGAGCGCGTCTTGCGCCCCATGCCGCTGCCCAACTCGATCACCGACACGGGCGCACCGGCGAGGTCGGCGATTTCCGCGGCGTGCGCGCACAGCAGGCGCTCGTCGGCGCGGGTGAGGCCATATTCCGGAAGATGCGTGATGGCCTCGAACAGCGCGCTCCCCAACTCGTCGTATAGATACTTGGAATGGAGTTCCTTCTGCGGCTTGCGCAATCCCGCGCGGACGTCGCAGGCGAACTCCGCTAGGCTTTCCGCCGAGAGCTTAGTTTTCGACAAGCCGAAAGCCGGCGTAGACATAAGGGTAATCGGGTCGGAACCAGTTGCGGAAGGAGCGCCGCAAGAAGCAGGCATCGGTCCGCGGCGATGCGCCTTTCAATACATAATGCTCTTCGTCAAAGAAGTTCTTCGAGTAACCCGGATAAAAAGCAAAAGGCTCGAAACCGGGGAAGGGGCCGACGACGGTCGAGGTCCACTCCCAGCCGTTGCCAACCAACTGCGATACCCCGAAGGCGCTGTCGCCGGCGGGATTGGCGTCGACATCCAGCGGATCCCAGTTGTGGAAATCCAAATTTCCGCGGCTCGGGTCCGGGCGATCCGGTCCCCAGGGATAGGTGCGTTCATCGCCGGCCGGAGTGCCATACGCGGCCCGGTGAAATTGCGCTTCCGACGGCAGCGCTTTTCCAGCCCAGCGCGCGTAGCGGGCAGCCTCTTGATGTGTGACATACACTGGCGCGTTCAGAGGCAGCGCGATTTCGGCGAACATACCGCGATAATGCCAGTCCTCGCCATGTTTCGTCCAAAAGTGCGGGGCGGGCGCGCCTTCCTTAACGAACTCCAGATACTCGCCGTTGGTGACCTTGTACTTGCCGATGGCGAAACCGGGCACGCGGACCTGATGCTCGCGAAATTCGTTGTCCCAGCCGAATTCAGAAGGCTTCTGGCCGAGCGTCGCCGTCCCCTCCGGGATTTCGAGCATGGCCCGCTGCAAGGCGCGTCCGGAATGGCGCGGGCCGGCCGCCGCCGAAAGTTTCTGCTCATACGGCAAGTTGTGGAGCAAATAGGCGAACGTTTCGGCGTGCATCAGCCGATGTTCGATGGCGACGTGAATGATCTGCTCGGGAGCCTGTTCGAGAAGCGTGTCCAGGATTAGCCGGACGCGCCGGCAGTAGACCCGGACCTGATCCACCGTGGGCCAGTCGGACGGCTCATCCCCGGCCGCCCGTCCGACCGGCGGATCGATTCCAAACTCGAACAGCTTGTCGAATGCCGGATCAAACGCGGGCACGCTGAGCGCGTTGCGGGCGATCTGATTCCAATCGAACGCCTCCAGATGCCCCAGGTAAAAGATCAGCCGGTGCCGTTCCGGGATGGGCCGGGAATAGAAGGCTTCGGGTTTCAGGAGATCGAACAGTTCGTCGGTGCGCGCGCGCGCCGCGTTCACCCGCTCGGCTAGCCTCCGACTCACCAACGCTGCCGTTGACATGGTCTCCCCCGCCACGCCATTACAGGCTAGCATTGCCGGGCCGGTCAGTGGAAGTTACAGGCTGAGCGCTGTAACAAAGCGTTGTAACAAAAAAAAGGCGGCACGAGTGGTTACCCGTGCCGCTGGAGGGTCAATCAGGGGTTGGCTCGATGAAAAATTACTTGGTGCCGGCCGGGGCGGACTGCGCCGGCTGGCTGTTCTGCGCGCTCCTGGATTCCCAGGCTGCTTGATTGCGGGTGGTCTTCCACATTTTGTCGCCCCACCACTCGTTCGACTGGCTGGCGGTTTCGGCGTCAGGCGCGGCTTTCTTGGCGGCGATCGTGTCGCGCGCCGCGGCGGCCTGGCTCGCGGAGAGTTCGAAGTTCAGCGTTCCCGTTGTGCCCGCGGCATCCTTGTAGCTGATGGTCAGCGTTTCCTTGCGCCTGCCCGGCGTCAGCGACGGCACGGGAATCTTGCGAAGAATATGGTGTCCCTCACCCTTGCTGATGTCGGTCGCGGTGACCTGCTCGTAGGGCAGCTTGTAAACCGATTCGCCGTAGCTGAACTGCAGCTCCTTGGCATCCGCGAAACTCAGCGAGCCGACCGAATTGGCGGGAATCGATTTCACGGTTCCACCGACATACTCGACCGCGCTCGGCGCGGCGTACATGGTAGCCGTCGGAACGAACGCGAAAATCAGGGTTGAAAACAGAAACTGGCGCCTTGTGGACATTAGTACCTCTCCTGAGAGGTACTATCGGCGTCCGCGACCAGAGACTTTAGCGCTACCGCAACTTACAATGGAGTCAGCATGTCTGTCTACGACGAACGCCGGGAAGAGCTGGAAAAACAAGAGTTTATGATGGGTGCCGAGCGCGGCCGGCTGGCCGTCACCCTGGACCTGTTGACCGACGCCCTGGTGTTGGTCGGCCAACACGGCGTCTACTGCCAGAGCGCCCGCCAACCCGGCAAGCCCGCCATGGACATTCAGATGATCTCGAAGTGCCTGACCGACGCCAAGGAACTGGTCTCAGACGTCATGGGCGAGCTGCGGCGAAAGCGCGAGGAAATGCGCGGCTAGGAGCTTGCTGAAAAACCCGCCAACCACTCCCTGACGGTCGCGGCTCAGAATCGGCGTTCTGCGGCGAGAGTCACTTGCAGAGCCGCGACCGTTAGGGAGCCGGTAACTATGGGGCCTACTGGCTCCGGAAGTAGTAGGTCCAGACGATGATCAGCCCCAGGATGCAGAGGCCGAGCATGAACAGCTTGCGGCCGAGCGACGGCTGATACCCGGGAGGCGGGCTCTTCTCGGGTGGTTTCGGTGGAGCAGTTGGTTCAGATTTCACAAACAGGACTCTCACACTGAGTATATCGACGGAGGGGGCTTGACGGCTCACGAAACTCCGTCATGCCGCCGTCAGTCGTGATCTCGCTGCTGCTGGATTCGCACTTCGCCCCCGTGATCCCGCAATCTTGTCGATCTCCTCCACTAGACTCTTGGGTAACCAAACGTAAGTGTTGCGATCTCGCACTAGATTTCATGTTAAAGCCCCTGCAAAAACGGTTTCCGCGCCCGCTCCCGCCCGATGGTCGTGTTCGGCCCGTGCTCCGGAATCGTCAGCACCCGATCCTCCAGCGCCAGCAGCTTGTCGTGAATCGATCGCAGAATCTGCCGATAGTTGCAGCCCGGCAGGTCCCTGCGCCCGACCACATGTTCCCTCTAGTTAGCGTGATCGCATTCCGCCAGCGAGGTGAATCATCAACGCGTGATACAGTGATACTTCTCGATGCGGACCGTATTCCTAAGCTCGGTGGCCAAAGGTTTGGAAGAATACCGAGACGAGGTGTATGAAAGAAGGCCTCGCCAAAGTGCGGGAGTGTGACGTCTTCGTCGCGATCGTTGGTTAGAGGTACGGCAGCATAGCGGGGGAAACTGGCAAGTCGTTCATTTAAGAACGTAGTATCTTTTTTCATCGCCATGTTTTACCTTGGCGGCGCGCCGGCGGGTACCGGGTGTTACTCCTGGCGCAGGGCGATCATCGGATCCACCTTCATCGCGCGGCGCGCGGGGATGTAACATGCCAGGAGCGCGACGGCCGCAAGCAGGAACGCGGTAGCGCCGAAGGCCGTCCCATCGCTTGCGCTGACGCCATAGATCAAGCTCGAAAGCAGGCGTGCGAGCGGGATCGAGATCGCCAGGCCGATGGCCAGCCCAGCGAGAGTCAGGAAAAGCCCGCGGCGGGCGAGCATGCGGAGCACGTCCTGGCGCTCCGCGCCGAGAGCCAGGCGAATCCCGATCTCGCGCGTTCGTTCCACGACTGTGTAGGCCATCAGGCCGTAAATTCCGGCTGCCGAAAGCAGGATCGCGATCCCGCCCAAAACGGCTAGCATGACGGCGACGTAGTTGAGCCCGATGAGTTGCCCGGCGATGACACGCTCGAGCGTCTTGATCTCCCACAGCGGCCGATCGATATCCAGAGCCGCGATCGCGCGGCGCACCGGAGCGGCCAGAGCGAGCGGATCGCCTTTGGCGCGGACCGCCACGTAGGTGTAGTAGAGGGCCGATTGGCGGTAAGGCTGATAAATGGCCGGCGCGATTTCCGCCGTCCACGGGTTGTAGCGCACGTCTCTCACGACCCCGATCACCGTGAGCCAATCGCCGTGCGTACCCAGGCGCACGTGACGGCCGATGGCATCCGCGCGCGGCCAGTTTCGGCGCGCGAAATTCTCCGATACGATGACGACGGCTTCGGCCTTCGGGCCGTCGGAATCGCGAAACTCGCGGCCGGCGAGCAGTGGAATGCCGAAGGTCTCGAGATAGTTCGGGCTCACGCTCATCACTTGCGCCGATTTGCGCTGGCTCGCGTTTTCGGCCGGCTGTCCTTCCACGGTGTAGGGCAGCAGGCGCTCGTTCGTGCCGTAGGGTGGATTTGAAACCAGCGTGGCGGCCTGCACTCCCGGCAGCGCCGAGACCCGGTCGAGCATCCGGTCGAAGAACGCCGCGCGCAGACTTTCCTCGCCGTAGTGCCGGTCGCTCAGAACCATTTGCATCGTCAGGATCGATTCGGGGCGCAGACCCTGGTTGACGGTGATGAGCGAGCGCGAGCCTTTCAGCATCAGCCCCGCGCCCGCCAGCAGCACCATCGCGGCGGAAATCTGAGCGATCACCAGAACGCTGCGGGAACGCAGTCTCGATCGCCCCGCCGAGCTGCCGCGAGCGCCTTCCTTTAGAGCTTCGTTGACGTCCGGGCGTATGCGCATCGCCGGAAGCAAGCCGGAGAACATGCCGGCAAGCACGGCCACGGCAAGCGTGAAGGCGAGCGTGCGCCCATCCAGCTGGATGTCATCCCAGGCGGCGATGTACTTCGCTACGTCGGCCGGCATGCTCGAGAGGATCAGCGACAGGCTCCAACTGGAAAACAAGAGACTCGCGAGTCCGCCGGCGAGCGACAGCACCAGGCTCTCGGCGACGATCTCTCTGGCGATACCCCAGCGGCTGGCGCCCAGGGCCGCGCGAACGCCGAATTCTTTCTGACGTCCTGAGATGCGCGCGAAGTGCAAGCTCATCACGTTCGCGCAGACGATGAGCAGGACAAAGAATACCGCGCCGAGCAGGAACAGCGTGTACTCGCGATTGAAGTCGCCGACGATATAGCGATTCAGCGGCTGGACCAGGATGCCCCAGCCTTGATTCGTCTTCGGGTAGTCTCGTGCGAGCGACGCCGCGATGGTCTGAAGCTCCGCGCGAGCTTGCGATTCGGAGACGCCGTTCTTCAAGCGCGCCACGACGCGCAGGGTATGATTCTCGCGATCCTGGCGGTCGTAGGCCGAAAATGTGAGGGGCGCCCAGAGTTCGCCGCCCACCGGAAAGCGGATGCTCTTGCTCATGACGCCGATTACGGAGAACACGCTTCCGTTCAACTTGATTTGCCGGCCGACGATATTGGTGTCGCCCGCGAAAAGGCGCTGCCAAAGTCCGAAGCTGAGCACGGCCACCTGGTTATTGCCGGGTGAGTCCTCACCGCGGGCAAAAGTGCGGCCGAGTATCGGTTTTGCGCCCAGCGTATCGAAGAAATTCGGCGTGACGACGCTGGAGTAGACCGTTTCGGGGTCGCCGTTCTGCGATACGTTGAAGTCCACTTGCTGATAGGCGGCCAGGTTTTCATAGGATGTGACGCGCCTTTGGAAATCCAGAAAATCGGCCGGCGCAACGGCGCTTTGCAGGCTGGTGTTCCCCGGTGCGCGTTGGTGCAGCATCACCAGGCGGCCGGGTTGCGGGAACGCAAGCGGCTTGAAGAGAAATGCGTCCGCGACGCTGAAGATGGCCGTCGACGACCCGATCCCAAGGGCGAAGGTGAGGATGACGAACAGCGTGAAGCCGGGACTGCGCTTCAGGCCGCGTAGTGTTGGGCGAAGGCCGGAGAAAACGCCGTTGAGCAAGGTGCACACCTCCAGATCGGTATTGTTAGAGCACGCTGGTTTCCGGGGTAAATGTCTGCTGCTGCTGCGGCGGTGCGATCAGGACTGTTCGAAGGTGGGACCGGCCGTTCGAGAGCGGGCACTGGCAATGCACTTGGCTGGTTTGTCTCAAACCGGTGAATTGGTCCTGGCAAGTTTTACATATTGAACAGGCGCGCCATCTGCGCGTCAACCTTACATCGGAGGTAGATGCTTCACTCCCACCTGGTTGCACGCTTCTAGTGTTTACCTGGGCCGATCTCATTGGTAGTGTCTCCCCAACTCGCCGTTTTCCCTGGCTACAGCCCCTGCAAGAACGGATTCCGCTCCCGCTCCCGCCCGATGGTCGTGTTCGGCCCGTGCCCCGGAATCACCAGCACCCGATCCTCCAGCGGCAGCAGCTTGTCGTGAATCGATCGCAGAATCTGCCGATAGTTGCCGCCCGGCAGGTCCGTGCGCCCGATGCTGTCCATGAACAGCGTGTCGCCGGCCACCAGCTTGTTCTCCGCCGGAATCCACACGCTGATGCTCCCTTGCGTGTGCCCGGGCGTGTCCAGAATGTGGAACTCGGCCGCGCCCAGCGTCAGCTTCCCGCCTTCCCGCGCGTCCACATCGATCTCGGCGCGCTCCGGCGTCTCCATCCCCAGCCACCCGGCCTGCATGTCGATACCCTCGTACAGCGGTTGATCGTTGGCGTTCATATAGACCGGCGCGCCGGTCGCCAGCTTGAGCTTCTGCGCGCCTCCGATATGATCGATATGCGCGTGCGTGATCACGATGGCCTTCACGCGCAAGTGGTGCTTCTCCAGAACCGCCAGAATGCTCTCGATCTCATCGCCCGGGTCGATCACCACTGCCTCGCGGCTCTGTTCGTCGCCGAAGATGGAGCAATTGCACTGCAGCATGCCGACCGGAAGGATCTCGTGAATCATAATGGAATTATGGACCCAACCCTCAACGCCGTGCTGGCCGTCAGCATACGGTGGATTCACATCGCGTCGGTTGTCACGCTAATCGGCGGGTTCATCTACGCGCGATTCGTGCTGGCGCCCGCGCTGGCCACGTTGGCCGCGCCCGAGCGGCAGGCTCTCGCGAAGCGCACGGCCGAAAACTTCCGGCCCATTCTGTACACCGTCCTGGTCGCGATCCTCGGCTCGGGGTTGTACAACTACCTCTCGAAGGCGTCCTATCCTCCGCACTACCACATGTGGATGGGCATCAAGTTTCTGTTCGTGCTCCACATTTTCGCCGTCAGCATCCTCTATACGCTGCCTTCGGCGGACGAAGCCAAGCGCAACCGTTGGCTGACCGGGATGATCGTCTCGGGCCTGGTCATCTTTGCGATCGCGGGCTATCTGCGATGGATGTCCCTGTCATGAGGGGTTACGAAGCGCTTCGCCAGCGGGCCGCCTGGCTGGATCTGTCCGCGCGCGGCAAGATCAAGCTCACGGGCGAGGATCGCGCGCGCCTGCTGCATGCCATGACCACCAATCACATCCAGCAGCTCACTCCGGGCGCCGGATGCTACGCGTTTTTCCTGAACGACAAGGGCCGCATTCTCGCCGACGCGAACATTCTGTGCCGCCCGGACCATATGCTGCTCGATCTCGAACCCGAGACGCGCGAGAAGATCTATCAGCACCTGGATCGCTTCATCATCGCCGACGACGTCACGCTCGAGGACGCCCCCGAAGCGGCCGTGACCATCGCGGTGGAAGGACCGGAGTCGGACCGCGTGCTGGAGCGAGCCGGAGCGCCGCTGCCGGACGCCGACTACGCCACTTTGCCGTGGGGCCATCGCCTGGTGGCGCGCCTCAACTCCACCGGGAGCCGCGGCTGCTTCGTCTTCGCGCCCATCGAGGAGAAAGCCGGCCTGATCGCTGCGCTCGAAGCCGCGGGCGCCGACTCCGCCGATGCCGAATCGTTTCGCGTGGTGCGGCTCGAACATGGCAAACCGCGCTACGGCGAGGACATCAGCGAGCGATTCCTCGCGCAGGAGACCAATCAGCCGCAGGCCATGCATTTCTCCAAGGGCTGTTATCTCGGCCAGGAGATCGTGGAGCGCGTCCGCTCGCGCGGCCAGGTCCATCGCGTGCTGATGCCGCTGCTGCTCGATACGAAAGTCCCGCCCGAACCCGGCGCCAAGCTCCAGATCGGCGAAGCAAGCGTCGCGGAGATCACCTCGGCGGCGTATTCACCGGTGCTCGACCGGGTTGCCGCGCTCGCCTACGTGCGAACCGAGCACGCGCGCCCGCACACCGCCATGACCCTGGGCGATGTGCAGGCAGAAGTAGCCGCACTCTGAGCGAATCCCCGCCGCCGGACCCCCTTCGCAACCGTTTGCGATATGATCGACGGCTGAAGTGGTATGCCCCAGGCCGTGCCAGCACGCTCGCAGGACCTCACTATTCCGGTCGACGTGCGCATCGGCATCCTCGGTCATTGGGATGCCGAGCAGGAACCGCAGTTGGCCGCAAGCGTTCAAAGCATAATCCGCGAATTGGACGCCATGCTGGATCGCTCGCAGCCCAGCTACACGCTGGCTCAAGGCTTGGCCGACGGCGCCGACCGCTTGATGCCCGCCGCGGATCGCAACCAGAGTCCATCAGTGACGCATGCCGCGGGACGCGTCGCCACCGCGCTGCGGCACTTCCTCCGTAGTTTTAAGACGGAGCGATCGAAGCAGCAGTTTCGCGCCATGTTCGACGCCGCCAAGGGCGATGCCGCGCCCAACCCGGACCGTGCGCGCGGCCAACAGGCCATCCGCGATTGCAGTGTCTTGATCGCAATCTGGAATCGGGATCAGGTCTTCGATCAAGCCAGCGCCGCGCCGCTGATCGCGTATGCGCTCGAAAGCGCCGGACGCACGGTCTATTGGATCGATCCCGCCAGCGGCAAGATCAAATGCTACGAGAACGACGACGGCTTCATCGATTGCATCTGGCATTTGAACGCTTACAACGCCGAGCGCGTTCGCCCGGAGCAAATCGCGGCCGGCGTGCGCGATCGGACGGAAACCCTGGAAGCCCTGGCCTACCAGTGTCAGCTTCAACCCGGGACCCTGGAACCGCTGGAACGGCGCGTCATTCCGCACTTCGTCCGCGCCAGCCGGCTGGCGGTCTTTTGGCAGAACTGGCATGTTGCCGCGGGCTTCTTCATCTATGGGATGGCCGCCGTGGCCGTCGCCAACGCCACCATGGTCAGTCTGTTCGGCTGGGGCCGGCCCTGGATCTTTGCCGAGGTCGGCGAAATGGGCGCCATCCTTCTGGTGGTGGGTGTGTCGGAATTTTGGGAATGGCTGCGCCGCTGGATCGACTATCGCTTCCTGGCCGAGCGCCTGCGCGCATCCGTTTTTCTGTTCGTCGCCGGTTTGGCCTGCGAAGCGCCTAGCTCCGATCAGCCCGTCTCCTGGATGGTCCGGGCGCTGGATTCCATTCGCGACTGCTCCTTGCGCGCCCTGGTCCCGGCCGACCTCCGGGCGGTGACCCAGTTCATCCAGCAAGGCTGGATCCTGAATCAGAGGCAATACTATGACCAGCGCAGCCGGGAGTTCGAGAACAAGCACCGGCTGCTGGCCGGCGCCGGCGTGGCTTTGTTCCTGGCCACCGCCATCGCTGCTCTGCTTCACGCGCTCCACTCGTTCCACGACGAAAGACTGATTGAAGCCGCCGCTACCATCCTGCCCGCCGGTGGAGCCGCAGTGGCCGGGTTTCGAGCCTTCCGCGAATACAACCGGACTTCCCTGCAATACGCCGCCATGAAGAAGTCGCTGGGACGCCTGGCCGCCGACATGGATAAGATCAACACGCCGCAAGCCCTGATCCAGCTTCTTCAGGACGCCGACCACGCCATCATTCGCGAGCACCAGGGCTGGCGCTTCCTGGTGGACGTGCACGAACCGCGCGAGACCATCTGAATAGCGCCGGCTTGTGCGCCACGATGCAGAAGCCTCTAGAGGTCCTGACCTGTTTCGTTGCAGTGCCCGCCGCTGGGCAGGAATCGTCTAGACTGAAAGCAGCATGAGCAGGGAATTCGTTGAACGCCGGGATGGAAGCTTCTACCTTGAAAGAAGCCGTGTACCCCTAGCACACATCGTGCGAGAATTTCGGCGTGGCGAATCCCCTGAGGCCATCCGATCACACTATCCAACGTTGAGCCTCGAGCAGGTTTATGGCGCGATCGCGTTCTACCTCGGGCGTAAGGAGGAGGTGGAGAAGGACATTGCGGAACGGGAGCGCGAAGAGGATGCTTTCACCGCTTCTCATCCAGCGCCTCCCGAGGTCAAAGAGACGTTTGGGCGCATGAGGCGCCAAACGGTACTGCACCGAATTGCATCCGGGCATCCCAATGCACCGTGCCGAATGCGCTGAGACTCCTTCGATAAAGCCGACTCACTCTTCGCGCAGCAGCGTCAAAGGATCAATCGACAATGCGCGTTGCGCTGGAATCCACGTTGCCAGTAGCCCCAGCAACAACATCGCCAGAACCACGCCAGCCAATACCAGCGGATCGCGGGGAGTGGCCTGATACACGATGGAAGCCAGCACCCGGGTCGCCAAGAGCCCAAGGACCAATCCGGCTGCAGACCCAATCGCCAGCAACTTGAAAGCCCGGCCCAACGCGGCCTGCAACACTTCCTTAGGCTGCGCGCCGATCGCGATGCGAATGCCCAGTTCCTTCAGCCGCTTGCTGACCGAGTACGCAGCCATTCCAAAGATGCCAGTGATGGACAGCATCGCGCCCATCGCGCCCAGCACCCCCAGCGATATCGTCGCCACCTGCGCTGGAAACAGAGCGAAGCCCAGTTGTTGGTTCCAGGTTTCAACGAAGACCGGCAGCCCGCTATCCAGGCCCCGCAGGCTACTTTGGATGGCTGCAGCCAGTTGCCGCGGATCGCGATTCGAGCGCACCACCAGCCAGGTCTCACTCATGGGCGCTTGCAGAATGGGGTAGAACAACGCCGCCTCTGGATCTTCGGTGAGGTTCATATATTTTCCGTCCTCGACAACGCCCACCACTTGGATGCTGGTTCCATCCCGCAGCTTGAAATGTCCGCCCACTGCGTTCATGGTTGAGCCGAAAAGTTTGCCGGCAAACTGCCGATTCACCACCGCTACGCGTGGCGCGTTTTTGTCGTCATGCCATGAGAAGGCCCTGCCCGCCAATAAGGCCGTACCAGCCGCCTGAAGGTATTCGGGAGATATGTTGTACCTGATGGCGTTCGCGGCTGCGTTGGATGGTCTCAGATCGGTCGTGCGGTCGGTAAAGACCAGCGCGCCGAACCCGCCTCCATTTAATGGCGCCCGGCCCACTAATCCCACGGACTCCACGCCAGGAATCGCCGCCGTCGCATCAATCATGCGCCTTTGCATGGCAGGCACCTGGTCGCCACGGTAACCTGCCATATTCAAATCGGTTTCCGCCAGCATCGCATTGCGCGGATTAAAGCCGAAATTGCTGTGCAGCGAACGCGCCAGCCCGCGCACCGCAACCATCGAAGAAGTGACCAGCACGGCACAGATTGCAATTTGCGTTACCAGCAACAACTCCCGCACCGTAATCCTCCGCCCAACCGTACCGCTGGACCCCGCCTTGACGACCTGGTATGGACTGGCCCGCAAAACCTGACGCACGGGAACAAACCCGAACAGGAGTCCGCTGACCACCGCCAGGACCAAAGCGATTCCGTAAACACTGGCGTCGGGGGTCACAGGCACATTGACCGGAAATTTCGGTACTGGCTGCCACATGCTCAGCCAGCGCAACAGCGCTACGCTGCCCCATAGCCCCACCGCGCCTCCGGTGAGTGAGATCAGTATTGCTTCGGTGAGTAATTGCCGCAGAATACGGTTGCGGCTTGCTCCCAAGGCGAGCCGCAAAGCAATTTCCCGGGAACGATCGGCGGCGCGTGCGGCAAACAGGCTCCCCAGGTTGGCGCAGGCAGCCAGCAGAATCAGCCCCGCCAGCAGCATCAATCCCGTGACGAACTCCCGCATCGGACCGCCGATAAAGTTGCCGTAAAGACCGGGACGAGCCAATGTGAATGTGGTCGTACCGTGGTCTCTGGGATAGTTTTTTTCCAGGTATGCGCCAATCGAGTTTAGATCGGCAACCGCCTGCTCCGGCGTCACTCCCGCCTTCAGATGCCCCAGCGTCATGAAGACCGACTCGGTCCTGCGCACATCCAGAGTATTCTTCCCCTCCAGCTGCTCCAGGTTCACCAGCGGCACGAAGAAATCAGGGGCGGCAATTAATAGAACCCCGTGGAACTCCGGTGGCGCTACGCCGACGATGGTAAACGGATGCTTGTTTAGCCTTACGACGCGGCCCACCACCCCGCGGTCGTCTTGAAAATGGTTATGCCAATACGCGTGACTGAGCACGATGTACGGCGCGCTGTTCGGGCCATGCTCATCGGAGTCGTGCAAGACGCGGCCAAGATACGGCTGAATGCCCAACACGTCGAAGTAGTTCCCGCTCACCACATTGGCCCAGGCGTGCGATGGATTTTCGCCCGTGTCGACACCTATTTGATCGATGGTAAAGCCGGCCAGACCATCGAAACTGCGGTTGCGGTCGCGCAGGTCGAGATAGTCGGGATACGACTCGTACATGGAATGCTCTTTGGCGTGCTCGATTCCATACAGGCTCTCCGCCTGAGGCACATTCAGCGGGCGGAGTATCAGCCCGTTCATTACTCCAAAAACCACGGCGTTGGCGCCGATGGCCAAGGCCAGCGTGAAAACGGCCACGATCGTGAATCCGGGAGACTTGCGCAACACGCGAACGCCGAAGCGCACGTCCAGTATCAGAGTCTCGATAAAATTTCCGCCCAGCTCTTGGCGGGATTCCTCTTTGAATCGCGCATGGCCGCCGAACTCGATGCGCGCGCGGCGTTCCGCCTCGGCGCGATTCAGGCCGGATCGTTCCAGATCGTCGGCGCGGTGCTGGATGTGTGAGCGAAGCTCTTCCTCCAGCTCAGCCTCGCTCCGAGAAGGATGAAAGAATTTAGCAGCCAGCGAACGAAAGTAGGCCAGGAGTTTCATATTTCCTCCGGTTCGGCGGCGAGCGCGGAAGCAATGGCCGCGGCCAGGCGGTTCCACCCCTCAGTCTCCTCTTTGAGACGCTTGCGCCCAAGAGATGTGAGTTCGTAAAACTTGGCGCGTCGATTGTTCTCGGATGTCCCCCAGCTGGCTTTCAGCAGGCCCTGGCGCACCAGCCGGAACAATGCGGGATAAAGCGCTCCCTGCTCGATGAGTAGCGCCCGCCCCGAGATTTGCCCGATGCGCAGAAGAATCCCGTAGCCATGCAGAGGACCGAGCGAGACTGCTTTCAGAATCAGAAGATCGAGAGTTCCTGGAAGAAGCTGGGCCTGGCCGGACATGCACTCTCCTAATCTACTAAGGAGTATAACCGAGCTTCTCCTAAGCTGTCAAGGAGAGAGTGCAAGGGGAGAGTATGGCCCAAGGCGTGACTGGAGTCTCGCCCTCAGCTTGGAATCACTTTGCGGCGCGGCGGCCGCGCTTGACCGGCTTCTTGACCCTCTTCTTGACGGCGCTCTTGACTACGCTCTGGCCGGTTCCGCGCGCACCTGCCGGCGCCGCCTGCTTCATGGCCGCCTGGATGTAGCGCCGCACGAAAGGACGCTCCACATCGCGCTGGGTCCTGAACTTGATGTGGCGCATGGCCTTGCCCTCGCCTTCCAGCACGCGATTCGGATCGGGCAGCGAGGCGCCGCGCGGGAAGCCGAGATTCACGTGCCGCGCGTTGGTCGTGATGTAGCAGAACATGTCCTTCATCTTTCCGCTGAACCCGAACCAGATGGCGACCGTGTACACCTGGTAGATCGACTCGGAGGCGTCCGGTGACTCCTCCAGAACAGTCTCGCGCAGCGCCAGCGCGAGGTCCGAGATGTGCCGGTCGTAGGCCTCCAGGAATCCGAGCAGTTGCGGGTGGGGCGGACGTCGCTTGGTCAAACTGGGCATGCTGGCACTGAATATACACCAGTTCCCTGGACCCAAGGCAGGCTTGCGATTTGGCTCGCCGTCAGTTCCTGACGTTCTGCACTTTCGGAACCGACAGATACCCCGCGATGGTGTCCTTCTTGACGTCGTTGACCACCAGCTCGTAGGGTTGTTTGGCCTTGGACACCATGAACTGCAGCGGCTCGTTGATGGCGCGATCCTTGCGCTCCGAAGTCTTGTCGTCCGCCGTCAGCTCGATGGTGTAGCGATTCTTTTTCGGATCGGCGTTCTTCAGCAGAATGGCGACATCGCCCACCCGCTGCGCCTTCTTCGCCTTGTGGATGGTGAACTCCACGTAGTTGCGCTCGCCCAGTTGCCGCAACGCCGCCAGCTCCTTGGCGTTGGTCGCGATCAGGACGCTGTGGCCGTCCAGATCGCCGGTGGCGCGCTTGAGGTCCGAGATGGTCTTCTCGAGCTGCGACTTGGTGGACGCCACGTCGGTCTTCACGGCGCTCACCTCGCTGCCCACCTGCGAGATCTTGCTGTTGGCCGTGTCGGTTTGTTCCCGCACCGCCGAAATGTCGGACTTGAGCTCCTTCTGGGCCTGCTGGGCCTGCTGCTGCGCCGCTTCCAGTTGCGCCCGCGTTTCGTCCACCTTCTTCAGCGCCTCTTCCTTGGCTTGGCCGGCTGCCAGGCTGGCCTGCCGCCTGGCTCTTTCCAACTGATCTCTGAGTTCTTCCACTCGCTTTTGGTTGGTCCGCGTCGTCAGCGAGGACGATTCCTCCAGCTTGTCCAGCCGCGCTTGCGTCGCATCCGTGTTCTTGACGAGATCCTTCTTCACCTGATCGAGCTGCAGATACAGATACACGCAGCCGCCCAGCAGCGCGATCACGGCTCCGAATAAAACCGGGATTTTCCACCCCATGCTGGGAGCGGGAGGCGGAGGAGCATAGTAGGCCGGATACTGCGGTGGCGGAACGCTATACTGCGGCGGCCCCGGAGGAGGCGGTGCCCCGCCTGGAGGCGATGGCGGCGTGGGTTGCTCGGGACCGGGAATCGGGCTCGGGTTCGGAAAGATCGACATGGTGGCCTCTTCAGAGCGCGCTTAGTACGTGCGTAACAACAATCTAACAGGTTAGAGGCGCTGGCTGCACGCCCAGGTTTCACTTTTCTGGCGGATTCCGGCGCGGCCTCGCAAAATTCAGGTACTCCTGCTTCGGCACGCCCGGCTCGAAACAGCGCCGGCAGCGGGCCTCGTACATGCCCGTCGCCCCCACCACGATCAGCTCATTGGACTCCACCAGCCGCTGCGTGTGCTTGGCCGGATTCCCGCAGCGCATGCAGATGGCCAGCATCTTGGTGATCGATTCGGCCAGCGTCAGCAGCTCCGGCATGGGCGGAAACGGCCGCCCCATATAGTCGGTGTCCAGACCCGCCACGATCACCTGCTTGCCGCTGTCCGCCAACCGGCCCGCCACCGCGACCAGCTCGGCCCCAAAGAAGTTGGCTTCATCGATTCCCACCACCTCGGTCCGCCAGTCCAACTGCGTCAGGATGTCCGGCGCCCCCGTGATCGTCTCCGACTTCATCCGCACGTCGGCGTGCGAGACGATCTCGTCGCTCGAATAGCGGTCGTCCAGAACCGGCTTGAAGACCTGCACGCGTTTTCGCGCGATCATGGCGCGCCGCAGCCGCCGCATCAGCTCCTCGCTCTTGCCCGAGAACATGGGCCCGCAAATCGCTTCGATCCAACCCAGATTGCCAGCTACAAAATCCATTGAAAACAGTTCCTTGGTTCCTTCGTTCCTTGGTTCCTTGGTTCCGAAGGCTCGCATTCGCCCAACCAACCAACGAACCAATGAACCAACGAACCAATGAACCGGGAACCTCGCCTTCGCCGCATCTTATCATGAGAAGGTGCCGTTAGCCGAACAACGACTGGTGGTTCCCGAATTGCTCGACCACGCCAGCCCCGAGGACGCCCGCCGCTGTCTTCAGGATCTGGAGCGCATCAATCGCTACTTCGGCGGCTTCAGCATTCTGCGCAAAGTGTTCCGCGAATTCGCGCGCCCCGAGGAAGGCTTTTCGCTGCTGGACGTGGGAGCCGGCGCGGGCGACACCGGCGTGGCGCTCCGCCGCAGTCATCCGCGCTGCGCCGTGGTTTCGCTCGACCGCCAGCAGGTTCACGTCGCGCAGGCCGACCCGCCCAGGCTGGTGGCCGACGCCTTTCGGTTGCCCTTCGCGCCCGCCAGCTTCGACTTTGTCTTCAGCTCCCTGTTCCTGCACCACTTCTCAGACCAGCAGGTGGTGGAACTCCTGGCGGATTTCAAACGCGTGGCTCGCCGCGCGGTTCTGGCCATCGATCTGGAGCGCGGCCCCCTGGCGTTCCGATTCCTGCCGGCCACCCGCTGGCTGTTCGACTGGCACCGCATCTCGGTACACGACGGCCAGATCTCCGTGCAGGCGGCCTTCAAGAAAGACGAGCTTCTCGCGCTCGCCAACCGCGCCGGATTGCCCCAGGCCCGCGTCTCCGTGCATCGCCCCTGGGCGCGCTTATCGCTGGTCGCGCCTGTGGCATGACGCCGCCCGGCTGGAAGCCGGTCCTTGCGACGCACTGGCATAATATCTCTTGACCCGAACGCTGACCGCAATCCTGCTGCTGGCCCTGTGCGCTTGCGAGCGGCTGCCGGACAGCTATCCGCCGCCCGAGCAACGCCAGCCCGCCGAAGACTCCCGCCTCGCCGTCCAGGACATGCTGCTCGAAATGGACAGCCCCAGTCTCTCCGAGCACATCGTCAAGGACGTCTACGGTAAGGGGGACGCCTCCTGGCGCTGGACCGGCCAGGAACCCACCTTCAAGGTGCTGGCCTATTCTGCCGTCAACATCAAGCTGAGCGCCGACTTCGCCATCTGGGCCCCGGGCTTCAAGCAGACCGGCCCGCTCGAATTGGCATTCCTGGTGAACGGCCATGTCCTGGATACCGTCCGCTACACCTCGCCCGGACAGAAGCACTTCGAAAAAGCGGTGCCGCAGGACTGGCTGCGGACCGACATCGAGTCCACCGTCGCCATCCGAGTCGGCAAGCTGTATGTTTCGCCCTCCGACGGCGCTAAGTTCGGCATCATTCTCACGCGAATCGGATTTGCTCCGTGATCCGCACGCTGGCCGCGGTCCTGTTCGGCGCTTGCTTCACTGTCGCCACCGCCTGGGCGCTGGGCGCGCTGCTGCTCCGCAGATGCTCGATCAGCCTGGATCGCTGGGAAGAGCGCCTGCTCGCGTTTGTACTGGGATCCGCTTCCCTCAGCGCCATCGTTTTTCTGCTGTGCGCAGTCCGGTTGGTGCATCCCGGCGTGCTGCTCGCCGTCGGACTGGCCGGCATCGGCTATGCCGTGCGCTCGGGCGCCCACCGCTCGCGCGGCCAGGACTTCCCCCCGCTTCCACCGCTCTGGCGCTGGACCTTCGTCGTGATCTTCGGCGGCTTCGCGCTCCTGTATTTCTTGAACGCCCTGGCGCCCGAAATGAGCCCCGATGGCATGGCCTATCATCTCGGCGTGGTCGCGAAATATCAGCGCGCCCACGGATTCATCCGCATCACCGACAACCTGCACGCCAGCCTTTCGGAAGGCGCGGAGCTGCTGTTCCTGTATGCCTTCGAGTTCGGAAAGCACTCCGCCGCAGCGCTGGTGCACTTTGCGCTCTGGATCGCGCTCGCCGGAATGATCCTGTGCTACGGCCGCCGCATCGCTCATCCGGCGGCGGGTGTGGCCGGCGCGATCTTCACCGCCGTGTCGCCGTTGGTTGCCTTCGATGGATCCGTCGCCTATATCGACGTCGCCGTGGCAGCGGTCCTGTTCGCGCTTTTCTATCTGCTTCAGATCTGGGACCAGGACTGGAACCCGCGCCTGCTGGCCCTCATCGGAATGCTGGCCGGATTCGGTTACGCGGTGAAATACACGGCCATTCTCGCCGTGCCGTATGCCCTCGGCTTCGTGGGTTGGAAAATGTGGAGAGCCCGCCGCCCCATCCTGCGTCCGGCCTTGACCATATCCGCCGTCGCCCTGGCTTTCATCCTCCCGTGGATGGCCAAAAACTGGATCGAGGTCCGCAATCCCATCGCGCCGTTCGCCAGCGGCATCTTTCCCAACCCCTACGAGCACGTTTCGGAAGAATACTCGTGGCGGCAGTGGCTGAAAACTTACGACCTCGCAAGCTACATGGAGATTCCCTTCCAGGTCACCGTCCAGGGCAACAAGCTGGCGGGCTTCCTGGGGCCGCTCTTCCTGATGACTCCGCTGGCGCTGCTCTCGCTGCGCCTTCCCGCCGGCCGCCAACTGCTGCTGGCCGGAGGAATCTTCACGCTTACTTATTTCAGTAACATCGGCGCGCGATTTCTCATTCCGGTGGTCCCGTATGTCGCCCTGTCGCTCGCCTTGGCATTCACCGAGCTGCCCTGGCTCCTCCTCCTGCTGATCGTCGCGCACTCCGTTACTTCTCTTCCGCGGGTTTATGTGCGCTACACCCCCGGCAGCTGGTCCCTGAACAAGGTCTCGCTCGGAGCCGCCGTGCGGAAGCTCCCCTCGGACACCTACTTGAGCCACGAGAGCGAAGAGTACAATACCGCCCGCCTGGTGGAGCGCCTGGTTCCTCCCGGGCAGCGGACCTTCACATTCTCGCCCACGGCCGAATCCTATACCCAGCGCGACATGCTGGTGGGCTGGCAGTCCGCGTACGGGGAAGTGCTGCAGGACATCCTCTGGACGCCTATGACTGCCGACATGGCTCCCACGCGGTTTCTGAGGTTCCAATTTCCCGCGCGCGCCCTTCGGCGAATCCGCGTGATTCAAACCGCCGCCGCCCGCGATGTGCAGTGGTCGGTGTCCGAATTGCGGGTCTTTGCCGGCTCCGGCGAAGTTCCGCGCGCACCCGCATGGAGGCTGACCGCGCATCCCAATCCGTGGGAAGTCCAACTGGCTTTCGACAACAGTCCCGTAACGCGCTGGCGGAGCTGGCAGGACGCCGAACCCGGAATGTATCTGGACGTGGATTTCGGGCGCGCGCAAACCGTCGACGCGGTGGTGGTGGAAACCTCCGGCGACGCGCGAGCGGCAAAAATAAAGCTGGACGCGATGACTCCGGATGGCAAATGGACCACCATCTCCGAGCAACCGTACGAAATCGAGCGAGCGTCGCGCGCCAATCTTCGCCGCGCGGCCACCAGCGAATTGAAAGCCCGCGGCATCCGCTATCTGCTCATAAGAGACGACGACCACGGCGCCCGCGATTTTTCCGTGTACGCCAATCAATGGGGCATCACCAATATCGGACGATGGAACAACAGGCGGCTGTACCGAATCGACTAACGTGGCGCGCGCACTCAAGCGTGCAGCGTTCGCACTTCTGCGAACGCATGCAGGTGCCCCGATGACCAGCTACTTCCTCGGCGTGGACGGCGGCCAGTCCAGCACCACGGCCCTGATCGGCGATCAGACCGGCCGCGTCGTGGGTGTCGGCCGCGCCGGCCCTTGCAATCACGTAGGCGCCTCGGAGGGCAAAACGAAATTCGTCAGCGCCATGAACGAATGCCTCCAATCGGCGCGCGGCAACGCGGGCCTGAGCCCTGCCACGCGCTTCGCCTCCGCGTGCCTGGGCTTCAGCGGCGGACCGGCGGACAAGCAGGCCCTGCTGGCCGAGCTCATCTCGAGCGACCGCATGCTGGTCACCCACGACGCGCTCATCGCCCTCGCCGGCGCCACCGCCGGCCAGCCCGGACTCGTCACCATCGCCGGAACCGGCTCCATCGCATTCGGCCGCAATGCCCAGGGCCGCACCGCTCGCGTCGGAGGTTGGGGCTACCTCTTCGGCGACGAAGGCGGTGGTTTCGATATCGTGCGGCAAGCCCTGCGAGCGGCCCTGCGCATGGAAGAAGGCTGGGCCCCCGCGACCTCCCTGCGTGCGGCGTTGCTGGATGCCACCGGTGCGCCTGATGCCAACGAGCTGCTGCATCGCTTCTACACCACCGAGTACCCGCGCGCCAGAATCGCCGGGTTCGCAAAGCTGGTCGACCAGGTCGCCGAAAACGGAGACGCGGCCGCGCTGGAGATCCTCCAGCAATCCGCCCAACACTTGGCCAAGCTCGCGGTAGTTGTGCGCAGCCAATTGTTCGAACCGGGTGAAGAGACGTGTGTGTCCTACCTCGGCGGCGTCTTCGGAAGCCGGACCCTGCTCTCGCGATTCCGCGCGTTGATCGAGGCCGAACCCGGCAGCCAGCTCGCGCCGCCGGTGTACGGCCCCGCCGCCGGCGCTTTGCTGGAGGCTTATCGCGCCGCAGGAATCGGCTGCACGCTCTCGGATGTCCCGGAGGAAAAGCCGTGACCGGCTGGCTCCCCGATCTGATCTATCGCGACGGCGCGTTCCACTCCGGCGTGGCGATGTTCGCCGATTCCAGCGGCCGGATCAGCCGATTCTCGAGCGACGCCGCCGGCCTCGCGCAAGCCCAGCGCCTCCCCGGCTGCGCCCTGCTGCCTGGTCTGGTGAATGCCCACTCCCATGCGTTCCAGCGCGTAATCCGCGGCCGCACCGAACATCGCACCACGCAACGCGACACCTTCTGGACCTGGCGCGAGACTATGTATCGCGCCGCCAAGCTGCTCTCGCCCGAAGCGCTGTATCATGCCGCGCGCATGGCTTTTCTCGAAATGCTGCTCGGCGGCGTCACCACCGTCGGAGAATTTCACTACCTGCACCACGCCCCTGACGGCGCGCCCTACCAGGATCGCAATCTTCTCGCGATTCAACTGCTGCGCGCCGCCGCGGACACCGGACTCCGCATTGCGCTGCTGCGCACCGCCTACGCACGCGGCGGGCAAGCTTGCTTCCTGACACCAAATCCCGCCGGCTTCATCGCCGATACCGAGGCGCTTCGCGCGGCGATTCCAAGCATCTCGAAGCCCGATCGCGCCTGGGTGGGCGTTGCGCCCCATAGCCTCCGCGCGGTCCCGCTCGACTACCTGCTCGAAGTGGTCCATTACGCGCGCTCCCACGATCTGCCTCTGCACATGCACGTCTCCGAGCAACCCGCCGACGTGGAGACCTGCCTGGCCGAATACGGCCTGCGCCCGCTCGCCTTGTTGCACCAGCACGGTGTCCTGGATTCCCGCTTCACCGCCGTCCACGCCATCCACGTCACGGCCGAAGAGATCGACTACCTGGCTGCAGCGAAGAGCGCGGTCTGCGCCTGCCCCACCACCGAGCGCAACCTCGGCGACGGCATCTGCCCGGCCGACCAGCTCATGAGTGCCGGAGTGCCCATCGCGCTCGGCTCCGACAGCAACGTCCAAATCGACCTGCTGGAGGACGCGCGCGAGCTGGAGTACCACCTGCGCCTGAATCGCCTGGAACGAGTGGTGCTGACGCGCGAGCCGGCCCCGGACGCTCTCGCCAATCGACTTCTGACCTGCGCCACCGCAGCGGGCGCCGCCAGCCTCGCCGCGCCCGGCGGCCAACTCGAAGTGGGACGCTCAGCCGATTTCTTCACCGTCGACCTCAACGATCCGTCCATCGCCGGCTCATCCCCGGATTCGCTCGCTAGCAGCATCGTATTTTCGCTCCAGCGCACCGCGATCCGCGATGTCTCGGTCGCCGGGGAGTTCGTGATTCGCGGCGGCCATCACCCGCGCGCCGCCGAGATCGTCCGCAACTTCGACACGGTTAAGACAGTCATAGGGAAGTTGCCCGCTGGATGCGTATAATGAGCTTCATGAGACCACTTCTTCTCGCTTGCACGTTAGCCGCAATTTCGGGGACCGCTTTCGCCGCCGACGCGCCAGCGCCGCCCCTCAGCAAAGTCTTCGACAGCCAGGTTCGACAGGTGGAGAGCGAGATCGGCTCGCTCGCCGAGGCCATGCCCGCCGACAAGTACGATTTCGCGCCCACTAACGGGGAGTTCAAAACCGTGCGTACCTTCTCGCTGCAGATGACCCACATCGCCACGGTGATCTACGAGGTCTCGTCCGCAGCGCTGGGCGAAAAATGCCCGGTCGCCACGGGCAAGAACGAGAACGGTGACGCCGACATCCGCGGCAAAGACGCGGTGGTGAAGTATCTGAAGGGTTCCTTCGCGCTGGCGCACCGCGCCGCCAACGCCCTCACTGCGGCCAACATGATGGATATGTTGCAATCGCCCTTCGGCGACGGCAAGACGACGCGCATCAACCTGGTGTCCATCATCGCCTGGCACAGCTTCGATCACTACGGCCAGTCGGTGGTGTACGCGCGCATGAACAAGATCGTGCCGCCCGCCAGCCGCTAGCCGCATCCGATGCCCGACCTACATCACCGCTACCAGGTCCGCACCACCTGGACCGGCAATACCGGGCAGGGAACTGCTGCCTACACGTCCTACCAGCGCTCGCACGAGATCTCCGCGCCCCACAAGAACCCGATCCTGGGAACCACCGTGGTCCCCAAGTTCAACGACGCCACGCGCTACAACCCCGAGGAATTGCTGGTGGCCGCGCTGTCGGCTTGCCACATGATGTGGCTTCTGCATCTGTGCGCCGACGCCGGCATCACGGTCGTCTCTTACGTCGACGACGCCACCGGCAAGATGAAAATGGGAGGACAGACGGAACGTTTCTCCGAAGTCACTCTCCACCCGGTGATGAAGATCACCGACCCCTCGAGAATCCAGGACGCCGAAGCGCTGCACGAGCAAGCCCACAAGTTCTGCAGCCTCGCCGCCTCGGTCAACTTCCCGGTGCACTGCCAGCCCTCGGTTACCGCGGACTGATGAACGCCGCCCAGCGCGCCGGACGGCGAATGGCGCGACGTGGTGATCGTCGAACGTCTCTTGGGGACAGACGAATCTGTCCCAAGCGGCAGAGGTCTCTCTTTGATCTGACAAGTGGCCTTCGCGCGTGGACAGATCCGTCTGTCCCAAGGCCACAATTTGACAAGCGGCCTTCGCGCGTGGACAGATCCGTCTGTCCCCGGGTTTTCAAAGCTCCCAAAAGCACTTAGTACTCTTTTCTGACATAATTAATCAGGTGGTTGAGCAGAGCGCACTTACAGACCTAATCCGCAAAGGCCGGCGGCGTCAGATCCGCAATCTGCTCGTTCAACAGGCCTCCTTCTCCGCTGCGCTGGCGCTCGGCGGCGCCATCCTGCTGCTGATCCTCGGCACGGAAATTCTCAACTGGTATTGGCTGGTTCTGCTGTTCACGGTGAGCCTTGGCGCGGGCGTGTATCGCGGACGCAACAAGATTCTGTCCAGCTATCGAGTCGCCCAATCCATGGACGCCCGGCTCGGTTTCCAGGATGCGCTTTCCACCGCGCACTACTTCGGCGAGCATCCCAATCGCGCCGTCTCTCCTCCCGAGTTCGTCCACGATCAACGCCAATTCGCCGAAGAGCTGGCGCGCTCGGTTGACGTTCGCAGCGGCCTGCCCTTCGCCCGGCCCAGAACTTTCTACGTCAACGCGGCTCTCGCGGTCGCCGTCTTCGCCATGTTCGGCCTGCGGTACGGAATCAACCGCAGCCTGGACCTGCGCTCTTCGTTGATCCACGTCAGCTTCGATGGATTCCTCGGACCGCGCGAGGTCGCAAAAGCGGACAAGACGCGCGGGAAGCGGCTTTTCGATCAGGACGGCCATCGCGAAAACGGCGTGGCGGTGGATCCTTGGGAGTCCAAGCCGTCGGATCTCGAACAGGCGCCCGACGCCGCCCTCGACACCGTCGACGAGCCGGAAGTGAACAATCCCGACGGCGGCGCCGACCCCGCGGCCAAATCCAAATCCACCGGTGAGGAAAAATCGCCGCCCGGCGACGACCTGCTGAATTCCCCCGACAAAGGACAGCCTTCACCCTCCGACACCCGCCAGAGCGGCGACGAGAATGGTTCGCCCGACGCCGGCTCGCAGCAAGGCAAGCAGGACAAAGATTCGCAGAAAAGCTCCGACTCGAGCTCCGGCGAGAACTCCAGCCTGGCCGAGAAGATGAAAGACGCCATCGCCAACCTGCTCGCCAAGATGAAATCGCAGCCTAAGACCGGCGACGGCAAGCAGGGCGGCTCGTCGTCGCAGAACGGCCAGCAGTCCGCGCAGCGCCAGAATCAGAATCAGCCCAACTCCAAAGGTGCGACCGGCGACCAGCAGTCCGAAACCAATGCGAACTCGCAATCGCAGGGCGATCAGCAGTCGCAGAACGGGTCGCAGCAGTCGGCGCAAGGCAACAGCGATGCCCGCAGTTCCGACCACACCCAGGATGGCAAGAGCGGAATCGGCAAGCAGGATGGCGACAAGGCCCTGCGCGATGCCGAACAGCTCGCCGCCATGGGCAAGATCAGCGAAATTCTCGGCAAGCGCTCGGCCAACGTCACGGGCGAAGTGATGGTGGAAGTTTCCTCCGGCAAGCAGCAGTTGCGAACCCAGTACACCGGCCGCAACGCGCAGCACGCCGAGGCGGGCGGCGAAATCAATCGCGACGAGGTTCCGCTAGCCTACCAGCAGTACGTGCAGCAATACTTCGAAGAGATCCGCAAACAGCCGGCCGCCAAAACCAAGCCCAAGGCTGCGGGAAACTGACTGGTGGGGCGGGCAATCCTGCCCGCAGCCGGCTTTCAGCCGGCGTCTCCCGTGAATACCAGAGCCGCCTAAAAGACGGCTGCAGCCACGATTGGCTGCCCCACTATTTCTGATCCTTGATCTGCGCAATCGACTGCGCCAGGTAGTTCACCACTTTGACTTCATCGCGCGCCACTTCGTAGTAGGCAGCGCGCAGAAGCTGATCCTTGCGATTGAGCAGCGTCTCGCGGATGTTCTGCTGCACTCGCGGATCGGTCAGTTCCCTCTGGCCGGCGGGTTCTTTGGAATAGATCTTGAAAATCCGGTAACCCTCCGGAGTCTTCACCACCGGCGTCACCTGGCCGGGTGAGGCGGTTTGAATCGCGCGCCGGATCTCGGGGTTGGCTTTCTCCAGCGCCGATTCCGGCACGAATCCCAGGTCCCCTCCGTTGGCCGCCGACGCCGGATCCTCGGAATAATTCTGGGCCAGCATCGCGTAGTCCTCGCCTTGCCGCATGCGCGCCGCCAGCATGTCGATCTTCTTGCGCGCCTGGTCTTCGTTCTGCGCTTTGTCGTTCTTCAGATTCTTCACGTTCGGGTCCGGCATGGGAGTCACCAGGATCTGGGCCAGGTGCACTTGCGGCTCGGGGAAGTTGAAGCTGCTCTTGTTGGAGTTGTAGAAGTCGGTCACGTCTTTGTCGGAAATCGAAATGTGGGAGGTGATCTCCTTGTTGAACAGCTTGGTGATGCTCAGGTCGCGCTTGAGCTGCGCCTTCATGTCGTCCACCGACATCTTGCGCGCGGCCAGTTGTTTCTGAAATTCCTCCTGCGTGTAGGGCGCCTTGAGTTCGGTGAACTTCGACTCGACGTCGGCGTCGGTCGCCATCAGGCCCAGCCGCTCGGCGCGCTGCAGCATGATCTCGTTGTCCACCAGCGTGCGCAGCACTTCCAGCTTCTGGATGGTCATCTGGTCGTCGCTGGGACGCTCGGTCGCCGACATGAATTGCGCTTGCACCTGCTTGTCCAGGTCGGCGAAAGTGATCACGCGCCCGTTCACCGTTGCGGCGACATTGTCCGGGACCGCCCGCTTGCAACCACCAAGGGAGAGAGCCGCGATCGCGACCAGAGTGAACGGGAAGAGACGAACCATTCGGATGCTGCCCCCATTCTACCCCGTAGCGTACGCACTCGTGCGTGCCGCGTTCACACTCGTGTGAACGCCAGGGTCGGATGCTATACTCACACCGACAAAGGAGGAAGCATGGTAAGCGTCCGCCGCGTGTTCTTGGCAGCCGTTCTGTCAGCTCTGGTCCACTTCGCCAACGCCCAGGAAACCGGCATCAAAATCAAAAAACCCGTCTTCGGCGGCGCCTGCAAGGTCTGCCCCTGGGGAGCCGTGGCCGAAATCGTGAAGACCGCCATGCAGCCCTACGGCTACGACGTCCTGATCTGCTACAACTGCGCCACCGGCGAAGCCCCGCGAATCGTCGCCGCCGCCAAGATGCCGGAACCCATCGAAAAGGCCTGGAAACAATTCCCCTTCATTCCGCCCAACCAATCTCCGCCGCCGCCGCACGGGCCGGTCGACTTCGGCGCCACCAGCGTACAGAACCTCTGGAATGCTTATCAAGGGACGCACGGCTACTCGGGCGAAGGTCCGCGAAAAAACCTGCGCCTGTTCGCCGTGATCCAGTCGCCCAATTACCTGATCGTCGCCGCACGGGCGGAACTGGGAATCACCGATCTCGCGCAGATCAAACAAAAGCGCTGGCCGCTGCGATTGCTGACCGATGGCAACGAGGTCTCCACCGCGGTTCTGGCCTACTACGGATTGACCAGACAGGCCATCGAATCAGCCGGCGGGCATGTCGGCCGCGGCGGCGTTCCCGAGGAGCGCAAGAATTTCGACGTCATCATTCACGGCGGCACTCTGGCGAACGCGCCCGAGTTCAACGTGTGGTACGAGGTGAGTCAGAAATTCGATCTGAACTACCTCGAGCTGCCGCACGACCTGCTGGCCAAGCTGGCCAAGGAAAACGAAATGCAGCTCGGGACCATTCCGGACGGCCTGCTGCGCGGCATCGATCATCCCATCCCCACCGTGACGCGCACCGGCCACGCCGTCTACGGCCGCAGCGACAACCCGGACGATTTCGCCTACACGGTCGCGAAAGCCCTGGACGAACACCAGGACCTGCTGCAATGGAGCCACCTGAACCTCTCCTACAATCCGCGCACCGTCTGGAAGGCCTTCGAGGTCCCGCTGCACCCAGGCGCCGCGCGTTACTACCGCGAGCGCGGCTACATGAAGTAGGGATTCGAAGTTAATGCAGTGTTACTGCGTCGCGATGATTTTCGAGTCCACTTGGAACTTGCGGTAGTTGTTCCAGGTGGTCTCCTGCTCCAATGCGATCTTCTTGATCAGCCCTAGCCGGCCGGAGCCGCTGACCACTTCGCGCTTGGGCAGCCAGATCTGGTCGTTGACTCGCGTTTGCTCGAACACCAGCCGGGCGCCCGGGTTCAGGCGCGCGATAAACAGTCCGAACGAGATGGTGTCGGTGGTCTCGGCCTCGATCCGCACCCATTGATACTCGGTCTTGTCGATCCACAGCTTGCCGCGAATCTTCAGCAGCGCTTTGCCTTCGCGGTGCTTGGGTTGATAAGCGGGCTTGGGCGTCGCCGTGATCAGCCAGACGTTGCGGCCCTCCATTGTGTCCTCGCCTTCCAGCCGGAAGTCGTACAGATCTACGACTTCGCGCAGGAAGTCGCGCTCCTTCTCGCGTTCTTTCTCCGATTTCTCCAGGCGGCGCTGCCTTTGCTCATCGGACTCGCGCGCGAGCTTGGCGACCGCGCGATCCAGCTTCTCCTGCTCCTTGCGCTCATCGCCCGCCGATAGCGGCTTGCCGTTGCGTTCCAGCATGCGGCGGTGCGGCTCGCCGAAAAGAATCACCGTCTCCCAGGCGTCAGTCTGTTCGGATTTCACCTGTCCCTTGGAATCGAGCGAGCGCTCGGTTTCCTTGGCGATCCAGGTGTAGTCCTTCATGCGAAGCCAGTTGGCCTGGTCGAGCGCCACCGACTTGCGGACGATCTCGCGCGCGTCTTCGGCCAACAGTCCGGAGACCAGCAGGCTCGCGAACGCCAGCGGAACGAAGCGCCGCATGCGATTACCCTTCGGACCACTGGTGCCCGATGCGCGTGGCCACGACGCGGTCGGGATGATTGGCCGCCGCATCCAGGAAGCGCTCCACCGGTTCGAGATATGGCTCGCGGCTAAGGCGGAAGGTCTGGTGGTGCACCGGCAGCAAATGTTCGGCGCCACAATCGGCGCCCATGCGCCAGGCTTGCTCGGGATTGCAGTGCACGCGGATCCACGGATCGTAGGCACCCACCGGGAGGATGGCCAGGTCCACCGGCCGCGAACTTCGGACGGCGCGAAATGAATCGGTCAGCGCGGTATCGCCGCCGAATACGACGCGATGCCGCTTGGTCTCGATCAGGTATCCGTTGAAGCCGCGATGCACGTCCGAGCGCAGCCGGGCGCCCCAGTGATTCACCCGAATGCCGGTAATGGTCGCCGGACCAACGCGCGTGTGTTCGTCCCAGCCCAGTTCATGAACCGATTTGTAGCGGCGGACGTGCAGCAGGTCGCTGGTGTTGCGCGCAGTGACCACCGAAGCGCCGGATCGTTCCAGGCTGCGCAGCGAAGCCAGGTCGAAATGATCGAAGTGCGCGTGCGAGAGCAGGATCAGATCGATGTGAGGCAGGGCGGAGCGACTTAGGGCGGGCGCGACGATGCGCTTCAGGCCCACGGTCATCGGACCCATGCGGACTCCGCAGCGCTGTCCCAGCACCGGGTCGGTGAGGATGGTGAAGCCGTCGATCTTGATCAGCACGGTGCTGTGGCCCAGCCAGGCGGCGTGTAAGCCAAGGTCCGGCCACAATTTCGGACTCGGCACGAAGGGCGCGGGAGCGATGGCGCGGCGGCGCTCGCTCTGAACGCGTCGAAGGAATTCGGGCGCGTTGCGGCCCGCGAACCGGGCGGCTCCGGCCAGCTCGCCGAAACGCGAGCGGCGGTCCGGCGCGCTGCGAACCTGCTGCTTGGTGTGTTGCTTGGCAAACATCGGTGAGAGTTTCGAGCGGGTTGAAGTACTAAACCCAGTATGACACCCAAGAGACTGGCCATGCTGATTGTGCTTGCCTGCTCCGTTTTGGTTGCGGGTGGCAACGGAGGCCGCGCCGAGTACGTGGGCGGCACCATCTCGCAGATTCCGGCCGGCTGCGAAGGAAGAATGCAGGCCGTTGACACGCAATACTTAGTCTTTTATTCCGGCAAGGCGAGCTGGCGCGTGCCGTACAACCGGATCAACCTCATCGAGTACGGCCAGAAGGTGGATCGCCGCTACATAGCGGCAGTCCTGGTTTCGCCGCTGTTCCTGCTGGCCAAGAAGCGCCAGCACTATCTCACGGTGGGCTATTCGGACGACGAGCACCAGCAGCAGGCCATGATTTTCAAGGTCAGCAAAGACGACATCCGCTCCATTCTGGTGAGCCTGGAAGCACGCACCGGCCGCCGAGTGGAATATCAGGACGACGACGCGCGCAACGCCGGCAAGGGGTGAGTCATGAAACGTCTACTGGTTTGTCTCGCAATGTTGGCTCCTCTCGGCTTCGCGGCGGACGAGGCGGCGGGGTCCGACGAGGCCGTACAGCAACTGGCCAAGGTGCGCCGCATTTACATCAGGATCCTGACCGGCGGCGACGCGGCGCTCCAGATTCGCGACCTGCTCATGACCAGCCTGCAAAGCACCAAGCAGTTCATCATTACCGAAGACGAAGAGAAGGCTGACGCCGTGCTCAAGGGAGCCGGCGACGACCAGGTGTTCAACGAGACGCACCAGTCCTCCGATAGCATCAATGCGCACACCCAGATCGGCGGCGGCGTCAACGGAAGCACCAAGACCAACAGCGGCGTGCGTTACGCCGGCGTGACGATCGGCGAGAACGAGAGCCGCCACACGCAGGAACGCAAGCACGAGGCGATGGTGACGGTGCGGCTGGTGAATCACGATGGCGACGTGATCTGGTCGGGAACCGCCGAAAGCCAGGGGGGCAAGTTCCTGGGCGCGAGCGCCGACGTCGCGGACAAGATCGCCAGGGACCTGGCTGCGGACTACAAGAACGCGAGAAAACTGGCCGATTCCCACAGGCCCTGAGCCTATGCCTGGGCCATCGCAGGCATGGGCGCGCGCGGCCGAACGGCGTGGATCAATTGCGACGCCAGGCAGACCAGCAGAACCACCGGGAAGATCGCGCTGTATGGGTAGCCGGCCGCCAGCGGAATATAGATGAAGGGCAGAACCGCGACGGTCAGAAGCACGTTCGCGGCTTTGGACAATTCGGCGTGGATCAGAACCAGCGCGAGCAGGATCAGCAGGCAATCCTGAACATAGGCATGGTAGCTGGCGAGCACTCCTCCGATCAGCGCCCATCCAAAGGCCGCCTCGTAAGACTGCGCGCGGCGCATCAGAAACGCAACCGCTGCGAGAACTGCGATGGCGGCCACCCAGAAAACCTCATGATGATCGCCGGTCAGGCTGCGCAGGCTGGGCATCAGGTCCGGATAGGGCGAGTGTTCGGGATTTCCCAGTTGCTTCATTAGCTCAAGCTGCGCCGCCAGGCCTCCGCCGGCCAGGCTGATCAGCCCGAGGACGCTCCCGCCGATGGCTCCACCGGCCAGGATGCGCCAACGCTTCCAAAGGACGACGGCCAGCGGCACGGGCAGGAACAGATGCGCTTTGATGGCGCACAGCGACAGCACCAATCCCGCCGCGAAGTCCCAGCCGCGCTCGGCGCAGGCCAGCGATATCGAGCAGAACAGCAGCAGGTAGAGAACGTCCTGGCCGTTGACGAAGTTCGCGGCGAGCGCGGGCGACATGATACACAGCAGAAGGAGCTTGGGGAAACGCTGCGCGTTGAGCTTGATGAAGACGAACAGGCTCGCCAGGCTGCCGAGCTGGAAGACCCAGTAGGCCTGCATGTACGGGAGCAGTGTGAGTGGCTTCAGGAAGAACCCATAGAAGGCCGGGCGTCCGAAGAAGGAGTGCTCCATGGTCGCGCCGATCAGCTCGCGCTGTTTGGCGTAGTTCACCTCCGGCGAGAAGATGCCGGGGTGGCCGAAGAGCTGGCCGCCGATGTAGAAGTGAACGAAGTCGTTGCGCGCCGAGAGCATTCGCGACCAGGGCATCAGGGAAAAGAACACCACGCCGATGAGAATGGCGGCGAAGAGGTCGAGCCGTTGGCGCATGTGTCCCCTTTCAGCTATCGACTGCGCGGGTGGTAAACTACAGACCCCTGCGTTCACACGAGTGTGAACGCGGCACCGAGGAGTGCGTGCGCCACGAAGCGGTCAGCGGCGGGAAAAGTTTTCCCAGACGTAGGCGGCGAAGTCGCGCGATTTGTGGAAGCCCATGCGCTCGTAGAGCTCGATAGCTTCCTGATTGGCGGAGGTAACAGTGAGGCTGGCTTTGCGGCAGCCGTGGCGGGCGAGCGAGTCGAGAGACCGGCGGATCAACTGGTAGCCCACGCCGCTTCCGCGCACGGCCTTCGAGACGCACACCTGCGTGATGTGTCCGACGTCGGAATGCACCAGGCTGCTGAGGCAGATTCCGCACAGCTTGCCGGTCTCCTGATCCAAGGCCACGAAGGAAGCCGGCTGGAAAAAGCTGCCGCAACCGGGGTATTGAATAATGTTGGTGAGAAACCGGCGGGCGCCGGAGGGCGAGCGGTACTGGTCGTTGATCTCGGCGTCGATGTGGCCCTGGTAGGCGTTGGCGATCAGAGCGGCGGATTCGTCCTGCTTGCGCTCGGTCCAGCTATCGATCAACACCGCGTGGGCGGCGCGGCGCTCGGGCAGGCGCGCAACATGCTTCAGGTCAATTTCCATGAAGGTGCGTCCGTGCATGCGCAGATGGGCGCGCTGAGGCAGGTCGATTTTTGCGCCGTTGCGCAACATCATTAACTGCGACTCGATGCGCTGGACGTAGGGAGTCTTGACCAGGGTGTCGACCACGGCGCCGAGCAATCGCTCCTCGGCTTCCACGCTGACGAAATCGTGCATGACGTACAGGTCGCCGATGAGTCCTTTTTTTTCTTCCGAGACGAAGTAGCAGTAGCCGACCGGATGGCCGTTCATCACCAGCGCGTAGCCGTTGAGCGCCTGCATATCCAGGAAGCGGCGCACCAGAGCGGCGGAGGCGTGAAAATCCCAGTCCAGTTTGTCGTGCCAGACCTGTGTTTCCTCGTCGAGCAGCGGATCCAGGTCGCCGGAGCGCAAGTGCCGCAAGTCGACGATGCGCGCCAGGGCCGAATCCGACAGAGCCGCCATACCGTCAGCCTACACCCAAGCCGGGATCGGCCACCAGGGCGCGCGCGGACCGGCCGCTGGCGGGAGGCTTTGTTCTCTTACTGATGGGGAAGGTCACCGGCGGCCTTTTTGTTGGTGATTTCGTTGTAGGCGTCGGTGACTTGGGCGGGCAGCGATGGTCCGACCCAGTTCTTCACGCTGTCGGGAAGCTGCAGGGCGGCGACCTGCCGGCCATTTTCGGTCTTGACCAGATCGCCCAGCTTCTGGCCGCTCTTGATGGCGGCCTCGACACCCTTGTGCAGCTCGAGCATAAAGGCACGCTGGCCGACCAGCACCTCTTTGCCGCCGGCGGGGCCGTGGCCGGGCAGGACATGCTCGACGTCCAGCTTCATCGCGCCCGCGACGACGTTGGGCCAGTTGCCGATGTTGCCGTCGGCGGTGTAGTTGTAGGGGCCGTTGGCGACGGCGTCGCCGGTACACAGGACTTTTTCTTTTGGCAGATACACGAAGCCGTCGCCACGGGTGTGGGCCCAGCCGAAGGAGCGGAACTCGACGCGGCGCGTGCCGTCGGTGAGGACGTGCGGGTTGTCGGTGAAGGTTTGCTTAGGAGGCTCGGGGCCGTTGCTGTGCATGTCGGCGACGTCCTTGCGCTCTTTCGCGGCGGACTGCCAACGCGCGGGTTCGTAGCGCTTCATTTCGTCGGCGACGCCTTGGAAGGCGATGGTGACGGCGCCCTGCTGGGTCCATACCGCGTTGCCGTAGGCGTGATCGCCGTGATGGTGGGTGTCGAAGACGTATTTGACGGGCTTGGAAGAGACTTTCTTGGCGTCGGCGAGCGCGGCGCGGGCCCCGGAGGGGAAGTTGGCGTCGACGACGATGAGGTAGTCCTTCATCTCGATGATCATGTTGTTGCAGTGGCCCTCATGGATGATGTCGCCTTCGCGGAACCAGACGCCGGGAGCGATTTGCTTGACGGTGTTGGGCTGGGCGTCGCCGCGGGTGAGGAGGAAGCCGAGGGACAGCAGCGCGAGGAAGCCGGTGATCAGGAAGAGGCGAGGATATCGCATATTTTGAGTCATTGTAGCTGATATAGGGCGGGCCGGGCGGCGTGCACTGACGCCGGCTGAAGCCGGCGGCAGCCAGGATTGGCTGCCCCACTAGATCATGGGTAATGAGCGGATGCGGGTGCCGGTGGCGTGGAAGATGGCGTTGCCGACGGCCGGGGCCAGGGCCACGATGGGGGTTTCGCCGGCGCCGGCGGATGGCAGATCCTTGCGATCGAGCAGCACGGTTTCGACGGCGGGAGTGTCGGAGAAGCGCGGCACGCGATATTTCGAGAGCTGCGCGTTGAGGATCTTGCCGTCCGCGAACTGAATGGACTCGAACAGCGCGCCGCCGATCCCCATGATGACCGAGCCCTCCACCTGGTTCTTCAGATGTTCGGGATTCACGATGGCGCCGCACTCGAAGGCGGTGACCACGCGCTCGATCTTGACCTTGCCGCCGGGCTGCGCGATGGAGACTTCGGCGCAACTGGCGACGTAGCCACCTTTTTCGACGCCGCAGGCGAGGCCGAACCCGCGCGTGGGAGTGCTCTGCGAATTGCTCCAGCCGAATTTGTCAGCGGCGGCCTGGAGCACCGCGCGCAGGCGGGCGTCCTTCAGATTCTTCAGGCGGAATTCGAGCGGGTCCAGGCCGGCCGCAACGGCCAAGTCGTCCATGTGCGATTCGCGCGCGAAATGGTTGGCCGTGGCCGCGAGTCCGCGATAGGAGCCCTGGCGGAGCGGCGAGTCGGTGGCGTGAAACTCGATCACGTGGCTGGGGACTTCGTACGGGGTGTTGATGCCCGACGGTCCGGAATTGTAGTTGTGAAATTCCCAGGCGGCGAGCAGGCCGTCGCTAGTGATTCCGCCGCGGATGTCGATGACGCCGGCGGGCCGGAAGTAGGCCCAGGTGAATTCCTCCTCGCGCGTCCAGATCAACTTGACGGGCTTCTTGGCGGCCTTGGCGAGGCGCGCCGCTTCGATGGCGCATTCACCGGAATGTTTGCCGCCATAGCCGGAGCCGGTGTCGGGCACGATCACGCGCACGCGGTCCTCTGGAATGCTGAAGGCTTCGGCCAGCTCGCTGCGGACGCCGAAGGGGCGCTGCGTTCCAGTCCACACGGTGAGTTTGCCGTCCTCCCATTCGGCCACGGCGGCGCGCGGCTCGAGCGGCGTATGGGCGATGTAGGCGACGGTGTAGGTGGCGTCGAGCTTGTGATCGGACGAGGCCAGGGCCTGGTCGATGGAGCCGTGCTCGGGATTGGATCTGGCGCCGGACTGCGTGTGGCTCTTGAGGTACTGGTAGACGTTCTTGTCGGAGGGCTGGTCCTTTTGGTGGTCCCACCTGGAGCTGATCGCGGCGAGGGCGGTGGCTGCGGTCAGCTCATCTTCGGCCACGACGCCGGCGAAATCGCCGTCGCGGACGACCAGGACGCCGGAGACGCCGTTCAGCTTGGAAGCGTCCACGGAAACGAGCTTGGCGTCGACCATGGGCGGGCGCAGGACTCGGCCGAGCAGCATGCCGGGCCGCGCGATGTCGCTGGCGTAGCGGTGCGCGCCGGTGACGATGTCGCGCGCGTTGACTTTGGTGACGGAGGAACCTGCTGTCGTCCACTGGTCGGCGGGAGTGAGGTTGGCGGCGTTCACGGTGCTCATGATCTGGCGGCCCTGGGTGAGCTCGCCGAAACCGATGGTTTCACCGCTCGAGGCGTTTTTGACTTTGCCGCCGGCGACGGTGATGGACGCGCGGCTGGTTTTCCACTTCTCGGCGGCGAGTCCAATGAGAGCCTCGCGCGCGGCTGCGCCCACTTTTCGGAGCTGCGGCGCCATGGTGGGAGTGGTGCGGCTTCCGAAAGTGCCCATGTCGTAGGGTGTGAGCGCGGTGTCGGCCATGACGAGCTGGATGGACGAGACCGGGGCGTGCAGTTCCTCGGCGACAGCTTGGGTGAGCGAGGTGCGGATGTTCTGGCCCATTTCGGCTTTGCCGGTGTAGACGGTGACGGCGCCGTCCTCGCCGATGTGCAGCCAGGCTGCGATTTCGGGCGGGCGCGCGTCGCCGCGTGGGGCTCGGCCGGATTCCTGGGCGTCAGCGGGGTGGTCGAAGACCAGGAGCAGGACCAGGCCGCCGCCGAGGAATTTGAAGAAGTCGCGCCGCTCGAGTTCGAAGTGGTAGGCGGGACCTTCGTTCAGTTCGTAGCGTTCCGGTTCAAGCATGCGGGCCTCCGTTAGCGGTTCGCTGGGTCGACTGGCGCGAGGCCATCCGGACCGCGGCCACGATTCGCGGGTAGGTGCCGCAGCGGCAGACGTTGCCCTCCATGGCGCGGCGGATCTCGGCGTCGCTAGGCTGGGGAGTTTTCTTGAGCAGCGCGGCGCCGGAGACGATCATGCCGGGGGTGCAGTAGCCGCACTGCATGGCGTCGGCCTGGATGAAAGCTTCCTGCAAGGGATGCAGCTTGCCGTTTTGGGCGAGGCCTTCGATGGTGGTGATTTCTTTTCCGGCGGCGGTGGAGGCGCGGGCCAGGCAGGAGCGGACCGGGGCGCCGTCGACCAGGACGGTGCAGGCGCCGCACTGGCCTTCGCCGCAGCCGTACTTGGTGCCGGTGAGTTCGAGGTCGTTGCGGAGGACCCAGAGGAGCATGCGGTCGGGGTGGACTTCGATGCGGTAGTGCTTCTGATTGACGACCAGTTCCATGGTTTGATTTTACGCCTGGGGGGAGCGGGCGGGGAGGGAGGCGGAATTCAGAATGGACGGCGGAAGTGTCCAGAAATGGGATTCGGTTTGTTTTGTAATTTTACTTTTTCGGGCGCGTGGGGCGTGATGGAGTCTGATTTCCAGGCGCTGTTAGACATTGCGGTTGTAGTTTATCAACCGGGCTGTGCGGGCGCATTGCGGCGCGTTCGGAAGTTGTTCAGGATGGGCGAGAAAGAAGCGGGCGTTGGTGGTTACTGCGGCTTGACAGCAATTGCCGGGAGCAAAGCTTGCAAGTGTTAGGCCGCCGATAGGATCAGGCAGGACGCTCAAGGAGCCGCGGTCGCGTAGTCTATGAGAATCGAGGGCCGCTAACTTTCAGCGACGATCCGGGCGATCTCCTCACCGGTTCTCGGAGGGTTGCATCATGACTATCGCCTGAAAAGGAGGTAGCTTAGCGCCGGACCGAATTTTTGCGGATGTCAATCGCCACTCGGACTTTGGAAGGTGTGCTGGTACTCGGACTTGCTGACCCTTCCCTCGCGTGCCTCGAAAACCCCTATCCTTTCGGGAGTCTTTCCGGGGAGTAGCAGATCTATTGTAATACTGCTATTACCAGGTCTCGTTACCACATTATTCACGGCAAGTCGACACTTGTCGCCCATGTCAATCGTAAATCTGCGGTCCATTTGTTCAGCACCAAATGCACGGCGCGACCATCCGTCTTCATTGTTCTCGAAATCCCCCATGGTGAGACGGCTAACGCCACCAAGCCGTTGCCGTTCCTCCTCCGTCGCTTTCTCGAAGTGATCGCCAGTCCACCGGCACAGTCCATCATTCGGGTCTTTTGCTACCAAGTGACCATCCTGCATAAAACTTCCGATGACCTCAGGGCAGTACGCGTAGATGCGATCGTCGAGCGGCGTGTACTTATCAGCATCCCTTCCAGGACCTCCGTGAGCGCCGCGATCCACCCTAACCATGTGGTGTTCTACACCAATAGGCGTCACTCGAAAAACAACCAGGGATACTCGTTGATCATCGGGGAGTTCCACCGCGGCGAAGCCGCCGAGATACTGTTTGAATTTGTACCATGGATAACCGAGACCGCTTACGTACAGGCCATCCTTGCCGGTATGGATGAAGAAAAATGCTTCCCTGGGATTCCACATCACATAACCGACGCTGTTCTCACGAATGAAGTACACCTTATAGCTAACGCCCACTATCAATCCGGTAATGATTGCAATGGCGACTATTATTTTCGCGGTTGTACCCATTGATGCGCTCAATTGCAAGATGTTGATTGGCAGACATTGTTCAGAATGTATTGCGTGAAATCGCCCAAGTGGTCCCAATAGCCCTTCAGCAAAGGTTGGTGTGGCACCGGGAAATTCCTGAGGGGAATTCCGCCAAGGCTGTTCTGAAGATGAGATCCCTGGACGGTGCCAGGCGGCAGCTTGCTCTGTATAAACTCCAGGTACTTCTGCCATCCTCGGAATACAGATCCGGTGGCGACGTAGTATCCTGCAAAATTCTTGGCTCCAGGTCCCGGCTGATCATATGCGCCTGTCTCTATAACCACGTCGTTTGTTCCGATGGAATAGACTCGCCAGTATCGCCAGCCTGCTAGGGGATGGCCTGCCAATGTAACAACGGAGATGGTGTGGGCAGTCGGATCGAACCGTTCCGTCATTACCTGGAACGGATTTTGAAGAAACTGATCAAATCCTCTTAGAGCGATCGTCAACGTTTGGCCAGCTCCCGTGACATTTATTGTATTGCTGCCTCCAGGACCCGTGAACGTCATTACGGGGTTCCGTGGGTTTGCGAGGGCAGTTACTGGCAGGAACGTCTGGATGTAGTTCTGGAAAATGAAATCAGGCGACGCAGTCGTAAGGAGTTCGACGGCATTGATGTTTCCACAGGTGGGTGTGAAAGTTGACAAGCAACTGGCGGAACTAAGATTCGGTAACTGCTTTGCACCGGTCTGTGGCGGCTTTGTTATTACCTGCAGAATGGCTGTGAAGGAACCTGATCCGTTCCCGCCCAGCAAGGAAGCGAACGTGGTTGCGTAATTCGTGTTCTGTGACACCGCCGACGAAAGCGTGCCGGAGTTCAGGGCATAAGCTGTTCCAAATACGTTGCCAAGCCATCCAGGTACTTGGCTACTCTCGAGGCTGCTCAGCCCGGTCGCGTTTCCGCCTTGGTCATGGGTGGTTCCAGTTTGTGTGATCACTCCGCCGCCGGAGACTGCGATCTGCGGCTGCTCGTTCGGTACGATCCACCGAACTGCGCCACTCTGATCGAACGCGACCATGTTGGTCCGGGTCGGGTTGCCGTCCTGGTCCGGCGCGACGCCAACGGTGCCGATGAACGAACCGTCCTCAGCCTGCAGCACCGGCGCGACATGCGTCACCTGGCCGGCCACGCTTGGTCCGCTGGTTACTGCTGCGCTCGTTCCTGTCACGATCGCCATGCCGTACTCCACCGGATAGGGCGCCGGGCGATTCGGTAGGCCGCCTCCTTCCGGCGCGTAGGGCCGCGCCGCTTTCCAAGTGAGCGCGACGCCAGTGTCGGCGTTGGTGATCATGTCCGCCTGGATCTGCGGGAAGAACCAGATTCCCACCGGATAGGATTGGATCGGGATGGTGGCATGGTCGCCGCTGCTGCTGACGCGCAGCACACTGAGTTGCACTGAAGCGCCCGCTCCCACCGGATACGAGTATGCCACGTACGCATTGCCGTCGCCGGCGATGATGAGGCGCGGCGTTGGCCCCCACTCGCCGGAATAGTCGGGATTGAAGTTCTCGAGCGGCACGCTGAACTTCTGCGCGCCGGTGGCCGAATCGATGCCAATCACGGCCGGCGCGTAGTTGCCGAGCGGGTCGGGATCTCCCACGGTTTGAAGAGCGAAGATGGTGCCGTCCGGATGGACCACCAGCGGACTGTCGAGGTACAGGTACGCCGTCCCGCTGGGCGTGTAGGCTGGCCCCGGCTGGCCGGTGATCCCGTCCAGCTTCACGATGGAGGCGAGCTGGCAGCAATTGCCGGGCGGGAATTTGGCGAGCACCAGGCCACCCTGGAAATCCGGTATGGCGTTGAGGTCGAATCTTAAATCGGAGAACCTGGCCTCCAGCACGTTGCTCAGATTCGCTGTCCAGGCCGTGGTGCCGTCGCTGGTGATGGCTTGCACTGTGCTGTCGTTTTGGAAGGCGAAAACGTCGGCGACGCCGTTGGGGCTGGGCACGGCAGGCACAATGGAATAGACACCGGAAGCGCCGCCTGGGTTCGACCAAAGTATGGTACCGAGCGCCAGGGCGCCGGAAACAACGGTGATATCGGCGGAGGCTCCACCGGCCGTGATGGTCGCGTGGCCGGCGGCGACGGCCGTCAGTACGGGCGGGTCGTCGGTGGAAAGACTTACGATGTTGGAGTCGCTGGATGCCCAGGTAAGTCCCGTAACCGGCTGCCCCGAAGAATTCAGCGCCTGCATGGTGCGGGTGTCCCCGACTGACATGTTCATCAGATTGGGAACCAGGGTGGCGCTTCCGCCTGGTCGTCCTGTACTACAATCGTGGCCGTCCTCACTCCTCACTAGGCCCTGGCATTCCGGAACCCATCCAAGCGAATGTTCCGGCCAGCGGCCATAGACATAGGCTTCCCGCCGCACATATCGTCAAATCGCGACCGATCCTCGGCGGGTTGCACCACGACTATCGCTTGGGAGAGGAGGTAGCTTGGCGCGGACCGAATTTTTGCGGGCCACAGCTGTCCCACTTTACCGCTTGGGGCCGGCGAGTTGCGTGGAAGTCTGCCTCTCCCCAACTTTTCAAGAGCATCACCTGCTTCACTTGCGAGGCTTGTCCAGCTGCATATATTGGTGAAGTAGTCGTTGTCGCCCGGGTATCGATGCAGCCGCGTGGCAAATACAAGGAGGTCGTTTCCGACTCGAAGCCACTTCGGCATGAAGCCGATGCACGCCGAAGACTCGGTGAAGTCGGGCATGTCGAAAGTACGGCCCACGTTGCCTTTCCAAACGCGGTCTACGCGGAAGAACACTTTACCGGCGCGGATGTCCGTGATTGTTCCACGGAACACCACCTCCGCCATCGCTTTTGCTTCGTTCAGCGATAAGGGGACACATTCACAGCCGAGAGCGCTAGCGGCGTTCAAAGCAAGACAAACGAGGAAAACAATTTTTACCATAGTCAGCATTCCAAAAATAAAAGCATCAAGGAGTCAGGGTTGCCATAATCCTTGCCTACAACGAAATCTCTGACAACGGTGATCTCATCGTGCCGAGGCGCTCCTGGCGCAGTGAAGAGCGCCGCTAACCGCTCCCAGCCTTCTGGAGAAAGTAGTTCGCCTCGCGCATCGAGATCACAGAAGCGTACGAGAATATCCCTGGGCGAAGGGGACTGGGACAACAGTAAGCCTTTCGTCGTAAGAAGCAAACATGTGCCAGCTAGAAAGTGCCTGAGGAGGTAGCGATGGGGAATCACAAATCCACTTTTGTTATACCTTAATGCACCCGACTCATTGCAAACGGAATCGAATCGGCTGTATTCCATTTCCGTTCGGAACCATTTAGACTGGCACGGTAGTCGGTGCCAGAGCCGTTTGTCCACCTTATATAAGCTTTTCCGGGGCCTCCGCCGATCTTAGGGTGTCGGAGACTTGCAGTGAAGAAGCAGCCCAAACGGTCGGTGCTGGTGCTGGCGCGGTCGATCACGGCGGTGGTGTCGCTGCTGGGCGCCGAGGGCATGCTGTACCTGCTCGGCTACCCGAGTTGGAGAGGGCAGCAACTGAGCGTCTCGTCGGACCAATATGAGACCGATCCGGAGCTGGGTTGGAAGAGCCACGCCGGGATCTTCGACCTGACGGGGCCGCTGCGCAAGGAATCGTTCCGCTACACCAACTGGAGCCAGGGGCGGCGGGCCACTTCGGCGCGCGAGCCGGACCAGAGCGCGGGCGGGCGTCCGGAGGTTGCGTTCTTCGGCGACTCGTATGTGCAGGGCTACGGGCTGACGGATTCGGAGACGTTTCCGTGGATCTTTCAGGCGCGGCATCCGGAGCTGAAAGTCGACAACTACGGCACGTCGTATTACGGGACCTACCAATCGTATCTGGCGCTGAAGAAGTCGGGCGGCCGCGCCGCGCAGGTGTTTTATCTGCTCAACGGGTTTCACGAAGAGCGGAATGTCGTCGCGGTGAGCTGGGTCCGGGTGACGAAGGCGCCGCCGCCGGGGTTTTTCTTTCCTTACGCGGAGCTTTCCCGCGGGTCGCTCGGGGAGCGGAGGTCCGAGGGCGAGCTGGTGTGGCCGATCAGCCGGTTATCGCGCACGGCCGCCATGCTCGAGGATTATTACGAACTCGCCCGCGCCTATGGACGCGTGCACAACAAGCAACGGGTCACCGAAATGCTGCTGGCGAAGATGGACGAAACCGCGCGGGCGCGCGGAGGGGAGTTCACGGTGATCCTGTTCGATATGACGCCCGAGCAGCGCAAGAGCTACCGCCAGTATCTGGAGTCGCACCAGATCGCTCTGATCGATTGCGGCCACGCGGAGTTGAATGACCGCAGCCTGCGTCTGCCGGACGGGCATCCGAATCCGAAATTGAACGAGCTGCTGGCGGGCTGGATCGAGCCCAAGCAGGTCACGGTGAGGTAGGTGCCAGGTGTCAGGGAGTTTCGTTCGTCGTCCGCTCGTTTTTCCTTGGCTTGGTCTCTTAGCGGCTGATAACTTCTGGGCAGGTTCCTTATACTCGGAAATCCATTGCGCTCGGGCGGCAGGTTTATCTTTTTTGAACCTATGTCATCCAGAGTACCTGGTGGCTAATTTTCACCTGCCGGAGGAATGACGGCGACAATTTGGTATGCTGGGAGGACAATATGTCAGCCCACAACGGCGATAAGTCGCGCTTTGGCCGCCAGCGGAAGCAGAAGATCAATCGGAGAAAGCAGATACGAGAGCTCCGGCGGGCTTTGACTGAAGCCAAGGCTGCAAAAGCGAAGTAGCATAAGCGCTTAGCGTCCCAGTCGTAGCTTCGACCCTTTGGACATCGACATGCACCGGAAGTGTGTGTGAAGTCGGTCGATGAGAAGTTTGAGGGGGAGATTACAATGCACTTCCAATGGCTTACGACGGAACACAATCGGCTGCATATCGTCGAGGAGTGGCCGGACAGTCCGCTAAAGGAAGCAGCTCTGGCGGCGATCCGTTCGACGCTGGCCGGGCTGATGCGGAATACGCCCCGCGACATGAGTCTCCCGCAGTGCGAGGTATGCATGAGCCGCAAGCATGCTTCGGGCCTGGTCCAATTCCCGGCCGATCGACCGAGAGCCGGAAGCGTCTGCACTATTCTGGCGGCCTAGCCACAGCGTTCGCGCAACGCCTTTCGATTGACACCGAAACCGGTTGAATGTAGGATCGTATCCATCTTACTGCCGGAGGTTTCGAAAGGTGACTTGGCGATTTGCCGGCGTGCTGGCTATTGCTTTGCTGGTGCCATGCGCCGGAGCCGGGCAATCCGCGGCATCCGCTGAAAAGAAATGGGCGCCTCCGCGAATGGCGGACGGGCATCCGGACTTGCAGGGGATTTGGAATAACGTCACGCTGACGCCGCTGGAGCGCCCGCGGGACTTGGCGGGGAAGCAGTACTTCACGCGCGAGGAAGCGGAGGCCTACCAGAAGCGCATGGTGGAGCGGCGCGATGCCGATCCCGAGGCGATCGCATCGGTGGCGGATCCGGTGGTGTGGTGGGAGCGCGGGACCAAGGTGGTGTCCACGCTGCGGACTTCGCTGATCGTGGATCCGGCGGACGGGCGGGTGCCGGCTTTGACTCCGGAGGCGCAGAAGAGGATGCAGGAGGCGCGGGCGCAGACGCGGATGCATCCGGCCGATGGTCCGGAGGATCGGAGCTTGCAGGAACGCTGTTTGCTGTCGAACTCCACCGGGCCGCCGATGCTGTCGGGTCCTTACAACAACAACATTCAGATCGTGCAGGCGCCGGGAGTCGTGATGCTGGTGATCGAGATGATCCACGACGTGCGCGTGGTTCCGATGGATGGAAGGCCGCATCTGGCGGCGAGCGTGCGGCAGTGGATGGGAGATCCGCGGGGGCGTTGGGAGGGCGATACGCTGGTGGTGGATTCTACGAATTTCACGGAGAAGACGCACTTCCGGGGGTCGGATCAGAACCTGCATCTGGTGGAGCGGTTCACGCGAGTGGATGCGGATACCATCCTGTATCAATTCACGGTGGACGATCCGACGGCGTTTACCCGGTCTTGGACGGGCGAGCTTTCGATGCACAAGGCGTCGGGGGCGATGTACGAGTTCGCGTGTCACGAGGGAAACGTCGCGCTGCCGCACATGTTGAGCATCGCGCGTCAGGCGGAGCAAGGCGCGGCGAAGTAAAAACCTGGGAAGTAAAACCTGGGGACAGACGGAACGTTTCCCGATAACGTCATGGTGAAATGGCGCGCTCTAGTGAAATCAGCAAGATACGTTTGCGAAACTCGGAAACGTTCCGTCTGTCCCCAGGTTTAGAGGAGTTCGAGGTAGCGGGCTACGGCTTCGATGCCGCGGAAGAAGTTGGGCAAGTGGAGCTTTTCGTTGGGGGCGTGGAGGTTGTCGTCCGGCAGGCCGAAGCCCATCATGACGCTGGGGATTCCGAGGAATTCGTCGAACGCGGCCACGATCGGGATGGAGCCGCCCGAGCGGATGTAGACGGTTTCTTTGCCGAACACCTGCTTCATCGCTTCGGCGGCGGCCTGGATGTAGCGGTTGTCCGGGTTCACCAGCGAAGGAGGAGCGGAGTGGATGGGACGGTACTCGGCGGTCACGCCTTTGGGGCACGCGGCCGCGATGGCTTTCTGAAGCTGCGCGGTGGCTTCGTCGGGACGCTGATCGGCCACCAGGCGCAGGCTGAGCTTGGCGAGCGCGCGGGCCGGGATCACGGTCTTGGCGCCTTCGCCGGTGAAGCCGCCGCGGATGCCGTGGACTTCGAGCGTCGGCCGCGCCCACAGCCGCTCGAACAGCGGGATCTCGGGTTCGCCGACCAGTGCCTTCGCGCCCATTTCTTTTTCCGTGTACTCCTTTTCATCGAAGGGCAGCCGCGCCCAAGCTGCGCGTTCCTTGGCGCTGGGGGCGACGACGCGATCGTAGAAACCGGGAATGCGGATGTGGCCCTCACGGTCCTTCAGTGTTGACAGAATCTCGGCGATGGCCTGGATGGGATTGGGCGCGGCGCCGCCGTAGACGCCCGAGTGCAGATCGTGGTTGGCGCCTTCCACCACCAGCTCGCCATAGATGATGCCGCGCAGGCCCACGCAAATGGTGGGCAGCTCGGGCGCGAACATCTCGGTGTCGCAGATGACGGCGGCGTCGGACTTGAGGCGCGCGGGCTTGGTGGCGACATAGCTTTCGATGTGCTCGCCGCCGACTTCTTCCTCACCTTCGATCAGGAACTTGACGTTGATCGGCAGCCGGCCATGCTGCTTCAGCAGTCCCTCGACGGCCTTGATGAGGATGTAGGTTTGTCCCTTGTCGTCGGCCGAGCCGCGCGCGTAGATGTTGTCGTTGCGGATGGCGGGTTCGAAGGGCGGAGATTTCCATTCGTCCAGCGGATCGGGCGGCTGGACATCGTAGTGGCCGTACAACAGCAGCGTGGGCTTGCCCGGAGCGCCCAGCCACTCGGCGTAAACCAGCGGATTGCCCTGACCCTCGATGAGCTGCGCCTGCTGGAGGCCGGCCTTTTCGAGCTCGGCGCGAACGAACTCGGCGGCTTTCTTGATGTCGGGCTTGTGTTCGGAGAGCGTGCTGATGCTGGGGATGCGAAGGAACGTTTTCAGTCCTTCGAGGTACTCCGCGTGGTGCTGTTGATAGTAGTTCATGCTTACTTCATCCTAAACGTTCCGAAGACCAGGCCGAGCTGGCGGGAATCCCGGCTGGGCTGAGTGGTGCGATCGACTTCGATCGCGATCTCCACCGTTGGCTTGCCGGTGAGTTCGCCGGGCAACGGGAACTGCAGGTAGAATTGCGCGGGCTTGCTGAGCGTGGTGGTTCCGATAGTCGATCCATCGGCGCGGAACGAGACCTTCAACGGGCCTTGGGACAACAGAACCGCCGGACAAAAGCCACTGATCTCGAGCGTGGCGCCGGATTTTTTCGGCCCGGCCATCTTGAGAGTCGCGGTCTTGGGCATCCAGCGATAGCCTTGCTCGGGGGCATACCAGGTGGGGCCGAGGTAGCTTTGGTAAGTTGTGTCGCCCACGTCGATCAAGTCGGGAGCTTCGGCGCCATAGTCAGCTGGAATGCCGGCGAGATACTGCGCGCTGATGTCGCTGAGGCGGCGGCCATCGAGCTGGAACATGCCGGCCTGATGCTGTCTCAAAGCGCGGACTGCGACCACCTTGGGGATGACGAACTTCGAGATGCCGCCCCCTTCCGGGTGCGGGTCGATGGACTGTTCCGAGCCGGGTGCAAGGTAGACCTGCACGCCGATCAAGCGGAAAGGATCATCATGGAAGCCGGTCCAGAAGAAAGCGTTGTCGACGCCGGCCAGGATTACTTTCTTGTGCGCTTCGGCCGGGGGAAGGGATTGGAGCGCGGTGACCAGGTATTTCAATTTGCGCGCGCGGTCGTATTCGAAGCGCTCGGCGATGCGGTTGTCGGCGATCGAGACGGTCACGTAGAGAGCGGCGAGCGCCGCCGCGACTGGGATCAGGACACCGCGGGTTTCGGCCAGCGCCCAGCCGCCGAGCATGGCCAGGCCGATCGCGGGCACGCTGACGTAGTATTCGGTGAAATGATTCTTGAGCGGCAGCAGCGGCAGGAGCACGGCCACGAACCAGCCGATCAGGAGCAGGGGCAGCCAGTTGCGGCGGCGCAGTTTCATCGCGGCGAAGCAGGCGAGCGCCACGCTGACGGCCAGCGTGCAGGCCATTCCCAGCCAGAGCGGGCGCCAGTCGATCTTCGAATCACGGAGCGCGCCCAGCGCGAAGGACCAATACTGCCAGAGCGTGGTGAACACCGAAGAGTCGAAGTGCATCTGGTAGTAAGGGTCGGTGGGCGCCGGCACCAGGGCGAAGTGCAGGGCGGCATACGCGACCGAAGGAATGAACAGCAGCAGCGTCTTGCGGAAGTAATCGCGGGCGCAGCACAGGGCGTATCCGGCGGCGAGCACGGGATACACGACGTTCAGCTCGAGCGCGCCGAATCCCAGGATGAAAACGACCCACTGCCAGATCCAAAACTTGCGCTGGCCGGTATCGATGTAGAGCAGCAGGAGCCGGAAGGCGAGCAGGATGAAGAAGGCGAACGCAATTTCGTTGTATGCAGCGCTCCAGCCGATCGCATCGGCGAGCGAGGCGTTGACCGTCCACAGAATCGCGGCGAGAAATCCGGCGGCGGCCGATCCGGTGAGGCGTCTAGTAATGGACATCAGCAGCGCGATGTTGGCGAATTGAGTGAGGAAAACCCAAACTCGGAAAGGCGGCGAGTGCAGGCCGAAGACGGTGGTGAATACCAGGAAGAAAAGGCGTTCGCTGAGGGTTCTGACGGTTCCCTGGGCTTGCGCTGAAAACAGGACGCTCACGAGGTCGCGCGCGGAGTGCACCATCAGGGGCAGGCCCAGCCAGGCGAAGTCGTCGTTGTGAAACCAGACGCGCAGGTCGAGCCAATGCACGGCCAGGCAGAACAACATGGGGAGGCCGTAGTAGGCGATGCGCTGGGCTCGGGACATCACGGGAGCGGGAGCAGGTCGGGGCCGGTCCTCAGTCGCCGCACTTCTCAACCTGTACCAGGCAGCTATAGAAGGTGGGGCCGCCGCCGATGTCGGTGAGCCGGTCGGACGTGAGGGCGTTTATGTTACGGGCATCGGGCGAGAGCTTGCTCCAGCGAACCGATGGAGACCAGACCACGCCGGATCGAACGGTGCCGTTGACGTCCGCCACCGACAGGCAACTGCCGCGGGCGTTGAAGATGCGCACGCGGTCGCCGTTGGAGATGCCGCGCGTTTGGGCGTCGGATTCGTGCATGAACAGGGTGGCGGTTTCGCGCTGCGCCCAGGGGCGATTGCCGAACGTGGAGTTCATGCTGTCGTGGCTTTTGGCGGAGATGAGCTCGAGCGGGAACTGCGATCGCAGCTCGGAAGCTCCCAGGCGCGATTCGACGGGCGGCTGGTAGCCGAGCGTCTCGGCGCCGAATTCGCACTTGCCGGAAGGCGTGCCGAATCCTCCGTTGGCGAACGGCAGGAACGGCTGGCCGGGCGGGGCGACGTTCAGGCGCACGGAATGATCGCGGTCGAGCTGCTCGAGCGTGATGCCTTGCAAGAACGGATGTTCGGAGCGGAGTAGCGTTCGGATCATGTCGTCTTCCGAATCGCGGAAGCAGGGGTCTTCGAAACCCATGCGCCCGGCGAGCGCGCGGAACACTTCGACGTTGGATCGGGTTTCGCCGGGGGAGGGAAGAGCGGGCCGCGCGAGCTGCAGGTAGTAGTGGCCGTAGGCGAGGTAGAGATCGGTGTGTTCCAGGAAGGTTGTGGATGGCAGCAGGATGTCGGCGTAATCGGCGGTGTCGTTCTGGAATTGCTCGAGCACGACGGTGAACAGGTCGTCGCGCTGCATGCCTTCGAGCACCAGGTTTTGATTGGGCGCGATGGCGGCGGGATTCGAGTTGTAGACGACGAGGGCTTTCACGGGCGGATCGGCGAGTTCAGTTAGCGCCTTGCCGAGCTCGGCCATGTTGACGATGCGGGCCGGGCGTCCGAGCGGGGAGCGCTGCTGCAGCTCGGCCATTTCGAGGCCGGCGCGATTCAGTTGAAACGCCTGGGTGGTGGAAAGCTGCAGGCCGCCGCCGACTTCGCGCCAGGATCCGATGAGGGCGGGGAGCGCGGAAATGGCTCGAACCGCCGTGCCGCCGCGATCGCTGCGCTGCACGCCGTAGTTCAAGCGGATGGCGGCCGGGCGCGTGGTGGCGTACTCGCGGGCCAGCGCGACGATGTCCTGGCGATCGAGTCCGGTGAGCGATTCGACGCGTTCGGGCGGATATTCGGCGGCGCGTTTGCGAAGCGCGTCGAATCCGTCGGTGTAGCTTGCGACGTAATCGGCGTCGTAGAGCTTTTCGCCGATGATGACGTGCATCAGACCGAGCGCGAGCGCGAGATCGCTGCCGGGGAAAATTGCGAAGTGCTTGTCGGCGAGCTGTCCGGTGCGATTTTTTACCGGATCGATGGTGTAGAGCCTGGCTCCGTTGCGGCGGGCCTCGACGATGAAGGGCCACAGATGGACGTTGGTGGCGAGGATGCTGGCGCCCCAGGCGATGATCAGCTTGGAGTGGCGGAACTGCTCGGGCTCGGTGCCGTAGCGCAGGCCGAGCGTGGCGGTGAGACCGGCGCCGCCGGCCGACGAGCAGATGGTACGGTCGAGCCGCGAGGCGCCCAGGCGATGGAAGAAGCGCCGGTCCATGCCCGAGCCGTTGAGCAAGCCCATGGTGCCCGCGTAGCTGTAGGGCAGGATCGCTTCGGTGCCGTGTTCGGCCGAGACTTGCGCCAGGTTGCGCGCGATGGTGTCGAGCGCTTCATCCCAGGAGATGCGTTCGAACTTGCCTTCGCCTTTGCGCCCGACGCGCTTTTGGGGGTAGAGCAGGCGGTCCTGTGAGTACTCACGCTCCAGGTACCGGGCCACCTTGCCGCACAGAAATCCGCGCGTGACGGGATGATTCGGGTCTCCACGCAAGTGGCTCCCCTTTCCGTCTTCTACATTGATGAGCAGCGAGCAGCAATCGGGGCAATCCAGGGCGCAGACGGAATGTCGGACATCCGGCATGTCTCGATTATAACGTTTGGCTGGCTTGGAATTTCGTGTTGTGAGCTACAATCGATGTGGGGAGGTGTTATGCGCTCCTTGGTCTCGGCGGCTATTTTCGTTTGCCTGGTGGGGACTGCGTTCGGACAAGGCCGCGGGGGCCAATACTGGTCTCTGGGCGGGTTCGGCAACGTTTTGTATCCGGGCACAGGTCACGCACCGGCGATGCCGCCGGGCGGTTTCAACGGACCGCGTTTTCCAACGGGATCCGCGGGACGTCCGGTCGTAAGAAGTCCCTTGCCTGCGGCGCATCCGTTTCATCAGCGCGGGTCAATCGTTCCGTATCCGGTTTTTTATGGCGGCTACGGATACGATTATGGGTACGATACATCGTCGGGCTACGGACCCAACTACGCGCCAGGTTATGGCGACCAGGCGCCGCCGATCGTAAACACCAACAGCGCGCCCTCGGTGGTGATCAATCAGAATTTTGTTCCTCCGCAGGCCAATCCCGTGGTGCGCGAGTACGGGAATCCAAATCCTGACGAGCATTCCTCGGCGCAGGATGCCGTGCCGGCGCAGCGCGCGAACGAAGATCAGGCGACGCTGTACCTGATCGCGTTCAAAGACCACAGCATCGTGCAGGCCTTGGGGTATTGGATGGAGGGTTCCAACCTGCACTACGTCACCGTCGATCACGCGTTGAACCAGGCCAGCCTGGATCTGATCGATCGCGACCTTTCGCAGCGGTTGAACACGGAGCGCGGCGTGGAATTCAGGCTGCCGGCGAGGTAAAGCGCTGCTTTTGTTTCGGAAGTCCACATGCCGGTGAGTCCGCCGGCTGAAAACCAGACCAGCACGGAGCCGGCGGCGCGGCTGACGATTGCGCGCACGTCGCCTGAGGACGTCAAGCAACGGCAAATCATCTGCAAGCTGGACGGGGACTGGATCGGAGACCTGCTGTTCGGCAAGACGCTCTCAAAGCCCATACCGGCGGGGCGGCACAAGCTGCGGGTGGACAACACCTGGAACAAGAAGACCATCGAATTCGACGCCGGGCCGGGCGAGCACGTGAAGTTCAGGACGGTGAATCGTGCCGGCGGATGCACGTGGTTTCTGGTGGCGTCGATCGGCGCGGGGCCGATGTACGTGGCGATCGAGCGGGAAGCGGAAGGCGAAGAGCATGCGGAAAAGGATCGCGCCGGCTGAAGGCCGGCTGCAGCCAGGATTGGCTGCCCCACTTGGAGAGAAATTCAGCAATAGCTCGCGATGAAGCCGGCGTCGCCTTCCAGAAAATCGTAATCGCGGAGGCGCTCGGGTGATTCCCAGCGGATCTGCTCGAAATCCAGGTTGCGCGGCTGGCCTTCGAACTCCACCACGCGGAAGAAGATCAGCAGAATGGGCGGGCGTCCGGGGTACTGATACTGGTAGCGCATGATTTCGCGATCGATCCGGGCGTGGATGGCCAATTCTTCGGAGAGCTCGCGGATGGCGGCGGCTTCGGGCGTTTCGTCGGCTTCCACTTTTCCGCCGGGGAACTCCCACTTGAGCGGATGCTGGCCGCTGTTCTTGCGTTGCGCGATGAGGATGCGTCCGTCGCGCTCGATGACGGCGGCGACGACGGTGGTCATACCGGGCACCGCGGGAAGATGAGCATAATTGGATAGAGACCGCGTCGTGTACAGCGAAGTCTTTCTCGATCATTTCAAAAATCCGCGCAACGTGGGGGAGCTGGGTCCGCCGGCGGTGACGGTGGACATTGAGAATCCGGCCTGCGGGGATATTCTGCGGCTGGCGGCGCTCTTCGACGGAGACCGCGTCGTGGAGGTGCGCTACAAGGTGCGCGGGTGTACGGCGTCGATCGCGAGCGGGTCGGCGCTCACCGAGTGGATGCAGGGAAAAACGCGAGCTGAACTGGCCGCGCTGAAACCAGACGTGATTGATGCCGCGGTGGGCGGGTTGATTCCGGAGTCGAAACACGCGGCGGTGCTGTGCGTGGACGCGGTGAAGCGGCTGCTGTCGATTATTGCAGCAGCTCGCTGAGCACGCGGCCCATGGAGCCGCTGGGCGCTTCGATTCCGAGAATGGCCGACAGAGTAGGAGCGATGTCGTTGGGCGCGACGCGCTGCCAGTAGGTCCGCGCCTGGATGCCCGGTCCCAGGAAGATGATTGGCACGTGGGAATCGTAATCGTAGGGGGTTCCGTGCGATGTGCCGGTGGCTTCGAACAAATAGTAGGGTTCCTGCAGGATGAGCAGGTCGCCGGAACGAGGACCGTAGAAGCCTAAGCTGAAGGCCCGCCCAACGTCGTCGCGCTGCACCTGACCGCTCAGGAGTTGGTGCCGGGTGTAGACGCGCGCGATGTGTTCCTGCTTGGATGCGGCCTCGGCGGCCACGCGCTCCACCTCGGCTGGATCGAGCCGGCGGGTTTGAATCAGCTCCTGGTTTAGGTACGGCATGGTGGCCGATCCGCCGAGCAGCCACTTTCCGGGTCCGAAGCGCTTGGTGAGAGCTTCCGAGATTCTCTGAGTGAGGCGCGCCTCCGCAAGGCGGCCTCCCGGCATGTTGCGCGCCTGGTTGACCTCGGGTACCGGCGCCACGCCGTGGTCGGCTGTCAAGACTACCAGCGTGCCGTCTTTGCCGACGCGCGCGTCGACGTAGTCCAGCAGCTTGCCCAGCAGGCGATCGGTGCGGATGGAGATGTCGCGCACGGCCGGATCGTCGGGGCCGACAGCGTGGCCGACGTAGTCATTGGATGAGAAGCTGACGGCGAGAATGTCCACGCCGGAATGGCGTCCGAGGTTCTCGTTGGAAATGGCGCGCTCGGCAAATTCTTCAATCATCTCGTTGCCCCAGGGAGTGGCTTCCAAGCCGCCGCAGAATCGTACTTCGGTTCCCGCCGCCATGCTGCAGAAGGGCGTGCCGGATTGATCCGGGGCGTCGAAGGGCAGCCACTTGGCGCCGAGGTAACGCTGATAGAGCTGCTCGCTATTGAGCTTCTGCACCCAATCCGGCAACTCGGCGCGGTAGTAGGTGCTGGTCACCCAGTGGTTCGAATCTGCGTCGTACCAGTAGGCGCCGTCCGCCATGTGGCCGACCGGCAGGATGGCGCTGCGGTCCTTGATCGACACGCCGATGATCTTCGATTCGACACCGTGCATCTTCAATTCGTCGCCGACCGTGCTCACCAGCAACCGGCGAGGCGAGGAACCGGGCGCTCCGGGGACGCCGCCCACCAGCTTCGATTTCGGATCGAAGACGCTGGTCACGGTCTGGCTGCTCTCGCGGTCGTACCAATCGTTGTTGATGATGCCGCTGACCGAAGGCGTGGCGCCGCTGAGGAAGGTGGAGTGGCCGACGGCGGTCACGGTGGCGGCTTGCAGATAGTGGGCGTCGGAGAAGACTGCGCCTTGTTCCAGGAGGCGCTTCAGTCCGCTGTTGTAATCTTTTCGGAAGCGCTCCAGATAGTCGTAGCGGAATTGATCGATGACGATGGCCAGCACCAGGCGTGGCCGGGCGGGCGGAGTGTTCGCCGCGAGCAGAGTGGCCGCAACGGCAAATAGCGCCAGGAAGATGCGTTTTGTGCGAGTCAAGATTCAGGATGCCATAGGCTCGCGGCATTTCCAATGGTTGATCGGCCACATGGGCTGGATGACAGCGTTTTTTCATTGCATTGAAACGGAACTGCAACGAGAGCGTTTCCGGCCGGCCAGTTTGATAGTGGCTATGCCACAATGAAATTGAAGAGGCAGGGTTTGGCACAGGAGCGCAGCAGGGCGCGACCGATGAGTCCTGGCTCGGTGGGGTCCATCCGGCTGATGGGCGTTCCCGTTCGAGTCCATTTCACTTTCGTTTTGATTCTGATTTTCCTGGCCGTTTCAGGTATCGGGAACAATCAATCGGCGGGAAACAACGCGCTATTTTTGCTGGCATTGATGGCTTCCGTAGTTTTGCACGAGCTGGGGCACGCATTCGCCACGTCGCGCTGCGGTATCAAGACGCTGGAAGTGGTGATGTATCCGACCGGCGGCGTGGCACGATTGGAGCGGCCGGCCAAGCCTCGCGAGGAGTTCTGGATCGCGGCGGCGGGTCCGCTGGTGAATCTTGCGCTTGCCGGGCTGATCGTCGCGGTGCTTTATTCGCACAACCGCGCGTTGGATTTCGCGGCGTTCGAGCAGTCGGGTGACGCAAATCTCGCGGATCGAATTGCATTGGCCAATTTAATTCTGGCTGGATTCAATCTATTGCCCGCCTTTCCGATGGATGGAGGCCGGATGTTGCGCGCGGTGCTGTCGCGGATCCGGTCCGAACCGGAAGCCACCAGCATCGCGGCTTTTTCGGGGCGTGTGCTGGCGATCAGTCTGGGCACCTACGGTTTGTTTTATGTGCCGATGTTGGCCTTGATCGCGTTCTTCATCTACTTGGGAGCCGAGAGCGAGGGCGTGGCTTCGCGCCGGAGATCGCTGTCGCAGGGAGTTCCGGTGCGCGCGGCCATGATGACCGAGTACCGGACGCTTTCGCACGCCAGCACGTTTCATGACGCGGCCGACCTGTTGTTGTCCACCGCGCAGCAGGATTTTCCAGTGGTGCATGGCGATCAGGTGATCGGGCTGCTGAGCCGCAACGCGCTGCTGCGTGGAATGGCGGTGGAGGGGCCGCAGTCGTATATTGCCGGATTCATGGATCGGGAATTCACCAGCGTCTCGCCGGACACGGAGTTGTCGGTGGTAGTGGCATTGATGGCGCAGGGCAGCGCTTGCCTGGCGGTGATGCAGGATGGCCGCATGGTGGGGTTATTGACGTCCGAAAATCTGTCGCAGTTCCTATTGCTCCGGAGCGCGGGGCTACAATTGGCTGAAGGGTAGAATGCGCACCAGGGCGGAGCATCGGCTGAGAGCAACAAGCGCGGCGCTTATCCTGCGAACGCTGTGCTGTGTTCTGCTGGCTGCTGTCGCGCTGCTGGGCGCGACGGTCAAGCTGTATCTCAAGGACGGCAGCTATCAACTGGTGCGCGAGTACAAAGTGGAAGAAGACCGGGTGCGGTTCTTCAGCACCGATCGGAGCGAATGGGAAGAGGTGCCGCTGTCCCTGGTGGATTTGGATAAGACGCAAGCCGAGATCAAGCAGCGCGAAGAAGAAGCGCGCGAGGATCGAGCCGCGTCGGCGGCCGAAGACAAGGCCGAGCGGGACGCCCGCAAGGAAGTGGAGCGGATTCCGGTGGAGCCGGGCGTGTACTTGATCGAAGACGACAAGTTGACGGCGATCAAGGCGGCCGAGTCCAAGGTCGCCACCGACAAGAAGCGCAGCGTGCTCAAGATTCTCAGCCCCCTGCCGATGGTTCCGGGCAAGGCCACGCTGGAGCTGGACGGGCCGCACGCGACCACGGGGACGGCGAACCGCGAACCTGAATTTTATATTCGTCTGTCGAACGACGAGCGCTTCGGCATCCTGCGAATGGGGCTGCGCAAGGGGAATCGCGTGGTGGAGAAGCTGAGCGTGGTGCCGGTTACCAATGAGACGATCGAGGAGCCGGACCTGGTGGCGACCTTTCGCAAACAGGTGGGCGATGGACTCTTCAAGATCTGGCCGGAAAAACCGATGGAGCCGGGCGAGTACGCGGTGGTCGAATACACCGAAGGCAAAGTGAATATGCAGGTGTGGGATTTCTTTATCGCGCCGGGTGTCGGAAAATAGGCGGCGTTTCCACAAATTCAGGATCAGCCGAATCGGCGGAAGAATTCCAGGCTTTTGCGGGCGCACGCGGCCCAGCGGAATTGCCCGGCGCGCGCCAGGCCGGCGGCGCGTAACTGCTGCTGCAGTGAGGGAGAGGCCAGCACTTTATCGAGCGCGGCTCGAATTTCGGCGGGGCTGCGCGGATCGACCAATAGCGCTGCATCGCCGGTCACTTCGGGCAGCGACGAGACGTTGGAACTGATCACTGGCACTCCGGCCGCGAGGGCTTGGGCGACCGGAAGACCAAAGCCTTCATAGAGGGACGGATAAACGAACACTGCCGCTCCGGCGGTGAGCCCGGGCAGTTCGTCTTCCGGAACGTAGCCGAGATAGCGCACGCCCCGGGGACGCGACGCCAGGCGCGCCATGGTTTTCTCGGATGACCAACCCCGAGGTCCCGCAATCACCAGGTCGAAGTCGTTCCGCAATCGAGAACCTTCCCAAGCGTCCAGCAGCGCGTCGACGTTCTTACGCGGCTCGATGGTGCCGAGGTAGAGAACGTAGGGGCGTTCGGCCGGTCTGGGTTGCGCGCCGAAATAGACGTCGGCGACACCGGGGTAGATCACCTCGATGCGTTCCGGGTTCAGGCCGAGTAGCCGCACGGCATCGTTCCGGGTGTTCTCGGAAATCGCGATCAGGCCGGCGGCTTTGGCGAGGACGTTTTTCGCCAGGCTCTCGTCGGCGCGAATGTTCGCAGGAGTGTGGAGTTCCGGCATGAGGCGGCAGGTGAGGTCGTAGAGCGTGGCGGTGAGTTTCACGCTCCGCGGCGGGTTGCGGACCTGGTTCGACACATGGAAAACATCCGCGCGGGGCGTCATCCAGCTTATCAGCGGAAGGGCGGGGAGGCGGTTGGCTAAGAACAGCAGACCCAGGCGGGAGAACGTCCGGGCTGAGGAGAAAATCGAGCGCTCGTGATCCAGAGCCGCCAGGCGCTCAATACGGGGGAAGGTGAGGATCTGCTCGTTGCCAGCCTCCTGCATCAGATGTTGGATCCAGTGGTAGGTGTAAGTCTTGACGCCCGCGCTGCGGAGCAAGAGCGGCGTGGCGTCAATCAGAATTCGCATGATGGGTGAGCCGGAACCTGGCGCCGCTCCCGGCTACGCCGGCGATCAGAAAGGCGATCAGTTCGTAGCGGAAGCGGTGCTGAACAGCGCGGCTGTCTGTGGCTCGGCCAGTTCGCTTTGGATGCCCCATTTTTTCATCCAAAGGAACAGCGTCAGCAGGCCCCATAGATGATAACCGAGATTAGCACGCCGGTCGAGGTGGCTGCGAATGAGCATGTCGACGACTTTCCAATCGAAGAGGTTGGATTTTTCGACCGATTCCCGGGTCAGCGTGTCGAGCAGCAGAGGCCGCAGCACGCCGCGCAGCCAATCGTGGGCCGGAATGTCGAAGCCTTCCTTCTTGCGGCGAAGCACGAAGGCCGGCAACTTGTCGCGCATGAGGTGCCGCAGCACCAGCTTCAAGGTGCTATTCCGGATCTTCAGATTTTCCGGCAGACGCGCGGCGAACTCGACGATGCGATGATCCAGGAAGGGAGGCCGCACTTCGAGCGAATGCGCCATGCTCATGCGGTCGCACTTGTACAGAATGTCGTCCGGCAGATAATAACGCTGATCCAGCCACAGATAGCGGTTGAGGTATCCGGTCTCTTGCGACTGCGGTGGAAGTGTTTCGAGCAGCGCTCCCACCGGCGGATGTCCGTTGTGCAGGTGCAGGTGCTTCTTTTGGGCTTCCGAAAACGTGCCGTTCCAGAACAGGTGGGCGTCGGCAGGATCCAGCAGCGACCCTTCCAGCATGCGCTGCAGCTTGTAGTCGAGTCCGATCTTGTCGTCCGATACCGGCAACCGGCGGGCCAGTCCTAGAGCCAGCCTGCGCGCAAGCGCCGGGACGCGACGCAGAGTGCGCGCGTACTTGTCGCCCAGATACGTGTAGTAACCGCCAAAGAGTTCGTCGGCGCCTTCGCCGCTCAGCGCGACGGTGACGTGCCGGCGGCTCAACTGAGACAGAAACCAGACCGGCAAGGCTCCGGCATCGGCTCCGGGTTCGTCGGAATGGTAGGCCATGCTTTCGATGGCGCTCTCCAGATCGACCTCCGGGTTGAGATCGAACTCGTGATGTTCGGCGCCATAATGCTGGGCGACCCGGCGCGCGTATTCGCCTTCGTCAAAGCTGCGGCCGGCGAAGGAAACCGAAAACGTGTTCAGCGGGCCCGAGGAGTGCGCGCTGGCATAGTGCAGAACGGTGGAGGAATCCAGGCCGCCGCTGGCCCAAATGCCGAGCGGGACATCGGACACCAGGTGCTCGCGCACCGATTCATTCAGCAGGCTGTCCAGTTCCTCGGCCGCCGAGTCCAGCGTATAGTGGCGCGCCGGATGGAAGCTCAAGGACCAGTACGGCGAGCTTATGGTTCGCCCTTGGCGCCACTCCAGCCAGTGTCCGGGCGGCAATTTTTCGATGCCCTCCACCAGCGTGTGCGGCGACGGCACGTAGTTGAGCGAGGTGAAATAGTGCAGCCCCAGCGGGTCGATGCGGCGCTCCACCTCCGGATGCACGAACAGCGCCTTCAGCTCGGAGCCGAAGTACAGATCGACGCCGTGGCGATAAATGTAGAGCGGCTTGATGCCGATCCGGTCGCGCGCCAGGACCAGGCGGCGTTCCGAGTTGTTCCAAATGGCCAGCGCGAACATGCCTCGCAGGCGCGAAAAGCATTCGGTGTCCCACTCCAGGAAGGCGTGGAGAACGGTCTCGGTGTCGCAGAGCGTGCGAAAAGAATGGCCGCGTCCCCGCAACTCTTCGCGGAGTTCGGTGTTGTTGTAGATTTCGCCGTTGAAGGCGAGGACCGTATCGCCGTCTTCGCTTTTCAGGGGTTGGTCGCCGCCGGCGAGATCGATGATTCGCAGGCGCACGGCCCCGAGCGAGACGCAGTCCGACTCATAGAACCCTTGCTGATCGGGTCCCCGATGAGTCAGCGCAAATGTGGCTCGCCGGATGCGAGCTGCATCCACCTTATGTTGGTAGTGTGTATAGCCAGCTATCCCGCACAATTCCCCGTTCCCCGTCTCTTCTGCTCAACATCTTCAATCTGTTACGACTTGTGAGTTAAATATATCACAAACCCGGAGCGAGTAAAGGACAAATTGAAGATGCGGGTTACAGATGAGGGCTGACCCGTTATAATCGAGCCGTGCGCCATCTGGCTTTGCTGTTGGTGTTCGGCTTCTGCGCGGCCGGAGCCGATTACCCGCCGCCGAAAGAGGCGGACTTCGTGCTGCGCGACTTTCGGTTCAAGGACGGAGGCAGCCTGCCTGAACTGAAGCTCCACTACACCACGCTGGGATCGCTACGTGGCGACAACGCCGTTCTGATCATGCACGGTACAGGCGGAACCGGAAAGCAATTCCTGAGCGAGCAATTCGCCGGGGTGTTGTTCGGTCCCGGCCAGTTGTTGGACGCCAGCCGGTACTACATCGTTCTGCCGGACGGCATCGGCCATGGAAAATCCAGCAAGCCGAGCGACGGGTTGGGCGAACGCTTTCCGCGCTACGACTACGACGACATGGTGGCAGCGCAGTACCGATTGCTCACCGAAGGGCTGGGGGTGAAGCACCTGCGCCTGGTGACGGGCACTTCCATGGGCGGCATGCAGAGCTGGGTGTGGGGGGAGAAATATCCGGACTTCATGGACGCGCTGATGCCGCTGGCCAGCGCGCCGGTGGAGATCGCGGGACGAAACCGCTTCTTCCGGCGCATGATTATCGACGCGCTGCGCAACGATCCGGTGAACGGGCTGCGCATGGCCATCGATATTCTGGTGATCATGACGTCCAGTCCGCTGCAGATGCAGAAGCAGGCGCCCACGCGCGACCAGGCCGACAAGCTCTTCGACGAAACCATCCGCAGGCGGATGGAGGCCAACAATGCCGTCGACATGCTGTACCAGTTCGATTCTTCGCGCGACTACAATCCCGAGCCGGATTTAGGTAAAATTCAGGCCCCGCTGGTGGCCATCAACTCGGCCGACGACGTAGTGAATCCGCCCGAGTTGGGCATTCTGGAGCGCACCATCCAGCGGGTGAAACGCGGCCGCTTCGTTTTGCTGCCAATCACCAGTGAGACGCGCGGTCACGGCACGCATTCCCTGCCTGCGATATGGAAGCAGTATTTGGCCGAGCTGTTGGAGGCCTCGCGGCCGCCGGAAGCAGGCGCGCACTCCGCTGCGAGCGGCGCCCGATGAAGATCGCGAAGGCCACCCGGGGCTACGAAACCTGGCTGGGCAAGCGCATCGATTTGCTGGACGCCGATCTGGAACGCAAGCACGCGGCCATGGCGGCGGACGTATTTCCGTTCCTGCGCGCGACGTTCTATCGCTGGATGCAGCTCTGGCCGCAGATTTGCCCGGAGGAGCGGGCCGCGCCCAAGGTTCTGGCCGTCGGCGACCTGCATGTTGAAAACTTCGGCACGTGGCGGGACGTGGAGGGCCGGCTGGTTTGGGGCATCAACGATTTCGATGAAGCGTTCGAGCTGCCCTACAGCGTCGACCTGGTGCGGCTTGCGGCCAGCGCCCACATCGCGGTGCGCGAAGCGCGGCTCGAAATCGCTCCCAAGGATGCCTGTGGCGCGATTCTCAGCGGTTACAAGAAGGGCCTCGAAACGGGGGGCCGCCCCATCGTGATGGCCGAAGAGCACGGCTGGCTTCGCGAGATGGTGACAGGCGCGCTACGCGATCCACGGCAGTTTTGGGAAAAGCTCGACAGCCTGCCGACCTACAAGGGGCGAGTCCCGAAGAGCGCCCGCCGCGCGCTGGAGCGCATGCTTCCCGAAGGCGGCCTGGAGTATCGCACAGCACATCGGATCGCCGGTTTGGGGAGCCTGGGGCGCGAGCGCTTCGTGGCGATCGCTATGTATCGCGGCGCCAAGGTGGCGCGGGAAGCCAAGGCGCTGGCTCCTTCGGCCTGTGTGTGGGCCGGCGACGGGGTGTCCGAGCGCCTCCGCTATCAGGAAATTCTGGACCGCGCGCGGCGCGCCATCGATCCTTTCGTGCGCTTGAAAGGCCGCTGGATCGTGCGGCGTCTGGCGCCCGATTGTTCACGCATCGAGCTGGCTTCCATGCCGAAGGAACGCGACGAGAGCAAGCTGCTGCACGCTATGGGTTTCGAGACCGCGAACGTGCATCTGGGTAGCGCCGGCGCCGGCCAGGCGATTCCGCGGCACCTGGGCAACCGCTCGCGCCATTGGCTGCATGACGCCGCCGGCCGCATGGTCAAGGCAACTACCGAAGACTGGGAAGCATGGCGCGCGGCGATGGCAAAGCGTCCGGCGAAAGGGCGCAGGAAATGAAAAAGCTCGTTGCATCTTGCGCATGCCAAGTCATGCTTGCGCACATCGAGCCTAAAATAAAAGCGAGTGTCTAAACTCGCGCTGTTTTTTGCGGTTGCCGCGATAGCCTTTTCTCAAGACGCGCAGAACGTTCTGATTGTGGTCAATCAGGCTTCGCCTCTCTCGGAGAGCATCGGCGAGTATTACGCGGCGCGGCGGCACATTCCCTCGGCTAACGTCTGCCGTCTGAATGTCAAACCGGACGAGGAGATTTCGCGCGAGGATTTCGAAAAGGAAATCGCCGGTCCCATCGCGTCCTATCTCCGCGCGAAGCACCTGGAAGAAAAGATCCTTTACATCGTCACCACGGGCGGCATTCCGCTTCGAATCCCCGGCCATGGCGGGGGACTGATCTCTGAAACCGCTTCGGTGGATTCAGAACTCGCGCTGCTCTACTCCGACATGCACGGACGCGGCCACACGGTGCCGGGAGGCATCCGCAATCCTTTTTTCGGCAAGATCAACGCAACTTTCCGGCATCCCGATTTCCCGATGTACCTGGTCACGCGCCTGGCCGGCTACGATCTGGCCGACGTCAAGGGCATCATCGATCGGGCCTTGCAGGCGCGGAACCGCGGCAGATTTGTGATCGACCTGAAAGCCAAGGACAACATGCAGGGCAACGCCTGGCTGCGCGAAGCGGCGCGCCTGCTTCCGCAGAACCGCGTGGTGCTAGACGATTCCGCCAGAGTCCTCTACGATCAGGAAGACGTGATTGCCTACGCCTCCTGGGGATCAAACGACCCGGACCGCAAACAGCGTCATCTGGGATTTCACTGGCTGCCGGGCGCCATCATGACGGAATATGTGTCGACCAATGGACGAACCTTTGCGCGTCCTTCGGACGGCTGGACGCTCGGAGCTGAGTTCGGCGGGTCCCCGCAGAGCTTGACCGCCGATTACCTCCACGATGGCGTCACCGGCGCTTCCGGTCATGTCGCGGAACCATTCCTGCAACTCACGCCGCGGCCGAACATTCTGCTGCCGGCTTATTATCTGGGCCGCAACCTGGCCGAAAGCTACTATCTTTCAATCCCGGTGCTGAGCTGGATGAACATCGTGGTGGGCGATCCGCTTTGCTCGCTGGGCAAGCCAGGCAAGCCGAACTAGAAACCGGCGCCCGGAAACGAGAAACTAGTAGAAGATGATTCAACTGTCTGGGGCGGGGAAGCGCTTCGGCCCCAAGCTTCTGTTCGAGAACCTGAACTGGCTGATCACGCCCAAGGATCGCGCCGGGCTGGTGGGCGCCAACGGCACCGGCAAGACCACGCTGCTGAAGATCCTGGCCGGCATCGAGTCGCTGGACTACGGGTCGCTCAGCATGACGCGCGGAGTGAGCGCCGGATACCTGCCCCAGGATGGGCTGTCGCTCTCCGGGCGCAGCGTGTTCGCCGAGTGCATGTCGGTTTTCTCTTCGTTCCACGACATGGAACGAGAGATGGAACAGCTGACGCACAAGATGTCCGAACTGGACCCGGCGGGCGCCGAGTACGCGCAGGTAGCCGACCGTTTTCACCAGCTCGACAGCGAATTCCGCACGCGCGACGGCTACGCCATCGAGGCGCAGGTGGGAACGGTTCTGGCGGGCCTGGGTTTTCCGCACTCGGACTGGCACCGCCGCACCGAGGAATTCTCCGGCGGCTGGCAGATGCGTATCGCGCTGGCCAAGCTGCTGCTCGAAAAGCCGAACCTGCTGCTGCTGGACGAGCCCACCAATCACCTGGACCTGGAAGCGCGCAACTGGCTGGAGCAATATCTCCACGACTATCCGTTCGCTTACGTGCTGATTTCCCACGACCGTTATTTCCTGGACGTGACCGTGGACAAGATCGTCGAGATCTGGAATCGCGGCGTCCACTTCTACCACGGCAACTACGAGAAATATTTGCAGCAGAAGCAGGAGCGGACCGAACAACTGGAAGCCGCCTACCGGAACCAGCGCGAGCGCATCGAGCAACTGGAAGCGTTCATCAACCGGTTCCGCTATCAGGCCACCAAGGCCAAACAAGTGCAGAGCCGCATCAAGGAGCTGGACAAGATCGAGCGCATCGAGCTTCCGGCCGAAGAACGGAGCATCCATTTTTCGTTTCCGCAGCCCAAACCCAGCGGCCGCATTGTCGCCGAGTTTCAGAATGTCGCGAAGAGCTACGGCGAGAAGTTCGTCTTCGGCGGGGTCAGCTGCATCATCGAGCGCGGCGATCGCATCGCGCTGGTCGGGGTGAACGGGGCGGGGAAGTCTACGCTGATTAAATTGCTCGCGGGCACCGAGCCGCTCAGCGAAGGCGAATACCGCCTGGGCCACAACGTCGAAGTGGACTACTTCGCGCAGGATCAGTACAAAGAGCTGGACACGAACGCGCGCATGCTGGACGACCTGTCGAGCCTGGCGCCGCGATCGACCAACACCGAGCTGCGCAGCCTGCTGGGCTGCTTTCTGTTTTCCGAGGACGACGTTTTCAAGCGCATTGGCGTGCTGTCGGGCGGCGAGCGCAACCGTTACGCGCTGGCGCGCATGCTGATGCAGCCCTCGAATTTCCTGCTGCTGGACGAGCCCACCAATCACCTGGACCTGCGCGCCAAGGACGTGCTGCTCGAGTCGCTGGAAAATTACACCGGCACGGTGGTGTTCGTTTCGCACGACCGGTATTTCATCGACAAGCTGGCCACGCGCATCTTCGAGGTCGGCGGCGGCGAGGTGCACGTGTTCCCGGGCAACTACGAAGACTACCTGTGGCGCAAAGAGGGCAAGCCTTTGGATCTGACGCTGCTGGGCAATGGCCGGCCGGCCAGTCACGCGCCGCAGGAAGCGCCTGCTCCGCTCGCACCGGCCGCCAAGCGGCTGAATCCGATCAAGCTCAAAAAAATGCGGGATCGCTGCCAGGAACTGGAGCAACGGATCGCGGAGCTGGAGTCTGAGGTGGCCCACTGCGAAGCTGAGCTTGCGAATTTCGTGAATGCCGAGGAGACCTTGCGTGTTACGCGACTGCTCGATCAGCGCCGTTCCGAGCTGACGAAGCTGGTTGAAGAATGGGAACAGGTGTCGCAGGCGGTGGAATCGCAGCAGGCATGAGCGACTTTCAAGAGCAACTCGCGCACCTTCGCCGCCGCATCGCGAAGATCGATCGGAAGTACGCGGAGGGCAAGCCGCGCCGCGCTGTTGCCACTCCCCAGCCCGTCATTCCGGCTCCCGAAGAATGGCTGGCGGGTCAAGAGATCGAGACCGGGCACGGGCGCCACTTCGAGACCGAAAAGCTTTACGAGCGGCATCGCCGGCATGGCAGCATCGGCATCGCGGATCTCGAAGACTTGTCCGCCGATCTGCTCGCGTCCATTTCCGGAGGCGCGATTCAGGGCGTCCCGCCGGCGCGATGGTGTTTCCTCGACACGGAAACCACGGGTCTGGCGGGTGGATCGGGAACGTACGCGTTCCTGGTCGGCGTGGGCCGCATAACGCCCGAAGGTTTTCGCGTGCGCCAGTTCTTCATGCGCGATTTCGGCGAGGAGACCAGCCAGCTCAGCGCGCTGCGCGAGCATCTCAAGGACTTCGACGTGCTGATCACCTATAACGGCCGGACTTACGATCAGCCATTGCTCGAAACGCGCTTCCGCATGGTGCGGCAGCGTCCTCCGTTCGGTTCGCTGGAACACCTGGACCTGCTTTTTGGCGCGCGCCGGCTGTGGAATCTGCGCTTCGACAGTTGCCGGCTGGTGGATCTCGAGAACCAGATCCTGGGTGTCGAACGGCAGGGCGATCTGCCGGGCGAGCTGATCCCATACGTGTACTTCGAGTACCTGCGCACCCACGAAATTTTCCGGCTGCTGCCCATCTTTCACCACAACGCGATGGACATCCTGACGCTGGCCTGCTTGACGGCCATCGTGCCGCGGGCGTTTCACGCTCCGGATCAGGCCGAGTTCGCTCACGGCGCGGAGATGGTCGGGTTGGCGCGCTGGTGGCGGCAGGCGGAGCAACATGAGAACGCGCTGGCGCTTTTCCGGCAAGCCGTTGATCGCGGTCTACCGGACGAGCTGCTGTTCCGCACCCTGTGGGACATGGCGGCGCTGGAGAAGAAGCTGGGGCGCGAGCACGCCGCTCTTCCGGTGTTGACGGATCTGGCGGCGTCGCCCAATCCGTGGCGCGCGGCGGCGTTGATCGAACTCGCGAAATACTACGAGCATCGCGAGCGCAACTACGCCATGGCGCTCGAGATGACGCGCAGCGCGCTCGGTTTGGAGCCGACTGAACCGCTAAGGCGCCGGCTGGCGCGGCTGGAGAAGCGCATATCGCCGAAATCCGCGAAGCTGTTATGACGGTGTCGAAAAACGGGGGACAGACGGATCTGTCCACTGCGCGGCCGTCGCTGCGTTTGCCGATGCAGTCGGGCGCTGGGACAGATTCGTCTGTCCCGGGTGCTTCATGCGGGCCGCGTTCACACTGGTGTGAACGCAGACTGAGCGTCCGCTAGTGCCGGCCTCGCGCGCCTCCGCCATCCGATTCATCGTTGCTTTGGGCATGGTCAGCCTGCTGGCCGACGTGACCTACGAAGGCGCGCGCAGCATCAACGGCCCGTTCCTCGCGACGCTCGGAGCAGGTGCGGCGGTGGTGGGCATCGTATCCGGCGCGGGAGAGCTGGCCGGCTATGTGTTGCGGCTCGCCTCGGGAGTCGCGGCCGATCGCAAACGTCGCTATTGGGCTTTCGCCATCGCCGGCTACGTGGTGAACCTGCTGGCCGTGCCGCTGCTCGGTTTCGCGAATCACTGGGGAATGGCGGCCGCTCTGATCATCGCCGAACGCGCCGGCAAAGGAATCCGCACACCCTCCCGCGACGTCATGCTTTCCGAGGCAGCTCACGTCGTCGGACGTGGCTGGGGCTTCGGCTTGCACGAGTTCATGGATCAAACCGGCGCGTTCCTCGGGCCTCTGATGGTGGCCGTTGCTCTCACGGGGTCGCACTACCCGCGTGCCTACCTGTTGCTCGCGATTCCGGCGGGTCTCGCGCTCGCCGTGCTAGTGGCGGCGGTCCGGCTCTATCCAGACCCATCGCGCTTTGAGGAGCCGGCCGAGCACCCAACCGGCGCCGCCACGGCTTTGCCGCGCGCCTTCTGGATCTACATCGCCGCGGCAGGTCTGCTGGCGGCCGGCTTCGTCGATTTCCCGCTGATCGCTTTTCATTTTCACCAGACCGCGCTCGCTTCCCCGTCTGCGATCCCGGTCTTCTACTCCGTCGCGATGGGCGTGGAGGCGCTGGCGGCCCTGCTGTTCGGGCGCCTGTTCGATCGCATCGGCGTCGCCGCGTTGATCGCCGGCGTACTGCTCTCGGCGGCCTCCAGTCCGCTGGTCTTCTTCGGATCGTTTTATCCGGCCCTGGCAGGCATGGCGCTGTGGGGAGCGGGAATGGGCGCCCAGCAGACTCCGCTCCGCGCCAAGATCGCCGCGCTGGTTCCCGCGCCTCGCCGCGGCGCGGCTTACGGGATCTTCAATACGGTTTACGGAGTGCTGTGGTTCGTGGGCAGCTCCGCGATTGGTATCCTTTACGGTTGGTCCCTTGCGGCGGTGGTGGCCTTCGCCGTGACCGCGCAACTGGCCGCGATACCGCTGCTACTATTCGCCGGGAGGAAGTCTGCTTGATACGCACGCTGTTGCTGATTCTGCTGGTGGCTCTGGGCGGTTGCGCTCATTCGCCTCAGCTATCCACCACCATGGACATTCACAAGGAATCGGAAAACCTGGTCGTGGTGAAGCTCAAAGTGGTCAACCTGGAGAATCGCGCCAGCGTTCCGGTTGCGATCGAAATCACGGGCCAGGCGGAAACCAACGGGCATTGGGAGAAATCGTCCAGCTTGCTCCATCCGGCGGCGTTCGTCCTCAACGGCAAGGAGGAGCGCGACATCACCAAGCTGTGGCGAGTGCCCGCCGACGCGGTTCGCACCACGCTGGTAATTCGCGAGCAGGAGCGCGGGAACGTGTTGAAGTCGGAGAAATTCGAGAAGAGTTTTTCAGCGGCGCCTACAGCAAAGCAGTAAGTTCCTTCCAGCCGAGACCCTGCGATTCCGCCACACCCGGATAGGTGATGTAGCCGCCGTAGGTGTTCACGCCTTCGCGAATGGCCGGATTTTCCCGGCAGGCACGCTGCAAGCCCTTGGCGCACAGCTCCGCCAGGTACGGAAACGTCGCGTTGGTGAGCGCGAACGTGGACGTGTGCGGCACCGCGGCGGGCATGTTCGAAACGCAGTAATGCAGCACGCCGTCGACGACGTACACCGGATCGGTGTGCGTGGTGGCATGCGAGGTTTCAAAACAGCCGCCCTGGTCGATGGCCACGTCCACCATCACCGCGCCCTTCCGCATGGTCTGGACCATGTCGCGGCGCACCAGCTTGGGCGCCGACGCGCCGGGAATCAGCACCGCGCCGATCACCAGGTCGGCCTGCCGCAGCGTCTCGCGGATGGTGAAGCTGTTGGAGGCCAGCGTCACCACCTGGCTGCTGTAAATGTCGTCGAGCTGCCGCAGGCGTTCCATGTTGCGGTCGATGATGCTGACGTGCGCGCCCAGACCCACCGCCATTTTGGCGGACTGGTGTCCCACCACGCCGCCGCCCAGGATCACGACGTTGGCCGGCGCCACGCCCGGCACGCCGCCCAGCAGGATGCCTCGCCCGCCGTTGGGTTTTTCCAGATACTGCGCGCCCACCTGGACGGCCATTCGTCCGGCCACCTCGCTCATGGGCGTCAACAGCGGAAGCGATCCGTCGCGCTCGCGGATGGTCTCGTAAGCCACCGAGTTCAACTTTGTCTCGAGCAGCTTGCCGGTGAGTTCCGGCAATGGCGCCAGGTGCAGGTAAGTGAACAGGATCAGTCCCGGGCGAAAGTAGGCGTATTCTGCGGGCTGCGGCTCTTTGACTTTCACCACCAGGTCGGCTTTGCGCCACACCTCCGCCGCGCTGGTGAGGATTTCCGCGCCCGCATCGACGTAGTCCTGATCGGGAATCGAGCTGCCGGCTCCGGCTTGCGTTTCCACCAGCACGCGATGGCCGGCCTCGCGCAACGCTGTCGCGCCGCTCGGAACCAGCCCGACGCGCGTTTCGTGATCTTTGACTTCCTTGGGAACCCCGACGATCATTTCGGGATGCTAGCAGGAGGGGACGATTGCGCCGACAGCCGCTTCGGTCCGAGGCCCATGGCGATCAGCGACAGCGCGCCAAGTTTACCGTCGGGCGTCAGGTTCTGGTCCGTCTGAAAACGCTTCAGTGCGTCCGCCGAATCCGGTCCCCACTGGCCGTTCGGTTCACCGTGGAAGTAACCTTTGCTGGCCAGAGCCTGCTGGATTTCCTGGTATCGCTCCGGCGTCGGGACCTGCTGCGACGATCGGGACCGCGTCTTGCTCTTACCCTTCGCGGTGGCTTTGGGAGACTTTCTGGTGGGCTTCTTGGTTGCGTGGCTGGTGGCCGGATGCTTGGTGGCCGGATGTTTCGTGACTTGATGTTTCGTGACTTGATGTTTGGTGGCCGGATGTTTGGTGACGGAATGTTTGTCGGCGGTGACGGCGGCGCACGCCAGCGCGGACAGAGCGACATACAAACAGGTTGCCTTGAGCACGAACCCCCATTCTAGCAGTGCCCGCATGTGGTTGTGCGACACTGTGGTTCAGCCTCCTGGCCGCTCATGTCCCCTGCCACTGTATCGGACAAACTCCCCGCGCTGGCGAGAGCGGCTGGTTCACTGTCCAGACTCGGTCCGCCGGTCCTGCTGCTGGCCCTGACGATCGGCGTGTTCTGGAGGATCGCTCTAACGGATCAGTACACCTGGCTCAACAGTCCCGACGTGGTGAACCAGGTGCTGCCGTGGTTCCAGGAGGAGACCACGCAGTATCGGCACCGAAGCTTTCCGCTGTGGGACATGCACCACTGGGATGGACAATCGCTCATCGGGCAGGACCAGCCCGGCGTCCTGTTCCCGCTGAATTGGCTGTTGTGGCGGGCGCCGCTCGACCACGGCCACATTTCGTTGCGCGCAGCGAACTGGTATTTCGTCCTGATCCATTATTTCGCGGCGCTGTTCTGTTATCTGTTCGCGCGCGACCTGGGGCTGAGCCGCTTTGCCTCGATTTGTTCGGGAGCCAGCTTCGGCCTGGCGGGATTCATGGGCAACGTGGATTGGCCCCAGATGTTGAATGGCGGAATGTGGGCGCCGCTCGTCCTTTTGTTTGCGGTACGCGCCCTGAACGGACGGCGGCCGGTGTTCAACATGGCCGCCGCGGGTTGCCTGGAGGGCTTCTCGATGTGGGGAGGCCATCACCAACTGCCCACTTTCACGCTCCTCAGCGTGGGATTTCTGCTGGGATTCTATGTCGTGTTTCGTGGCACGCGGATCCGTACCGCGGTGGCGCTGGGACTGGTTTGTGCGATTTTCACGATGCTGGCGGGTGCGCCGCAGTTGCTGCCCAGCTATGAGTATTGGTCGCGAGGATTGCGCTGGGTAGGGTCGGCAAATCCGGTGGGATTTCACGACCAGGTTCCGTACGTTGTCTTCGACCAGTTCTCTCTGAATCCGGCGGCGGTGGTGGGTTTTTTTCTAGGACCGGGGCTGAGCATCGGCGTCTTCTTTGTCGGGATCACGGTGCTGGCGTTCGCGATCCTGGGTGTCACCGGGAATGGCCGCGATCGCGTCGCGCCGGCCTTCGCGGTTCTGGCCATCGCGGGCTTGATCTTCAGCCTGGGAAAGTACTCTCTGTTCCACGGGCTTCTGTACTCGGTGTTACCGCTGATCGACAAATCCAGAACCGCGGCCTTCGCCGTGTTCATCGTGGACCTGGCTCTGGCGGTTTTGGCGGGCTATGGGATCGATTGCTTCCTGAACGCTCGCCACAAAATCGCCGCACAGCTTGGCGTGTTGGCGAACGTCTTGATCGCTTTTGGCATGGTAATCCTTCTGCTAGTGCTGGGCAAGGTTTTCGTCGCGGGCGCGGGAGCGTTCGACAACCCGTTTTTTGCCCTGCTGGCGTTCAGCTCTGTGCTGTCGGGGTGCATGATTCGCGTCTGGCGCGCCGGTGGAATGCCGCGGCAAGGCGCGATGCTCGCGATCCTAGGGCTGGTGTTGTTCGATATCGGAACGGTGACCACCGCTTTCTACCCGCACCGCGATCGAGGTTGGGACCAGGTGACCAAACTCTCAGCGCACGACGACATCGCGGCCTTCCTGCGCACCCAGCCGGGGCTGTTTCGAATTGCGAAGAATGAAGACGACATTTCCTACAACTTCGGCGACTGGTTCGGCCTGGACGAGTACTTGGGCTATGCCGGCGTCACCGCGAACATCGTGGCCGTTCATGGCGCGGCTGGAGCGCGGGCGTTGTCGGGGGTCGCTTACTACCTGGGGCGCGCGCCCCGCGATTCGGACCCCGAGCCCGTGTTCCGCGGACGTTCCGGAGTGAATGTTTATCGGGTTCCGGGCGCATTTCCGCGGGCCTGGGCAGTTCACTCGGCGCAAGTCATTTCCAGCGCCCGGCAGAGCGGCGAACGGCTGAATGTTCCCTTGGAACAACTCCGGCGTGCGACCTTTCTGATGGAACCTGCGCCGGTACTGGACACCTGTGACGGCGCCGATTCGGTGCATGCCACCCAGACTCGCCCCACGGAGTTTGTGATCGAAGCGGACCTGGCGTGCACCGGCATGCTGGTGCTTGCCAACACGTATTTTCCGGGTTGGGAGGCCGAAGTGGACGGAGCGAACCGGCACGTTTACGAAGCCTACACGTTTCTGGATGGCGTAGTGCTGAAGGGTGGCCACCATAGCATTCGCTTTTTTTACCGGCCTGCGTCGCTGTATCTCGGCCTGGCGGCGGCGGCCAACGCATTCCTGGGACTGGCAGCGCTCTGGCGCACCAAAGCGCCATCGCCGGAATATCCTGTTCTTTAAGTGACTACACCGTCCAGCATCGCGACCGCTGAACGCCGCTCGCTACAGGAGGCCCTCCGGCACGCCGCACGGAAAGCCGCGCCCGCCGTGATTCTTCTGGCGTTGACGATCGCGGTGTTTTGGAAAATCGCTCTCACCAACCAATACACCTGGCTCAACGGCGGCGATCTGGCCGATCAAGTTCTGCCGTTTGTCACTGAAGAGATCGCGCAATGGCAGAACGGGCACTTGCCAATCTGGGATCCGCATCAATGGGGCGGCCAATCGCTGATCGGACAGGATCAACCGGGCGTGCTTTTCCCGCTGAACTGGCTGTGGTGGTCGGCTCCGCTGTGGCGAGGACACATCGCGCTGCAGTTCGCCAACTGGTATTTCGTGCTGATCCATTATTTCGCCGCGCTGTTCTGCTACCTGCTGGCGCGCGACTTGGGATTGAGCAGGTTCGCGTCAATTTGCGCGGGCGCAAGCTTCGCGCTGTCGGGCTACATGGCCGACATCTCGTGGCCACAGATGTTGAATGGCGCTATGTGGGGGCCTCTGGTGTTGCTGTTCGCCCTGCGTAGCTTGAATGGGCGGCGCCCGGTGTGGAGCATGGCTGCGGCGGGCGCGATCGCCGGCTTCTCGTTCTTCGGCGGCCATCACCAGATCCCCACCTATACGCTGCTGTGCGTCGCTTTTCTGCTGGCGTTCTACGTGCTGTTCCGTGGCTTGAGCCTGGCCCGGGCCGCGCTGCTGGGGGCGGTGTGCGTGCTGTTCGCCGTACTCATCGGCGCGCCGCAACTGCTGCCCAGTTACGAGTATTGGTCGCGCTCGCTGCGCTGGGTGAGCACGGCGCAACCGGTCGGCTTTCACGACCAGGTGCCGTACTCTGTTTTCGATTTGTACTCGCTGCATCCGGCCGCCATTCTGGGCCTCATTGTTCCCACGGTCTTTCCGGTTATCACGCCGTTCGTCGGTCTGACCATCCTGACCTTCGCCATCCTGGCGGTCACGGCTGCGGCGCGCTCGCGCATGGCGTCGCCTTTCGCGGGACTCGCGATCTTCGGCGTCCTGATCAGCCTGGGAAGATATTCGGTGTTTCACGGAATCATGTATGGGCTGCTGCCGCTGGTGGACAAGTCCCGCACAGCCGGCTTCGCGATGTACATCGTGGACCTCGCTCTGGCGGTGCTGGCCGGATCCGGAATCGATTTCTTCCTGGAACAGCGGAGGGCAATCGGCAGCCACCTGCGCCGTTTCGGCCAGGTCCTGCTGGCTTTCGGCGCGCTGCTATTTCTGTTCCTTCTGGCGCAAGGCGTATTCGACGGGAAGAAGATGCTCGATTATCCGCCCGCCGCGCAACTGGCTCTCAGCGCCATCCTGCTGGCGTGCGTTTTCTTTAGCTGGGCGCTCGATCGCATTCCGCTGCGAGGCGCGATGCTGAGCATACTGGGCCTGATCCTGTTCGAGGTTGGGATGGTGACCAGCAACAATTACCGCCATATCGAACTGGGCTGGCCGTACCTGGCCCAGCTTTCCTCGTTTGACGACATCGCCGGGTTTCTTCGCTCGCAGCCCGGACACTTCCGCATATTGACGAACGGGGGCGACATCGCTTTCAATTTCGGCGACTGGTACGGTCTCGACGAGTACGGAGGCGTGGGCGCGGGCATGACCGAGAACATCGCCGCCATGAACGGGTCGGAAGGCAGCTTCCATCTGTTGGGCGTCAGTTACTATCTCGGCCGCCAGCCTTGGCACTCCGATCGCGACCCGATCTTCCGCGGCCGCTCGGGTGTGAATGTCTACCGGGTTCCGGGGGCGTTTCCGCGGGCCTGGTCGGTGCACTCGATCGAGAGCCAGCAAGATCCCGCGCAGCGGCAGGCCTACCTGAACGTGCCGATCGATCAACTGGTCACCCAGACTTTCGTGATGGGGACCGCGCCGGCGCTTTCGCACTGCGAGGGAGGCGACGCCGTGCATGTTACCAAAATGAGCGCCACGGATCTGGACATCGAAGCCGACATGGCATGCCCGGGAATGGTGGTTGCGGGCAACACATTTTTCCCCGGCTGGCGGGCGGATGTGGATGGCTCGCGCGCCACCATCCATGAAGCTTACGCGTTCCTTCAAGGCGTGGTGGTCGCGGGAGGCCACCATCGGATTCATCTGCATTACGTACCGATGAGCCTGTATCTCGGTCTGGCGTTGTCGGCAGTGGGCCTGGCCGCGCTGGGGTTGCTTTCCAGATTCGCGCACCGCGTCTGACACCTGCGCCGGGGCCATTTGCTATCGTAGGCGCATGCGAGTGTTGATGGTTGCCCTTGCTTTGGCCGCCTTGGCGTTGGCCCAACCTTCGGACGTCAAAACCGAAACGCTATCCAACGGGATGAAGATACTCATTCAGGAGGACCACCACATCCCCAACGTGGCCATGTATTTCTTCTACAAGATCGGGTCGCGCAACGAGCGGCCGGGCATAACCGGCATCTCGCACTTCTTCGAGCACATGATGTTCAACGGCGCCAAGAAGTACGGCCCCAAGCAATTTGACATTCAGATGGAGAAGAACGGCGGCTATAACAACGCCTACACCACCCAGGACGACACCGTTTACACGGACTGGTTTCCATCCAGCGCGCTGCCCTTGATGATGGACATGGAGGCCGACCGCATCCGCGACCTGAGCTTCGATCCGAAGATCATCGAGTCCGAGCGCGGCGTGGTGTATTCCGAGCGCCGGACTTCGGTGGACAACAGCAATTTCGGAACGCTCTACGAGCAGTTGCGGGCGGCGGCGATTATCGCCCATCCGTATCATTGGCCGGTGGTCGGGTGGCCTTCCGACATCGAGGCCTGGACCATGGACGACCTCAAGAATCACTTCCGCATGGGCTATGCTCCGAACAATTGCGTGATGGTGGTGGTGGGCGACGTCTCGTCCGCGCAGGTAGTGGCGCTGGCAAAAGAGCACCTGGAGCCGATTCCGCGCCAGGATCCGCCGCCGGAGGTGCGGACCAAGGAACCCGAGCAGTTGGGCGAGCGCCGTGTCACGGTGATGAGGCCGGCGCAGTTGCCGCTCGAGATGGTCGCCTTTCACGTGCCTGAAGCCAGGAGCAAGGACGATTCCGCGCTGGACGTGCTGGAGACCGTGCTCTCGCGCGGCCAAAGTTCGCGGCTGTACAGCCGCCTGGTGGACAAGGAGCAGTTGGTCATTTCGGTCGACAGCTTTCGCGAGGCCACGTTCGATCCCAGCCTGCTGGTCTTTAGTCTGCGTCCGAGAAGCGGCGTCGAGCCGGCGCGCGCCGAGAAGGCCCTGTTCGAAGAGTTGCAGCGCTTGCGTGAGGGCGTGGTGCCGGATCATGAGCTGCGCAAGGCCAAGAATCAACTGCTGGCCGACCATTACCGCGAGTTGAAAACCATCGCCGGCCGGGCCAATCTGCTGGGCACCTATGAAGTGTTCTACGGCGACTACCGCAAGCTGTACTCGGTGGAGCAAGCCATCGAAGCAGTCACCGCGGCCGATGTCCAGCGGGTTGCGCGGCAATATCTGACCGAGAAGAACCGCACCGTTGCCACGCTGGTTCCCGTCGCTCAGGACAAGGAGAGCCGCCCATGAACATGCGTCTTCCTCTGATTGCGGCGCTGGCCTGCGCCGGTCTGTTCGCGCAGGTGAAGCTTCCGCCCTACACCCGGCAGTTGCTGCCGAACGGCGTGGTGGTGGATCTGATGCCGCGCGCGGGTGTTCCGCTGGTCGGATTCCGCATCCTGGTAACCGGCGGCGCCGAAGCCGAGCCTTCCAACCTGGCCGGACTGACCAGCGTGACGGCGCAGCTTCTGCGTAAGGGAACCGCCAAGCGAACCGCCGATCAATTCTCCGAAGAGCTGGATTTTCTGGGAGGCGCCTTCCAGACTCCCGAGACCACGCAGTCGCCGGCCACGGTTGTAACCGCGGAGTTTCTGAAGAAGGACTTCGACCGCGGCCTGGATCTGGTCAGCGACGCGGTGCTGCATCCGGTGTTTCCCGAGGCCGAAGTGCGCAAGACGCTGGCTCAACGCATCGATGCGGCCAAGTCGGCCAAGGACAATCCGCAGGCCGCCGCAGGTTTGTATTTCGCGGCGTTCTTCTTCGGAGCGCAGCATCCTTATGGCCGCCCGTCTGATGAAGGCAGCCTCACGCGGATCCAGCGCCAGGACATAGTTGATTTCCACTCCAGGAACTACGTCGGAAAAAACCTGATCGTGATCGCGACCGGCGATTTTGATCCCGCCGTGGCCGGCCCGAAGATTCGCGAGGCCTTCGGCGGCGCGGCGCCGGGTTCAGCGTTCCAAGCAGCCAAAGCCCTGGATCCCGGCGGCTCGAAGCTGTTGCTGGTGGATAAGCCTGACGCCACGCAAACTTATTTCTACATCGGCCGGCCGGGCATCGATCGAAAGAATCCGGATCGGGTGAAGCTGATGCTGGTCAACCTGCTGTTCGGCGGCCGCTTCACTTCCATGTTGAACGAAGAGCTGCGCGTGAATACCGGCCTGACTTACGGTGTGATGTCGCTGGTGCAGCAGCCGCGCATACCCGGCGCCATCGTCATCACGAGCTACACCAAGACGGACACCACCGCCAAAGCCATCGACCTGGCGCTCGAGGTCCTGAAGCGGCTTAGCGAGAAGGGCATCACGGCCGACCAACTGGCTTCCGCCAAGGCGTACCTTAAAGGTACGTTTCCGACGCAGCGCCTCGAAACAGCCGATCAGGTCGCCGCCGTCGTGGGCGACCTGGAGGAGTACGGGCTGGGCAAAGGCGACATCGACGATTTGTTCTCGCGCATCGACGCGGTGAGCCTGGAAGACGCCAACGCGGCCGCCCGGAAATATTACAAAGCCGACGATCTCACCTTCGTTTTGGTTGGCAGCGCCGCCAAGATTCGCGACGTTGCCAGGAAATACGCGCCCAAGTTCAACGAGGTCTCCATCACCAAGCCGGGCTTCGCGGCCGACTAGCCGGTTCTCATTACCATGCTGCCTTTCCGAAGAATTCTATTCCCGGTCGATTACTCAGAGCCGTGCCTGGCCGTGGTTCCGTACGCCAAGGACATGTTGCGCCAGTTCTCTGGGGAGCTTACGGTTGTTCACGCCTACGGGCCGGGCGCTGCGCTGGCTCTGGCGCAAAGCGCGTTCGATTTGACGGATCCCAACTTGCTCGAAGAAGTGCGAGCCGCCGAAGAACGCCGGCTGCAGGATTTCGCGCGCGAGAATTTCGAGGGCCAGTCCGTGCAGTCGATCTCGGAAATCGGCGAGCCCGGCAGCGTCGTTTGCAAAGCCGCTCAGCAGCAGGCCGCGGATCTGATCATGCTGGCGACGCACGGCCACGGTCCCGTGCGGCGCTTCCTGCTCGGGTCGGTTACAGCCAAGGTGCTGCATGATGCGAGCACAGCGGTTTGGACCGGCATCGGTTCCGCTTTGACGGAGCACGCGCCCGCGATTCCGTATCGCTCCATCGTGTGCGCGCTGGACGATTCCGGCGAAGCAGAAGGAGTCTTGAAAGCCGCCGCCGCCCTGGCCCGCGCCTATCAGGCCGAGTTGTTCCTGCTGCACGCGGTGGAGGTGCCGGTCTCTCCGAAGATCGATTTCGCTCCTTACAAGCAAGACCTGATCGATGCAGCCAATGGCAGGCTGCGCGACATCAAGGCGAATCTGGGCGTGGATGCGCCCCACGCCGTGATCGATGGGCCGGTGGCCGAAGCGGTGCGCCACGAAGTGGTTCGAAGAAAGGCTGACCTGGTGGTCACCGGCCGCGGTCATTCGCAGGGCGGCTTGAGCCGGATCTGGTCGCACCTCTATCCGATCGTGCGCGAGGCGCCTTGCCCGGTGTTGAGTATTTGAGATCGGGCTCAAGCTGTCTATCAGGCGGCGCCGGCTGAAGCCGGCTGCGGGCAGGATTGCCCGCCCCACACGCTACAGCGAGCGCGCGATCAGTTCCTTCATGATCTCGTTGGTGCCGGCGTAAATTCTCTGCACCCGGCTGTCGGCCCACATCCGCGCGATCGGGTACTCCATCATGTAGCCGTAGCCGCCGTGCAACTGGACGCACTCGTCCACCACGTGGCATTGCTGCTCGGTGAGCCAGAACTTGGACATCGCCGCCGTGGTGGTGTCGAGCTCGCCCTGGATCAGCCGCTCGATGCAGTCGTCCAGGAAAACGCGCGACACATGCGCGATGGTTTTGCATTCGGCCAGTTTGAAGCGTGCGTTTTGGAACTCGAGCAGCGACTTGCCAAAAGCTCGGCGCTCCTTGACATGTTGCGTCGTGACTGCCACGGCCTGCTCCATCACCGCCACCGCGCCGACGCCGACTCCCATGCGCTCGTACGGCAACTGCTCCATCATCTGATAGAAGCCGCGACCCTCCTCCAATCCAAGCAGGTTGTCGGCCGGCACGCGTACGTCGTCGAAGAACAGCTCGCAGGTGTCCTGGCCGTGCGTGCCGACTTTTTCGAGGATGCGTCCCACGCGATAGCCGGGAAGATCTTTGGTCTCCACCATCACCAGCGAAATGCCCTTCTTGGCGCTCTGCGCGGTATCGGTCTTCACGGCCAGGCAAATCAGGCTGGTGTGCCAGCCGTTGGTGATGAAAGTTTTCGATCCGTTGATCACCAGAGAATTGCCGTCGCGCCGCGCTGTGGTCTTGATACCCTGCAGATCCGAACCCGCCACCGGCTCGGTCATCGCGATGGATCCCACCAGTTGGCCCTTGGCCATTTTCGGGAGCCAGCGGTGCTTCTGCTCTTCGGTTCCATACGACAGAATGTAGTGCGCCGCGATGCTGTGGACGCCGCAACCGAAATGAATGCCCGCGCGTGCCAGCTCTTCGTAGACCACGGTCTCGTGAGCGAACGTGCCACCACCGCCGCCGTATTCTTCCGGAACATCGGTCAGCAGGATGCCGGTCTCGCCCGCCTTGGTCCAAGCTTCAGCGTCGGGGCGATGCTGCTCGCGCCAGCGCGCTTCATGCGGCGCGAACTCCTCGCGAATAAACCGGCTGACCGTCTTGCGGAACATCCGCAGCTCGTCGTTCATCCACGGCGACTGGTAGGGGGCCGGCGTCTTGCGAGGCGCGGCGGGGCTGGCGACTTCATTCGCGGTCATTGCTGTTCTCCTTGCGGCGCTGGGCGCCAGAAACCATCATATTCCGCGGCGTGCGCGTTGTCGATTCTTCAGCCAGGCTGCCGATGCGCTCCAGCGCCCAGCGCGCGTGCTCCGCCACCACCTCGTCCGGAAACGCGGCCAGCCGTTCGAGCGGCTCGCGAAACTGCTCGCGCCCGCTGTTGCCCATCGCGATGGCGACGTTGCGCAGGAACCCGGCGTGTTTGGCGCGCTGGATGGGACTCGAGCGGAAGGTCTCGCGAAATTGCTCCTCGGTCAACGCCGCCAGTTCTTCGAGCGGCGGCGCGAAGTGGCGGGGTTCGAAAGCCGGCTCGCCCGCCACCGGAGCCTTTCGATTCCAGGGGCAGACATCCTGGCAGATGTCGCAGCCGAAAACGTGCTGGCCGATCGCGCCGCGCATTTCCTCCGGCACCGCGCCGCGCAGTTCGATGGTGAAGTACGGAATGCAGCGCCGCGCGTCGATTTCGTACCCACCTTGAGGGATCGCCTGCGTGGGACAGGCATCGATGCAGCGCGTGCACGTTCCACAGCGATCCGGCGGCGGCGAGTCCGGCTCGATTTCCATCGAGGTCAGGATCTCGCCCAGGAAGACCCACGACCCCAGCTCCTGATTGATGAGGCAGGTGTTCTTGCCGATCCAGCCCAGGCCGGCCTCGCGCGCGTAGGATCGTTCCAACAGCGGCGCGGTATCCACGCAGATTTTCCACTCGTGTCCCGGCCCCAGCTTCTGCGCCAGTTTCTCGAGACCCGCGCGGACCACGTCGTGGTAGTCGTCGCCCCAGGCGTAGCGCGACACCCACCCCGAGCCAGAGTCCGACCATTCCGTGGACCGGGTCTCGGGTCCGTTGTAGAGCTTGCCGACGCAAATGATGGAACGAGCGCTCGCGAGCAGCAGCTTGGGATCGGTGCGAACGGTGGCGCGGCGGTCCGTCAGATATCCCATCGCTCCTGCCAGTCCGCGATCCACCCAATCCTGGTAGCGCCGGATGTCCTGATCCAGCGGTTCCGCGCGCGCGATGCCGGCCAGATCGAAACCACATTCGCGAGCCAGGCGTTTTACTTGGTCGGCTTTCATTTGCGCCCAGCGTGACCTTAGAGTTGATCCCGGTACTGTTCCAGCGCAACCTTCACCAGTTGAGCGCGAGTCCGCACGCCGACTTTCTGACAGAGCTGCCGGAGCGAAAACTTGACCGCTCCCTCCGAAATATCCAGGCGCGCGCCGATGTCTTTGTTCGACAAGCCCTGAAAAATGCTGCGCAGCACTATCTTCTCCCGTTCGGTGAGCCGTGGGCGGCCCTGCTCGCGCGTGCGGTCCACCGATCGAAAGAGAGCCGTCAGGTAATCCTGTTCCAGACAGACTTCGCCCGACGCCACCTGGCGAATCGCGTTGCTGAGCTCCCGAGTCGAGTGTTGCTTGTGCAGGATGCCCGCGACGCCAGCCTGTACAAGCTGCACCGCTTCCGGTCCGCTTACGCCCGCCGTCACGATAAGGATCTGCCCTTCGAAACCTTTCTTCTTAGCCTCCAGGACGAAATCCAGGGCCCGCTCCGCGCCGAGGTCGACATCCAGGAGCACGATGGTTGCACCCGATCGGCCCAGCAGTCCGAGCGCTTCCTTGGAAGAAGCGCTTTGACCGACGACTTGAAATCCAGGCTCCTTCGCCAGGACCTGCGCCAATCCCTCGCGGAACATGGCGTGATCGTCCACCAGGAAAAGATTGATCGTGAGGGTAGCGCTATCCAAGTCCGAGCCTCATTACGCTATTTGCAGTTCCACCACAAAACAAGTGCCCTGCGGCGTCGATTCGAACCGCAAGTCACCTCCATAGCTTCGCATGATGGCGCGCGAGACATAAAGACCCAGCCCGGCGCCATCGGCTCCGCTCTGGAACGGTTGAAACAGACGTTCGGGCGAGCCGATACCCGGTCCTGTGTCCTCAAACCGCACCAAAACCTGTTTGTCCAGGACCGACACGCCGACGGCGAGCTCTCGCGAGGAGACCTCCTGGACCGCCCGCAAGCTGTTCTTTGTGAGATTCAAAAACGCCTGCAGCAAACCGTGAGCATCCGCCACCACAGCGGGACACTTTTCGGGCAGATTCCAACGCACGACGCCGTTGGCATCCTGCCAGTCGGGTTCGATCATGATGCGAAGATTGTCCAACACCGCCTTGAGCGAAATGGCCTCGAACGTTTCATGCACCCGGGAATGCAGCTCGAATGACGCCATCTTTTCCAAGCCCAGTACCAGCGCGAGCAGGCCCTGGCAATCCTGGTCGCCAGCCAGGTCGTGCTTTTCCGCAAGATTCGAACTCAACAGGGAAATGGAGCTGCACAGGTTGCGGACTTCATGCGAAACGGCCGCCGCGGCAATCCGGTTGTAGTTCATCAGGTGATGCAGATTCTGTTCTTCCTGTTCGCGCATCTCCTCGGAAGAATCGACGACAATCGCGGCCAGGCGCACGCCTTGCGAAGTAACGTAAGACGAAAACCAGGTATTCGCCAGGAAAAGCTCTCCGTTGTCCCGTTGCCCCTGGCATTGCGCCGCAGTACGGAAGACGTCCGGACCAGTCTCCAGCCGCAGCGCATCGGACAGCACCGGGAGATAGCGCTCGATCCCTCTTCCCAGTAAGACCTGTCCTTCTGGAATCCCGAACAAACTATTCGCGGCGTGGTTCGCGGCCAGCACGACGCCTCGATTATCCAGCGTCAGGATCGCCGCCGGACTGCTTTCCGCCAGCACGCTCAACTGCTCCTCGGCCTCCCGGCGCAGCGCCTGCTCCTTTTCGATCGTGGCCAGGTGCTCCACCACCAGCTCGCGATTGCGGACCAGGGCCGTGACGAAGAGTCCGGACGTGAAGTACGCCAGCGTGGCGAAAGCGAACCGCAGCATCACTTCGGCGTGCGATCCCGGCGTGTCGAAAGTCGAGCGCAAAAGCGAGCACAGAATCGCCAGGACTCCTATCTCCCACGGCGCCAGAACCACGGCGCCCAGGACCATCGGAAGGATATAGAGGATTCCAAGCGACATGCTCCTGCCGACGGACCAGTCCGTGAAGGCAATCAGCACCACCAAAGCGACGGTGACGACCAAGACCTTGACGCGGCCGGTCTTCAGACACAGCCCGATCATGGCGTCCAGCCGGCGGTGCTGAACCGCTGGCTCTTTCGCTGTCCAGGATGTTTCTCGGTCGGCTAACAACGACGCTCTCGTTCCGGAGCGAATTCCTACGCTCCAATAGATAGCATAGCCTGACCAAACGAAAGGAGCGGGGGCGAACCGGCTGCGCCCACGCTCAATGACGGACTCCTTCCTTTGAACACCCAAACTGTTGAATCCACCAACAGCCAGCGATCTTTCTTTCGGTCAATGGAAGCTTTCTTTTGTTGCTTATATAGAAAATGGTTCTGAAAACAATACACAATATCAATTGGACTTGTAACCAACATCACCCCTAGACTGGGTTTCATTCTTACAGCGCCCGTCCGCAGTTAGCCCTGTCCCGCTAGCCGCAGCAGTAAGCGAATTCTGGTTTTCAAAATTGTCTGGCGAGCAGACCGACGGATTCGTCCGCCTTGGAGTGCACATGACGTCCGAGTTGCGAAAGGTTTGGGTGCTGTTGACGGCGGTGTTTACAGTGCTGGCCGGTCTGTATGCGGCCGGCGGACAGATGGCGCTGTTCTGGAGCATGTTGTTTATCTGGTTGTTCTCAGGCTTCTTGCTGGCGGCGTGCAAGCCGGGCGTGAAGCCTGCTTGGTAGTTCACGGATGTTTTGAGGAGCCTGGGCTCCTGACGAAAAACTTTGGGGAGGTGTAACGATGGGAGCCAATCCCACTCAAGCGGCTGCGATTTGTTTCTTCTTGCTGGCTTTCACTCTGCTCGCTGGTGCATTCGCGGGTGGCGGCATCATTCTCTTGGTTGGGGCACTGGTGCTGCTCGGCGTAGCCTGCTTTTTCTTTATGAAGTGCAAGCCTTGGGAATCCCAAGAGGAGTAACGTCTGACAGGCAAGGAGAGATAAAAACATGATTATTGCCGGAGTTGTCATCACATTGTTGGGTTTTTTGATGAGCGTCCTGAGCCTCGGCATCACCTCGAGCGTGAACGGGCGGCTGGTCATGGTGTTGGGCGGCATTGCAGTGAGCCTGATCGGGATTATCGGAGTGCTCAACCGCCACTATCTGAGCAAGGCTATCTGGAGGAAATAGATTGATGAAGCTAAACAGGACCATCCTAATTCTTGCGTGCGCTTTGGGTCTCGGGTCCCTGGCGCCAGCACAGACTCCGGCGGCCCCGCAGGCGCCACCCGCGGCTGCCGCAGCCCCTGCGCCCAAACCCGTGCCTATTACCGACGCCGACCTGAAAGGCGTCGCTGGGCCAACCAATGACGCGCGCGCGAAAGGCGACCCGGATGGCGGACTCACCGGCACCGTGTCGGATATCGCGGTCGCCGACTCCAAGAAGGGCATCAACGTCGGCGATGTGCTCAATCAGATCGGGCAGAACAAGATCGCGATCAATTTTGTCTGGACGCTAGTCACCGGCTTCCTGGTCATGTTCATGCAGGCCGGATTCGCGATCGTCGAGACCGGATTGTGCCGCGCCAAGAACGCCAACCACACCATGATGATGAACTTCATGGTCTACGGCGCCGGAATGCTGGCCTACTGGCTGATCGGATTCGCCATCCAGATGGGAGGTGTGGGCGCTGTCGCGAACTTAGGCAACATGCCGGTGCTCAACAAAGAGTTCGCCATCACCATTTTCGGCAAAGCGTTCGGCTTGTTCGGGCAGGGCGCATTCTTCCTGACGCACAACGGCTCCTATGACGTCGCGGTGATGGTGCTGTTCCTGTTCCAAATGGTATTCATGGACACCGCGCTCACCATCGTCACCGGCGGCGCCGCCGAACGTTGGAAGTATGCGGCCTTCATCGCGTCGTCGTTCCTGATGGGCGCCTTCACCTATCCTCTCTATGCCAACTGGGCTTGGGGCGGCGGCTGGCTGGCTAACCTGGGAGCCAACTTTGGACTGGGACACGGTTACGCGGATTTCGCCGGATCGGGAGTGGTGCATGCGGTAGGAGGGATAACGGCTTTAGCCGTGTCCATGATCATCGGCCCACGCATCGGCAAATACACACGGGAGGGCAAGCCGCTCGCGATGCCAGGTCACGACATAGTGATCGTCCTCACAGGATGCTTTATCCTGGCGTTCGGCTGGTTTGGATTCAACCCCGGCTCAACACTGGGCGCATCCGGAAACGGCAATTTGCGCATCGGCAGCATCGCCGTCGACACCATGCTGGCCGGCATGACCGGATCCTTCGGCGCCATGCTCTACATGTGGTTGCGGTATGGGAAGCCCGACGCGTCCATGACCGGCAACGGGCTGCTGGCAGGTTTGGTCGCCATCACGGCGCCCAGCGGCTTTGTGAACACGATCGGCGCTTGCATCATCGGGTTGGTGGCCGGCGTTCTGGTCTGCCTCTCGGTGGAATTCATCGAGCGCGTGATGAAGGTGGACGATCCGGTCGGCGCAATTTCGGTACACGGAACGAACGGCCTCTGGGGTGTAATCTCGGTGGGCCTGTTCGCCGACGGCAAGAGCAACTACGGCGGCTCTTGGGGCGGCGTCAATGGTTCGGTAACCGGTTTGTTCTACGGCGACGCGAGCCAGTTGGTGGCGCAGTTGATCGGCGTATCCACGCTGATCGGCGCGGTGTTCACCATCAGCTTCGTCATCAACTGGATCGTGGACGTCGTGGTCGGCCAGCGCGTGGGAGCCAAAGCCGAGCTCGAGGGTCTCGACCTGCCCGAGATGGGCGCGCTCTGCTATCCGGAGTTCGAGATCAAGGCGACCTCTTTGGGCGCCGCGGGAGCGGCCTGACATGACCAACGCTCTGGAACTCATCCCGTCGCGGGTCGGGACGCTCGATCGGCCCATTCACATTCTCCCGGTTCCCTGGCGAGACCCTCACACGGTTTCGCCGGAGGAACTGAAGGAGTACATCGGTTTTCTGAAAAAAGCCTGCCAGGACAATCCTGAGTCCGCCGATCTGCACACCTGTCTCGGCATGGCATATGCGATGAACTACCAGGCCCACGACTCCATGGACGTCCTCGAAAAAGCCGTCAAGATGGATGACACGCACTTCTTCGCGCAACTGAAATATTCCGAGTTGTTGTATCGTCTGCGCGCTTTGCAGCGCGCGGAAGAAGAAACCAGCCAGGCTCTGAACCTGGCCGGCAACACTTGGGAGCTGTCGCTGGCTCGGAAGCAGTTGCAGGAGATTCGACGGCTCAGGCGTGAAGGGACCCAGCGGCCCGAGTTGAACAAGCCGCTGCGGAAGCCTTCCATCACTCTCATGGTGATGATGGTGATCATTACGCTGGCCATGGTGCTCTTCCGATGAGTTGGCGAATCTTCATCGCCGCGGCCCTGTGCGTGGCGATTGCATTGTTCGCGGCGGGTGCGCCTCCGGTGGCTGTCGCCATCGGTATCGCTCTTGCTGCGTTTTTAAATTACAGGAACAGACTCAAATCCGGGACGGCTCGATCCAGGCTCAACCAGGTCGCGCCGGCTTCCGCATCCAGGACGGTGAACCCATGAAAAAGGTCGAGGCCATCATTCAGCCGTACAAGTTAGACCAGGTCAAGGAAGCTCTGCACGGAGTCGGCGTGGAAGGGATCACCGTCACTGACGTGCGCGGCCACGGCCGTCAGAAAGGCCACACCGAGGTTTATCGCGGCCAGGAATACAAGGTGGACCTGCTGCCCAAGGTCAAGCTGGACATCATCGTGCCGGACGCCCTGGTGAGCCAGGTAGTGGAGACGCTGGGCGCGGCGGCGCGGTCCGGCAAAATCGGGGATGGAAAGATATTTGTCTCCACCATCGACGAAGCCATCCGCATCCGTAACGGCGACCGAGGGGAGGGTGCGCTTTAAGTAGCGGCCTTGGCGAGGCCGGCGACGCACCCGCCGGCCGGCCGAGCCGTCGCGGTGCTGGTCATGCAAGGAACCGATATCGGCGAGCTCGTCCGGCAGGCCATGATGGTTCTGGCTCTGATCATCGTCGCCGCCAAGCTGGGGGGCGAGCTGATCGGACGCTTGGGCCAGCCGCCCGTCCTGGGTGAACTGCTGGTAGGCGTCCTGCTCGGCAACCTGAATCTTTTCGGGATCACCCTGCTCGATCCGCTCAAGACCAACTCCATCCTCCGCATGCTGGCCGAGATCGGCGCCATCCTGCTGCTGTTCGAAGTGGGCGTCGAGTCCGACCTGGGGCAACTGCTATTGGTCGGCTGGTCTTCGCTGCTGGTAGCCACGTTGGGCGTGATCGCGCCCATGTTCCTGGGCTACCTGGTTTCGACCCAGCTCCTGCCCGATGCCGGATGGTTGACGCACCTGTTCGTCGGCGGTACCCTTACCGCCACCAGCGTCGGCATCACGGCCCGCGTGTTGAAGGACCTGCGCAAGGCCAACACCAAAGAGGCACGCATCATTCTCGGTGCAGCCGTGGCCGACGATGTGATCGGACTGGTGGTTCTGGCGGTGATCAGCGGGCTGGTGACGGCGGCAGCATCCAACGGCGCGGCCGGAGGCGTGAATTGGTTGACCTGCCTCTGGATCGTCGTCAAGGCGGCTCTGTTTCTGATTCTGGCCGTGGTCATTGGAAGATTCTGGTCGCAACGCGCCTTTACGTATGCCGCCCGATTGAAAATCTCCGGCGCGCTGCTGGCCTTGTCCATCTGCTTCTGTTTCGCAGTCGCCACTCTTTCCGGGTTGGTTGGCCTGGCGCCTATCGTCGGCGCTTTTGCGGCCGGCGTTGTGCTCGAGGAGGTCCACTATCGGCCGTTCCTGGAACGGGGCGAGCGGAGGGTAGAGGAACTGCTGTTCCCCATCACCACGCTGATCGTGCCCGTCTTCTTCGTTCTAATGGGCGTTCGGATGGACTTGCGTAGTTTCGCCTCGCCTGCCGTGCTGGGATTCGCGGCGCTCATCACCGCTGTCGCGATTCTCGGAAAGCAGATCTGCGGCCTGGGCGTCCTGGAGCGCGGCGTGGACCGTTTGGCCATCGGCGTCGGCATGATCCCGCGCGGCGAAGTAGGCCTGATCTTCGCGGGCATGGGCGCCACGCTGGTGCTCAATGGCAAGCCGCTATTGCCCCCTGCCATCTTTTCCGCCTTGATCCTGATGATCATGCTCAGTACGTTTATTACACCGCCGTTGTTAAAGCTGGTTTTCGAGCGAACGAAGCCACCCTCACCAACCGACACGGAGGTGTCAGACTCCAGAATGTCCAGGGCCGAGATCCCCAGCTGAAACGACACTAAACCCCGCATTTTCAACGAGGACCGCCGATTCCGCCCTCCCCGTTCAATGGGCGATATCCCCGTCGAGGCACCAAATGGGGCAGTTCAACCCTTTCGTGTAGCCGCCTTAATGCAGTGTGGCTTATACTTTTCGGAAAGGTCCACTTTCACCAATACTATGCACAAGCCCATCAAGTACGTCGAAAAAGCCGTCACCGTGGCCGCGGGCGCTGCTTGGGTCGTGTTCGATAAATTCAACCAAATCAATCAGAACCCGTCGTTCACACCGGCCTGGTCCGAAAAGCCCCTGCTCAAGAGCTACCAGAAGCAGAAACCTCCCCTGGGGTGGCCGCGCGAGACCGATTCGCTGTGTCCGCGCTGCATTCCGGAGATCCGCCAGCAGATTGTCGACGGCAAGCTCCCCCACCAGATCCTGCTGGACGAAAAAATCGGCGAAATCAAAGCCACCATCATCGAGCGCGACGGCCAGATCATCATGGTGAAAGAGTGCCCCAAGCACGGCCTCTTCGAAGACGTGATGGCGATCGACACGGACTTCTTCAAGCACCTGGAAGAAGTTTTCCCCGGCCGCGACATCCGCGCCCACAACGACGAAAAGCTGCACAACCACGGCACCAGCACCATCAAACACGGCCGCGGCTCGGTGTTGACCATCGACCTGACCAACCGCTGCAACATGATGTGCGATCCGTGCTTCATGGACGCCAACCAGGTGGGCTTCGTGCACGAGCTGACTTGGGACGACATCAAGACGCTGCTGGACAACGCCATTTCCATCAAGCCGCGCCGCCAGATGTCGGTGCAGTTCTCCGGCGGCGAGCCGACGCTTTCGCCCTACTTCCTGGACGCAATCCGTTACTCGCGCAAGGTGGGCTACAACAGCGTGCAGGCGGCCACCAACGGAATTGAATTCGCCAAGAGTCCCGAGTTTTGCAAGCAGGCCGCCGAAGCCGGGCTGCGCTACGCCTATCTGCAGTTCGACGGCATCGGCAACGACGCCAACTCGCATCGCGCGGTCGGCAATCTGTTCGACGTAAAGATGCGCGCCATCGAGAACCTGTGGTCGGCCGGCGTGGACATCGTGCCGGTGATCACCATCGTCAACGGCATCAACAACGAGCAAGTGGGCGCGGTGGTGCGCTTCGCGCTCGATAATCCCAAGAAGATCCCGTTCCTGAGCTTCCAGCCGGTGTCGTTTACCGGCCGCGACGAAGCCGTCACGGACGAGCGGCGGAAGGCCCAGCGCTACACGCTTTCGCACCTGGCGCACGACGTCAAGGATCAAGTCGGGATCGGCGAGCCGGTGCGCGACTGGTTCCCCATTTCGTTCATGAGCACCTTCTCGGATTTCGCCGACCTGGTGCACGGACCGGAGGCCAGTTGGGGCCAGTTGAGCTGCGGCTGCCATCCCAATTGCGGTATCGGAATGGCCGTGATGTGCGACAAGCACACCAAGGAAGCCGTGCCGGTGACCGCGTTCCTGAACGCCGAGCGCCTGGCCAAGGACGTGGCGCGCATCAATGACGCCGCGCGCGGCAAGTTTCTTTCGGTGGCCGGCGTGACGCTGTCTCTGCTGCGCAACTACAATCCGTTCACCTCGCCCACGCACTTCAAGCTCACCGACCTGATCGCCAAGTTCGACAAATGCTTCGGCATGTCGAGGAAGGCGCAGACCGGCGCCTACGGCAAGGTGACCGGCGACCGCACGCTGGCCGACATCAAGCAGCGCCGCGAGGATCGCTGGAACTTCCTGTTCGTGGCCGGAATGTGGTTCCAGGACCTGTTCAATTACGATTTCCGGCGCACCGAGCAGTGCATCATCCCCTACGCCACGCAGGAAGGCGAGATTTCCTTCTGCGCCTACAACACCGGCGTGGGCTGGCGGAACATCATCGAGAAGATGCACATGACCGCGACGCTCACCAAGTGGTACGACGAGCACGGCAAACATGAGATCTTCGCGGGCGGCAAGAAGGTGGGACTGCAGAACGCGACGCACTCGCTGGTGCTGCGCGACGAGGACGTACACCACGCCAAGCAGACCGATCTCGACAAGCTGGGCATCGCCAAGACCGCGCGCGAGGAAAAGACGCGGGCCCGCGATGAAAAGCTGAAGCAGCAGGAAAACGAGCGCATGGCCAAGCTGTACCGCCAGCATGTGCTCAAGGAGCAGCCCGGCGAAGCGCTGGTGCAACTGGCGCCGCTCCCGCAGACCAAAGCCGCCGCCGCAGGGTCCGAAGAGACCCGCGAAGAGGTCGGCTCTTTCGGAGATTAGTCCAACACGACAGCCAGAGGGAAGAAGGAAAAGCCGTCCGGTTCACGCCGGGCGGCTTTTTTCATTAGTGGCGCAACTAAAGGTCAGGTTGTTCGGTCGGTTCAAAGAATCGTACATCCTTCATCGGAAAATGCTTGTGGTTCTGGGTCCACAGCGCTAATCGATGCACCGAGGCTGTCGCGGCGATCAGGGCGTCCCCAAGCGCCATGGAGTGACTTGCGTGAAATGCTCGCAGATAGTCACCCGCTAGAGAGCCGGCTTCTTCATCGATAGGAAGGCAAGTCATTCCAGCGAATAGCCGTTCGATGCCTTCTCTTTCGCGCTCCCGCATGCCATGGCGAATCTCAGCTAAAGACACAGGCGAATAGAACAAGGGCTCGCCGGCGGTGGCAAGTTCGACCCAATTCCGTACCAAGTCCTCCTTCCGCCGCCTCAGGACATCGATGAGGACGTCGGAATCCACCAGAATGCCACTCATTTCCAGATGCGCTTCAGGCGGTTATCTTCCCGCAACCGCCGAACATACTTGTGCGTGTCTGGAAGATCGGTCCTGTCCTTCCACAGTCCGACGGCACCCAATAGCGCCTCTTTTCGTTCGGATGTGTTGGCCAGATACTTCTCTCGAACGGCCCTACGCACCAGCTCGGATACGGTGCTGCTGGACTGCTTGGCCTTTACTCGGAGCACCTTCAAAAGGTCGTCCTCGAGATAGAGCTGTGTCCGCCTCACGATGTATATTATACATCACTAAAGCCTCCTGGGACATCGATGCACGCGCTATGCTGGTAGGCATCATGAAGTGGCTCACGCTGCTGTCGCTTTTGTCCTGCTTGCCGCTGTGCGCCGCGGACTCACATATGAGCGCCGAAGAACGAACCAAAGTCCTTAACTGGCTCGACGAGTCGCATAAGGAGTTCTTTGCCTCCATCGACGGAGTCACCGACGAGCAGTGGAAATGGAAGCCGGCGCCGGAGCGCTGGTCGGTCGGCGAGACAGCCGAGCATATCGTGCTGGCCGAAGCGATGCTTTTCGACTTCGTGCAAAAAGCCGTCACCGCGCCTCCCAACCCCGCCTGGGAGGAGCAGACCAAGGGCAAGACCGAGTTCATCGTGCGCGTCATGCCGTCCCGTCAAGGCAAAGCGCAAGCGCCCGAGCCCATCGTGCCCAGGCAGGGACTCACGCGCGCCCAGGTCAAGCAGCGGTTCGAGAAACAGCGCGCCGCCATTCTCAAGTTCGCCACCGACACTCAGGTTGCATTGAAAGAGTACACCGCCGACCATCCCTTCCCGGTCTTCGGCACGCTGAACGCCTACCAGTGGCTCATCTACGTGCCGCTTCACACCATCCGGCACGATAAACAGATCGCGGAAGTCAAAGCCACTCCCGGATACCCCAACTAACGGGGCTGTAGAATTGTAATCGTAAGAGGGGGACCCATGCTACGAAACTTATTTTCATTATTCGCAACCGGACTGCTGTGCGCCGGCGGCCTGCAACTCTCCGCGCAGCAGAACAACGATCCGCCCAAAGTGCTGCGCATTTTCCGCGAGGACATCAAGGAAGGCAAAACCGCGGGGCATGAGAAATCCGAGAGCGCTTTTATGGAGGCGTTCGCCAAGGCCAACTACCCGGCCAACATTCTGGGGATGACCACGCTGACGGGCACCTCGCAGGCCTGGTTCCTGGAATCGCACGATAGCTTCGACTCGATCGCGAAGGCGGAGGCGACTCTGGACACCGCCGAGTTCCAGACGCTCGACTCATTGGACGCCGAGTTCCGTTCCAACAGCACTTCCTGGATCGCCGTGTACCGGCCCGATATCAGTTTCCATGGGCAGGAATTGGTCCAGAGTCTTCCCAAGGCGCGCTACTTCAACGTGATCATGCTTCGGGTCCAGAACGGGCACGATGACGATTTCACGGAACTGGGAAAAATGGCCGTCAGCGCCGCACAAAAGGCGATCTACGATCAGCCGGTGGCGGTCTACCAGGTCGTTTCGGGGATCCCCAACGGGACCTACCTCTTTTTCGAACCGGCCGCGTCGTTGAAAGCCATGGATGGCGCGGCGGAACGGTCGCAGGCGTTGCTCCAGGCCATGGGCGACTCGGGAGCGAAACGCTTTACGAAACTGGAGGGCGACACCATCGCCAACTCGCAGTCCCTGCTGTTCGTGCTCAACCCGAAGCTGAGCTACGTCTCCAAGGATTTTGCGGCCGCCGATCCGGATTTTTGGAATCCTAAGCCGCTTGAGAACGAGCGGCCGGCCCGCAAGGCTGCCACGAAAGCCAAGCCGAAGACGGCGGCCAAGTAAGCTGAGGCGCTTGAGATGAAAGAATCCGACGCGCTTCGCCAGCACCTGCTGGATCTGCTGCGCAGCAGGAACGCCCACCTCGATTTCGACGCGGCTGTCGCCAATTTTCCTTCCAATCTCCGGGGCAAGAAGCCCAAGGGCGCTCCCCATACTGCCTGGCAGTTGGTCGAACACCTGCGCCTCGGGCAGTGGGACATTCTCGAATTCAGCCGGAATCCGAAACATGTCTCACCCAAGTGGCCGGAAGGCTACTGGCCGAAAACCGAGAAGCCGCCCAGCCCGGCCGCCTGGAACAACAGCATCCGGAGTTTTCGCGCCGATCTGATCGCCATGGCCAAACTCGTGGCCGACAAGAAGAGCGACCTGTTCGCCCGCATTCCGCACGGGGACGGGCAGACGCTGCTGCGCGAAGCTCTCCTGGTAGCCGACCATAACGCCTATCACGTCGGACAGATCGTGCTGCTGCGCCGTTTGCTGGGCGCATGGAAGGATTAGTGGCCGCCATGAAATCAACCATCTCGAAAGTGGATCATTATTCGGCCGAGATCTTGAACCGCGTCGGCGAAGGAGCGCGAGTATTGGGCGCGCTGCGCGACTCAGGCGTCAATCTGACGGCTCTGTGGGCCTATCCGTCGAAGCCTGGAAAGGCCCAGCTCGAAATGATTCCTCAATCCAGCCCCGGCTTTCTGAAAGCCGCCAAGAAGGCCGGCCTCAAGCTGTCCCGCAAGCAGACTGCGTTTTTCGTAAACGGCCAGGACCATCCCGGTGCAGTCGCGGAAACGCTTGCGAAATTGTCCGAGGCGGGAATCAATGTCGGCGCGGTGGAAGCAGTTTGCGCCGGCGCTGGCCGTTATGGAGCTGTAATATTTCTACCGCAATCTGATATCCGGAAAGCCTCGAAGGCCCTCGGGATCAAGTAAGGTTTATTCCTCGCGCAGGATCTCGAGCGGCTTCTGGCCGAGGATGCGGAAGCTGGCCATCCATCCGGCGGCGTTGGCGATCAGGGCGGTGGCGATTACGGCGTACAGGCTCGGCAGAATCGGAAACGACACTTGCGCGTCCAGCAGGCGTTTCAGCAGCAGGTTGGCGAATCCGTTGGCTAGCAGCGCGCCCATCAATCCCGCCACCGCGCCGAGAATCAAGAATTCCACGGAGAAAATCCGGCTGACGCGCCAGCGCGTGGCGCCCAGCGTTTTCAGAATCACCACCTCGCGCATGCGCCGGAAGCGCGTGCCGGCCACGCTCGACGAGAGAATGATCGCGCCGGCGAGAATCGCAAACATCGAAATAAATCGGATCACAGTGGCAATCTGGTCGACTACGCCCTGAAACGTTTGCAGCACGTCGGCCAGGTTGACGACGGTTACGGTCGGGAAGCGGCGATAGAGCGAATCCTGCAGGCCGGATACCGCCGAGGTCTCAGCCCGCAGACTGCCATAGTAAATCAGCGGGAAGCCGTCCAGGGCGCCGTTGCTGAAGATGAATTCGACGCGGCTTACCAGGTGAACGGAATCGATGCGGTGGATGCAGGTGACGCGCGCCGAAAACTCCTTGCCGCCGATGGACCAGCGGGTCATCGAGCCCGGCTGGATGTCGAGCACCGTGGCGGCTTCCTCGGAAACGCACACTTCGGGGCTGGCCGGCGGCCGGGAGGTGCGCCACCAGTTGCCGCGAACCACCTCGACATAGTTGGTCATCGCACCCGCGGAAGTCACCGATCGCGGGCTGCGGAAGCGGCGGACCCACCCTTTGAGCGGCATGTTGGCGATGTTGCGGCCGTCCACGTCGAGCAATCGCGCGGCGACGGTGCCGATCAAATCCGGCGCGCCTTCGAGGCCTCTCTGCTGCTTCACCAGATCGAGCACGGCGTCGCGATCCTTGGGCGCGATATCCAGGAGAAAAACATTGGGCATGCCCGGAGGCGCGGTGCGATGCATCTGCGTGATGACGCCGCGCTCCACCAGATAAACGGTGAGCGTGAACATCACGCCGACTCCGAGGGCGACCAGAGCGGACTGAGCGTGATTGCCGGGCCGGTACAGGTTGGCGATGCCATGCCGCAAGGAGGCCGGAAGGTTGCGGCGGCCCAGTCTTCGCAGGACGCGCAGCATCAGCCAGGCGATGGCGGACAGCGCCGCCAGGCCACCCACCAGGGCGCCCGAGAAATATTCGCCGATGCGCCACATGTCGGCGCGAGTGCCGGCGGTGAACGACATCGCGATGCCTCCGAAGCCGATCACGATGAACGCGCCGGACACGATGGAGGCGCGTTGCTGGAGCAAGCGCGCGCGCCAAGTGGACTTTGATTCCGACATCTCGCGGCGCAGGATCAGGCTGGGACGGATGCGGCGAATGGCCAACAGCGGAGGCAGGGTGAAGAGCAGCGTCGCCAGGATCGCGATGCCGATTCCTTGCGCGGCTGTCAGAAGGTCGAAGCGCGCCGACGGCAGGATCTCGAAGTAGCGAGCCAGAAACTGGGGAAAAGCCTTCTGCACGATGAATCCGAACGCGACGCCCAGCAAGCCGCCGGCTAATCCGAGCGCGACGGTCTGGATTACGTAAATTCGCATCAACTGATGAGCGCGCGCGCCCAGGCATTTCATGATGGCGATGGAATCCAGGCGCTGCTGGATGTGCGCATGGATGGCGGTGGCGACGCCGATGGCGCCGACGATCAGAGTGATCAGACTCACCAGGCTGAGGAACATCGTGGCGCGATTCAAACTTTCGGTGATGATGGGGTGGGACTCGCGATAGTCCGCAATCAGGGCCTCGGGGAAGGCGCTCCGCAATTGCTGGCGAACCTGCTCGATGGTGGGCGCGCCGGGATCCAGACGGAACAGGAAATGCTCGGCTGCGCGGCTGCCGGGTAACATCAGTCCGGTGCGGTCCAGGCCGTCGCGCGTCATCATGATGCGCGGGCCGACGTTCAGGCTTCCCAGCATGCGATCGGGTTCATACGCGACTTGGCCGACGATGCGGAAGCGTTGACCGCCGAGCAGCAGCGTGTCGCCGATCTTGACGCCGAGGCGCAGCAGGATGTCATCAGAAACCGCGATGGTGTCCGCCGTAAGAGCGGTTCGAAGGGGAGCAGGTGGGGCCAGGCGGATTTCACCGTAGAACGGATACAGCTTGGGGTCCACCGCCTTGATGGAAACCAGCATGGGAGGTTTCGATTCGCCCGCCGACGCCATGGTCAACGTTTCGGTGATCCAGGTTCGCTCTACTTCGTGGTGAGACAGGTCGTCGAGAGCGGTCTGCTGGTTGGGCGTGGGCAGATCGAAGACGCGAACGGAAAGGTCGGCCGCCATCAGAGTGCGGGCCTGATCGGAAAGCATCTGGTGAAAGGCGCGGCTGAATCCGCGCACGCCGGTCAGCGAGCCGATGCCCACGGCGACGGCGAGAACCACAAACAAGAACTTGAACGAGGACGAGCGCGCCTCACGCCAGGCGATTTTCAATGCCGTGGACCAGGAGAATCGCATGGCTCAGTCTTCCTGCACGATCAAGCCGTCACGCAACACGATGCGTCGGCTGGCGCGGTTGGACAACACGGCGTCGTGCGTGACCAGCACTAGCGTGGTTCCTTCGCGCTGGTTGAGCGAAATCAGCAGCTCCAGGATATGCTGGCCGTTCTGGCTGTCCAGGTTGCCGGTCGGCTCGTCGGCCAGCAGAATGGGCGGGCGAACCATGAACGCTCGGGCCAGCGCGACGCGCTGCTGCTCGCCACCGGAAAGCTGGACGGGATAGTGATCGGCGCGTTCGAGCAGGCCCACGCTCTCGAGAAGCTCGCGGGCGCGCTTGCGGCCGTCGGGACCCGACCCGCCGGTCAGCTCGAACGGCAGCAGCACGTTTTCTTCGGCCGTTAGAGTGGGCAGCAGATGATAGGACTGGAAAACGAAGCCCACCTTGCGTCCGCGCAGCATGGCCATGTGGTCTTCGTCGAGGCCGGTGATATCCTCGCCGTCGAGCAAAATGTGGCCAGAACTAGGGCTGTCCAGGCCGGCCAGCAAGCCGAGCAGCGTGCTCTTGCCGCTGCCTGAAGGTCCCATGATGGCGACGAACTCGCCGTGCTGGATCTCGAAATCGATCCCGCGCAGAATGTCGACCTTGTGCGTCGCGGTCTGAATGCTCTTGGTGAGAGCCGACACCCGGATGGCGGGCGTTGTGTTGGGGTGCTGCTCCAATTTTCTATTATGGCATTGGGTGAGGATTTTCTTTTTAGTTGGATGCCTGGCGTTGCTCGAATTGGGCTGTGGCGGCGCGAAGAACGAGCCGGCTGCGGTTCAACCCGCGGCCCGGGAGGAAGCGAAACCCGCGGCAGCGGTGGCCGACGATCGGCCGGTGATTGTGGCGTTCGGCGACAGCCTCACCGCCGGCTTCGGTGCCGAGCCCGGCAACAGCTTTCCGGACTACCTGCAAAAGGACCTGGACGCGGCCGGCCTGAAGTGGCGGGTGGTGAACGCCGGCGTGAGCGGCGACACGACTACCGACGGCGTCAACCGCCTGAGCGAAGTCATCAGCAACAAGCCGCGGATCGTCATCGTCGAGTTTGGCGGCAACGACGGCCTGCGCGGATTGCCGATTGAAACCACGCGCGCCAACCTGGAGCAGATGGTCACCACGCTGCGGAAGTCGGGGGCGGCGGTGGTGCTGGCCGGCATGACGCTTCCGCCGAACTATGGGCCGGAGTACATCCGGTCGTTCGAGAAAATCTATCAGGACTTGGCGGCCAAGAATAAGCTGACGCGGATTCCGTTCTTGCTGGAGGGTGTTGCGACCAGGCGCGAGCTGATGCAGCGCGACGGCCTGCATCCAACGGCGCAGGGGAATGCGATCGTCGCCCAGACGGTGCTGCGGTATCTGAAGCCGCTTATGAAATAGAGAGCAGGCTCCTCTACAATGGAAGGCATGCTTTCGCGAAGGTGGCTCCTGCCGTTCGTTCTCGGCGTGTTCGCACCGGTGAACGCGTCGGACTGGTTGACCTTCGGCGGCGACCCGCAACGGACGGGCTGGGCCCAGCAAGAGAAGGACATCGATCGCAAGAACGCCAAGGATCTGGCCCTGCTCTGGAAGGCCAAGCTCGATAACGAAGCGCGGGAACTCACTTCTCTGACGGCGCCGGTGGCGGCCGAGTGGGTGGTCACACCGCGCGGCATGAAGGAAATTGTGGTGGTCGGCGGCGCGTCGGACAATCTGTTCGCGATGGATGCATCGAGCGGCGAGATTCTCTGGAAGAAAACCTTCACCGCCGAGGGAAAACCAACTCAATCGCCGTTTTGGCTCTGTCCCAACGCGCTGAACGCCACGCCGCTGATCGGTAAGAACGGCCTCGAGCAGAGGGTCTATACCATTTCGAGCGATGGGAAGCTGCACGTGCTCGACATCCACAACGGGGAAGACAAGATTCCACCGACGCAATTCGTTCCGCCGTTCTCGAAAAACTGGAGCCTGGGGTTGTATCGCAACGTTTTGTATACGACCACCTCGCAGGGCTGCAACGGAGCGAAATCGGGCGTGTATGCGATGGACCTGTCCAATCCCGAGCGAAAGGTCAGCTTCTTCCAGGCGAGCCCGAGCGGCGCAGGGATCTGGGGACGCGCGGGAGCCGTGATCAGTCCATCCGGCGTGGTCTATGCGCAGACGGGCGACGGTCAATATGACGAAAGCGCGGGCAAGCTACCGGACACGGTTGTCCAACTGTCGGGTCCCGATTTGAAGCTTGCGGATTACTACACGCCGTCCAATCACACCTACTTGACGCGCAAAGACCTCGACAGCGGCAGCATGAGCGCCGTGTATTTCCGATTCAAGCAATGGGAGCTGCTCGCGTCGGCGGGGAAGGAAGGCGTGATTGCGCTCTTGGATGCGAAAGCGATTGGAGGAGGCGACCACAAGACGCCGTTGTACCGCAGCCCTTTGTGGGTAAACGCAGAGGCGGACTTCGCGGGGCGCGGCTTCTGGGGATCGTTTGCCACCTGGCAGGATGAATCCGGTGAACGGTGGCTCTATGCGCCAGCGCTCGGGGCGCCATCTGAAAAAGCGCCGGCGTTCGCTCACACCAACGGCGCCGCGCCGAACGGAAGCATCATGGCGTTCAAGGTGGAAGAGAAAGACGGCCAGCCCACGCTCACGCCGGCCTGGATTTCCCGCGACATGAACGTGCCCGATCCGCCGATCATTGCCAATGGCGTGGTATACGCGGTGTCCACGGGCGAATTCACGCGGCAGTGGAAACCGGATGGCGGGTTGTTCAACTCCAAGGAAAGGGCCGCGCAGCATACCGGTAATGCGGTGCTCTACGCGTTTGACTCGGCTACCGGCAAGGAGCTGTTCTCGAGCGGCAACACTATGTCCGGCTGGACGCATTTCAGCGGCATCGCCATTTCCGCTGGAAGACTTTTCGTCACTACTTACGATTCGACGATCTACGCTTTTGGATTGAAGCAGTAGCTCTCAGAACGTCTTGAGGCGAATGTTACGGGCCTCGATTTTCATGCCTGTGGTGGTGACGTGGAGTTGAATGCCGATCAGTCCGTCCAGCTTGCGATGGGCGGTATCGTCGTCCACGAACATACACATGACGTGGCCGTTCAGTAAGTGCGCGAGCGAATTGCCGCGCGCGATGATGTGGATGTCGTTCCAATCGTCATTCCTGATGAAGGCCTTCAACTGATCGGAATCTGTGATGGAGCCGAGGGCGCCTGGTTTCTGGCCATCGCCTGCGTAGCTGAACGTTCCGCGTGGCGCGAGAAATCCCCGGTCGCGCTCTTCGTAGAGCTGCCCGGTGAACTGCTGCTGGGCGTCAATGTCCGCCTGGTAGCCCTGCATGACCCACTTAGCGACGTCGACTCGTTCGATGCTGCGGTATTGGAAGCCGCTGTTGCCTCCGGTGATGCGATATTGTGCTTTCAATTCGAAGTCGGCCGGCCTGGCTCCGCGCCAGATGCAGAACGTGTTCTGTTTGGGCTGGTGAGCGGCTTTGGTTTCTCCGATGATCGCGCCGCTCGCGACACGCCAGAAGTCCGGATCGGCGTCCCAGCCGCTTAGCGACTTGCCGTCGAAGATGGCCCGGAAACCAGTTTCCTCGAGCGGTGGTACGGGCGCTGCGGTGTTGGCGGAACGCTGTCCGAGCAGACGTCCTCTCGACAGCAACGCAGGTGCGAGCGCGAGCAGGTGACGGCGCGTGAGGATGCTTCTACCTCCGCTCATAGCGGCCCATGTATTTCGCTTGGCCCAGGACGTGGCCATCCAGCGCGCGGTCGAGCGCCGCGCGATTGGCGCCTTTTTTCAGCTCCAGCTTCGGGACGTCCAGCGCGAGCAGCTTGAAGTAGTAACGATGCTGACCGTGACCCTTGGGCGGGCAAGGGCCGTTGTAGCCGGGCTTTCCGAAATCGTTGGCGCCGCTTTCGCCGACCTGGCCGGGCTTGAAGCCCTGCGCGATGGAGTGGACCGTCGCAGGAATGTTAAACAGCAGCCAGTGGTTCCAGACGCCGCCGGGGGCGTCGGGATCGTCCACGATCAGCGCGAAGCTTTTCGTACCAGCCGGCGCACCCGACCATTCAATCGCGGGTGAAAGATCGGCGCCCTCGCAAGTATTGAGCGATGGAATCGCGGCGCTGTCCGGGAACGCGGCAACAATGAGTCGCATGGCCATAAACAATAGCATTACTTCGCGACGCCCTTGGCGCGGTCCATGTACTTCAAGGCGTGCATGTCCAACCGGATCGCGTCGCCAGTCTTGATGAACTGCGGCACCATGACCTCGACGCCGTTTTCCAGCCGCGCCGTCTTCCAGGTACTGTCCTGCTGCTGGTGGACCGGCGGTGTGGTGTCGGCGATGCGCACTTCCAGGAATTCAGGAAACAGGACGCTGATGGGAGCGCCGTCCACCAGCTCCACGGGCACCTGCATGCCTTCCTTGAGCAAGCGCGCGTGTTCGCCGATAGTGGATGCCGGAATGGTAACCTGCTCGAAAGTTTCCGGATGCATGAAGTAGCAGCCGTCGGCGTCGGCGTAAAGAAATTCCATCGACTGTCGCTCGACTGGAAGATCCTCCAGCTTCAGCTCCGAGCGGAAGCTGTGTTCCCAGACAGTCCCGGTTCCCAGGTTCTTTAGTCGCGTGTGAGTGGCGCCGCCCATCTTTCCCTGGCCGGGATGATAGTCGGCGATCAGAACTTTGTAGGTTTGGCCTTCGTGCCGGACCACCATGCCGCCGCGAAGCTGCGAGGCCGTGATCATGCGTGACCTCCTGAAGCCCAGGATAGCGCTTCAGACGCTGAGCAGGTGAGCTTCTACCGCAGCCTTGTTCAGGCGCGAGACGGCTAGCGCGTACCATCGAAGCTGGCGTTCGTAACGGACGCGATTCGGCGCGAGCTCCGCGTCGGTCTTGAAGTCGACGATGTGCCACCGGCCGCCGGATTCGAAGAGCAGGTCGATCACGCCTTCCAGGACTCTCGCGCCTTCGAGTCTTAGCAGGACTGGAAACTCGCGGCGCACGCGATCGGATTTGCGCGCACGTTCGATCAGCGGGTGAGCGAGCGCGCCCAACGCGGCCGCGCTGGCGTGATCGATCTCTTCGGGCGTCGCTCCCAGCAGCCTTCCATGGACTTCAGCCAGCGCCTGGAGGGCGACTCGATCGGCGTCCAGCGGCGCGTCGCGCAGGATGGTGTGGACCAGGGTTCCGAAGCGGGGACCCATCGGGCGATTGGCCGGTTTGTCGACCGATTCGTGCGTCACTGCGATTTCGAAATCTTCGGGTGCGGCGGTGGCTTCGGTCGCGGTGAAGATCTCGAACTGCTGGACTGCGGCGGCGACAGTGACTCGATCGCGGTTCGCCTGCCAGTTCCGATACGCTGCCAGGCTCGGAGATTCGGGCGAGGCGGAGTCGGCGGTCAGGACCTCCTCCTGCCGGAGTCCGAAATTGGCCGGCGCCGCCAGCTTCAAAGCGCGAGGGTCCCACCAAACGACGCTATGCGGCCCCTGCTGAGGAGAATGCAGGCCGGGCCGGACGGATGGTTCGTCGGCTGAGAAGAAGGGCCGGTCGACTACCGACGCTTCGCCGAATTTCGGACAGCCGGGGGCGCGCGTAGAGTTGCGATAGCGGTCGGGCGCCGGATAGATGGCCTTGTTGAGCGGGCCGACCCAGCCGTCCAGTTCTTCGTCGCCGACCGCGGGAACCACCAGCAGATCGCGAGCGCGCGTTGCGGCGACGTAGGCCACTCGGACTCCTTCGGCCCGTTCGCGCAAGCGTTCCTGCGCTTCGTTGTCGCGCAATTCCCAGGGCGCGCAGCGCAGCAGGCGCGTGGCGCAGAGGCGCTGCTGCCCGTCCACGTAGCGGTCCGGATCGCCGGCCGCGATGTTGGCGGTGATGTCGGCCAGAATCACGACCGGAAATTCCAGACCCTTCGCGGAATGGACCGTCATGAGCCGCACGCCCTCGGCGCCCTCTTCGAGCACCGGCGCTTCGGCGGACTCCGCCTTTTCGGCCTGCGCCTCCAGCTCTTCGACGAAACCGCGAAACGAGATTCCGCCGGACAATTCGAAGTTGCGCGCCAGATCGGCGACGCGATAAACGTTGGCGAGCACCTGGTGGCCGGCGGGCCGCAGAGCGAACCCGGCGTGCGCGCGCGTCGCTTCCAGCAGCGCGTTCACCGTGCCGGCGATCGGCCGGTGATTGCGACCGCGATGCAGATCCGCTAGCAGCCTTAGAGCATCGGACAACATCGTGAATTCCGGCGCGAGAGTTTCCGTGAGCCGCTGGAACGGATGCAGCCGGCCAACCTCGTGGCGAAAACGCAGCATCAGGTTGTCCGGGATGGCGAACAGCGATCCCTTCAACGCCGCAAAGACCGACAGTTCGTCGTCCGGCCATTCGATGGCGTTGAGCGCCGCCCGCAGCGTCTCTACTTCCTCGCGGCCGTGAAAAGATTTCGAGCCAACCAGCAGATGCGGAATCTCGCGCGCTTCCAGGCTGCGGACATAGTCGCGCGTGATATCGGCGCCGCGATTCGTAAACCTGCGGAAGAGGATGCAGATGTGCCGGTGGGACAGCGGGACAAGCTGCGCGGGATCTTCGGGGTCGCGCACCTTCCAGCCGCTCTCGCGGGCCAGCCACTCGATGAACGCGACGATGGCTCCGGGCAGGCACTCGTTGATGGCCATCTTCGACACGCGCGTGCTTCCGTAGGGGCGCGGCACGGGCAGCGTAATGACGTTGGGTTGATCTTCGATCGACGGTGTGTCGCCATCGAGCGGCGAGTAGGCGGCTTGGCCGGCCGCCGCATCGTCCTGCATTTCGGAACTGAAGGCCGCGTTCACGCACTCCTGGATGGGACGCAGCGCGCGGAAGCTGGTGGTGAGCTGCACCACGCCCACGCCGCACGATGCGAGACGGTCCCGAATGTCGCGATACAGCACCACATCGGCGCGCCGGAATTTGTAAATCGACTGCTTCGGATCGCCCACCGCGAAGAGCTTGCCAGGCTTGGGTGTCGCCGACAACCAGTCGGACTGGGCGGGGTTGTCGGCGGCGAGCAACAGAAGAAGTTCGGCCTGCAGCGGATCGGTGTCCTGAAACTCGTCGATGAAGATGTGCGTGAAGCGATCCTGCAGGTAGCGCCGGACAGATGCGTTGTCGCGGACCAGGTCGCGAGCCAGAAGCAGGAGGTCGACGAAATCGAGCTTTCCCGCGCGGCGCTTGAGGGCGTCGTAGCGGAGAACCAGGTCCCACATCTCTGAGCGCAGCGTGGGGGCCAGATCCGCATCGGCCGCGATTTGGAATTCGTCGAGGTTCGAAAGCAGCTTGTCGCGGGCTTGCAGAACCTGCTCGCGCGGGACGTTGTCGGCGAAGAAGCCGGAGCCCTTTTGCGTGTTCTTCTTCAGATCGCGCAGCAGCTTGATGAGCAGACTTTCCAGCGTGTCGTAGTCGCGCGATCGGGTGGCAGCTTCGGCCCGTTGTATCCAAGTAACCAGCGCCTGCGCCGGGCGTAAAGAACGCACCAGGTTGTCTCCCGGCCGCCGGCAGCGCGAGGCCGCCTCCGCGATTAGATGCACTTGTTCGAGCAGCGCGTCGACCTTGCCTTTCCGGTCGAAGATGACATGCCGCCAGGGAGCGGGGTGGTCGCGCCATTCGATCAGCTTCCAGCCGGCGTATTGGAGTTGCTGGATGGGCGGGCTGTTTTCCCACGAGTCGCGCCAGGCCAGGCGCAGGAGCGCGCGCCGCAGTCCCGGCGATCCTTGGCCCAGCTTCTCCTGGAACCAGGCGCGGAAGGCGCGTTCGTAAATGCGCGAGGCTTGCTGCTCGGAGAGTTCCTCGAACGCGGGATCGACCACCGCCTCCACCGGCCGCTCGCGCAGGATCTGCGCGCAAAACGAATGAATGGTTCCGATGCAGGCTTCTTCCAGATGTTCGAGCGCACTCTCGACCGCGACGCGTTCGTCCGGCGTCCGGGCGCGGTCGCGCGCGAGATCCAGTTCCTGGCGCAGGCGCAGCTTCAGCTCGCCGGCGGCTTTGTTGGTGAAGGTGACCGCGACGATGTGATCGATGGTGGTGGCGCCGCTCGCGAGAACCGCGACGATGCGCGCGATCAGTTCCGTCGTCTTGCCGGTGCCGGCCGACGCCTCCACCAGCAGGCTTTCAGAAAGCGAAGTGCGTATCCGCTGGCGCGCGGCTTTGTCGTCCAGGCGAGTTTCGACCGACGGCGTCATGGCAAGTTACGGATGTCGATGAGCGGTTCCAGGCGTTCGGGCTGTTTTCGCCTGGAGCGCTGTTCTTCATATGGACCGCACACCGGGCGGTAGTCGCAGTAGCCGCAAACTCCGGCTTGGGGCGCGGCAGGCAGAAAACCTTCTTCCACGAAGCGACCAATGGTTTTGAGCACGCGCTCCAGCCGGTCACGCGATTCCTGCGTAAGCGGAATGCCGACCTGCGAGAAATCGCCGCGTTGCGTACAGAAAAAAAGATTGCCGGACTCGACCGGCTGATGCAGCAACTGCTCGGCGGCCAAGGCATACAGCAAGGGCTGCAGGATGGCGCCGCCTCCCACGTACTGGGGTCTGTTTTGAGGGGCCTTGCCGGTCTTGTGATCGATGACGCGCAGCTCGCCGCGGGCAACGTGCTTTTCCACCAGGTCGATGGAACCGCGCAGACGAATGCCGTTCAGGATAACGGCTTCGTCAGCGGTGCTGGCTGGGTCGCGATGCTCGTCCGGCGCCAGGCCGAAGGCAAATTCGAAATGCACCGGCAGCCATTCAGACTGGGTCGCCGCGACTTGCAGAAGCCAGCCGCGCAGGTCGGTGCGCAGATCCTCTACTTCGCTTTTCCAGACGCGCGGAATGGCGGGCGCGAGATCGTCTTCGAACCTGGCGGCGACGCGGTCGAGCACCTGGTCGGCGAGATCCAGCGCCTTCGCCAGATGGTCGGGTGTGACCGGAAGCCGCCGGGCCTTACTGAGCTCGCGAAATAGCTCGAACTGAACCGCGTGGAATAGCGCGCCGCGGGTGAGCGGGTCCATTTGCTCCAGCGGTACGGAAGCTTCGCGAGGGCGCAGTTGAAAGACGGCGTGCAGCAGGAAGCGATAGGGGCAGGAGGAGAACTGCTGCAACGCGGAAGGCGAATAGCTACGGCGAGCGAAGCTATGCTGCGCGAGAACGGCTAGCGTGGCGGCATCCGGATCGACCACGCCGTCGGCCGGGGTCCAGCGATTACGCCAACGCCGGCCGCGGGTGCGGAGCGAGCGTGAAAGGTTATCGTTGGTTTCCATCAGGTACCGCGCGCTGCCTTTGGCTTGCGCACGGGGAAGCTTGAGCGCGGCCTGGAGCGAAGCCAGGTCGTACTCGGCATCGTCGATGGCGATCTCGGGATCGGCAGGCGCGGGCCAATCCAGGCGCGACGGAGCGCTGCGGGCGGCGCGCTTTTCAAATTCGCGCAGCGACGGAAGGCGTCCCTCTGCGGCGCGCACGACTTCGAGGGCGTAGAAAGACGGCACGCGCGGACGCGCCTGGGTCACGTCCATGCGCGGATAGGAAACGACCAGGCGGGTGACGGCGGCCGCCGCGGCGGAACGCAGCAGCATGCGCTCGCGCGCGACGCGTTGGCTCTGGGTATCGAGCGCCGCTCCCAATTTCGAGCGGTGCTCGTCGATCAGCAGCGGGTCTTCGAGAGCCCGGCGCGGAAAAAGGCCCTCGGCGAGGCCCGGCACCAGGACCATATCGAAGCAGCGGCCGCGCGCTTCCTCGATCGATCCCACGAAGACGTGGCCGTAGCGGCGTCGGGGCGGCTCGTTGCGTAACGACCCGAGTCTTTCTGAAAGCACGTCGTAGACTTCGTCGAGCGAAGCGGGGCCAACTTCGCTCATGGGCTGCATTTCGCTCAGGACCGCGAGGACCGGTTCGGGACGGCGGAGGGCCAGGCGCGCCAGTTCATCGAGAGCGTCCAGCCACTCGCCCCAGTTGGCCGATTGCGGCAGCGAGTCCAAGGCATCAATCAAGGGCAGCGCGAAATGTTCCAGGCGCGTGAGCTGGTCGATGCGGCGCTCGATGTGCGGGCGATGGGACTGGTCCTCTTTATCCAGATCGCGGAGCTGGGCCTGGAGTTCGGCGCGCAGGCCGCGCAGACGGCGCGCCCAACGGTCGTGGCCCCCGATCACGGCGGCGTCCACCAGCAGCTTTTCCCAGCCGATCGGCGCGGAGATCGCAGGAGGCTCCGTGGCGCTCTCCGGCTCCTCCGAAGTTGTCGCCGCGATCGGGGCGCCTGGCGGCGGAGCAGGGAAGTTGGCGAGCACATCGTCGTCGGGCGGAACCCAAAGCGGCGCGCTCTTTTGCGGCGCGCCGTTTTCATCCAACGGCGGCACCTGGCCCAGCGACAAGTATTCGGCGAAGCGCGAGGCCGAGCAACCTTCGGCGGCACAGGCCAGCAGTGCCAGGAACGCACGGCCGGAAGGTTCCGGACGCACGGCTCCGCGGCTGAAGTAGCCGGGAATGGAAGCGCGGCGCAAAGCCTCCTCGACCAGCGGCTGGTACTGATCGACGTTGCGCAGCAGGATCGCGATGCGATCGAAAGGCGTGCCTTGCTGGCCCGCCGCGCGGATGCGGCGAGCGATCTCTACGCATTCGAGACTTTCGCCGGGCGCTGAAAACAGCAGATCGGGATCGGGCGCCGACGCTGGCGGCTGCTCCGGAGAAAAAAGCCACGTACGCACGCGGTCGAGAGTAGCGGCCGGCTTCGGATCGAGATCCTCAAGCGGGGTTCCGAGCATGAATTCGAGCGCGGCAACGGCGGGATTCTCGCCTGCAAGCGCAGCCCCAAAGACGGCCGGAGACTGAGCGGTTACAGCGGTCAAGAGCGCCTGGTGACGGAGCGAGTCGACGGCGAGATCGAGCAGGACCAACGGCAGGTTGAGGAAACGGTGTACGCCTTCTCCGGCTTCTTTCGTGGCGAGTTGAAGGAGCATCGGCAGGTCGGCGAGGGATCGTTGTTCGAGTTCCTGCTCGTACAGCGCGAGCAGATGCGCGAGGTCCGCTCCGGGCGCTCCAGCAGTGTGGAGTTCCTGAGCGCCGAGATTGTTGAGCCGCAGCTCCGTGATGGTTTTGGCAACGGCGCGGGGGAAGCCGGGAGTGAGCGCCACCGGCGAAAAGTAGCTGAGCTTGTTGGCGCGCTGAGCCGCATGGACGACGCGGGCCGCCAGCGCCTCGATACCCAGGCGGCTGATGGGAGCGAGCGATCGGCGGCCCATCGGCTGCGCGGCAAGATTGGCGGCGAGCTGCGTGAGAGTGAGCGCGTGAACGCCCTGGCAGCCCTGTTCGAACGTTGCCAACGCCAGCTCGTTAGCCGCGGCGCGCGTCGGGCCGAGAGCGAGGATCTCGGAGTTCCCTGCGTGATCCCGAAGAAATGCGCCCGCGCGCTCGAGCAGCAATGCGTTCGAGCGCGATCGAACCAAAAATCGCGGGGCCACGAACAATTATATTGCGGAGCGCGCGGTCGCAGCAGTCCCTAGTCGTGTCGCAGCGCAGATCTTGCAGCAGACTTTCGATGGAGATCTTGGCGCGCATCCTACTGAACGGAGCTCCCTAGCCCGTTAGCGTAGCACCGGCGAAACGTCAGGCGTGAGCGTGCATCACCTGTTCAATGACGTTGAACAGTTCTTCCGGCCGGATGGGTTTGGTGACATAGCCGTGCATCCCCGCGGCCAGGCATTTCTCGCGATCGCCTTGCATGGCATGCGCGGTCATGGCGATGACCGGAACGTTCCTGGCAGAGCCTTTTTCGCGCTCGCGCAACAATCGAGTGGCTTCCAATCCATCCATGCCAGGCATCTGGACGTCCATGAGAACCAGGTCGAAGCTCTGTTCCGCGATGGCCTTCAATGCGGCGTGTCCATCGCCTGCCACGGTGATCTGATGTCCCTGCGCCTCCAAAAGTCGAACCACGAGCAATTGATTCACCGGATTGTCTTCGGCTACCAGAATGCGAAGTGTGGCGACGCCGCGCGGCTTTCCTGAAACCTTGCGGATGCCTTCCGCGGGAACGGCGTCCCCGGCATGCAGGCACTCAGTGGAGCGAATGGTGAATGAGAACGTGCTGCCTTGCCCAGGAACGCTGGTGACCGAGATCGCGCCGCCCATCATCTTTACCAGGCTGGAGCAGATGGCCAAGCCCAACCCGGTGCCACCGTACTTGCGGCTGGTGGACCCGTCGGCCTGGCGGAACGGCTCGAAGATCAGCCTCTGTTGGGAAGCCGAAAGTCCGATACCGGTGTCGGTCACACTGAACCAGATCACGCTTGAGCCCGCATCGCGTTCCCCAACACCGGCTTCGACATGAACAGAACCGGCGGCGGTGAACTTCACGGCGTTGTTGATCAGGTTGAGCAGGATCTGGCGCAGGCGATTGGGATCGCCCAGCCAGCGATCCGGAATCTCCGGCCGGATGGCGGTGGTGATGGCCAGTCCCTTTTGCCGCGCCATGAAATCCAGCGCGGTGACGGCTTCGGAAACGCAGCGGCGCAGCGAGAACGGAATGGACTCGAGCGACAGCCGGCCGGCTTCGATCCGGGAGAAATCCAGAATATCGTTGAGCAGCGTGAGCAGGGAATCCGCCGAAGCTTTGGCGAGGTTGAGGTACTCGCGCTGCTCCTCGGGGAGCTCGGTGGTGCCCAGCACCAGCCCCATCATGCCGAGCACGCCGTTCATGGGCGTGCGGATTTCGTGGCTCATGTTGGCCAGGAACTCGCTCTTGGCGCGGCTGGCCTCTTCAGCGCGGCCTTTCGCCTCGGCCAATTCGGCGGTGCGTTCTCGAACCTTCAGGTCCAGATCGGCCAGCAGCGCCTCGAGTTCCGCGTTGAGGCGCTCTTTGTCGGACAGCGCCTCGCGCAATTGCCGGTACGACTCGTTCAGGCGCACCGACATGTGGTCGAAATCGTCCACCAACTGGGCGACTTCGGCGGGCGCCTGGGCGGGCAGTTGCAGCTTCTCGGACGAATCGCCTTGCATGGTGAATTTGCGGACGCGCTTCACCAGCAATTCCAGTGGAGCGGTGGTGCTGGCGCCGATCACGGAGGCAAACAGCAGCGACAAAGCGATGGCGCCCAGCAGCCACGTCACCGTCATCCCGTAATAGCGCTCGGTGGAGCGGTGAATTTCCGAGAGCGGCTGCTCGATCAGGACCCGCCAGTTGGTCAGCGAGCAAACCGCGCCGCTGGCCAGGTACCGGCTCCGGCGCTGTTTCGCATCGGCCTCGTCCAGCACGAAGTGGCTGCCATCACCCGCCTGGAGGGAGGCTTTGAGCAGCGGAGCGTTGTCCATGGATGCCAGCGCCGGATGCTCCGCGCCATGGTTGGAGTAGATCACGCGATTATGCTGGTCCAGCACCAGGATGTCCGCGCCTTTCAGGTTGCGATAGTTCCGGCCGAAGTCTTCAAAGCGCGCGAGCCGCAGCGATCCCACCAGGATGCCGAGCATCCGTCCGGTTCGCGTGAATATCGGCGCCGTGATCGAGACGGTGGGCTGCAACGCGACCCGGCCGATGTAGACCTCCGAGATAGTGGATTGCCGCGTGGCCATGGTGCGAGCGAAATATTCGCGGTCGCGCATGGTGCCTTGATCGCCCGCCAGCAATTCCCTGGGCGTCAGCACCGGGTTACCATCCGCGAAACGCTGCGGACTCACGCCGATCGGCACGCCTTGATCGTCGGCCACCGTGAGGGTCTGGAATCCGGGATAAATCATGTGGCCCTGTTCCAGCCAGCGGTCCAGTGTGCCGGTGTCGAAGCGCTCCTCGTTGCTGATGGCGCGCGAAAGCAGCAGCAAGGCGAGCTGATGGCGCGTAACGTACTCCTCCAGGTTCTGGCGGATGGCGGTGGCGGCTTCCTCCAGACGCTGGCTGGCGTCGGTCTGCTGGCGCGCGGCGTAGATCTCGCCATTGACGATGTTCAGCAACAGCAGCGGCACGGTGGCCACCAGCAGAAAGCCGTGCGTCAGGAAAGCGCGCAGCGGCCTGCGCTCGGCGGCGTCGCCGGTGGAACCGAGAAGCTTCTGCAGCCCCGGAAGGCTGATGAGCACTTCAGCCAGCATCAGGTTCAACAGGCCGTTCACCGGGTGCTTGATCACCATCACCCAGCCGCTGGGCGACGGGTAGTTCAGCATGCCGATGTAGAGCAGAATCGCGAGCGGCGTTCCGACGGCCGCCCAATAAATGAGGTCGGCCAAAATAGGGAGCAGCCGCCGCTTGGCGAGCCAGCCCACCACGGGAGCCTCCAGCAGGAGAACCAGGGCCGTTTCCGGATGGCGCCCAGGCAGCGTGTCCGGCATCACGGCGATCAAGGCGGCGACGGCTCCATACACCGGACCATAGAGCAGCGCGATGGTCAAATAGAACACGCCGCCCAGCAGCAGCGTAGCGTCCGAAAAAATCGCAAAGTGCGCAAGGTTAACAACCAGGCCGAGGATACCAAAGCCAACGGTCACGCCGACCGCGCGCACTGCGGACCCTCGGGGCATACCTAGGGTTTCGACTGAAACACCTTAGTACTTTAGACGCCAGGGTTTGCCGCCAGCCCAGGGGGTCGCCGATTCGCCCCCGGGGATTGGGTACGCTGGTAAGTGATTCAAGATGGACGAGAAGAAAATCCTGGCCAAGCTTCGCGAAATCTGCCTGGCGCTGCCAAAAACTAGCGAAACCACCACTTTCGGGCATCCTACCTTTCAGGTGGGCACCAAGACCTTTTCGGTGCTGGATTCCTATCAAGGAGTGCTCTCGATCTGCGTCAAGGTGGGCAAGAAGATGCAGCCGGTGTTCCTGGAGGACGCCCGTTTTTATCGCACGCCTTACGTGGGCCAGCACGGCTGGGTGTCGCTGCGCGCCAACACCAAACTGAACTGGAAGGAAATCGATCAACTGGTGCGCGGCAGTTATGAAATGGTGAGCGCTAAGAAGAGGCGCAGGTGAGCCTGGAGCAGGTGAGCCGCCGGGTTGCTGTCACCAGCATGTTGGTAAACGGCGGCTTGGCGATCGCCAAGATCGCCACTGGCATTGTGGGGAATTCGAGCGCCGTGGTTTCCGATGGCGTGGAGTCGGGCGCCGATGTGCTCGCGTCGGGCCTGGTGTTCGTGGGATTGGTGATCGCCGCCAAGCCGCCCGACGAGCAGCATCCCTACGGGCACGGCAGAGTGGAGACGCTGAGCGCTCTGGTGGTGGGGCTGATGCTGGTCATTTCCGGATCGCTCATTTCAGCGCGATCGCTGGAGCACGCCTGGGAGCCGCAACCCGTGCCGGCCGCCTACGCCCTCTGGCCCGTGGCTGCTTCGATCGTCATCAAGAGCGTGCTGAGTTTTACCAAGCGGCGCTATTCCCGAAAACTCCGCAGTTCCGCGCTCGAAGCCGACGCGTGGAACGATACAGTGGATATTCTCTCGGGTGCGACCGCCTTCGTCGGACTCGGCCTGACGTTGCTCAATCCCGTCAGGTTTGCCGCCGCCGATCATATTGGCGGATCCCTGGTGGGGCTGATCGTCATCTTCCTGGGCGTGCGAGTGGTGCGCGACACGACGCTGCAGTTGATGGACACCATGCCGGATGCGCAATCCATGGATCGCATTCGCAACGTGGCCCTGAGCGTTCCGGGCGCCCGCGGCATCGAGAAATGCTATGCGCGCAAGACCGGCCTGCAGTGGCACGTCGACCTGCACCTGGAGGTGGATCCCGAGCTGAGCGTCTACGAATCGCACGAGATCGCCACGCAGGTCCGCATCAAAGTGAAGGAGACGCTGGACTGGGTGGCGGACGTCCTGGTTCACGTGGAGCCCTATCAGCCCGCTACAATCTCAAGCGGTACGCATGGAAAATCGTGAAATCGCGCGGCTGCTGGCCGAGACCGCGGACCTGATGGAGATCGCCGCCGAGGACGGATTCCGCATCCGCAGCTATCGCAATGCCGCCTCGGTGATCGAAGGTTTTCCGGAACGCGTGGAAGACATCCTGTCGAATCCGGAGCGGAAGATCACGGAGGTTCCCGGCGTCGGCAAGGGCATCGCGACGGCGCTGGAAGAAATCTCGAAGCGCGGGAGCTTCGAAAAGCGTGACACGCTGCTCGCGCAGTACCCGCCGACTCTGCTCGACCTGCTGAAGATCCAGGGGCTGGGGCCCAAGGGCATCGCGCTGGTGTACCAGCACCACAAGGTGGCCACCATCGATGAGCTGGAGCGATTGTGCAAGGAGCAGAAACTGCGCGAGCTGCCGCGCATGGGCGCGAAACTCGAAGAGAAGGTGCTCAAGTCCATCGCGCAGTACCGGCAGAGGACCGGCCGGTTCCTGCTGAGCTTCGGCAAACGAGTGGCCGACGAGCTGATCCCCTACCTGGCCGAAGGCGGAGGCCTGGAGAAAATCGCGGCGGCCGGCAGCTTGCGGCGCGGCAAGGAAACCATCGGCGATCTGGATCTGCTGGCCACTGGTCCGGGCGCCCCGGAAGCTTTGGAACGATTCCTCAAGCATCCCAAGGCTCACAACATACTCGGCAAGGGAGTCAACAAGGCCAGCATCCAGTTCGGGCTGGAAGGTTTGCAGGTGGATCTGCGGGCGCTAGCGGATGAAAGCTACGGCGCGGCCATGCAATATTTCACCGGAAGCAAGGAGCACAACATCGTGCTGCGCAGCCGGGCCCAGAAGCTCGGCCTGACGTTGAATGAATACGGGCTGTTCCGTGTGGAGAACGAGCAGCGCGTGGCGGGCGAGACCGAAGAGGACGTCTACCGGGCGCTCGGCCTGGAGTGGATTCCGCCGGAGCTGCGCGAGAATTGCGGCGAAATCGAGGCCGCACTCGAGGGCCGCCTGCCCAAGCTGATCGAGCTGGCCGACATCCGCGGCGACCTGCACATGCATACGCTCGAAACCGATGGCCGGGCGACGCTAGAAGAAATGGCCGAGGCGGCGCGCGCCTTGGGCTATCAATACATCGCCATCACCGATCACTCCAAGGCGCTGGCGATGGCCAACGGCCTGGACGAGAAGCGCGCGGTCGAGTTCGCCAAGCACGTGCGGAAACTGAATCGCGATGGCCTGGGCATCCGCATTTTCTCCGGCCTGGAATGCGACATCCGGCGCGACGGCGCCATGGACCTGGCCGAAGACGCGCTGGCGGAGCTGGACATCGTGGTGGCGAGCGTCCACAGCCACATGAATCTGGAAGCCGCCGAGATGACGGACCGCTTGCTGCGCGCGCTCGAATCGCCCAACGTCCGTGTTCTGGGGCATCCCACCGGCCGCATTCTGCTGAATCGCGAGGCGTACCCGTTCGACTTCGAGCGCGTGGCCGGGGAAGCCGCCCGCCGCGACGTCTATCTGGAAATCAACGGCAGCCCGGAGCGGCTGGATCTGGCCAGCGCGCAGGTGCGAACCGCGAAAGGCCTGGGCGCGAAGTTCGCCATCTCGACCGATTCGCACCATCCCAAGCATCTCGCCGTCAACATGCAGTACGGAGTCATCACCGCGCGGCGTGGCTGGCTGGAAGCCGGCGACGTGCTGAATGCGCTGCCGCTGGCTCGATTCGAAAAGGCAATCCGAAAATCATGAAGGTCATTTCCTCTGTCGAAAAATACCAGAACAGTCTGTTTTCCGTGTCCGAAGAGCACGCGGTGGAACCCGGCGGATTCGAAATCCGGCGGGCCATCGTGCATCACTCGGGTTCGGCGGTCATGCTGGCCGTCGACGACCGCAAGCGAATCCTGCTGGTGCGCCAGTATCGCCTGCCCGCGCGCAAATACCTGTGGGAGCTTCCCGCCGGCCGGCTGGACCCGGGAGAGAATCCGCTGCAGGCCGCCAAGCGAGAGCTGGCCGAAGAGACCGGCTATCGCGCCAGGAAGTGGAAGAAGCTGGTGATGTTTTATCCTAGTCCCGGCTATGTCGCCGAGCGGATGACCATCTTTGCTGCCACCGATCTCGCCGCCGGCCAAGCCGCGCCCATGGAAGACGAGCGCATCCAGACGCGCTGGTTCACCGGGAGGGAAATCGAGCAGGGCATCCGCTCCGGAAGGATCGTCGACGCCAAGACGATGATCGGGTATTTCAATTGGAAGTGGCGGATGAAGGATTAGCGCGTAAGTCGTTGCAGCCGAGATAGAATCGGACCGGCCAAAGATCGCGACGCCAGCTCCAGTTCGGGGATGCGCAGCAGGCGGCAGGCGCCATAGAAGACTACCAGTCCGAAGGGAATCGAGAGCGCCAGATCCGTTAGCCGCCCGAGACGGCCGGCACCCAACCAATGCTGGATTCCGTGGCTCAACAACCAAACCGCGCCGCCCATCACCGCCGATGCCGCTGTTATCTTTACGATGCTGGTGGCCAGGTCGCGTCCGTAGATTCCGCCGATGCGGGTCCTGAGAATCGCGAACAGCACCACGGCGCCGAAGATGGCGACGGCTGAAGTGGTGAGCGCCAGTCCCGCGTGCCCCAGGCTGGTGCTTCGAAGCAGCACGGTGGCGGTGGCGTAATTCACGCCGATCGAGATCAAGCTCACGATCATGGGCGTGCGCGCGTCGTGCAACGCGTAGAACGCTGGATTCAGAACCTTCAGCGCCGAGTATCCGGCCAGCCCCACGGCGTAACAAGACAGCGCCAGCGCGGTCTGCTGGGTGTCGAATGCGTGAAACTTGCCGCCCTGGTAGATAGCGCCGATCATGGACTGTCCCAAAACGATCAGCCCGATCGAGGAAGGCACGGTCAGCAGAAAAACCATGCCGAGCGACTTGGAGAGAGTGCGGCGGAATTCCTCGAAGTTGCCCGCGCCGGCGCTGCGCGAAATGGACGGCAGAGTGGCCGATGCGATAGCCACGCCGAACAGCCCGAGCGGCAGTTGCATGAAGCGGAAGGCGTACCCCAGCCAGCTCACCGGTCCGTTGCCGGGAATCCGCGAGGCGAAGTTGGTGTTCACCATCACGTTGATCTGCACGGCGGCGTTGCCCAGGATGGCCGGTCCCATCAAGCTGATGATCTTGCGCAATCCGGGATGGCTCCAGTCGAAGCTGGGGTGAAAGCTGAAGCCCTCGTTTCGGAGCGATGGAATCTGCCAGGCCAGTTGCAGCGCGCCGCCCAGAACCACGCCGATGGCCATTCCGGTGATGGGTTCGATGCCCAGCCATGGCGCGAGCAGGTAGCCCAGCATGAGTCCGAAGGTCACCGAGCCGATGTTGAAGAAGGTGGACGCGAGCGCCGGAACCGCGAACCGGTTGCAAGCGTTCAGCACTCCCATGGCTTGCGCGGCCAGCGCTACCAGAAGCAGGAACGGGAACATGACCCGCGTCATTTTGACCGACAGGTCGAACTTGCCCGGCACCTGGCGGAAGCCTTCGGCCAGCAAGTCCACCAGCGTGGGACTGAAGATCACGCCCAGGACGCAGAACGCACCCACCATGAGAATCAACGCGGTCGCTACCAGGTTGGAGAGGATCGCGGCTTCCTTGCGGCCCTTCTGCGCCAGCGTTTGGGAAAAGATCGGAACGAAAGCCGACGACAGCGCGCCTTCGGCGAACAGGTCGCGCGTGAGATTGGGAATGCGGAAGCCCAGCAGGAAGGCGTCGTACACGAAGCCGGCGCCGAACAACCGCGCCATGACGATTTCGCGCACCAGCCCGGTGACGCGCGACATGGCTACGGCGATCGAGACGATGCCGGCCGATCGAACCACGCTTTCGGCGGCAGCCGGATTCTGAGGCTTGGTTGCCACGACAGCCTATCTCGGAACGCGGGGAAGGGACGAGGCTATCATCGCGCGCCCAGCTCCTCGAAAAAATGAGCGATCGTCATGATGCCCCGGTAATAATTCTGCAGGTTGTATTTTTCGTTGGGCGAATGCAATCCATCGTCGGGAAGTCCGAATCCCATTAGCACCGAGGGGATGCCCAGGTGCGTGGCGAAGTCGCCCACCACCGGGATGGACGCTCCATTACGGATGAAAACGGTGGGTTTTCCGAGCATGTCGCTGAAGGCTCGCGCCGCGGTTTGGATCGCCGGATGGTCGGGATTCACCATCACCGCGGGCGCCGCGCTCAACACGCGCAGCTCCATGCGCACGCCCGCCGGAGCATGGCGTGTCACGAAGTCGCGGAACAACGGGATGATCTTCTGCGGATCTTGATTCGGCACCAGCCGGAAACTCACCTTGGCCGTGGCTTTGGACGGAATCACCGTTTTGGCGCCCGCGCCGGTGAAGCCGCCCGCGATGCCGTGCACTTCGAAGGTTGGCCGCGCCCAGATCCGTTCCAGCACCGGGAATCCGGGTTCGCCGGTCAGGGCGCTTGCACCCACTTCATCGGCCAGGAAGTCGGCTTCGCGAAATGGGAGCCGCTGCCAGCTTTCTTTCTCCGCTGGAGCCGGCGGCGCGACGTCGTCGTAGATGCCCGGAACCAGAATGCGGCCGCTCGAGTCCTTGCATTTGGCCAGCAGCTCGATGAGACCGAAGACCGGATTCGGTGACGCGCCGCCGTACAAACCGGAATGCAGATCGCGCGAGGGGCCGGTGGCTTCCAGTTCCATATAGATCAGGCCGCGCAGCCCGATGCACAACGTCGGCAGTCCCTCGGCGTAGAGCGGGGTATCGGAAACCAGGGCGACGTCGGCTTTCAGCTTGGCCCGATTCCCGGCCACGTACTTGCTGATGGAAGCGCCACCCACCTCCTCTTCGCCCTCGATCAGAAATTTCAGATTCACCGGAAGCGTCCCGTTGACGGCTCGCAGCGCTTCGACTGCCTTGACGTGCATGTACATCTGCCCCTTGTCGTCGGCCGATCCGCGCGCGTAGATGTTTCCGTCCCGGACGGTGGGTTCGAAGGGCGGATTCCGCCACAGTTCCAATGGATCGGGCGGCTGCACGTCGTAATGGCCGTAGCACAGGACGGTGGGCTTGCCCGGTGCGTGCAGCCAGTCGCCGTAGACCAATGGATTGCCCGCCGTGGGGATGATCTCGACGTGTTCCAGGCCGGCGCGCGAGAGGCTGTCGGCGACAAAGCGCGCGGCGCGTTCGACGTCGGGCTTATGCTCGGGCAGGGTGCTGATGCTGGGGATGCGTAGAAAATCCTGGAGCTCTTCGAGCAGGCGGGTTTGGTTCTGCTCTACAAACGTGTCGGTAGCGCGAGACATGGTGGCCGCGGGTCACCACCATTATCGCAGAGCGGCAGAGTGCGCCCGCTCTGCCCGCGCGATGCCTGTAAGGTTACTTCAGCGGCGAATAGTCGGTGGCTTCCGCGAAAACCGAGTCAACCTTGGTCACCAGCTTTCCGTTGACTTCCGAGTCCTTCTGAACCTTTTGCCATTCCGGATCGGCGCGGAATTCGTCCCATGATTTCTTGGCGGCGTCGCGGCTGGGAAAAGCAAGGATGTACGTCAGCGTGTTCTTGGAAAGCGGCTCGTCCGTCGGAGCGAAATAACCGACACTGGTCATGTTGTGCTTCTTGAAGATGGCCAGCGTGTGGTCGCGGAAGCGCGCGTGCAGCGCGTCCAGCTTGCCAGGTTCGGCGGTGTAGGTGCGGATCTCGAAGACTCGGCCGGTGGCGGCGTGAGCGGTGGTGGTTTTGCCCAGCCAGTAGCCGATGGCGCCGGCGGCCAGGATTCCGAGCAGGCTCACAGAGTGTTTTCTTGACATGCAGTCCCTCCAGGGTCTTGAAGAGTATAGCAAGCGTTGGACGAAGCCGCTCTGCTCCCGAGGATCGGAGAAACTCGGCGAGTGGTACGAGCGAGGCCTTGAAAAACGCCGCCGATGCCAGTTACTCGTTTCACTTCGCGATCCTCCGATTCATCTTGACATCCCATTCATCTTGACAGATGATACACGCTGAAATATTGGTCGCGATAGACGCGCGCCGGCCGCCCGAGCCGCTCCAGCGCCTCCTCCGGCACGGGCCGGCTTTCCGGAAAGATCAGATACTCCGCGCCGCTTTTTCTCGCTCCGGCGACCACCCGGTTGGCCGAACACGGGGTTCCGCCGGAGCACCACAGCGCCTGAAAGGCGAACGGATTGGGAGCGTAGCCGCGCGCCTCGTTGTCCACCGCATAGATGCCCGCTTTGGTTCCCGTCTTCGTGATAAACTCCACCGCTCCGTAAGCCTGCATCGCCGCGCGCAAATATCCGGGCTGGTCCAGACGTCCGGCGAAATAAGCGAACTGCGGGCCGTTGACGCCGACAATCATGAAGCCCATCGTACCGATCAGAAAACCGTAGGTCGCGACGCCGATCACCGACATCTTCACCAGTTTTCCGAAGCGGCCGCTCTGGGAATCGTAAAAGCTCTTCATCCAGGCCGCCATCAGGGCCGCCAGCAAGGCGAAGGGTGCGATCGCGTAGCGCACCTTGGTGAGAATCAGAGCCCAGTACGCGAGGTAAACGACGGTGAAGATCACGCAAGCCCATTGCGCGCTGGTTCGAGGCCGCAGCCGGCCTCCCAGTATCGCGAGCGGCGCGAACGCAAACAGCAGGATTCCAGCCGGACTCTCGAGCGGAGACTCGAAGGAATCCTGTCCGTGAAAGGTCAATCTCCAGGGAGTCTCGATGTACCGCAGCGCCCGCTCGGCCGTCGAAAGCGGACGGCGCTGGAGCGATCCGGGCACGGTCACGCTGAGACGCGACGGCGCGATGGGGTTGCCGGTGAGCAGATACGCCCGCACGGCCCAGCCAGCGCCGAACACGGCCAGCACCGCCGCGATTGTCAGGGCGGCCTTCCACCGGCTGGTCTGCCGCCACACAGCGTAGCCAAACAGCACGATGAGCGGAAGCGCGCCAAACAGAGCGACGTACTTCACTCCGATGGCCTGTGCCAGAAAGAACGCGCCGGCTGCGATCCATCGGAAGTCGCCGTGCCTGCGCCACAGCAGGAACGCATAGATCCCCAGCAATTCGAAGAACGCCAGCGCCAGGTCATTCTTCATGACGCTGCCCGACCAGTGCAGGAACGGAAGCGTCGCCGCGCCAACCGCTGCCAGCACCGCCGCGCCCTGATCCAGCCCGCATTCGCGCCCCAGGCGGACCAGAATCAAAAGGAACAGCGGGAAGAACAGTGCCGAAATCATCTGGGCTCCCGGCTGTCCGGCCAGAGCATACGCCAGCGTCCAGAGCATCTCGAACCCCTGCGGATAATACGAGTAAGCCAGGCCGGGGACGGGCCGCAGGGCGTGCTGGCCGGCGTAATACTGAACGGATGGCAGGTGAATCGCGACCGAATCGAAGGCGACGCTGGGGGCCAGCACGATCATCAGGGAGCAGGTGGCTGCGACCAACCCGAACAACACGGCGACACCAGTCAGTGGATGCCGTAGCGCGTCCGAAGCCCGCCAGCGCGCTGGAAGCGTTCCCAGATCGATCAGGGTCGCGCGGGTTTCCCTCCAGAAAAGGATCAGCGGCAAAAGCAGAATGACGAGAAAGGTTGCGGAATAAAAGAGCCGCAGCAGTCCCGCCAGGAAAAGAACCGTGATCAGAATGCCCGCGCCGGCGCCGAAGCCGAGCGTGATCCGGTCGATCGGGTTCTCGAGTTTCAGCCTCAACCTGCGGAGCGCGAAATTACCGGTCGCACAGCAACTCAGGAACACAGCGGCCGCGACCAGGCAGGCCCTCGGCTCATAGCGCAAGGCCGCGGCTGCGATCAGAATCGCGAGCAGCGCAGGCTCCCATCGCCAGAGCGCCTTGCCGCGGATGCCCGAGTAGATCCACGCAGCGAGCGCCAGGCCGGGGACCAATATCAGCGCCAGCCGGTAAAACTGCGGCCCCGGGCTGCTGAAATAGTCGAGATGCCAGCGGAACACGCCGGCCGTGAGAAGGGCCAGGGCCACGATCCAGGTGAGCCACAGCGAGGATGCAACGCGTCCGGGCAAGCCTCAATTCTAGCAGCGGGAAATTGACGCGCTAGAAAATCCCAAAGCCGGCGACCAAACGCTTGGACCCGATCAGGATCGCGAGCACGCAGAGAATCATCGCCACCAGGGAATTCTGCCGCGGCCCCCTGGTGACGGCGTGCGCGACCACGCTGAAGATCAATCCGGCGAACGCAAAAGGAATATTGAACCAGTTCATCCAACCGAAACACGGAATGAAACCGACCGTCATTCCACCCAGAGCCAGGATGCCCCAGGCAAGGCTCAGTGCCTGCATGACATCACTCCTTTCCGCCGCGCCAAGCCCAAGACGCAAAGCTCGTTCGACACGAAGGCCAGGTACAAAGGAATGCCGCCGTGGTTGGCGCGCCTGGCGTCGCCCAGGCGGCCTTCGGAAATATCGATGAAGCTGGTGGTCATGCCGCAGAAGGCGCACTCGCGGCCATACTTGGCCTTCCATTCGCACACCGGGAACAAGTGCGCCAGCCGCTCGCTGCCGAGAGCAAACGGCGCCGCGAGCATGGCCAGGATGCCCAGGCTTACCACCAGCCACACGATCCGCAGCGAATGTTTGAAGTCCCGCGTCATGAGTCGCACTCGATAATTCTATACGTTAAACTGGTAGCTTAGGTTCGAGCCATGTTATCGGTCGTTATCCCGATCCACAACGAAGAGCCTTCCATTCTTCCGCTGTATGACCGGCTCACGTCGGTGCTCGAGTCCATGCAAAAGCCCTACGAGATCATCGTGGTGGACGATGCTTCCACCGATCGCAGCTTCGATCTGCTGGCTAACCTGGTGGAAACCGACACGCATCTGAAAGTGGTTCGCCTGCGCCGCAACTTCGGCCAGACCGCCGCGCTTTCGGCCGGCTTCGACGAGGCCCAGGGCAACGTCATCGTCTCGCTGGATGGCGACCTGCAGCACGCCCCTGAGGACATCCCCGCGCTGCTCGCGAAAATCGAAGAAGGTTACGATATCGCCAGCGGCTGGCGCAAGGATCGGGTGGACAACGCCGTCACCCGCCGGCTGCCATCGCGCATCGCCAATTGGCTGATGGCCAAGGCGTCCGGAATCGAGCTGCGCGACTTCGGCACCACGTTCAAAGCCTATCGCGCCGAAGTGCTCAAAGAGATCAACCTGTATGGCGAGCTGCATCGGTTCATTCCGGCGCTGGCCAGTTTCTATGGGGCGCGCATCGCGGAGGTGCCCATTCGCAACACGCCGCGCGTGGCGGGCGATTCGCACTACGGGCTGGGCCGCACCTTCAACGTGATGTTCGACATCCTCACCATCAAGTTCCTGCTGAAATATTTCACCCGTCCGATGCATTTCTTCGGCCGCATCGGCCTGGTGGGATTGATTCTGGGCGGCGGGATTCTGGGGTCGCTGGCGGTCTACAAGCTGGCGGGGCACACGCTGGTGTCCGAGCATGGTCCGCTGATGGTCGCGGGCGGCCTCTTGCTGCTGGCCGGCTTGATGATGTTCAGCACGGGACTGCTGGGCGAAGTTCTGATGCGGACTTATTTCGAAAGCCAAGGCCGCCGCATTTACGCGGTGCGTGAGATCCGCTGCCGCCGCGAGCCCGTGGCGCCCGCCTAGAGCGTGGGGCAGGCAATCTTGCCTGCGGCCGGCTTTCAGCCGGCACTGTCGCGCGATTTCCCCGCCACGGATAACTGCTCGTTTGCCCGATTACGCCAGTAGTTTTCGAACAGGCCCTTCATCGCCTCGCCCATGCCCTCGTGTTCAAACACCACCGCGGTCCAGGTCGGCCGCGTGATCACAGGGTCCAGCAGCGCCAGCAGCCCGCGCTTGCCGTCGAACACGGCCAGCTTCATGGGAAGCGAATCGATCTGCCCGATTTCCACCCCCGCGCTCGCGTATTCGTCCAGGCGCTGCCGATGCGCCGCATCCAGCGTGCCCGACTCGATCAGCAGCCGGCAGGTGACGCCGCGCAGGCGCGCCTTTTTCACCAGTTGCTCGTCCAGGGGATCCACCGCGTAAGGCGGACGGGAAAACTCCAGGTACTCGTGGCGGACTTCCGACAGCATCCGGCGATACTGGATGGCGGTCTGTTCCGGATCGCTGACGATGCGCAGATAATCCAGCGTGCCACGCTCACCGCGGCCCTCCGAATACGCTTCCGCCAGGTCGTTCACCAGCGTGTCGGCCATGCGGCTTTGATCGCTCAGCTCGCGCTCCAGCATTTGCGAGCGCCGCACCAGGTAGCTGGGCACGGCCAGGCTGGGCGCCACGGCCGAGAACAGCTTGGTCTTCTCCTGCACCACTTGTGCGAAACCCTTCTCCACCAGGCTGTCGAGCACTTCGTAAATCTTCTGCCGGGGCACATGCGCCCGCGCGGCCAGCTCCAGCGCTTTGAAGCGCGGATGTCCGATCAGCACCAGGTAGGAGCGAGCTTCGTAAGCGTTCAGTCCCAGTTGCTGCAAGCGGCGCCAGAACCGCTGAAAGTCCATCTCGGGCAGCTCAGTCTTCATCGGGTTTCCATCTAAAAATAGCGCAACGGAGCGCGCTCGAGCCGGCTTCGCCCATGCGTGCCGCGCTGTGAGTTTTGAGCATACCAGATGCGCGGATGCATTTGCTGTTAGAATCGCGAGTAGACCGAGTTCCCTGTTATGCCTGATTTACCTCGTACTCTTGGCACTCTTAAGAACAGCCCTTTCTCCGAAGTTCGGATCGGCGGCCGCAGCGTCAAAGAAGAGCTGCGTCAGAACCTGATCTGCAAGCTGCAGCGCGGCGAGGATCTGTTTCCCGGCGTGGTCGGCTACGACGACACCGTGGTTCCGCAGATCGTCAACGCCGTTCTGTCGCGCCATAATTTCATTCTGCTGGGCCTGCGCGGCCAGGCCAAGACGCGCATCATCCGCATGCTGACGGCGCTGCTGGACGAACACTTGCCGTACGTCGCCGGCTGCGAGATTCGCGACAACCCGTACCGGCCCATCTGCCGGGGCTGCCGCGATTTGATCGCCGAGCAGGGCGACGACACGCCCATCGCCTGGCTGGAGCGCGAGGAGCGCTACGTCGAGAAGCTGGCCACGCCCGACGTCACCATCGCCGACATGATCGGCGACATCGATCCCATCAAGGCGGCCCGCAGCGGACGCGACCTCTCGCACGAACTCACCGTGCACTACGGCCTGCTGCCCCGCGCCAATCGCGGCATCTTCGCCATCAACGAGCTGCCCGACCTGGCCGGCAAGATCCAGGTGGGACTGTTCAACATCATGCAGGAAGGCGACGTGCAGATCAAAGGCTATCCGGTTCGCCTGCCGCTCGACATCATGCTGGTGTTCACGGCCAACCCGGAAGATTACACCGCGCGCGGGAAGATCATCACGCCCTTGAAGGACCGCATCGGCAGCGAGATCCGAACGCACTATCCGCTGACCATCGAGCAGGGCCTTACCATCACGCGCCAGGAAGCCTGGACCGAGCGCGCTTCGCCCATCCGCCTGGAAGCGCCCAACTATATCCGCGAAATCGTCGAGCAGCTGGCGTTTCTGGCGCGCGACGACAAGAAAGTGGACAAGCGCTCGGGCGTTTCGCAGCGCCTTCCGATTTCGGTTCTCGAGAACGTGCTTTCGAACGCCGAACGGCGCGCGCTGAAGGCCGGCGAGAGCGTGGCGGTCCCGCGGGTGCTGGATATCTACGCCGCGCTGCCGTCCATCACCGGCAAGCTGGAGCTGGAGTACGAAGGCGAGCTGAAAGGCGGCGACCACGTGGCGCGCGAGCTGATCCGCTCGGCGGTGGGCAAAGTTTATAGCGGATATTTCGACGGCGTGAACGTCTCACAAATTGTGCAGTGGTTCGAGCTGGGCGGCTCGCTGAAGCTGGACGAAACGATGGACTCCGCCGGAATGGTCGGCCAGCTCGCCAACATCCAAGGCCTGATGGAAAAGACCAAGGCATTGGGCCTGGGATCGAATGAGCCGGACGCCTCGCGCGCGTCGGCAGCCGAATTCATCCTGGAAGGACTGTATGCGCACCGCCGCATCAGCCGCAACGAAGAAGTAGGATTCACGGCCGGCGAACGCAAACGTGAGCCACCGCCAGAGGGCGGGGAAGGCCGGCGTCCGCCACGCAGGCAGTTTAATTAAGGTTGTGCCATGAGATCGGTTCGCTACTCCCGCTACACCGGTGACGACTTCGGCCTGAGCGCCGAGGATCTGCTGAAAGCGCTCTCCGATTTCTTTCTCCAGAGCGGCTTTCAGAACCAGTACATGGGCTTCAGCGAGTGGAATCAGCACACGCTTGAAGATCTGAAGAACGCCATCCAGCGCGCGCTCGAGCAGGGCGAGATGTTCGATCCCGACCAGGCCCAGCGCATCCAGCAGGCGCTCGAAAACATGACGCCGGAGCAGATGGACAACCTGCTCAACCGCCTGGCGCAGAAGCTGGTGGATGAAGGCTACATCAACGAGCAGCAGCAGGCTAATGAAACCGGTCCGGGCGGCACCGGTAACGCCGACAAAAAGGTGAACGTCCAGATCACCGACAAATCCATCGACTTTCTGGGATTCAAAACGCTGAAGGATCTGCTCGGTTCGCTGGGCAAGTCCAGCTTCGGCGCTCACGACACGCGCGACCTGGCCACCGGCGTCGAGACCAGCGGCGCCGCCAAGCCGTACGAATTCGGCGACACGCTCAATCTGGATATCAGCCAGACGCTGTTCTCCGCCATCCAGCGCGAAGGCCTCAAAATACCGCTGCAGTTGGAATACTCGGACCTGCACGTCCATCAGGCCGAGTATCAAAGCTCCTGCGCCACGGTGCTCATGCTCGACTGCAGCCACAGCATGATTCTCTATGGCGAGGATCGCTTCACGCCGGCCAAGAAGGTGGCGCTGGCGCTCGCCCATCTGATTCGCACGCAATATCCCGGCGACAGCCTGCGCTGCGTCCTGTTCCATGATTCGGCCGAGGAGTTGCGATTGTCGGAACTGGCGCGCGTCCAGGTGGGTCCTTACTACACCAACACGCGCGACGGTCTGATCCTGGCGCAGCGCCTGCTCAACCAGGAAAAAAAGGACATGAAGCAGATCATCATGATCACCGACGGAAAGCCGTCGGCGCTGACGCTCGAAGACGGACGCATGTACCGCAACGCCTTCGGACTGGACCCGCTGGTGATCAGCCGCACGCTCGAAGAAGTCAGCCGCTGCAAGAAGCAGGGCATCCTGATCAACACCTTCATGCTGGCCAGCGACTTCGGGCTGGTGAACTTCGTCCAGAAGGTCACCGAGTTGTGCCGCGGCAAAGCTTACTTCACCACGCCATACAATCTGGGCCAGTATCTATTGATGGATTACATGAACCGCAAGACGCGCACGGTTCACTAAAGTAGTATCGCGTCATAGCTCGGCGTCGAGAACCACTTCTGAGCCATCACCAGTGAAAATTGCTGACGACGAAATAAACTACCGGCAATGCGAACAGGCTGCTGTCCACTCGGTCCAGCCAGCCGCCATGGCCGGGCAATAGCGTGCCGCTGTCCTTGACGCCGGCGCCGCGCTTCAAAGCCGATTCGCACAGATCCCCGAACTGCCCCGCGATATTCGCCGCCGCCGTGAGTCCCAGCGCCTCGGCCAGTGGAACTTCGGGCAGCAGCCGAGGCAGGTAGACGGCGCCATAAATGACTGACGCGACCACGGACGCAGCCGCTCCTTCCCACGTCTTGGCAGGACTGACGTGCGGAGCGAGCTTGTGGCGCCCAACCATTTTGCCGACATACAGCGCGGCGATGTCTCCGATCCAGTTCAGCGACAGCGCGAAGAACAACCAGTAGGCCTGAATCGCGCGCAGCTCGATCCCGCAGCGCAGAGTTCCGAAGACATAGAGGACCCCCAGCACCAGCGCGCCGGCGCCCGGAAGCGCATCCGTGAGATCGCGCGACCGCAGCGCCAGCGCCATCGCCAGAATCGCCACCAGCACGAAGAATGCCGCGTCGCGTCCCGGAAGAAACAGGATCAGGAGTCCGGCCGCGTAGCCGAACAGCCCGGGCTTGGCGATCTCATGCAGCGCGGCCAGCTCGGCATACTCGCGGAAGCACAGCACGCTGACCACCGCCACGGTCGCAAGAAAGCCCCACTGGGGAGCCCACAGGATCAGGTAACAGAAGGTCGGAATGAGGAGCAGCGCCGTCAGGACGCGCTTCATCGCGCCAGCGTGCCGACAGCTTCAACCCACTCGTCCGAATTGGCCCTTTCGGCCTCCAGACTGAGCCCGCCGAAGCGGCGGTCGCGTTTCTGGTAGTCGAGAATGGCGTGCAGCAGATCGGCGCGGCGGAAATCGGGCCACAACGTTTCCGTGACGTACAGCTCCGCGTAGGCGATCTGCCACAGCAGAAAATTGCTGACGCGCATCTCCCCGGAAGTGCGGATGAGCAGGTCGGGGTCGGGCAGGCCGGCGGTGTACAGGCGCGCCGCGATGGCTTCCTCGTCGATCTCCAAGCGGTCCAGCCGGCCTTTCGCGCGCGCATCGTCCAGGATCGCGTTGACGGCATCCACCAGCTCGGCGCGACCGCCGTAATTCAGCGCCAGGTTCAGCCGCATGCCCGAATTGCCGGCCGTCGCCTCGATGGTGGCATCCAGTTCCTGCCGTACTTGCGCCGGAAGCGCTTCCAGGCGTCCCATGCAGGTGAAGCGGATGCCGTCGCGCATCATCTCGGGAAGCTCCCGCCGCGTGTACACCCGCAGCAGACGCCACAGCATGTCCACCTCGGTGCGCGGCCGCTTCCAGTTCTCCACCGAAAATGCGTACAGCGTCAGCGCCTGGATGCCCAGCCGGCTGCAGGTTTCCACCGTATTTCTGACCGATTCGATCCCGGCTTTGTGCCCGGCCGCGCGCGGCAGACTGCGCCGGCGGGCCCAGCGGCCGTTGCCATCCATGATGATCGCGATGTGCGCGGGCAGGCGCCCCGGATCCACCGCTTTGGCCAGAACCCAGTCCTTGCTGCCGGGCTTGAGAACCTCGAACAGATCTTTCATTCAGGCTTAAGCCTTTATGTTACACCGAAAGGTCGAGGGTCGCTGCCCGGCGCACGCACTCGTGCGCGCCGCGTTCACACGCGAGCGAATGCAGAGTCCTGAGCACGCAACGGATCCCTCGGCCGCCGCGGACCTGCTCTGGACCATCACGTCGCTGCGGATGTGGGAAGACCTGGTGCTGGAGCGGCCGACGCTACCAACGGCACGTCACGTCGCTGTTGCTTTCCGCGCTCACGAACCGCCGCGAGACGCGTTGAACATCACACGCCCAGGCGGTTGCGAAGGATTACGTCCACTGCAAAGCCGACCCCGAGCGCCGCCGCGCCCAAAAACGTGCCAAACGGCAATTCATACGTAGATGCGTCCTTGCCGGTGAACCAGATGTAGCACAGGCCCACGCTGGCGCCCAGCAGCGAACCCACGATCAACGCGAGCAGCGCTCCCTGTAAACCCAGGAATGCGCCGATCATCGCCACCATCTTGACGTCGCCCAGCCCCAGCCCCTCGCGATGCCGCACCCGTTGATACAGGAAGCCCACCACCCACAGCGCTCCGGTGCAGAACAGCGCCGCGAAAATCGATTCGCCCGCCGAAATCACCCGCTGGTTGTGCACCGGCAGCAGCAGCGACACCAGCCCCTGAGTCATCGGCACGAAAATGGCGAACACGATCCCTGCCGCTGCGCCTCCCAGCGTAAACTCATCCGGCAGAATCCGCTCCTCCAGATCCGAAAAGATCAGCGCGACGTTCAGCGCGCCGTATAGGCAGTACTTGGCGGCCGTGACCGTCAGCCCGAGAAACCAGACCGCGCAAAAGAACGAAGCCGCCGTCAGCAACTCCACCACGAGATAGCGAACCGGAATGTGCGCGCCGCATTTCCGGCATCGCCCGCGCAGCAGCAGATAACTCAGAACGGGAATGTTGTCGAACCAGCCGATGGGTTGCTCGCAGGCCGGACAATACGACCGTGGCCGGACCACCGACAGGTCCCGCGGCAGGCGGTAGACGCAAACGTTCAGGAAACTGCCGATCAGCAATCCGGCCAGTGCGGCTAAGCAGGCTTCGAGCAATTGAGAATCCTCTCATAAACGCGCAGGGTATCGTGGACCATGCGCTCGGTTGAAAATTCCTTCTCCACGCGACTCCGGGCGCGCGCGGCCATCCGCTGCGCCAGCGGACGATCGGCCAGCAGGCGCTGGATCTGGCGCGCGATCGCTTGCGGTTCGTTCGAAGTCAGCACGCCGGTGACGCCGTCCTCGACGACCTCGGGCAGTCCACCGACGCGACTTGCGATCACCGGGACGCCGTGGGCCATGGCCACGAGCGCGGCTGAACCCAATCCCTCCAACTCCGTAATATAGATGAACAGCGCCGCCTCCGTTAGATCTTGGCTGAGATTCCTCGAAAACGCAACCGGCACGCCGGCCAGTGCCGCGGCTTGTTCGACGATCTTCCGGCCCTTGCCGGGGTCGTCGGAATCCAGTGCCAGCACGCGCGAGCGCTCTTCGACTCTCGCGGGCGGTGTTATCGGGACGCCATCGTACACCACGCTGATGCGCCCTGCTTCCACTCCCGCATCGATCAGCGTCTGCTCCACGAATCGCGACACCGCGATGAAATGCGTGGCCCGGCGATATTTCCAGCGCGACGCGAAACTGCGCCGGACCGGGAACGCCACCCGCCGCGAAACCACCACCGGTTTTCCCGCCAGCAGCGCCAGCGTGTGCGCTCGCGCATCGTGCGCATGAATCAGATCCACTCCCGTCGATGCGCCCAACAGCGCCACGCGCCCCAGCGGCCTGGCTTCGAGTTGCTGCGCCACCGCGGCCCGGAACAGGTCGGATCCCTTCGGAGCCAGCAGCCTCGCACCGTGCCCCTGCGCCCGAAGCTCGCGCAACAGATACAGAGCCTGCCACTGCCCGCCGCGCATCTCGATCCCCGTGTCGATGTGGAGCGTAACCAACCTACCCTCGAGGTCCCATGTTCTTGGCCTTGGCGTACTTCAGAAAATTGTAGAGCGCCGCCATGTATGCGATGGCAAGTCCCTCGGTGCCGTCCAGAAAGCCGCGCTGCAGCACGTAGGTCTTGAAGAATGTCCAGGGCGGATCGAGCGCCAGTTGCTCCCAGCCGATGGGCGTGTTCTGGCTCACCAGTTGCTCGGCTGCGAGCGTCGTGTAGCGGTCCATGGTCTTGAGGTGTTCGGAAAGCGAGCTGCAGGTGAAGTGCAGAATATTCGAATTCAGATGCCCGATGCGTCCGTCGACAACCACCGACTCGTGGACATAGTTGCCCTCCCACTTGGCGCGCCGCCGGTCGAACAGCCGCACCTTGCGGTCCGGATACCAGCCCGAGTGCAGAATCCAGCGGCCCAGGTATTGCGCCAGCCGCGGCATGGTGTAGGCGTCGAACTCCGGACCGTTTTTCTTGATCTGCCAGAGCTCGGCCTCCAGCGCCTCGCTTAGCGCTTCGTCGGCATCGAGCGAAAGAACCCAATCGTACTGACAGCACTCCGAAGCGTAGTTCTTCTGTCCGGCGTAACCGCGCCAGGGCATGTCCAGAACACGCGCGCCCAGTTTTGTCGCCAGCTCCACGGTGCGGTCGGTGGACCCGCTGTCCACCACCACGATCTCGTCGCAGCACCGCAGGCTCTCCAGCGCCCGGGCAATGTTGCGCTCTTCATTGTAGGTGATGATCGCAGCCGAGATCTTCATCGAGGGCTGTTGATAGTTTAACCTGCTGCTTGCCGGCGGCCTCCCGCGGATCGCTCGGGCTCCGGCCCTACAGCGCTAAACTGACCACTGTAGGCGGCTTTGGATGAACACGCCGATCGTCATTCCGGCTTTTCGACCTGGACCGCAACTCGTGGCCCTGGTGGAGCAGCTCGCCGGACGCGCGGTTCCGTGCATCGTGATCGTGGACGACGGCAGCGGCCCGGAGTACGCCGAGATCTTTGAGCGCTGCTCCGCCTTCGCCCCGGTTCACATCCTGCGCCACGAGACCAATCTCGGCAAAGGTGCCGCGCTGAAAACCGCCATCCGTTATGTCCTTGAGACTTTTCCGGACTCCACCGGCATCGTGACCGCGGACGCCGACGGCCAACACGACCCCGCCGATGTCCTGTGCGTCGCCCGCGCGCTCGAACAGAACCCGGATTGCCTGGTCCTGGGCGCCCGGCAATTCGACCGGCACGTGCCCGTTCGCAGCCGGATCGGCAACCTGTGCACCCGCGCGCTCGCCCGCGCGATCCTGGGCCAGCGCGTCCAGGACAGCCAGACCGGATTGCGCGGCTTGCCCCGCAAATTGCTGCCGTACGCCAGCGACCTGCGGTCGGATCGATACGAGTTCGAGCTGGACATGCTGATCGCCGCCAAGCACCTCGGCCTCACCGTGGTTGAAGAACCGATCCGGACCATCTACGCGCCCGGCAATCCCACTTCCCACTTCGATCCGCTGCGCGACTCGATGAAAATTTACTTCGTGCTGTTCCGCTTCAGCCTGCTATCGCTGGTCACCGCGGCGGTCGACAACATCGTGTTCTTCTTCGCCTATCGCGCCACGCGAAGCGTGCTGGCGTCCCAGGCGATGAGCCGCGGCGCCGCCGTTCTGTTCAACTACGGCGCGGCTCGCAAGGCCGTGTTTCTCTCCCACGAGCGGCACCGGATTCTTTTCCCCAAGTACATCCTGCTGGTGATTACGAGCGGCGCGCTCTCCTACGGGCTCATCCGCCTGCTGACCTATTTCTTCGCCATCGACGCGATTCTCGCCAAGGTGAGCGCCGAGTCGCTGCTGTTCGTCGCGAATTTCGTATTGCAGCGCGACTTCGTCTTCACCCAACGCCCGCGCGCCGCGGCCACGGACTGGAATCTCTACTACCGCTCGGTCCCTTTCACCGCCCGATTCACGCGCAGATACACCGCGCGCGTGCTGGTGTCGGCGCTGCGGAAATTCCGCAATCATCCGGGCGGGGAAGTGATCATCGAACTGGGCGGCGCCAATAGCTGCTTTCTGGATCGAATCGTCGCCGAGATCAGGCCCTCGGTTTATCACGTCATCGACAATAACGATCACGGCTTGAACATCCTGAGCGCGCGGCCCGACAAGCCGCCCCAAGTGCGCGTGCATCGCGCCGACGTGCTGAACATGCACCTGGATTTTCGCGCCGACGCCGTCTTCAGCGTCGGGCTGATCGAGCACTTCGATCCGCAGGGAACGCGCAAAGCCGTGCTCAAGCACTTCGAGCTGCTCCGGCCGGGCGGTTACGCGATCCTGTCCTTCCCCACGCCCACCGCGCTGTATCGAGCCGCGCGCGCCGTAACCGAATTCTTCGGCCTGTGGAATTTCCCCGACGAGCGCCCGCTGCACCGGGGCGAGGTACTGGAATCAATCGCGCCCTTCGGCGAGGTCGTGCTCGAAAAGACGCTCTGGCCGCTGGTGTACACTCAACACCTGATGGTGGTCCGCAAACGCGAACTCCCGCGCGAAGCCGCCGCTTCGGCATGATGCAGGTCCGGAGGCTCGGTCTTTGGGTGGTTCTGCTCGCGCTGCTGGCGTTCACCGTTTATGGCGCCTGGGAAGCCAAGCTTTTCAAGCAGTACATCTGGAGCCACGTCGGCCTGCAGCGATTCCTGATCTTCGCCGCGGCCTACGCGCTGTTTTTCGCGGTGTTCTCGCTGTGGAAACCGGGCCTGTTTCCGGTCGTCATCGGAGTCGGCGTCCTGGCTTTCACCGTCGCGGCCGCCGGCCCCATCGCGCTACTGGCTGTCATCCTGGTTTTCCTCTCCAGCCTGGTCCTCGGCGAATGGATGCTGCCTTCGAATTCGGATTCCTGGCTCGCGATGCTACTGGGCCTGAGCGTGTACATGTTCGCCGTCAGCATCGCGGCGCTGGTGCCGGTGAACTATCCCGCCGTGTACCTGGCCGCGCTCGTAGCTCCGCTATTAGCACGCCCGCGCGCGGCTTGGGCATGGCTCGCGCGAATCCCATCCTTAAGGAAGCCGCTACGTTTGACCCGGCCCGAGCAACTCGCTTCAGGCGCGCTGATATTCGTGCTGCTGCTGCACTGGCTGGCCGCGCTCGAACTCGAAGTTGGACCCGACGCGCTCTCCATGCACCTGGTGGTGCCGTCGTCGCTGGCCATGTTTCACCTGTGGACCTTCGATGTCACCAGGCAGCTCTGGGCCGTCATGCCGAAAGGCGCCAGTTGGTGTTTCGCGCTCTGCTACCTGCTGGGCGGAGAAGCGGCCGCGCGCCTGTTCAATCTGGCGCTGCTCGTGTGCATCGTGGCGCTGCTGCTTCGGACGATTCGGAAATGGCTGCCGCCGGCGCCCGCCTTGCTCATCGCCGCGCTATTCGCCGCCACTCCGCTGGTGCAGCTCGTCACCGGATCGCTGTTCGTCGAGAATCTCTGGGCTTTGCTATGCTTCGGCGCCTTCGTCTCGCTCGGCCTGTATCGTGAAAACGGACGCGAGCCTTATCTCTACCTGGCCTGGCTGCTGCTCGGCGCCGGCGCGGCGACCAAAGCCATCGCTCTCGCGTTTCTTCCTCCCTTCGGCTTGATCTCGCTCTGGACGCTGGCGGCAAAACGGAAACCGTCCGCTAATCCTGTGCGCGCGGGCGCCCTCGCGTTGGCATGCTACGTGATCTTCGCCGCGCCGCCTTATCTCACCGCGTATGCGAAAACAGGCAACCCGGTGTTTCCGTATCTGGCGCGGATTTTTCCATCCCGGTTCGCCAGTTTGGAAGCAGCCTTCCCCGGGCCACCGTCGCCGCCGCATCTGGGACTGCGCACGTTCTACGACCTGACGTTCCACACCAGCTTGTTCCGCGAGGTTCAGGATGGCGCAATCGGCTTCCAGTATTTCGTGTTCCTGCCTCTGGGGATTCTACTGCTGCGCCGGAAAGGCTCGTACCCGGCGATTTCGAGCGGGCTGACGCTGCTGGTGTTCTCCGCCATTACGTTTATCGCGGACCCCGGCGTGCGCTATCTGTTTCCAGCACTGCCGCTGGCGACTGTCTTCATCGCGTCCACCTTCGCCGCCCTGCGCGGCGATTACCCGCGCCTCTATCCGGTTGCCATGACGCTCGCGGTCGCCCTGCTCTGCCTGAACCTCTACTTTCTCCCGTCCTCCAACTGGCTGTTCAAGGACTTCGTTTCGAACCCGCTGTCCGAAAGCGCCCGCCAGGAATACGTGACCGCCCACGCGCCGGAGCGCAATCTGGTCGCGTATCTCAACAAGGCTCATCCCGGCGTCCCGGTTGCCTTCCTTGAGACCAACGCCATCGCGGGGCTGCGTGCCTCCGCGGTTACGACGACCTGGCACAACATCGAGTTTTACGACCGTATGCTGGCAGCGAAAACCCCACCGGATTGCCTGCGGATCGTCGAGGATTTCGGAGCACGCATGGTGATCGCGCCGTCGCCCGGCAGCGGCGCTCTGATCAAGACTACGCCGATCGAAGGATTTCTGAGACACTGCACCGACCCCGAGCTGCGATCGGGAAATTTCTACGCCGGCCGCGTGCAGGACCAGTGTTCGGCTGGCTGGGATCAACCCGGTCCCGCCGTGCCTCCCGGAGAATACGACGATCTGGACGACCGCGTTCTGTACAAAGGCCTGTGGGTTCGCGGCCAATTCGCCGAAGCCGCGCACGGCACCCTGACATATTCCAACGCGGCGGGCGCGGCCTTGGTGTTTCGCTTCACCGGCCAAGAAGCGCGCTACGTGTATACCAAGGCGTTCAACCGCGGCATCGCCGAAATCATCCTGGACGGCGCAAGCCAAGGCACGCTGGACCTCTACTCCCCGGCCATCGCATGGAAATCATCGACGCCGATCCGCGCGACCGGCCCCGGCGAGCACACCCTGGAAATCCGGGTAACCGGCCGCAAAAACCCAGCCGCGAGGGACGCCCATGTAGACCTCGACGATCTGATTGTCCAGTAGTGGGGCAGCCAATCCTGGCTGCAGCCGCCTTCAGGCGGCTCGGATTGACAAACACCCTCGAAATGTGTAATTATTCATATGGATGAATAATCATTCGATCGCGCCACAGGAGCCTTGACCCCACCATGCCCCCTTCCGCTGGTACCTCGCTCAAGCCGGTCAAGAAAATGCCGGCCCCGAAAACCCTCCCGAAAATCGGCGCCAGCAACCTCACTCGCGATCTCGATCTCTCCCAGGATGAATTACTTGCGCTTCTCGACCTCACCCAGCAGGTGAAAGCGCATCCGGCCCGGTTTTCGAAGGCCCTCGCAGGCCGCTACCTCAGCCTGCTGTTCGAAAAACCCTCCCTGCGCACCCGCTTCACCTTCGAACTGGCCATCAAGCAGCTCGGCGGCGATGCCGTCCTGAGCGTCGGCCCGATCGGCGACCGCGAGCCGCTTCGCGACGTCGCCCGCAACCTGGACCGCTGGACCAATTGCATCGTGGCCCGCACCTTCTCGCAGACCACCATCGACGACCTGGCGCACTGGGCCAGCATCCCGGTGATCAACGCGCTCAGCGACCGCTATCATCCCTGCCAGGCGCTGGCCGACGTCTTCACGCTCCAGGAAAAATTCGGCGACCTACGCGGGCTCAAGCTGGCCTTCATCGGAGACGGCAACAACGTCGCCAATTCGCTGATGCTCTCCGCGCTGCGGCTCGGCATGAACTTCGCCATCGCGACGCCGGCCGGTTACGAACCCGATCCGGAAATCGTGACGCAGGCCAAGGCCCTGGCTGCGATCGCCGGCGCCGAGCTGCTGATCACCAACGATCCCGCCCAGGCCACGCGGGGCGCGCACGCTGTCTACACCGACGTTTGGGCCAGCATGGGGCAGGAGCACGAGAAGGAACAACGCCGCGCGCACTTCGCGCCATTTCAGGTGAACGGCGCGCTCTGGCAACAGCACGCCGGTCCCGAAACGATATTCCTGCATTGCCTGCCCGCCAAGCGCGGCGAAGAAGTCACCGACGAAGTAATCGAATCGCAGCAATCGGCGGTATTCGACCAGGCGGAAAACCGTCTGCACGTCCAAAAAGCTTTACTATTGATGTTGATCAGCTAGCTAACACCTGGCACCTAAAACCTAACACCTATGACAGCAAAGAAAGTGGCCCTGGCCTACTCCGGCGGCCTCGATACATCCATCATCATTCCGTGGCTCAAGGAAAACTACCAGTGCGAAGTGGTCGCTGTGTGCGGCGACATCGGCCAGGGCGAGGATGAGCTGAAGGGCCTGGAGGCGAAGGCCCGCAAGACCGGCGCATCCGAGGTCCACATCGCCGACATGCGCGAGGAGTTCGTCACCGAATACCTGTGGCGGCTGGTGCGCGCCGGCGCGGTCTACGAGCACAAGTATCTGCTCGGAACCTCGGTGGCGCGGCCGTTGCTCGCGAAGAAGCAAGTGGAAGTGGCGCTGGCCACCGGATGCGACGCCGTCGCGCACGGCTGCACCGGGAAGGGAAACGACCAGGTCCGCTTCGAGCTGACCTACAAGGCGCTCGCGCCGCACCTGAACGTGATCGCACCGTGGCGCGAGTGGAACATCGTCTCGCGCGAGGACGCCATCGAGTACGCCGCCAAGCACAACGTCCCCATCTCGCAGACCACCACCAAGATTTACAGCCGGGACCGAAACATCTGGCACATCTCGCACGAAGGCGGTGCGCTGGAAGATCCCGCCAACGCTGCGCCGGATGAGATCTGGATGCTGACGTGCAGCCCCAAAGACGCTCCCGACAAGCCGGCCGAAGTGACCATCGGTTTTGAAAAAGGCCGCCCGGTCTCGGTGAACGGCAAGCGCGCGGCGTCCGCGGTGAAGCTGCTCGAAGAGCTGAACAAGATCGGCGGCGAGCACGGCATCGGCCGTATCGACCTGGTGGAGAATCGCTTCGTCGGAATGAAATCGCGCGGTTGTTATGAGACGCCCGGCGGCACTCTGATCGTCCAGGCGCATCGCGAGCTCGAAGCGCTCACGCTCGACCGCAACACGCTGCACTACAAACAGAAGCTCTCGCTCGATTACGCTGAGATGGTCTACAACGGCCTGTGGTTCACTCCGCTGCGCGAGGCGCTGGACGCGTTCTTCGAAGCCACCAGCCAGACCACCACCGGCGAAGTCACGCTGCGGCTGTACAAAGGCAACCTGGAGCCGGTGAGCCGCAAGTCGCCCTATTCGCTGTACTCGCTCAACATCGCCAGCTTCACCATGGGCGCCGAATACGATCAGAAGGACGCGCAGGGCTTCATCAACCTGATCGGCCTGCCGATCCGGGTCCGCGCGCAAGCCGCCAAACAGGGCCAATGATGATGACACATTGTGGCGCACGCACTCGTGCGTGCCGCGTTCACACTCGTGTGAACGCCCGCGCTGCAACAACCCTATGAAACTCTGGGGCGGCCGGTTCGAGGGCGGACCCTCGGAAGTCTTCGAGCGCTTCTCCGGTTCGCTCCACTTCGACCGGCGCCTCCTGGACGTCGACTGCCGCGGCTCGCAGGCTTACGCCCGAGCGTTGGAACGCGTCGGAATCCTGACGGCCACGGAATGCGCCGCGCTGGTGAAAGCCTTCGATGAAATCCGCGCCGCCGCCCGGCAGCCCGGCTTCTTCGACGGCGCCACCGACGAAGACGTCCACACCCTGGTCATCCGCAAGCTGAAGGAACGCACCGGCGAGCTGGCCGACAAGATCCACACCGGCCGCAGCCGTAACGAACAGGTGTCGCTGGACGTGCGCCTGTGGCTGCGCGAGGAGATCGACTCCATTCTCGAGCGCCTCACCCGAGTGATGAGCGCGCTGCTCACCATGGCGCGCAAATACCCGCACGCCGTCGTGCCCGGATACACCCACACCCGCCGCGCCCAGCCGGTGCTGTGGCCACACTACCTGCTGGCCCATTTCGAAATGTTCGCGCGCGACCACGAGTCCCTCGCCAACGCCCGCCGCCGCGCCAACGTGATGCCGCTGGGGTCGGGCGCGCTCGCCGGCAGCGGCTTTCCTTTCGATCGAGAAGCGATCGCCCGTGAACTGGGATTCGACGGCGTGACGCGCAACAGCATGGACGTCTCGGCCGACCGCGACTTCGCGCTCGACTTCCTCTACGCCGCCTCCGTCAGCATGTTGCACTTGAGCCGGCTGGCCGAGGATTGGATTCTCTATTCCAGCGAAGAGTTCGGCTGGCTGGAACTCGGAGACGGCGTCACCAGCGGCTCCAGCCTGATGCCGCAGAAGAAAAATCCCGATTCGCTCGAGCTGATCCGCGGCAAGACCGGCCGGGTGTTCGGCGCCTTCAATTCGTTGTTTGTCACGCTGAAGGGTCTCCCGATGACCTACAACCGCGACATGCAGGAGGACAAGGAGCCGCTGTTCGACGCCGCCGATCAGTTGAGCGCATCGCTCGAAATGATGGAGGCCGTGATCGAATCGACGCGCTTGCATCCGGACAAACCCGCGCGGGATGCCGAAGAGAGCTGGACCGTCGCCACCGACCTCGCCGAAGCATTGGCGCGCGCCGGCACGCCCTTCCATCAAGCCCACCAGTTGGTGGGACGCCTGGTGCTCGAAAGCGTCAAGCAGGGCAAGAAGCCGGCCGATTGGACGCCCGCCCAGCTAACGGCCTTCGCGCCCGAGTTCACCGCCGGTATCGCCCGATTGCTGCATCCCAGCGAAGGCATGAAGACGCGCGAAATTCCCGGCGGCACCGGACCCGCGGCCGTCGCCTGCGCTCTCGAAGAGGCCGAAGCGCGCCTCAAGCAGTGGACCCGATGAACAAGACTTTTCGCCAAGGCCAGATCCTGAAGCTGATCCGCTCCAAGCGCATCCTCACCCAGGACGACTTGGCCAGCGAGCTCAAGAACAGCTACGGAATCCAGACCACTCAGGTCACCTTGTCGCGCGACATCCGCGAGCTCGGCCTGCTGAAGACGCCGCAAGGCTACCGGCAGTTGACTGCGCCATACGCCGGCCCGGATGTGGCCACCATCGCCGGCGAATTCCTGCAGGATGTTCGCACCGCGCAAAACCTGGTGGTGCTGCGAACCTCGCCCGGCAACGCCAACGCGCTGGCGGTGGCGCTGGACAAACAGGAATGGGCCGAGGTGGTGGGCACCATCGCCGGAGACGATACCATTCTGGTGGTCGCTCCGGACGCCGGTACTGCGGCTAAGCTACGCCAGAAACTGCTCGGATTTGTCCAGACGAAGTAGACCCCTACGCCGTCAGTCGTCGTCCTTGTCTTTCCCGTGCCCCCTGCGGAGCTGGCCGCGGATCTCGCCGCCGCCAAAGATGGTCGTATGCATGTTGACATACCCTTCCCCGTCCTTGATCACCTCGAGCGCCGAGTTCAGGTCGGCGGCGGCGATCCCTTGCGCAGTGGGCCCGGTCACGTTCGCTGCCGTGATGGTTCCGGTGATGGTCCCCGACGTCGCCACCGGGCAGGCCGGCTGTCCCCCTCCACCGCATAGGAAGATCATGACGCCGCCGGCCACGCCTGGCTGACCGAAATGGATGTGCGACAGCGTCAGATTGCTCGACAAGCCCGAGAACTTCATGGTGAAGTTGATCGGCGTGCCCAGCGTCATCTGAAACGTGGCTGTACCCGCGCTATTGATTGGCGGAACTTCGTTCGCTCCGCTGAGCTCGGCGGAAAAGCTGTCGTTGGCGGCCTGCACGAACGGCACAGCGCAGAACGCGGTGGCCAAAGCGACCCGCCCCAAAGTCGAAAGACTCCTGAAGTTCATGTTGGCATCCCCTTCCACAGAAAGACTCAGAAGGAATGTACATGGTTTCTCTAATCGAGTCTATAAAGCGATTACTCAGTCGCGAGCGCGCCTTACGTTACCGGAACGTTACTGCGCATGTGGTTTACTGCGGCGCTAGCGCGTCCGCGCGCTCGTTCAGACGATTGCGCCGCAGCGCGTCGAGTTCGCGCAGGCCCATCACCACCTGGTCCAGCCGCAGCCCCACGGCGTAGTGCGAATGCTCGAGCTCGCAATAGTACACTTCACCGAACGCCAGCCAGTCGCCCACGCGAATGCTGGCGGCTATTTTAACTCCCACTGGCTGGTTGACGACGATCCGCATGTTCTGGCCAGTGAGGTTGATGACGTGGCCGGAGATCGAGTAGCCTCCCGCGCCCAACAGCGTCAACTCCGCAGATTGATAGCACTGGACGTGCGGCTCGCGTGACTCGCGCGCAGATTCCATGTCGGGCTCATCGGCGAGCTCCGCAGGAATTTGAATTCGGAAGGAGGAAATTTACCGGGCGCTGAACAGCAGCCACACCGCCAGCCCGATGGCGGGCGGCAGCAGCAGCTCCACCCAGTTCCGCCACAGCGCCGGCCAGTGGATGCCGCGCCTCGATTCCCGGGCTTCGTCGCCGAGCGAGGCGCCCAGGCGGGAGCGCAGGCTGGAGGGCAAACCCCGCACGGCCCGCACAATCTCTTCTTTGCCCTTGCGGTCCGCGATCAGGATGGTCGCCGAATGGATGCCGTTGGTGGATTGCTCCAGTTGCTTGCGCAACGGGGGAGGAACGTCGTTTACCGAGCGGTACACTTCCGTCTTGTTGCCGACGGAAATAAAAATCGTCGAACTCTTCAACGTGACGCGGGACATCGGACGTTTCCTTCTGCGCTCTCAGGTCGAAAGGGCCGCCGGCACTATCCCTACCTCGGCCGGGCGGCTCTCACTCCCTGCGTGTTCCAGTATAACCTGGATGAACCCCAGCGCGGCTTTCGACAGCGCCTTGTCCTTGCGGTAGATCAAGGCCACCTTGCGGGCCATGGGTTCGGGCGCCAGCGGCACCGCGGCCAGCTTGCGCGCCGCCACTTCCTCGCGGCAATTGGAAGCCGCCAGGAAGGAGAGGCCCAGTCCGGCCATGACAAAGCGCTTCATCATCTCGGTCGAATCCAGTTCCATGGAGATCTGGATTTCGCTCTCCACCGGCTCCAGCCACACATCCAGGCGCGCCCGAGTGATTCCTGATTTCGGCATCAGCAACGGCTGGCCGATCAGGTCGCGCGCGGTGACGCCGCGCTTGTTGGCCAGGGGATGCTTGGCCGGCAGCAGCAGGATGATCTCGTCGGAATGAATCTCCACCACCTGGACCTTGCGCTCCTGAACCGGAAGCTGCGTGATTCCAAAATCGGCCAGATTGTCCATCACCGCTTCCACGACGCGCGATCCATAGGACCGCTCCACCGACAGTTGCACGTTCGGAAAATTCTTCATGTACTCCGAGAAGACTTTCGGCAGCACGTAGATGCAGGTGGCTTCGTTGGCGGCGATCACCAGCTCGCCGCGCGGCACCCGGTCCAGCTCGTGAATGGAATCCTGAGCGCGCCGCCGCAGGTCCAGGATCTGTTCGGCGTATTCGGCGAAGATCTTTCCGGCGATGGTCAGCGAGATTTTGGTTCCCAGACGCTCGAACAGCGCGGTGCCCAGCTCCTGCTCGAGCTGGCGGACCTGGGCGCTGATGGCCGGCTGGGTGCGGAAGCAGGTTTGCGCCGCTTTCGAGAAACTCTTCAAGCGAACGATCTCGAGAAACGTACGCAGTTGATCGAGGTCCATGGGTCGCCGGCCGAAAGAATCACGCTATCGGCTGATGTTTAACTAATTGTAACAGGGCCGGGCCGCGGCCCGTATCTCTGCGCGAAAGCTGTCCGTCTGCCGGCTACTTCAACACGAAGCCCAAGCTCGTGATGACACCCCGGGTGTGGAAGTTGCCCAACGTGAGACCCGTGGCAGTGAACGGTGCGGCCACCTCCGAGTTCAGAAACAGGAAACCGCCGAAGTTGCCCGCTGGAATGGCCAGCATGACGTAGGGCGGAATCGTGAAGGTTCCCGCACTGGCGGCCACCCTGCATCGAGCAGTGTCGCCCAGATTGAATGTGTTATCCAAGGCGCTGGTGACCAGGATTTCAACATATGCGTTCGGATCCCCTCCCGTCCAGGTGACTGTCAGCCCGTTGGAACGGGTCACGGGAGCGTTGTTCGAGGGCGTCGGACTGGTCAATGTCGGAGTGGCGGGGATCGTCAGGGTTGCACTGAAAGAACCAATGTCCTTTCCGCCGGTCCCGGTGACGGTATAGCTACCCGGGCCCAGAAACGTTCCCGACGCGCTGAGCGTTACGTTATCCCCGGTGCTCCCATTGAGCGCCACGCTGCCTTTCGGCCCCTTCACCGTGAAACTGGAACCGCCGTCGAGCAAAACAAATTGCCCCAGCGGAGGATCGCTACTCGGATCCAGACTGTTGTAGACCACGCAGGTGCCCGGCGGCAACTGATCATTAAAGGACAAGAAGAAAGGCTCATAAGCCGGATTGCTCACCGGAGCTTTGCCGATCACGACAGAAGCCTGATCCTGGAAGCCTCCGCCATTGGCAACATCCTTTTCCATACTGATATCGGCAAAAGGGACCGGTCCAGTGAGGATCGCCAGGGGATTGCTCAGCGCGGCTTCGGCCGCATTGAGGGGAGTGCAATCGCGGCTTCCTTTGGCCACCGGCATGAAGGTTGTGTTGCTGATGGTGTTGGCATTGGTGCCGACCTGAACCACCAGCGGCACGCTGCATCCGGTGGGAACGTTATTCGGCACCGCAAAGACAATCTGATCCTCTCCGATGCAGCACCCCGACCGTCCCTGGTAGCTCACCGGCGCCTGCACTCCGCCCAGCCACAGCGTAAGCGCAACGTTGGGCATGCTCTGGCCCAGTCCCGCGCCGGTGGCATCGTCTCCATTGACCGGACCCAGTCCCGTGGCCCACAGAATGAGCGTATCGCCGGGGTTGGCCGCCCCACAGGCCGTGTTCGGGCCTCCGCACGGAGTGGCTTTGTTGGCCGAAACCAGGCTGTAGTCGGCGTAGGTCACGATGCCCGGTCCCTGGCCGCTCGAATCGATGGTAAAGATGCCCACGCTGCTGGGCGAAACGCCGTGACTCAGCGAGTTGCTGGTTTGGCCGTTGTAGGTAAGGGTAAAGCTTGCCCCGCCGGTGGGCGTATTCGAGGGAAGCAGCGCGGCCACCTGCCCGTCTGAGGTGTAATACATCAACGCTTTCACGGTGGTCGTGCCCGACGTGACCGACACCGAAGTGCCGCTCAAGCTGGTGCTCTGAAACGCCGCCGGAGCGAAGGAGATGTTCGCGGGCCCCAGGCCGCTGCCTTTGATGACGAAGATAGCGCCTTGTGCGATGGGCGCATTGAAAGTGAGATTGCTGGCCGCGTTCCCCACGCTGGTGATGTTGGGAGCCGCCGAAAGCCGCGGAATCGCGGCGGAGAACAGAAGAATGAGGGACCACAACCGCCACACGCTCTGAGTCATTCTACGCATTGTATAGCGAGATGCGTTGGCAAGCAATCCAAATGCGCGGTCACTCGGGCAGCGCCTGCACGTTCCCGATCCAGATCCGGTTCGAACCTGTGTCACCGCCGCTCGCCGCCGTGACGTCGGTGATGGTGAGCGATTTCAAGCGCGACGCGTCCACGTGGGCCGGTCCCGCCACCGGCGAATTGGGGTCGTGCTCGAAGTCGGCCAGCCGCAGGTTGACGTGAAACGGCTTGCGATCCGCCGGCGGAAAGATGGTCAGGTTATAGCGCGGCCCGTCGCTCTTGCGCGCCTCGCTGAGTTCGAGCGACACCACCAGGACCGCGTCGCGTTCCGAAGCGATGTCAAACGCCAGGCGTCCGGCCTTGGAGAGATCCAGATTCGACAGCCGCCGCACCAGCAGGGCGAAGCGGCCCTCGGTCTGCTCGTAAGCTGCCTCCAGCGCCGGCATCCCCAACGGATTCGCCTTGGCGCTCAACTGCAGCGTCATGCCGCCCAGCGTGATCCATTCCAGAAATCCCCGATCGAAAGTGTCGATCGCCAGCGCCCGCGTCGCCGCCCCTCGCTCGCCTGCGCCGCTGGCCAGCACCTGGAAACCAGACAAGAGCAGGGTGTGGGACCCGGCCGGACGCGACACCGCCACGGGGAAGTCCGGACGCGCCGGCATCGACGAAAAAACGCTGGCCAGGTCGAACAGCGCGATGCCCTGTACCTGGTCAACATCCAGCTTGCCGTCCGGGTCCACCGCGTCGTTGGGTCCGGAGTTCGAGGTGAAATCCGACGGAGTCAATTCCACCGGTTGCCAGACGCCGGCCGGGGCCCAAAACCAGGCCGTGTAGTCTCCGCCGCCGGGCTTCTTTTCGCTAAGCAGCAGCGCCACCGCAGTGTCGTGATCGCTGCGCACCGAAAACCGGATCCGCTGCATGCGCGCAAGCTGGCCGGACACCGGCAGCACCGCGCCCGCGATCTTCCCCGCGCCGGGCTGGTAGGTCAGCGACAAAGCCCCAGTGCTGCCGTTGAGACCGGCCTCTCGCACCACTCGCACAGCCGCGCCGGGTCCCATGGCCGACCAGGCCGCGGTATCGTTTTCGAAGTTGTGGCTCAGGATGACGCCCGGCTGCGCCCAGGCCGGCCCGGTCGCGGCGATCGATGCCGCTATGAATACAAAGACGGCTCGCATAGGACCTCCGCAGATCATACGTCAAATCCCCTAGCCAGGTTCCGCCTCTCCCCCGAGCGTCTTCCCGCAGCTCCGGCTGTTTGACAAGGGTCTATTTGAGAAGCCCTAAGGCAACATTGCCGGCCCTCTTACGCGCAATGCCCCTCAAGACCGGCCGCGCCCCGGCCGAATGTTGGCCCATGAGTTCTCTAAATGGAGACCTGGGCGCGGTGGCCGGCATGCTGGCGTTGCTGGTGTTTCTACTTCTCAGCACGCTCTGGATCAACCACAACCGCAAGGCGCGCACACGCATGCGGAAGCTGACCGAACGCCTGCTGAACTGGAAGTAATGTGGGGCGGGCATTCCTGCCCGCAGCCGGCTTTAGCCGGCGGCGCTGCCTCACCTAGCGCTGCGGCAGCGTGCCGGACACGAAGAAGGTCGTGTACTTCTGTGCGCCGCCCCGGCCAGCCGGGTTCTGTCGCATGATCCGGAACGCGACGGCGTCTCCGGGTTTCAGCGTGCCTTGCACCCGCTGCACATCCTCCACCGTCGACACCGGCTGCCGGTTGATGGCTAGAATCACGTCGTTCTCGAACAGGCCGATGTCCTCGGCGAACGATCCCTCATCCACGCCGCGGATCAACAGGCCGTTCTTGCCTTCGATCCCGATGCTGGTCCGCTCGGCGTCGGTGAGCGAATGCAGCTTGATGCCGAACTTATACTGCGAGTCCTCGGCCTTGGGAGCAGGCTCCTCGCTGTTGTTTCGCAGTTCGGCGAATTGGGGATTGTCCTTGAATACCTCGGCGCGATCCAGGATGGTGACCTTGAAGTCGTCGTGCTTGCCGTTGCGGTCCACCGTCAAAGTGACCTGAGTACCCACCGGAGTATCGGCCACGCGAGACACCAGGTCGTCGCCGTCTTTCACCGGCTTGCCGTTCATCGCAATGATGATGTCTTCGGCCTTGATGCCGGCCTTTTCCGATGGTCCGCCCTTTTGCACCGAACCCACCAGGACGCCTTGGTTGGTGCCCAGCGCCTTGAACAGCTCCGGCTTGTCGGTTTTCGACCAGCTCACGCCGATGGAGCCGCGCGTCACCCGCCCGGTGCGGATAATGTCGTTGTAAACCCGCGCCACCATGTTAATGGGCAGCGCGAAACCGATTCCCTGGTAGCCGCCGCTCTGGGTCGCGATCATGGTGTTGACGCCGATCACTTGTCCTTGAATGTTGAGCAGCGGGCCGCCGCTGTTGCCCGGATTGATGGCCGCGTCGGTTTGAATGAAGCGCTGCAACTGTAACTGGCCGCCGATGTCGCGCCCCAGCGCGCTCACAATCCCGGCCGTCACGGAAGCTTCCAGCCCAAACGGCGAGCCGATGGCCACCGCCCAATCGCCCACCTGCACCGAGTCGGAATTGCCGATGCTCACCGGCGTAAGCTGCTGCTTCGGATCGATCTTGATGACCGCCAGATCCGTCTCCGGATCGATGCCCACAACCCGGGCGCGGTATTCGGTGTCGTCGGTGTGCAGCTTCACCTTGATGTGGTCCACTTTCGCGATCACATGGTGATTGGTGATGATGTATCCGTTCTTGTCGACGATGAAGCCGGTGCCGGATTGCTCCTGGCGGAAGGCGCGCGGAGGAACGTCGCTGTCCGACGGGCCGTTGCGGAAGAAGCGGCGGAACAGATCCAGGCCGTCGTCATTGCCGTCTCCAGGCTCCTTCTGCTCGCCGCGCTTGTGCGGATTCTCGGTGGCCACCTTGGGCGTGTAGTCCGCGGTGATGTAAACCACCGACGGCTCCAGCTTCTTGGCAAGCTTGCTGAACTCGTTGCCAAGCTGGACCGGATTGGGCACCACCAGCGGAGTGGCGTCGGGTGCGGCCACCTGGCCTCGAGCTGCGTGCACGCCCGTGTTCAGCAGCGTTCCAATCACAATTCCGATGGAAAGTGTGATGAGCAGGAGACTGACTGACAGCAATTTCTGCTGCCGCATTGCCTTGTACCACCGCATGGTCTTGTCTTCGCCTTTCTTAACCGACGCGAAACTTCCTATAACCACTATACTCGCTTCCTGTTTCACGTTTCCAGCTGTTGGCCCGAAATGCGCCGCGGTTTTAACTCCACCAGCAGAATGCCCGCCAGGATCAAAACCGCGCCTCCCACGCCGCGGCGAGAAAGCACTTCGCCTGCAACTAAGTACGACGTGGCCCAGGCGAAAACCGGTTCCATCGAGAAGATCAGCGCGGTCCGCGTGGGACTCGACCAGCGCTGCGCCCAGGTCTGCACCGAGAACGCCAGCGCCGTGGCCAGCAGGCTGGTGACCGCCAGCGCGATCCACACGCTGGCCGACCACTTCACTTGCACCGGCTCGGCCCACCAGAATGTCGCCGAGCTCAACACCGCCGCGGTCGCGATCTGCGCCACCACCAGCAGCCCGGCGTTGGCGGTTCCGGCGAAGCGGCCCAGGATCACGATGTGGAACGCGTACGCCACCGCGCATCCGGCCACCAGCAAGTCGCCGAAGCCGATGTCCAGGATGTCGCGCTCGATGGTCATCAGCGCCAGGCCGGTAAACGCGGTCGCGACGCCGGCCAGCTCGGCCCACTGCGGCATCTTCTTATAAACCAGACCGCCGACCAGCGGGACCAGCGGAATATAAAGGCCGGTGATGAAGCCGGTCTTCGACGCCGAGGTGTACTTGAGGCCGAAAGTCTGCAGCACGTAGCCGCTGAACAGGAACACGCCGGCCAGCGCTCCTCCGCGCAGGCTTCTCGCCAGGTCGGCGCTCGCGAACTGCTTGCGAAACACGAACACCAGCGCGGCGGTGGCCGCCAGGAACCGCAGCGTCAGGAACAGCAGCGTGGAAACGTCGGCGAGAGCGCGCTTCACCAGCACGAAAGTGGCGCCCCAGATGAGCGCGATGCCGACTAAGCTGAGGTCGACGAACCAGCCGGGCGGTTTGCCGCCCTTCATCCTCCGTTCCGGGAGCCGGATGACCGCGCGAAGTCCGCGGCGGCGGCCGGGGAGTCGCCGAGCAACAGCGCGAGCGTCAGCAGGATTCGCTTCAGGCCCAATTCACGGCCCTCGGGATGGAACCATTCGCGCGGCGTGTGCGCCCCGCCGCCCTGTCCGCCGGCGCCGATGGATATGGCCGCCAGCCCCATGGAGAGCGGGATGTTGGCGTCGGTCGAGGCGCAGTCCAGATGCGACCGGATGCCCAGGTGCGCGTCCACCGCCCGCACGCATCTCAGAATATAAGCGTCGTCGGCGAGACCGCCGGCCGGCCGCGACCCGATCTCTTTGATCTTGCCTACCACCTTGCCGCCGCTGGCGCGATCGTTTTCCGATTCCAGCGCCCGCTCCACCGAGCTGGTCAACAGGTTCGCGATCTCTTCCAGCTTGGCCGAGCTCTCCGACCGGACGTCCACCTTGGTGCGCGCCTGCGTCGGGATGGAGTTGATGCTGGAGCCGCCCTCGATGATCCCGAAATTGTAGGACGAGCGCGGGCTGCCGTTACCCGGCAGTCGATGCTCGGTGAAATAAGCGATGGCCCGTGAAAGCGCGTGCACCGGATTCGCGATGCCGTAGTCGCTCCAGCTATGCCCGCCCGGTCCGGTGACGCTGATGTCGAAGCGGCGGCTGGCCAGGGCCTGCGAGGTGATGTGGTCGTTGTTGGGGCCGTCCAGAATCACGAAGGCCTGGATGCGGCTCCCGGTGGAGGACTGGCGGCACAGGTAGCGCATCCCGCTCAGGTTGCCCTCGCCTTCTTCGCCCACGTTGGCGATCAGAACCAGGCGGTGGAAAATATCTTCGAGATCCGGCGAAGCGGCCAGGAGGCGCGCGATCGCCAGCAGCGCCGCCAGCCCCGCGCCGTTGTCGGAAACGCCCGGGCCGTTCAGCCGCCCGTCCGGCGCCACGAACACGTCTTCGTTGTTGCGAGGCGACAGCACCGTGTCCAGGTGCGCGGTCAGCGCGATGTAGGGACCCTCGCGGTTTTCCACCGGATGCGCGATCACGTTGCCGGCCCGGTCGATGCGTGCCACGCAGCCGATCGAGCGGAACTGCGCCAGCATCCACTCCGCCCGCCGCTGCTCGAAGAAGGTGGGCGCCGGCACGCGGCAAAGCTGCAGGTGCTGTTCGTTGATCCACTGCTTTTCGCGCACGAACCACTGCAGCGCGTCGCGCAGGGCAGGCGAGTCCGCGGCCTCGGCCAGCAGCTTAGCGAGCGGGGGAGACTCGCCGGACACAGCCGCCGACTTGGTGGACGCTGCCAAATGCCAGTTTACCAAGTCGCGCGGTGGCGATTGCCTTTGCAGCGATTAGCAAGCGCCGGCTCGGCGCCTACTTTTGGAACTTGCGCCGCGACACCGCGTTCTGGAACGAGTTGGTCTCCGGCAACCAACGCGTAAAGTGGATGAGCACTTCTGTCCCCTGGTCGTAAGCCTGATCCACCAGCTTCAGGTCTTCGACGCTGTGCACGAAGGTGTCGTTGATCTTGGGAATGAAATCGCCCGGCCGGAGCTCCGCGCGCGCTCCCAGCGACCCCGGTTCGACAGCCGTCACCAGAAAACCGAGGTCTCCAGTAAGGCCCAGCCGCTTCTCCTCGACGGCCCTGAAGGTCACCCGGATCTTCGTTCGCCGGTACTGGCCCTCTTCCAGGCGAAAAAGGGGAATTTCCACGCCCTCCGTGGGAGCCTCCCGCAAGCGCGCCGGCAGCGGACCCGGCTCGGCCAGAACATCCCCAATCCGCAATCCGATTCGCGCACCGGGGGACCCATCCGGAACCACCGTCACCCGATACGCGATCTCTCCGGACACCCACTGCGCGTGGCTCGCGGAAGGAGCCTGGCCGACTAGCGCCAGAGCGAATACGAGGGCCAGAAGGCATCGCACGGCACAATTGTCGGCAACGCCATCGCGAAAGTCAATTCAAATGGGGTGAGATGGCTTCCAATCACTAATTGTCGAGGGGGCCCAACTTCGGCGTCCATCCCCCAAGACGCCCGATGTCTAGCTGTCCACATATTCCTCTTGTCCACTATTTGTGGACATGTTAATATCGTGGACGAATGGTGCGACAATCTTATCAAGAGCTTGAGATCTTCGACCGTCTTCGGCATCTGCCGTTCGTCAAGCACCTTAAGTATACGCGCATCCAAGAGGGCCGTGAATCGGGATACGACGGGAAACTTGTGATCACGACTCCGCATGGTCGATTTCAGCTCTTGGTTGAAGAGAAGCGATCCTATCTGTCTCGTTCCACCGTTAGCCACATGCTCGCGTGGCTGAGCCACCTTCGAACGAATCAGAAGCAAGGTATCATCCTTCTGGCCCGTCACATCCCTCGCCAGGCCGCAGAAGCCCTCATCAACGCTAGAGTGAATTTCGTGGACGATGCTGGCAACGTTCACCTGGAGCTCGGGGATGCTTATAACTGGACGGCCATCGGCATTCCATCGCAAGAGCCAGTATCCCAACGACGCTCAGCTAGCCCCGCACAACTCCAGTTACTCTTTCAATTCGTCACCCATACGGAGTCTGTCAACTGGTCAGTACGCCGACTAGAACCAGCAGCCGGAATTAGTAAGAGCAAGGCTGCGCAAGCCCGACGTCAAATGATCACAGAAGGCTTGCTCGCGCGTGCGGGCAGACGGTACCAGCTCGGGCCAACAAGCTTGCTGGCCGACCGCCTAATATTGGGCTACGCACAAGTGCTCCGCCCGAAACTCACGCTGGGCACGTTTCGCGCGGCAGAAAAGACGGCAGAATCCTTTCTATCTCGTCTTCGCGAGGAGGTTCCACCGGGCGTCCGATATTCACTTACTGGTGGCCCAGCGGCTGATCTCCTCCAGCACTTCTATCGAGGAACTGAAGTAACATTGTTTCTCAAACCGTCGACCCGAGCAATCGCACACCAACTCCGGTTGCTCCCTGATCGCGAAGGTCCGATAACGATTCTAAGCGCATTCGGAGATCTTGTCTTCTGGGAGGAGCGAGAAGGTCATATGCTCGCACCGCCGTGGCTCATCTATGCAGAGCTCTTGAACAGCAAAGATCCCCGTGCTCTCGAGGCGGCCGACGAGTTTCGGGCTAAGTTCTTGGCCTAGTCGCATGCTAACCAAGGAGCAGATGACAGATGTCGCGCAACTGCATGTTGTTGCCGAATCGTTTGCGGCCGCCGTCACAATCATCGGGGCTGCTGCGCTCCTCTGCTTCATTGACCTCGGACGATTCACACGGGACGTCGATCTCGTGGTGGCTCTTGACCTCGAAGACTTCGCAGTTTTTTCGACCCAACTCAAGACGCGTGGGTGGACTCAGGAGCCGGGCAGAGAACATCGCTGGCGCGGACCAAGCGGGTCATTAATTGATCTAATGCCTGCTGGCCCGAATCTGCGGGCCGCCAAGCGAATCGTTTGGCCCGAGAGTCAGTTTGCAATGAGTCTAGTCGGATTCGAGCACGTCTTTGCTCGATCAGTGTTGATCTCATTTGCTCCCGATGTTCGGTTCAAAGTGGCCCCGCCACCCGTAGTTGCGCTGCTGAAGATGGTGGCGCACATGGAAGATCCCTATCGTCGACGGAAGGACCTCGATGATCTGAAAGTGCTGCTTAGCTACTATGAAGCTGGAAGCGATCGCATCTTCAGCGACGAGGTATTTGCTGCCGAATTAGAAGACCTCGAGCACGCCAATGCGTTCCTGCTGGGTACAGACGTTGGAGCCATAGCAACGGACGAAGATGCCGAAATTGTGCACAGCTTTCTTAGTAACCAGGGGATGTCCGCAGAGGAACTAACGGAGTTGGATCGAGACGATTTCCACCAGCGAAGCGCGCTGCAATTTCATATGCAGATCAAGGCATTCCAGAAAGGTTTCGACGCAAGGCGACAGAGCTGGGCGGGCCGCTAATCCTTGCTGTTTCGTGACTCCGTCGTGACTCCATTCGGCGGCGTGTCGTGCGAAAGTGCGGAAACACAGTGCATTCTCAAGAAACCCTACACTCCCCAAGCAGCGATCCATTCGCGTTCTCCCAACCTGCCCGTCGCCCATGAACCAACCCGGCTGCATCCGGACAAACGTCTCGGGCCAGCAAAGCTGTATTCTCGAAGCATGCGCCGCGGACTCGGCCAGTTCAGCCTGCTCATCCTTAGCGGGTCCTTGGCAACTTCTTCTGCTCAGTCCACAGCGTTCGCCGAATGGGAACTGGCCCGCACCATCGATCTCCAAGGGCCGACCAACCACGTCCAGGGGATCGATTTCGATGCCGTCAACCTATGGCTCACCTCGGTTGACTCCAGGAATCGCAAAGGCTTTCTGCGCGAGTTCGCTCTGGATTCCGGCCACGCGCTGCGGAGCATCGAGATCCAGGACGACGCGCGCTTTCATGCCGGCGGGATGGCTTCCGATGAGTCGTCGCTTTGGATTCCGGTCGCCGAATACCGTCGCGACAGCACCAGCGTCATTCAAAGGCGGAACAAGAAGAGCCTGGACGTCGAGCTTCAGTTCCGCGTCGCCGATCACATCGGTTGCATCGCCGTCACCCCTGAGTACCTGATCGGAGGCAACTGGGATAGCCGGGAGTTTTACGTCTGGGATCACCAGGGGAATCTGATCCGCAAGATCGCGAACGCCAATGGAGCCGCCTACCAGGACATGAAATTCGATCCGCCTTACATCGTGGCGTCCGGCCTGCTAGCTGATCGCAGCGGGGCCATCGATTGGCTGGAGTATCCTTCGCTGCGGCTCTCGCGCCGGCTTCCGGTGGGCCAGACCGATCGCCGGCAGCCTTTCACGCGTGAAGCCATGGCGATTCACGGCGATCAACTGCTGCTGGTGCCGGAAGACGAGCCCAGCCGGCTCTTCGTGTTCCACCGGAAACGTTGACGTGGCGCAGGCGTCGCTGCGGCGCCGCGCAGTCTCGACTTACGCCTTCGCCGCCGTCGGCAACTCCAGCGGCTCATCCGCGCTGCCGCCGTAGATCGCCGGCACCTTCGACCCCATCGGCCGCAGATACGCTGCTAGCTGCCCGCGATGATGGATCGAATGGTTGCTCATCAGGCCCACATAAGCGATGGCCGGAAACTGGAACACGCCGTGAAAGTCGATCACCTGCGTGAGCGCGCCGCCCTTCGCCGAAGCCACCGCCGCCGTCGCCTTGGCGATGTTTTCGTCGTACCACTTCAGAACATCCGCCGAAGTCTTGATGGACTCGGGCATCGCGCCGCCGCCGAAATCGAATTTCCCGTTCGCCACTCCGTTCAGGAAAAAGCATTCGCTCGAGGCGATGTGCCAGGCCAGCTCCAGCGCGCCCATGGACTTGGGATCCGGCTTCCAGCTTCCCTTGTCCGCGGGGACGGCTTCGATCACCCGGCGCGTAGCCTTGCGCTCGTTCTGAATCATAGGCAGATAAACCTGGTTGAGGAGAAACTCAGCTTGGTCGTTGGTCATACCCGCCAATCTATCACATCCATTTTGGCCGGTCTTCCCACGCGCCAGAAGCGCCCACGGGTTCATTGGATAATGAAACTATCTTTTGGTGCGGCAGCCGGGGGCTGAAATGAATACAGACGCGATCGAGAACGCCATCGGAGCGCTCGTCAACGCGGACGAACCCGCTGGCGCGGCCACGCTGATCTGGCGCGACGGCACGGTAGTCCAAAACGCGTGCGTTGGCTGGCGGGACGTGGAGGCCAGGCTGCCGGGCGCGTTCGGCGGCTGGTGGCGGGCCGATCCCAGCGACAACTCCGTCCTGGTCTTCCTGGCGCACAACATCGTCGAGCTGGAGCAGTTCGCTCAAGGCATCGGCATCGGAGTCTTCGGCGCCATCACGCAGTTTCAGGCCCTGGCTTCCCGCACCGCCGGCACTAGTTCAAGAACTACCGGGACCGGAGACTAGCGGTTGTCGTGATAGTGGTGGCCGTCGCGGTCGTAGCCTTCGTCCAGGCGTTCGACGTAGCGTAGCGGCCGCTCCAGGCGAAACGTCAGCAGCGATTCCGACGGTACGCGAATCTCCCGCCCGCGTGTGAGTACCTGTGCGCCGGCGCCGCTGGCGGCTCCCGCGGCAGCCCCGATGGCTGCGCCCTTGCCACCGCCCGCGATCGCGCCGATGATGCTTCCGATAATCGCGCCGCCGCCCACGAACTTGCCCGTCCGGCGATTGGCGCCAACCCCCTCGCGCTCTCCGCCGGCGTAGCCTTGACTGGTGGCATCCATGACAAACCGCCGCCCGTTCGCGGTTACCGATTCCAGGTCTACCACCATCTCATCAGGACCAACCTGACGCACGATCAATTCGGCCGGTGCCCCACGGGGGAATGCCAGGTCGCCGTCGGTTGCATAAACGTTACGCGCCACCTCGGCCTGGTAAATCCTACCGCTGTCCCAGCGATGCAGCTTGATCGATTCTTCAGTGCGGACGGTAATCTCGGTTCCTTGCGGTAACTTGTCGATTTCCGCCGCCACGGCCGGCACCTGCAGTCCAAGCAGGATTGCCGGGATTGCCCGGATTGCGTGTCGCATAGAATCCTCCGCAACCTGTCGAGCAATCCCGGGACCGCGGCCACAGTAACCTTGTTACGTGACGCGCGGGTTTGCGGCAGTTCCTACGGATTCGGACCGACAGGGAAATGCCCGGGTGCCGGTAGCTGCGCCGTGATGCTGGTGGCCGTCGCGTCGCAGGTTGGATGCCCGAATCCACCGGCGCTGGGAGCGGTGGTGTGGCCGGACAGCAGCGGATCCAAATCGTTCACCATGTTGTCGTCGCCTGTGCTGCTGACGCCCGCCGGCACGTTGTCGAAATTCAGAGCGAATCGCGTCTTCCACGCCACGATGTGGTCGGTGCAGGAAGTATCGCCGCTGACGCCCAATCCGCCCACCAGCACGCCGGTCTTATCGTAAAGCGCCAGCCCGCCGCCGAACACGTTAATTCCGCCAATCTTCTGTCCGACCAGCGGATCGTTGGGTTGTCCATAGTTGCTCGAGTTGCCGCCATAGGCCGCGCCCGTGTCCACCGGATTGCTTTCCTGCAATCCAAAAAGGGTTCCGCCCGGTTGCGTGGCTGCCCACAGGTTGGCCGTCGACAGCGCGAATTTCGTCAGGCTGAACGCATTAGCCGTGTTGGCCTTCTGCGCCGAGATCACGCGGCTGCCGGGCCATTGCGATGCGCGATCGGCGCCGGTGAACACCACCGCGCAAACCACTCCGTCGCGATTCACCACCGTTGCCCACATGTTGTTGCCGAGTCCGCCATTCGCGCCCGGAGCGACACTCTTGAGCGCGGTCCTCAACGCGGTGAAACTGGGAACGTCCTTGCAAGCGTTGCGGTTGTCCGGTCCTCCATCGTCGGCGGCCAGCACGGTGCCCCAAATCAAAACGAAAACCGCCAGTACCAGTCGCCAAATGTTTGTCGTATTTTTCATAACATCCTCCTTGAATTCATCCTTGGTGTGAGAGAGACGTCCTGAGTCAGGTCGATTATACCGGTCAGTTTTAGGAATCTAAATCCCTTCGATACATGACGGAGCATATGCCATGCGATCTAGGGGAGCGTATGCCAGTCCGATCCATGGCACCGCTCGATTGCTGCCGCGTCAGCGCGCCAAGCCAGCTTCCAGCGCTTCGCCGAGCGAAAGCAGCAGGTCTTCCTCGAACGGCCGCGCGACTATCTGCAAGCCGATCGGAAGACCTTCGCTGGATTCTCCGCAGGGCATCGCCAGCGACGGAAAACCGAGCACGTTGATCCCGCGCGAGAGCCGCGTGGTCGCGATGCGCGTGTCCACCAGTTCGCCATCCAGCTCGACTTGCATTTGACCGATGCGCGGCGCGGTGATCGGAGTAGCAGGCGTAAACAGGCAGTCGATTTCGCTGAACAGCGCGCGGAAGTCGTCCACCAGCGTCCGTCGCAGACGTTGCGCGTTAACGTAATCGGTGGCCGGAACCAGGCGGCCCTGGTCGAGCAGCGCCAGCACGTCGGAGCCGAAATCGCCGCGCCTCGCCCGATACGGCTCGTACAGCGCGGAAGCTTCGGCCAGCAGAATCACCCGGCCGGCCGCGTTCAAACCGTCCATGTCCGGCACCTGGACCTGCGTTACGCGCGCGCCCAATCGTTCGGCCTCTCGCGCGGCTAGACGCACCGCATCCTTCACCTCGCCCGAAGCGCGATCGAAGTAGAAGTTCTCCGGCAACCCGATGCGGATGTTCCGGACATCCACCGGCGCCGCGCGCCGCCGCCCAGCGCCCGCCATCGCCTCGAACGTCACGCGCGCATCCGCCACCGTTCGCGTCAGCGGACCGGCGTGATCCAGGCTGAACCCCAGTGGCTGGATGCCGCTCAAGTCCACCACTCCGTATGTCGGCTTCAGCCCCACCACGCCGCAGAACGAAGCCGGAATGCGGATGGACCCGCCCGTGTCGGTCCCCGTCGCCATGTACGCCATTCCAGTCGCGACCGCCACGCCCGATCCTCCGCTCGACCCGCCGGGCGACCGTTCCGCATCGCGCGGGTTTCGAATCGTGCCGAAATGCGGATTGTCCGACGTGATGCCGTACGCCAGCTCGTGCAGCCCGGTCTTGCCGAGCATCACCGCGCCGGCCGCATCCAGCTTCTTAACCACTGCCGCATCCGAGCCGGGCACGAAATCGGCGAACAGCTTCGATCCCGACATGGTCCGCACGCCTTTGGTCCGGATCAGGTCCTTATGCGCGATCGGAATGCCGTGCAGCGGCCCGCGATCGCGCCCGGCCGCCAGCTCCCGGTCCAGTTCCAGCGCCCGTGCGCGCGCCTGCTCCCCGGTCACAGTCACGAAGGCGTTCAGCTTGGGATTAAGCCGGGCAATCTGCGACAGGCATTGGTCGGCGAGTTCCAGGCACGAGACCCGGCCCGCCCTGAGATCGGCCGCTGCCTCCCGGATGGTCAACGGTCCGCCTCGACTTCGGGCAGGCGGGGATCCAAATCATATGTCAGTGACATGACATCCTGGGGTGTCAGCCGTCCTGTCCGCTGCCGCAGCTCGGCCAGCACAGCGTCCACAACTGGCTGTAAACGCTCGATCTCTTCGCGCGGAATGTCAGGGTTCACGTCGCCCATCTCCAGCCTAAGATTCTACCTCCGAACTGCCGATTAAGAGAGGGACACGACCTTATGTCGCAACAGTCCGAACGACGTCGTAAACCCCGCGAAAAAGTGCTGCGAGGCACTGAGCCCATGTGGGTCATGCTCGAAAACGTTCCCGGACGCTCGGGCGAGGTCCGCGCCAGGGTGGTGGACGTCAGTGAAAACAGCATCGGCGTCGAGTTGCCGTTTTGGCTTCGCGAAGACGAGCTGGTCGGGATAAAAGGTCCGGCCAGCCTGGGTTTGAACGGCAAGGGCAAGGCGCGCGTGGCCGTCTGCACTTCCGTCGGCGACGGTTACCGCGCGGGCCTGGTGTATGAGGAAAGGCGCGAGGCCCCGGCCGAGCAGCCCACTGATGCCGTTCCCGACTACTACGAGATCCTGCAAGTGAGCCCCAAGGCGGACCCGGACATGATTCACCGCGTCTTCCGTCTGCTGGCGCAGCGTTATCATCCCGATAACACCACTACCGGCGATGAGACCGCCTTCCGCGCCGTAGCGGAGGCCTACAAAGTGCTCAGCGATCCGGAAAAACGCGCCGCCTACGACGTCAACTATCAGGCCCATCGCCTGCTGCGCTGGCAGATTTTCGACCAGGGTAAGGCCGTAACCGGCAAGGCTGCCGAAAAAGCCAAGCGCAAAGGAATTCTCGAGCTGCTCTATACCGCCCGCAGAAACCAGGCCACCCACCCCACCATGACGCTCTTCGAGCTCGAGGATCTGCTGGGATGCCCGCGCGAACACCTGGAATTCAGCCTGTGGTACCTGAAGGAAAACGGCCTGATCACGCGCAGCGACAACGCGCGCTATTCCATCACCGCCAAGGGTGTCGACCACGCCGAGTCCGAGCATCCGGAGCAGGAAGAAAAAATAAGCCACCTGCTGCCGGCCGCCCAGCCGCACGTCACACAATAGGCGTACCAGCTTTCCACACGCTGTCCTACAGCAGTCCAAGCAAACTTGGATCTGAAGCGGCTTGCGCGTCATAGCGCCAGCTTCGGAGTACTCACGGATCAGTTCGGCATCAATTGGATGTTCAATTTCGAGTATCCTGAGAAAAAGGCAGTTTGGTATCGCGCGGCGAGAGAACCAACCATGGCAAACCGATTCGGTGCGGACATTCTGATTCAGGCGCAAGATCCCAAGGCCGCGGCACTCTTCTACGTCCAACAGCTCGGGTTCGAAATCACCGGCGAGACGCCCAACATGATCAGTCTCCATGGCCAGCACATCAACTTATTCATCGAGCGAGGTCCAGCTCTCGGCCCGGTGTTGGAAGTCACGGTCGACAATGTCGAAGCAGCCAAGCTCCGGCTGGTGAAGAATGGTTGCGAGATCGTCAAGGACGAGCCCGATTTTCCGAGATGCTACGTCAAAGATCCTTTCGGCTTGATTTATAACTTGATCAGCTGAAGAGGTCCGACGCGGAAAAATCCGGCGTCCGGCTGGATCGACGTGCTCTACATTCGACGGTCGCGACGGATCTGCTCGGCTGCCGCTACGGCATTCGACACACCGTTCTGCAGGTAGAGCTTCGCGCCATCGCGGAAGCGCAGCCGATAGCCGAGCGGGCCTCCGCGTCCCCGCCACTTGCCAACCTCGGCGATCTCAGACAGGTCCCGAACCTGCATCTCCACTGTTCCTAGCGTCGAAAACCGCAGCGCGCGGCCATCGTAGCTGAACTCCTTGACCAGCCGCCGCCGAGTCCGCACCTGCAATACAATTCCCGACCCGGCCACCGCGACCATCACCAGGCTGCTGACTACCAGACCCTGGCTGGGCCGCACTCCTCCGGCGGGAAAGAGAAAGCGCGCGCTGAGCACACCGAAGGCCCCGAGCAGCAGACACATCACTCCGAACGCACCCTGGTGAAGTCTCTGTTGCCACTTGGGCATCGTGCCGGAGTTCATCAGAGCAATCCCGAGCCTCCCTTTTCGTGCACCCATTCCATCGTCGCGTGCTACCGCATTCTATAGTCCGCTCGCATCGGCCTGCGTACAATGAGTGAGGAGGTGCCGCCGTGTCCATGAGCGCCACGTTCGTTCAGGTCGACGAAGCCGAACTGGCCAGGATCCAGGCCGATCCGTCTTTGGCGGAGGCGCTGTTCGCCGACCAATCCCTGGCGCCGGCCGCGGATGCGCTCCTGAACCTGGCGGGGAAAATGCAGGATCGCGTGCGCGCCGCGGGCCCGCAGATGCTCGCCGCGACGCTGGCACGGTTCGATCCGCAAATGCGCCAGCAGGTGGAAGAACGCCTGGGGCGCAGCATGGCGTCTCTCGCCGCCGGCCAGGGCGGCGACGATATGTTGAAACTTCTCCAGCAACACATGGCGGCTCGCCGTGCCGCTCCCGCATCCCCGGCCGGCGGGCGCACCGTTCTGTCGCTCGACAAGGCCTGGCACGGCGTGCACTACCTGCTGTGCGGCGAAGTCGAGCCGGGTGCAGTATTGCTCAGCCAGCCGGTGCTGGGCGGTCTCGATCTCGGCGATGACGACGAGGGCTTTTCCGGCTACGGTCCCGCGCGCTATTTCACCGCGGCGCAAGTGGCCGAGCTCGGCCAGGCCCTGAGCCGTCCGGAAGTGGAAGCGCAGGCGGCCGCCCGCTTCGACGCCGCGCAGATGTCCCAGCTTAAGATCTATCCGGGCTGGCGACCGTCGGATGCCGAATCGGTGCTGGACGCTCTCCGCCGTCTGCGCGATTTCTACTCCGACGCCGCCGCCAAGGGACGAGCCATCGTCACCTGCCTGGTGTAAACCGTTCCGGCCCACGGTCTTCCCGGGTGGCATGTAATCCTCTAAGGCTTCCCCGTCTATGCCCGATATGTTTTTCGTGAGCCTGCGGGCCCGCACAGGGCCGAGGCTGGCAAGAAGGAGAACTTCGCATGCGAAACGAAACCACCGTCGGCACTAGAATCTGGCTGGTCGTGGCCTTGTGTCTGGGGGTCGGCGGAAGCGCCATCGGTATTCTCACCTACCAGTTAAAAGCCACCAGCGCGAGCTACGAAAACACACTGCGGGACTTACAGGAACGCGTTCGACAACAGGACTCCGCGCGAGTGATGCAGGTCACCTTCAAAAAGCAAGTGCAGGAGTGGAAGGATGTGCTGCTGCGCGGTTACAATCCGGAGGACTTGTCAAAGTACTCCGGGCAATTCCACGCGCAGGCCGCGAAAGTACGTGACGCCGGATCTGCCCTCCAGTCGTCGGTGACCGATCCGGAGGCGCATCGCCAGATTCAGGATTTCCTTCAAGCCCACGCCTCCATGGCTGACAAATACGAGGTTGCTTTGCAGGCGTTCACCGCCGCCAAGGGGGAGAACACGCGCGAGGTCGATACCCTGGTGAAGGGGCAGGACCGCGCCGCCACCGACCTCATCGACAAGGTTGTGGATGCACTGGTCAAACGCGCCAACGGCGCGGTCGCGTCTGAGAAGGAAGCGGTTGCCAGGAAGATCTGGCTGGTGACTCTCGCGGTGCTCGCCGCCTTTGCCGCCATCGGCGCGTTCGCGGCCCTCACCATCCGCAAAATCTCCGGCGCCTTGCGTCGTGCCGTTGAGGAGTTGAGCAATACCGCCGAACAAGTGACCGGCGCCGCGTCGCAGGTTTCCGCCTCCAGCCAGTCGTTGGCGCAAGGGTCTTCCGAGCAGGCGGCGTCGCTCGAAGAAACCTCGGCCTCGAGCGAGGAAATCAATTCCATAGTCCGCCAGAACAACGAAAATTCCCGGGCGGCCGCCGACCTGGTCACCGGGTCGCAGCAGAAGTTCGTCGAGACCAACCACAAGCTGCACGATATGGTGCTGGCCATGGACGAGATCAACTCGCAGAGCCAGAAGATCTCCAAGATCATCAAGGTGATTGACGAGATCGCCTTCCAGACCAACGTCCTGGCGCTGAACGCCGCGGTGGAGGCGGCCCGGGCGGGCGAGGCGGGCCTCGGTTTTGCCGTCGTGGCCGACGAAGTCCGGAATCTGGCGCAACGTTGCTCGCAGGCGGCCAAGGACACCGCCGCCTTTATTCAGGAGTCCATCAACAAGTCCAACGATGGCAGGACCAAGGTGGATCAGGTGGTGGGAGCTATTTCCGTCATCACCGAGGAATCGGCCAGAGTGAGCGGCCTGGTCAACGCGGTGAACCAGAGTAGCGAAGAGCAGGCCCGCGGTATCCAACAAATCAGCAAGGCTGTCACGCAGATGGAGCAGGTGACCCAGCAGGTGGCCTCCAGCGCCGAGGAGAGCGCTGCGGCGGCCGAGGAACTGCACGCGCAGGCCGAGACGCTACAGCAGGTGGTGGAACGTCTGGCGGCCCTGGTGGGCGCCAGCGAGCGGAACGGCGGCGGTGCAACTCACCCGCACGCCGCTGCCAGGGCCTGATCGATATCCCACAGAATATCGTCCAGATCCTCCAGCCCCACCGACAACCGGATCAGGTCCGGCGATACGCCCGCGGCGGCCTGTTGCGCCTCGTTCAACTGCTGGTGCGTAGTGGACGAAGGATGAATCACCAGGCTGCGCGCGTCCCCGACGTTGGCCAGGTGCGAGAACAGCTTGAGCGAATCGACGAACTTCTTGCCCGTCTCGCGTCCGCCCGCGATGCCGAACGAAAACACCGCACCCGCCCCGCGCGGCGTGTATTTCTTCGCCAGCGCGTGATACGGGCTGCTCTTTAACCCCGGAAAACGCACCCAGCGCACGTGCTTGTGCTTCTCCAGATGTTCGGCCACCGCCTGGGTGTTCGCCAGGTGCCGGTCCATCCGCACGCCCAGCGTTTCGATCCCCTGAATCAGCAGGAACGCATTGAACGGGCTGATGCACGGACCCAGGTCGCGCAGTCCCTCCACGCGCGCGCGAATGATGAACGCCAGGTTGCCGAAAACTTCGGAAAACTTCATGCCATGGTAAGCCGGCGAGGGCGTGGTCAACTGCGGGTAGTGGCCCTTGGTCCAATCGAAGTTCGCACCCGTGACGATAATGCCGCCGATCGAATTCCCGTGCCCGCCCATGAACTTGGTCAGGGAATGCACCACGATGTCGGCGCCGTAATCCAGCGGCCTGCACACGTACGGCGTGGCGAAGGTATTGTCGATCACCAGCGGGATGTTATGCGCGTGCGCGATCTTGGCCAGCGCCTCGATGTCCAGAATATTTCCGCGCGGGTTGGAGATGGTCTCGCCATACAGGCAGCGCGTGCGCGGCGTGATGGCCTTGCGGAAATTCTCCGGATCGTCCGGCTCGACGAAGATGGTTTTGTAGCCCATGCGCCGGAACGACACATCGAACTGCGTGTAGGTGCCGCCGTACAGCGTGCTGGCCGAGACGATCTCGTCGCCCGCCTCCAGCAAGCTGTTGATAGTGAGGAACTGCGCCGCCTGGCCGCTCGAGGTCGCCAGCGCCATCGCGCCGTTTTCGAGCGACGCCACGCGCTGCTCCAGCGCATCCTGCGTCGGATTCATGATGCGCGTGTAGATGTTACCGAACTGCTGCAGCGCGAACAAGGCCGCGGCGTGATCGGAATTTTCGAAAACGAAAGAAGTGCTCTGATAAATCGGGACCGCCCGCGCATGCGTGGTCGGGTCGGGCGCATAACCGGCATGCAGCGAGCGCGTATTGAAGCCATACTGCCGTTCAACTTGTTCAGACATGGGTTCTATATTACCTTGCGGGAGGGGGACAGACGGAACGTTTCCTGGTTTTCGCGCCGCCGCCTTATCCCGCCAGTAGTAGCTGGAGTCATAAGCCGATGCGCTACAATGTAGTGCATGAAGACCGAAGTGTACAGCTGGCGCGTCTCAACCGATCTGAAGACCGGTTTGGAGCGCGAAGCGCGCCGTCGCAAGATATCGCTGTCCGCTGTTCTGGATCTGGCCGCCCGCGAGTGGCTGACCAAGAGCGGCGCCGACAGCGAGAGCGACGAAGCGCAACAGCGCCTTCACCGGGCGGCATCCAAGTACCTGGGAGCTTTCGCCAGCGGCGATGCTCACCGGTCGGAAAACGTGCGCCGGTCGGTCCGCCAACGGCTGCGGCGTCATGATCGGTAATGCTCTGATCGATACCGGCGCTATTCTGGCGCTGTTGGACCGGACCGATCGCTGGCACCGCGTCTGCGCCGAAACATTTCAGCAGCTCCATCTGCCTCTGGTTACCTCCGAAGCCGTCCTGACCGAATTGTTCCATCTGGTGGGCGACAGCCGCATCGAAATGGAGGCTGCCTGGAAATTCCTGCGCTCCGGCGCGCTGGTCATGGCTGCGATCGAGGATTCCGAGCTCCCGCAACTCCGGGAGTTGATGTCGCGATACTGGGATCGTCCCATGGACTTCGCGGATGCCACTCTCGTCCACCTCGCCAGGCGGGAGTCTCTACCAACCATCTTCACAGTGGATCACGCCGACTTCGAAACCTATCGAATCGAAGGCCGCCGCCGATTCCGCATACTTCCGCTCACCCGCCCTTGAAAAAAAGGGGGAAAAAAGGGGGGACAGACGGAACGTTTCCTGGTTTTCGACGACGGCTCACGGCGACGGCCTAGCGGCACGATCCCTGCGTGCGCCCGATCAACGGAGCCGTCGCGTGAGCCGCCGCCGGCATCGCTCTACTGACCTTCGCAGGTCACCCGCGTGTTCCAGTCCACGAAGGCGCCGTTCGGGTTGTCCCGCCAGGCTCACACGTGCAGCTCGAAAAATGCGGGCAGGCCGAACCGGTTCGGGCTGCTGACGTACTGGAACGTCTGACCCTCCAGCACCGGCGGACTGTTGTGCAGCGCCATCCAGGTGGCCGCGTCCACGATGAACTCGACGCCCACCAGCTTCAGACCGTCCCCCGACGGCTCGTAGATCAGCGCTTCCGGCCGCGTGGCATCAATCTCGTTGTCGCCCACCAGATCGCCGTTGACGTAGTGTATGCCCATGGCCCCTTGATCGGGACCGCTGACGCAGCCCAGGAACGGCATGTAGTTGGCGGCTCTGGCTGCGTTGACGTCGATGAATTGCCGCGTGGCGTTGCGAACCAGTTCAACGAGTTTGGCCGGCGCGGCGCTATCGTGAGCGGCATGCGAGTGCTCCGAGTCGTTGGTCGCGGCACCGTCCGCTGCGAGCACCGGCCTGGTTGCGGTCAAACCGCTCAGCAGCGCCAAACTCAGGATGCCCAGGGTCGATTTGTGGATCAGAATCTTGATTTGTGTCGTCATAGCTGTGTCCTTCCTTTACAAGAAAATTCACTCGAGAAGCTCATTGCGGGTGCGCATAAAGGCTTGCCCGCAAGCGCCTCAATCAGTACATGCGAATTTCCGCGCGCGAAGTGGATGGTGCAAACGAAAAATCGTCACGCATCGCTTTCCCTTGACCCCAGGAGCCGGGGCCTTCGCAAGGCTCGCTGCGCGCGTCGCGGCCATGGCAGGAGCGGCGGCTTTCGCCGGCCGATCAGAACGTGCTCGTAAAACTCGCGACTCAGGTCAAGAAAACAGCGAAGGGACGGCCATCACTATGACGGGAAGTCGAACACCACAGCCCGGAAGCGAACCAAGCTCGGTCTGACGCTGGAAGAAGCGCCAAGGAAATTCTGGCCGACGTCAAGGCCGAGATCGAACTTCCTGCGCGCCGGGTCGTGCTGCCCGCTGAAGTCGACGTGAAGCGCATCCGCTCCCAAGACAAAATGTCGCAAGCCGAGTTCGCGCGCGCCTTCTGCATCAATCCGCGAACGCTCCAGGAATGGGAGCAGGGCCGCCGAAAACCCGACGCCACCACTCGCGCTTTTCTCGCGGTCATCGCCAAGAATCGCAAAGGCGGTGTTGGACGCACTGGCGTCGTGAGGCATGGAGGCGCCTCTTATGCGATGAATCCGGATGATCCGGCTACCACATCCCAGTCCTTAAACAGTGTGTCATTCTCTCGGCCTCACCGGGACATCAATTCAATGTCGAACGCAAAAGCTAGGGCGCTCTTCAGCCTTGCCATTGCTTCACTGGTCACCTTGCCGATCCTCCGCTCGAGCCGTACGCTCGCTATCGAACCAAGTCCCTGAACGTTTGCCACAGATTCCCGATCGAGGAACGACAACCGGCCCAATGGCACCTCGTACGAGCTGTGCCTGTTCTGGGTGGTCAGCGGAACATAAAGGACAAGAGCCCGCGGCGGGTTCGGATCCTGGCGCGAAACAATCACGACCGCCGTGTCGTTGCGGTGAGACCAAGGTCCACCAGCCACACCTCACCGGGTTGGGTCATCATCGAGCAGGTCGAGGACCTCCTGTTCGGCGGCTCGCGAGCGAGCTAGATCGAGGACGTCGTGGTCGGCGAGGTCGATGACTTCCGCGATGCGCTCCCGTGCTTCGGCCGCCGTCTCCGGCTTCCACTCGCGCAAACGCGCGTCCAGCTTCTCTGCCAAAGCGTCCACGACGAACTCCTTCCTCTCGTTTCTAGTTTAACTCTCAGAGATCCGCTTGCGGAGCCAAAGAAATCCTGGCCCACCAAAAGAGCGAACCGCCACTCTCTGCCCGCCGCGTCGTACTGCCCGACCAAGTCGACGTGAAGCGCATCCGCTCCCAGGCCAAAATGTCACAAGCCGAGTTCGCGCCCGCCTTCTGCATCTATCCGCGAACGCTCCAGGAGTGGGAGCAGCGCAGCCGAAAACTCGACGCCACAACGCGCGCTTATCTCTTTTCGACAAAATTTCCCAGAGCGCGCACTGGTCCCAGCTATGTACCGCCGAATCCACGATTAACCTCAAGTATCATACTTTAGCTCCCTACGCCGGACGAAGGACGAAACTCGTCTGACCGACAATCGATGATGACTGTGTCCGCCTATGATTTTGTCGCCAGAATTCAACGCGTTGCGAAACGCGTGAAAGATCACGGATCGCGCTGTATGCTAGCCTCGATCCGGAACCTGTCGCCATGCTCGCCCCCATCCACCCCAGCTCTCGTTTTCACCCCGCCTCCCGCCCACTTGGGTTCGTTTTTCACAATTTCACCATCCCGCCCGCCGCGAAAAAAACCGCCGCGCGGACAAAACATCCCCGCTTTCCCCACCACCACCTCGCCGTGAGTGTGCCCGCCGCCACACCCGCACGCCCAACACCGCTATATTGGAATGGTAGGGTTTCGCCGCATCCCTCAATCATTCGAAACTCTGAGCCTCCCTCCACCAACGCCGAACGCCCGGGAGGCCGCCCGGTTGAGGCGCATGCATTCGCCCGACGCTATGCCGGAAAAGTCATACGACGCGCAACAGATCGAACTCAAGTGGTCCGACCGCTGGAAAAACTCCGCCCTCTTCCAGGCCGAAGAGAATTCCTCCAAGCCCAAGTTCTACGTGCTCGAAATGTTGCCCTACCCGAGCGGCCAGCTCCACATCGGTCACCTGCGCAATTACGCCATCGGCGACGCCCTCGCGCGCTACAAACGCATGCGTGGCTTCAACGTCCTGCACCCCATGGGTTGGGACGCCTTCGGTCTGCCCGCCGAAAACGCCGCCATCGCCAACAAGCGCGATCCCTACGAGTGGACCCGGTTCAACATCGAGAACATGAAGCGCCAGCACCGCCGCATGGGCTTTTCCTACGACTGGTCGCGCGAAGTCACCACCTGCGATCCCGAATACTATCGCTGGAACCAGTGGTTCTTCTTGAAGATGCTCGAGCGCGGCCTCGCCTACCGCAAACGCTCGCTGGTCAACTGGTGCGACGAGTGCGGCACCGTGCTCGCCAACGAACAGGTGGTCGACGGCTGCTGCTGGCGTCACGAGTCGACTCCCGTAGAGCAGCGCGCCATCGAGCAGTGGTTCTTGCGCATCACCCACTACGCCGACGAGCTGCTCAACTCGATGGCCGAACTCGAAGCCGGATGGCCCGAGCGCGTCCTATTAATGCAGCGCAACTGGATCGGCCGGTCCGAAGGCGCCGAGATCGATTTTCATCTCGACCCGGCCGGCACGCCCATCCGCGTCTTCACTACGCGCGTCGACACCATCTATGGCGCAACCTGCGTCATCCTTGCGCCCGAGCACCCGTTGGTCGCTGAGCTCACCGGCGCCGCCGCGAAAGCCGAGGTCAAGCGCATGATCGATGCGCGCGCCGCCAAAGGCCCCGGCGACATCGAAAAGGAAGGTATTTTCACTGGCCACTATGCGGTGAACCCGTATAGCAACGGGAAAATTCCCATCTGGATCGGCAACTTCGTCTTGATGGGTTACGGTACCGGCGCCATCATGGCCGTCCCCGCGCACGATGAGCGCGACTTCGAATTCTGCAAGCAGTACGGCATCCCGATCCGGCCGGTGATCCGCCCGGTCGACGGCACGCTCGCCGACGCCGCGACGCTGAAGGAATCCTTCCCCGACGACGGCATCCTCGAAAACTCCGGACCGTACTCCGGACTCGCGAGCGAAGAAGCGCGCCGCGTCATGAGCGCCAAAGCCGAAAAGGAAAACTTCGGCAAACCCGCCGTGACGTTCCGCATCAAGGACTGGGGCATCTCGCGGCAGCGCTACTGGGGCACGCCCATCCCGGTCATCTACTGCGAGAAGTGCGGCATCGTTCCGGTGCCGGAAAAAGATCTTCCGGTCGTGCTCCCGCTTAGCATCGCGATCACCGGCAAAGGACGCTCGCCGCTCGAGAACGTCCCCGAGTTCATGAACGTCAAGTGTCCGAAATGTTCCGGCCCCGCGCGCCGCGAAAGCGACACCATGGACACCTTCGTCGATTCATCCTGGTACTTCTACCGCTACTGCGATCCGCACAACTCCACCGCGCCGTTCGATTCGAAAAAGATCGCCTACTGGTTCCCCATCGATCAATACATCGGCGGGATAGAACATGCCATCCTGCATTTGATTTATTCGCGCTTCTGGACCAAAGTCATGCGCGACCTCGGGCTCATCTCGAATGGCGAGCCCGCCACGCGAATGTTCAACCAGGGAATGGTGATCAAGGACGGCGCGAAGATGTCGAAGTCGCGCGGCAACGTCGTCAGCCTCGACGAGATGGTCGAAAAGTTCGGCGCCGATACCGGCCGCGTCTTCGAGCTCTTCGCCGCTCCACCGGAAAAGGAGATGGACTGGACCGACTCGGGCGCCAACGGCGCCTACGGTTTCCTCTCGCGCGTCTACCGCTTCGTCACGCGCAACATCGGAAACGCCCAGCCCGCGCCCGGCGAAGCCGACAAGAAAATCCTGCGCAAGTTGCACCAGACGCTGCGCAAAGTCACCGAGGATTTCGAGAGCCGCTGGCACTTCAACACCTCCATCGCGGCGCTGATGGAACTCATGAACAATCTCCAGAGCATGGAGAAACAGATCTCCGCACCGGTGATGGCCGAAGTGCTCGAGAAGATGGCTCTAATGCTCGAGCCTTTCGCGCCGTACCTGGCCGAAGAGTTGTGGGAAGAGCAGGGCCGCCAGGGTCCGGTGTTCAATCATCCCTGGCCGGCCTACGATGCCGAGCTCGCGCGCGAAGAGGAAGCCGAAGTCGTGATTCAGGTCAACGGCAAGCTGCGCGGCCGGATCTACGTGGCCTTCGGAACGCCGCGCGAAACTTTGGAGAAGCTCGCGCTCGGCGACGCCAAAGTCCAAACCCTGCTGGACGGCAAGCAGGTTGTCAAAGTGATTGTCGTCCCAGACAAGCTGGTCAACATCGTCGTGAAGTAATACTCGCCAGGGCCCTGAGCGAAACACGGCGGCGCTGCTAGACTCCAATCACCTGGGAGCGTGAACCAGGTAATCGAAGCTCTGGGGATGCAGCGCCACCGTTACGTTGCATCCAGGATGGCCTGAGGGGGGGCAATCCGTCTATCGAGGAATTAGCGTGGGTCGGGGTTATAGCAGATGAAAGCTGACTTCCACGGTGGCCGACGTGGTGGTCGGTTTGCCGTCCAATAGCCCTGGCCGGAAACGCCAGCGCGATACGGCTTCAATGGCCTTTTCATCGAGTCCCAGGCCGAGTCCTCGCAGGATCCGAAAATTGATCGCTCGCCCGCTGGCGTCGACATCGATCGCGAGTACTACCATGCCCTGGTACTTGGCCTTGCGCGCCTCTTCGGAGAACTCTGGTTCGACTTTGTAGATGAGCTGCGGCGGCGTGATCCGGCCGCGGGATGAACTGGAGCTGATGCCGGGCCGCCCGGAAGTTCCCGGACCAATACCCGCGCAGCAGCCCACGCCGATTCCGTTGTGGCCGTCACGCCCCAACGCTCCGGCCAGCAGTTTGCTGGATGGATCGCCGATCGCCTCCGCGTCGATCACGATGGTCGGCGAGTCGAACGCGGCCGTGATCGGCATCGCCAGCTTCGGGTCGGGCCGGCTGACCGGCGGAATGAAAGTGCGGCGCGCAGTGGGCGGCGGCGATCCGTGCCGGGCCGGCAGCTCAGTCTGATTGCTGCCGCCGGCGTGGACGACCAGCTGCATGGGCAACACGAGCGGAACAGCGTCACGCGCGGTCGTGGCCGGCTTCGGCGGCGCGATAGACCGCGAAGTCAGAAAGAGCAGAATGCCCAGCGAAACGACGTGGAGTATGAACGACAGAGATTGCGACTTGAGTATCCGCATGCATGCTGCGATGCAAACGGTTCACCATATTCGAAGTGAATGGTTTTCTTGGGTGGCGCACGCACTCCTGCGTGCCGCGTCGACACTCGTGTCGACGCCCGGAGACAGTCTACCCGCTCGAAAGCTGTCCGCGCGCGGCCGCCTGCGCCAGCTCGTCGCAACGATTATTGTCCGCATGCGAAGCATGGCCTTTGGTCCACGACCACTTGATGTGGTGCCTGGATGCCTGTTCATCCAGCTCGTGCCAAAGATCCTGGTTCGCGACGGCTTTCTTTCCGCCGGTCCTCCAGCCGTTCATTTTCCAGCGATGAATCCAGTCGGTGATGCCGTGCTTGACGTAGTTGGAGTCCGTCACAATTTCGACATCGCAGGGTTCCTTCAACGCTCGCAATCCCTCCACCGCGGCCTTGAGCTCCATACGGTTGTTGGTGGTCTGGGATTCGGAGCCGTACAACTCGCGCTCTTTGCCGCCGTGGCGCAGAATGCATGCCCAGCCGCCCGGGCCCGGATTACCGATACACGAGCCGTCCGTGATGATCTGGACTTTCTTCATTGGATGGTCAGGCGGTCACTTGGGCGAGTTCGTGTTGGAAGAAAGCATCCACCAGGTCCAGGATTGGCGCGGCCTCGGTGGCTTTGTAGATCTCGACGCGAAGCTTCGAGCCATTGCGGACGCCATGCGTGAAGTAAGTTGCGAACTGCTTCATCTTTCCGACCGTGTCGGGCGCGGCACGCTCGCACAGCATCGCGTAGTAAGTGCGCATGATGTCGTAGCGCTGCCGTTCGGGCGGATGCTCGTAGCTTCCGGTCTCCACGTATTGCCGGATCTGGCGGAAGATCCACGGATTCGAAGATGCCGTGCGGCCGATCATGACGGCGTCGCAGCCGGTCTCCTGGATCATTCGCACCGCGTCCTCGGGCGTGACGATGTCGCCGTTGCCGATCACCGGAATGCGGCTGACCGCGGCTTTCACTTCGCCGATGCGTGTCCAGTCGGCTTTGCCGCTGTAGCCTTGCTCGCGCGTGCGGGGATGCAGTGCCACCGCCTGCAGCCCGCAGTCCTCGGCCAGCCTGGCCATTCGGACCGCCACCAGTTCCTGGTCGTTCCAGCCGGCGCGGAATTTCATGGTCAGCGGGATCGAGATCGCGGCGCGAACCTTTCGCAGGATCTCTTCGACCAGCGGCAGATCCCGGAGCAGCCCGGAGCCGCCGTTGCACTTGACCACCTTGTTCACCGGGCAGCCGAAGTTGATGTCCACGATATCGAAGCCGAAATCCTCGCAGGCCTTGGCGGCGTCGGCCATCACCTGCGGATCGGAGCCAAACAATTGCGCGGAGATGGGATGTTCCTCCGGTTCGAAGTACAGGTAGCGGAAGGTGCGGGTCGGCTTGGTGGCGCGGAGGGCATGGATCACGCCGTGCGAGCTGGTGAACTCGGTCATGATGAGCCCGCATCCGCCCTGGTTGCGGATCAGGCGGCGGAAGACGGTGTCGGTGACGCCCGCCATCGGCGCGAGCACCGTGGCCGGGGCGATCCGCACACCTCCGATCCTGAATTCCGCGGGAAAACTCATCTGAACCCATTTTAACGGGTGAGGTTAGGAAACGTAAACGCGGCGCGGCACGTTTAAGGTTTGTGAGGGGATTGCGCATGAATTGGAAGATTGTATCGGCCTTCGCGGCTGGTGCGCTAATGGCTTCCGGAATCGTGTACATGGCGGTGAAGCCCGCCACGCCGGTGAAGCCGTCAACTCCCGAGCAGTCGCCGGTTCCGGTAGCGGCGGTTCATCCGCCTGCGCCGGCGACCAGCGTGCCGGCACCGCCCGAAAAGCCTGCTCCGCCACCTGCGCCATCGGTTCGCGAGAAACCGTCGCCCATGCCGCCGCCGGTGCGCCGGGAGAAGCCAGCCACGGTTGCGAAAAATCAGGCTCCGCCAAAGCCGGTGGATGCGCCTGTACCGGATGTGGTTCCGCCACCGGCCCCGGTCGAGCCTCCGCAAGCTGCTCCGCCTCCACTCGCGCCCGAACCTGTCGCACAGCCCGCACCTCCACGGGCCGAAGCCCCAACCCCGAAGCCAGCGCCCGATCCCGCGCAACGGGTTCCGAACACCGTGGTGCTCGCGGCTGGGACGACGCTCACGGTGCGAATCGGCGAGAGCCTTTCGGCGTCGCGCAATGAAATCGGCGACAGCTTTTTCGCGACGCTCGAACAGCCGCTGGTGATCGACGGCTTCATCATCGCGGAGCGCGGCGCGCGCGTCGAGGGCAGGGTAGTGGAAGCGGCGCCCTCCGGAAGAGGGGGGCGTGCGTCGCACCTGGGCATCGAGTTGGTGAAGATATCCACCACCGACGGCCAGCGCATCCGCATTCGCACGGCGGCCTATCAGAAAGACAGCGCGGGTTCCAGCACCGGCAGCGACTTGGCGAAAGTTGCGGCAGGGAGCGCAATCGGCGCAGCGATCGGAGCGATTGCGGGCGGTGGCAAGGGTGCGGCCATCGGAGCCGGAGCAGGCGCCGCGGCGGGTGCGGGCACGGTGCTTATCACCAGCGGAAAGTCAGTGGAGATTCCGGTGGAGACGCGCGTCAGCTTCCGGGTTCAGGACCCGGTTACCATCACGGAGCGATTGGACTAATTCGTCGCGGCTCGCGCCTTCGCGGGATGCTCCTCCAGAAAGCTCTTCAAGTTCTGGATAAAGACGGGACTCGCGAAGGCCGTCATATGCGTCGCACCAGGAACCACGACAACCTTGAGGTTGGGCATGTTCATCGCTTCGAGATGATCGACGCCGGCCTTGAGCGGATCGAGCGAGCCGACCAATGCCAGTGTTGGAACCTTGTTGGCTTTGACCTGGGCTTCGCTCACCTGAGGCAAGCCTGCGCGCACCACAGCAGCCAGCGCCAGCGGATCGTTGATCGCCAGCAGCATCTTGTTGATGGATGCCATCTGCTCGGGCGGCGGGGGCTGTTGGCCGGGAGGGGTGAGCGCGACCATGAGCGGTCCGAATCCTTTCCCTTGTTCGAGCGACTCGGCGAGGTCCGTCACGTTGGCTGGAGCATCGAAGCCCGCGCCTCCGAGCGTCGCGGTGAGGAAGCGTTCGGGGTGGTCGCACAGCAGGTCGAGGGTGAAGAACCCGCCCATCGAGTAGCCGACAATGTGAGCCTTTTGGATTTTGAGATGGTCAAGCAGATGGAGTGAATCGTGGATCATCTTAGGCCCGTACATGGCCGGGTCGTGCGGCTTCTCGCTCTGCCCGTGGCCGCGATTGTCGATGGCGATCACCTGGTAGTGGTCGGCGACCAGGCCTTTGATGACACCGGGAGCGGCCCAGTTGCCGGCGGCGCTGGAGGTGTAGCCGTGAATGAGGAGCACCGGCTCGCCGGAGCCTTCGACGATGTAGTGGATGCGCACGCCATCGGAGTCGAAGAATGCGTCCTCGGCGTGGAGGAGTGGAAGCAGAAACAGCGCCAGTAGAGGCGCAACCCGCACCAGTTTTTTCAGCATGTTCTCAGGATATCGCAGGAACCGTCAGGCGCGTTTCCACACCGTTAGCGTGTCACCCTTAACTTTCGCCGGCTCAAATGTCTTGGGGCGCGGGGCGCCGGGCGCGGCGATGTGAACCTTCAAGAGCTCGCCTTCGATTTGGTAGATGCCCAGCTGCGTTTTGCCTTTGTTCGAGCCGGCCAGGTTGAAGTAGTCGATGGCCTTCGGCGATTTGGAGGGATCGGTTGTGAACTCGGCTTTCAGCATGACGTTCGGTCCCGCGATCACGGTGGTTAGGTTGCCCGTGGTATTTCGCTTGACCCATTCGACGAGCGATTGGTCCATCGGCTTGCCATCGAAGATGCCTGACGCCATCTGCCAGTCGCCTTCGAGTTCGGTGATCGGCGCAGTGCTCGCCGATGAAGCCGCGGCTTTTGTGGAGGCGGGCGGAGTGCGAGTGACGAGCTCCTTGCCTCGGGCGAGGACCTCGAGCGCGAAGCCGCTGCCGCCGGTTGAAGCGAACCTGGACGGACGCACTCGGCCGCGCGTGGCGAGGCAGAGCTTCCAGGTATCGCCATCCAGTTCGTAGATACCCAGATTGGTGTTGCCTTTTTCGGGTCCCGCGTCGAACTTCATGTCGATGCGCCAGGGGTTCGCCGACGTGTCGAGCAAGAGCGTTCCTTGGTACACAGCGCCCATGCCGGTGCTGGTGAAGCGGTCGCCTTGGATCTCGATGCACGCATCGGCAAGCATGGCCGCGGCTGTTTTTTCGCCATCCAACTCCATCGCGATGACGGTCCAGCAGCCTTGGAGCAGGTCGAGATCCTGGCGCTTGTTCACCAATTGAGTACCCGATGGTAGCATGATCGTGTGAACCGGAAACGCCTGCTCGCGCTGGTCCTGAGCCTGGCGATCGTGGCTGGATTGTATGCGTTTCAGGCGCCTTTTCGCGAGTATCCGGGGCAAGAGTACAACGACTTTCCGATGCCGCCGGACGCGCGCGAGAAGACCGAATTCGTTTTTGCGCGCATGATGTATCCGCAGGGGAGTTGGGGAATCTTCGGGCGGCTGTGGCGTTACGACTGGAGGCAGGGCCGCAGCGCGTGGACCAACGACTATCCGCGATCGGATCGCCACTTTACGCTGGCGCTGCGCCGGCTGACGCGCGTGAACGTTCGATCCGTTGAGCAGCCGGTGAACCTGGACGACGGCGACGACGTTTTCAACTGGCCCTGGCTGTATTCGGTGGGGCCGAATCAATGGAACCTGACAGAGGAGCAATACCAGAGGTTGGGATCATCAAGACGGTTCCGTGCGTGCCAGAAGCTCCGCCCTTAACTCCAGACGGCGCGCGTCATTCATTGCGAGAACCTGCACGGTGGCGCGACCTAGCGCTGTGATCCCCTCGATGCGTATGCCTCGCACGACGAAATGCTCGGCCCAGCGATCTTGACGAGGATGAAACAAGCGCACTACTTCGCGCGTCAGAGGGTCGACCCCGGTCAGGTTGGGGCCCTTGCTGAGATTGCAGCGATGGCAGGCCAACGCCAGGTTGCCGACATCGTCGGATCCACCATGCTGTCTGGCAACGACGTGTTCGACGTGGTGTCTGATTTCGCTGTATCGCTGGGAGAGCAGGCAATACTCGCACGCTTCGCCAGCCCGACGCCGCACGACCTCCCGAAGGGCTGCATCCATCGGTGTCGACTATTGTGGGTGAAGATGCCGATGGGCCTTGAGTTTCAGGATCGCGATGAAGTCCGCGGCATTGATCAAAGCCTCATATTCGGTGCGCTCGTCGTCGGTAAGCAAGCCCTCGTTGGCCCGCTTAGCGAGAGAATCAATATGATCCTGAACCGAGGCCGGGACACGCAACTCGACGACGCGCCGCGAAGACTCAGCGTCCAGACAGCGGCTCAAGGGTTCAAGAAGACCGTCGAGCACGGTCGCAGCGCTCATGTTCCAAAGGTACCACGCGTTCAGCTAAGGGCTGTAAGGACACAAGTCTCGCGAGTTGGAACGCAGCGACGGCAAAACGCCAGGCTCGCTACTTTGCGGCGTTCGCCGGATACCAGTCGGACAGGCGGACTTCGACGGGCTGGCTTTGCAGAGCTGCTTTGAAGTCCTGCACTTTGCCGTCGCGGTAGTGATACGGGTACACGATCTTAGGTTTGAAGCTGGCCACACAAGCGGCGGCGGCGGCCGGAGTCATCCTGCCGCGAGGCGAATTGAAGCACAGGAAGGCCACGTCGATATCTCGCAGCGCCTGCACTTCGGGGACGCACTCGGTCACTCCTGAAAAGTAGATGCGTTTGTCGCCCAGCGTGACAATGTAGCCGTTGCCGCGGCCCCTCGGATGGAACGGATCGCCTGGTATGAGGTCGTATGAAGCCACCGCCTCGACTCGGATGCCGGCTGCGATTTTCGCCTCGCCGTTGGCGAGCGCAGTGCCGTCGGGGAGTTTGTCCAGGCCGGCCGCTGGGATCACTACGGGAGCGCCTGGCTTGCGGATACTGCGGATCGCGTCGAGATCGAAATGATCGTTCTCGATGCCGGTGACGAGGATCAGGTCGGCCGGTTTGGCGTGCGTGTAGTCGCCTCGCGACCACGGATCGACTTGAATCACCTTGCCCGAATACTCTAGCTGGACGCTGGCGTGGGTGATGGGCGTGATTTCGATGTCGCCTCCGCGAGCCGGGAGCTTGTCGGCGGCTTGAGCTGGAAGCAGAGTCAGAACCGCGAGCCACGCTGCGATGGCCGGACGAATGGGCATAGCTAACGTCGTATCGTACTCGCCTGGGAAGCGAAGCGCAAGGCGTCTCTCGGATTCTGCGCGGGCGGCGGCATCGGGCGTAGAGTAGATGGAAGGGGGCTCAAGATGAACCACCGATTTCTCGTTCCTGTGACGGCTCTATTCGCCACGGCGTCGTTGGCGCCGCTGCACGTTGCCGCTCAGACATTGTTGGCGGCGGAGAAGCGGCCAGCTGCGTCCAAAGCTTCGTCCGATGGCGCCTGGACGAAGCGCACCTCGGACGGCCAGCCGGATCTCCAGGGCGTCTGGAGCGGCGCTACCATCACGCCCTTCGAGCGGCCCGTGGCGCTGGGGAACAAAGCGTTTCTCACGGACGAGGAAGCGGCCAGGATGGAAGAGCAGGCGCGCCAGAACCGGGTTGATCGTCCTCCCAGGGATGGCGACGTGGGCGACTACAACAAGCTGTGGATGGATTCGGGCACCAAGGTGGTAAAGACGCACCAGACGTCGCTGGTGGTGGAGCCGCCGGACGGGCGCGTGCCGCTGACCAAGGCGGCGGAGGCGAAGCGCGATTATGCCCGCGCACACGAGAGCGACTCCTACGAGTACATGAGTGTGTGGGACCGCTGCATCACGCGCGGCGTACCTGCGGGTATGTTTCCAGCCGGTTATAACAATGCGTACCAGATCATCCAGACGCCCGGGTTCGTCATGATCATGTCGGAGATGATTCACAATGCGCGGATCATTCCAGTGGACGGAAGTCCGCATCCGCCGGCCAACGTGCGGTTTTGGGATGGCGACTCGCGCGGGCACTGGGAGGGCGACACGCTGGTGGTGGACACCACCAACTACAACAACAAGGGTTGGATCGCGACCAGCGCCGCAACGGGGCGCGTCAAGGGCGTTTCTCAGAGCGAGGCGCTGCACGTGGTGGAGCGCTTCACGCGCACCGACGCCGATACGATCAACTACGAAGTGACGATCGAAGATCCGAACATGTATACCCGGCCGTGGAAAGTCGCGCTCCCGCTGGCCAGGGACGATGGGTATCGGATTTATGAGTACGCCTGTCACGAGGGGAATGAGGCGGTGGAACTGATCCTGAAGGGTGGACGGGCGAAGGATCAGGCGGCGAGAGCCGACCGGGAATGAACTGTCAGAGTCGTCTTCGATTAAGCTAGAAGTGTCGCCGATAAGGCCTGTCCGCGAACTCTCGATGGTGCAGAACGTCCTATGATTGACGCTAAGAAGGCGGTCGAGCTCGCAATGCAACAGGCGATTGAAATGCTCGGCCCGGGTGCTGCAAGTCTCGAGGAAATCGAACGCGAAAGCTATCAAGGGCATGAAGTCTGGAGCATCACGTTGAACGTGCCTCGCAGTCCGGCCGCATTCTTTAGGGCTCAATACAAACGCTTTCTGATCGATGCCGACACCGGTGAGCTGGTCGCGATGAAGTTGCGTGAGCCAGTGGTTCAATGACAGCAGAGAAATTCGCGACGGGCGGACAGGCTCGGTCGGGAGTGCTTGTAGATACAAATTTACTCGTGCTGCTTATCGTCGGCAGCGTCAATGCCAATCGCATAGCGACCTTTAAGCGGACAAGGAAGTACAGCCGATCGGACTACGAGCTTCTGCTCGACGTAATTCACCCCTTCCAGCCTCTGTACACGGTGGCTCATGTCATGGCCGAAGTGAGCAACCTGACCGACCTCAATGGTCCTGAACGTATTCGCGCCCGTGACGTGCAGAGACAGATGCTGACGATTCTTACAGAGCCCGAAATGGCGAGTGCACGGGCTGCAGGAAATTTGAACTACCAGGCTCTGGGGCTGGTTGACGCAGCGATAGCAAGTGTGGCTCAGGAATACCAATGCGCGGTGCTAACGGACGACCTGGATTTGTACCTAGCTCTGCAGCGCGAGGGTATCGATGCGTACAACTTCACTCATGTCCAGGCGCAGGCCTGGGGACTATGACGCCGTCCTCGACGCTTTTGAGGAGTACAATCGTGCCATGGACAGCTCGCGACGCAATTTCATCCGCTCCATTCCCGCGCTGGCCGCTCTTCCGGCTTCCTGGACGGCGTTTTCCAGCGCTCTGAGGGCGGCGCCTGCTCCGGATGCGAACAACGAAGCCTACTGGTCGCTGGTCAAGCGCCAGTTTCCGCTCGACGAGAATCTGATTTACCTGAACGCCGCCAACGTGTGCCCGGCTTCGCGGCCGGTGCTGGACCGCTACGCGGAATTCCTGCGCGACTTCCAATCCAATCCTTCTTTTCAGAATCGGGCGAAGTACGACGGGCTGCGCGAGCGGCTGCGTTCCAAGATCGGGGCGCTGCTGCGCGTGTCGGCGGACGAGATCGCGATCACGCGCAATACCAGCGAGAGCAACAGCATCATCGTGCAGGGCCTGGACCTGAAGGCCGGCGATGAAGTCGTGAGCAACGATCAGAACCACGCCTCGAACGACGATTCCTGGAAGGTGCGAGCCAGGCGCGAAGGGTTCGTAGTGAAGACTCTGCCGGTGCGCGTGCCGGTGGCGAGCCGCGACGAGTTGATTTCGCAAATCGAGCGGGCCATCACGCCGCGCACCAAGGTGATCGCGATTACGCACGTGTCGAGTTTCGCGGGCATGATGTTTCCCGCGCGTGAGATCGCGGAACTTGGCCGGCGTCGGGGTATCTGGGTACACCTGGACGGCGCGCAGAGCTTCGGCGGGTTGGACGTCAACCTGAAGGACATCGGGTGCGATTCCTATTCGGCCAGCACGCACAAGTGGCTGATGGGTCCGCTGGAGGCCGGGATTCTGTTCGTGCGTTCCGAGCGGGTCGCGCAAGTCTGGCCGTCGGTGGTGACGGTGGGCTGGTCGGATCAGATCAGGGGCGCGAGGAAGCTGGAAGTCTACGGCCAGCGCGACGATCCCAGGCTGGTGGCGGTGGAGTCGGCCGTGGATTTCCTGACGCTCATCGGAGTGGACAGAGTTGAAGCGCGCATGCGGATGCTGTCGGGATACATGAAGGACCGGCTGGCGCAGATTCCAAGCATCCGGATGAAGACCAATCGCGAGCCGGAGCTTTCGGCCGGTGTGATCAAGTTCGAGATTGCGGGCGTTCCGCTGCAGCGCGCGTACGACACGCTGTGGGAACGCAACCGGATCGCGATCGCCATGACGACCGCCGGCGATTCCAAAGGCTTGCGTTTTTCTCCGCACATCTACAATTCGCGCGAAGAGATCGACCGGGCCGTGGCGGCAGTTAAGGCGCTGGCATCCTAAGATGGCCGCTGCAGCCGGCTTTCCGGTCGGCCAATCCTGGGCCGGCTGAAAGCCGGCTGCGGCCAAGATTGGCCGCCCCACAGCCTGAGGAACTATGTGCGAATTTGCTAATTACCAGAGAGTGGCGGGTCTCGATCCTACCCGGCGGTTTTCATCGCGCGTAGACGACTACGTTCGTTATCGCCCTTCGTACCCGGCGGAGATTGTGCCCTTGCTCGCGCGCGAGCGCGGGCTTAGCGCCGATTCGACGGTCGCTGATGTTGGTTCCGGCACTGGATTGCTGGCGAAGTTGTTACTGGACTTCGGATGCCGCGTGATCGGGGTGGAACCCAATGCGGAGATGCGCAACGCGGGCGAGGCGTTTCTAGCTGAGTATGAGCGGTTCACCAGCATCGATGCGCGCGCCGAGCGGACGGGGCTTCCGGATACGAGCGTCGATTTGGTGAGCGCGGGCCAGGCTTTTCACTGGTTCGATGCGGGTGCAGCGCGGCGCGAGTTCCAGCGGATATTGCGGTCTCCGCGATGGGTGGTGCTGGTTTGGAACGAACGCGAAGTGATCGGCGATTTTCTCGAGGGCTACGAGGACCTGCTGCACCGCTACGCGCCCGAATACGCCAAAGTGGATCATCGCCAGATCGACGCTGAGCGAATCGCGGCGTTCTTCGGTCACGGCAATTGGAAGCTGGCGATGTTTCCGAACGTTCAGGAGTTCGATCTGGACGGAGTTCGCGGGCGCCTGCGCTCATCGTCCTACGCGCCGCGGGCCGGCGATACCGGTTACGAGCCGATGACGGCGGGACTCGATCGCCTGTTCGATGCGCACGCGGTGAATGGGCGCGTCAGTTTTCTGTACCGAACCAATCTCTACTACGGAACGCTGTAACAGGGCGCTCGTTCAGCGAAAGCCCATTTCCTGCTTGACCGCTTCCATCCAGTTGTAGACGATGGGGCAGTAGGCGGCGCGGTCGATGAGCCGCCACATGCGGCTGTCGATGGACCCATCGCCGCGCACCAGGTTCGGAAAGGTGGCGCAGCTCCGCGGACGGGCTTCGTAGACAGTGCACAGGTTGTCCTTGAGGAAGACGCAGCCCGCTTCGGTGCGTTTGAGGATCAGCTCGTCGTCCTGGTTGCGTTGCGTATAGTCGCGGCGGAACTCATCGGGCGAGACGCCGAGAAACTTGACCAGCGTTTCGATGTCGCGGTCCTTGATGCCGGCTTCAGCGACGCGGCAGCAGTTGGCGCATTGGGTGCAATCGATCTGCGACTCGATCTGTTCGGCCAGCCGGCGCAGGCGCCGGTCGGAATAGTTGTGCGTTTTCAAGTAAACGCGGAAGCGCTGATTCTCCTTCAGCTTCTGGTGGCCGAGGCGTTGGATCTGGACCAAATCGGTGAGCATCGCTTTACAATAGATTATGGCCTCAGTCTCAGACGAATTCTATCGCATCCAGAAGCTGCCGCCCTATGTGTTCGCCGTCATCAACGAGATGAAGGCCAAGGCACGCGCGGCCCAGCAGGACGTGGTGGATCTCGGGATGGGCAACCCGGACGGCGAGACGCCCGAGCCGGTGGTCAAGAAACTGATCGAAGCGGTGCGCAATCCGCGCAATCACCGCTACTCGATGTCGCGCGGGATTCCGCAACTGCGGCTGGAGATCGTGAAGCATTATCGCGCGCGCTACGGCGTGGAACTGGATCCGGAATCGGAGGCGATCGTCACGGTGGGCGCCAAGGACGCGCTGGCGCACCTGCTGTTCGCGGTGATTGGTCCCAACGATGCGGTGGTGTCGCCGAACCCGGCGTATCCGATCCATCAGTACGGTGTGATCATGGCCGAGGGCCACGCCTGCATGCTGCCGATGCCGGACCCGGCGACTTTCCTGAACGGCCTGGAGCATCTTTACAAGACGTCGTCGCGCAAACCGAAGATGATCCTGATCTCGTTTCCGCATAATCCGACGACGCAGTGCGTGGACTTGCAGTTTTTCAAGGATGTGGTTGGGCTGGCCGAGCGGCATGGCACCTGGATCGTTCACGACTTCGCGTATGCCGACATCTGCTTCGACGGTTACCGCGCGCCCAGTCTGCTGGAGGTGGATGGGGCCAAGGAGATCGGCGTCGAGATCTACTCGATGTCGAAGAGCTTCAACATGGCTGGCTGGCGCGTGGGCTATTGCCTGGGGAACCGCAAGCTGATCGCGGCGCTGGCGCGCATCAAGAGCTATCTGGATTACGGGATTTTTCAGCCCATCCAGATCGCTTCCATCATCGCGCTGCGCGAATGCGCCAAAGAGACGCACAAGATTTGCGCAACGTATCAGAAGCGGCGCGACGAGCTGGTGAAGGGGCTGCAGCGCGCCGGATGGCCGGTGGAGCCGCCGCGCGGATCGATGTTCGTATGGGCGCCCATTCCGGAGCAGCATCGCGCGCTGGGGTCGCTCGAATTTTCGAAGTTGCTTATGGCGAAGGCGCTGGTTGCGGTGTCGCCGGGGATTGGCTTCGGGCCGCTGGGGGAAGGCCACGTGCGGTTCGCGCTGGTGGAGAACGAGCATCGCATCCGGCAGGCGGCCAAGTCGATACAGCATTTCCTGAAGCAGTAGGCGGTGCTCGACGCAGGCCGCCAGACGCTTTCCCTCAGGCGTCGGAGAGTCATGGTCACCCAGAGACAATTAGTCCGCCGGTATTTGAGACGGCGGCGCTAGGCGTTCTAGGGCGAGTCTGATCAGGCGGTCATCGAATAGTTTCAGTTTCCGCTCGGCAGCCTCTGGTCCTGCCGGCCATCGGCTTAACCCATCGCGAATAGCCGAGATAGTGCGGCCACAATGTTCGCGCTCGATCAGCCAGTCTACTGTAGATAGGAGTTCCATACCCAAAGGAGACTCGAACCCGTCAATGCGCTCGGCAGTGCGGTCTAATATGGCGCGCAATGAACGCGAACTCTCTTGCCTTAGGAAGAGATCGACATACGGCCGCCGTTCCTCGTCGAACCATATGGTGTCCGACGGACCAGCATCGCTCAGACGTTTGTCACAATGAAGATAGCTTCCGTCGAGTCCATTGAGGAGATGTCGAAGACGGTCCGAGTAAGGCCCATACTTGTCGGCGACGAATCTAAGATCAAGCGGATCGTCAAGCCCTAACTCCTTAATCGTGCGTTCGAGGAACCAGCATAGCTTTTGGACCTCCAGATAGGTGCATTCGATCCCAAGCACCCAGTATCGGCGGATCATGTCGGCAACGAGAGCGCGCGCCGGTGTCAGCTTCATAACGCCAGTTCGCTTCGCGACGTTTTGGTACTTCAAAGTCGGTTCATATACCCAGACCTCAACGTCGGTCAGTTGCGCGAACGCACGTTCTATCTCCGGCCGAACGTCGCTCCAGTCGAGTCCGCCGTTCCCGCAGCCTAGGGGCGGCAGCGCGATTGACTGGATGCCCTCCTGTTCTACGAATCGGCGCAAGTCCTTCAGGCCATCTACAATCCACTCCAACTTAGACGGTTGACGCCAGTGTTTCTTCGTGGGAAAGTTGATCAACCACTTAGGTCCATCGAGAGCCCGGTTCTCAGTGACAAACATATGGCCGATCCGAACCTCTTTACGTTTCACTGCCTCATCGTAGGCGCGGAAGTTGTCAGGGAAAGCTTCTTTGAACATCAACGCGATGCCTTTCCCCATCACTCCGACGGTATTAACGGTATTGACTATCGCTTCCGTACGAGCGTCGAGCAAATTACCTTGGAGAAACTTGATCATCGGAAATACCAGCTTGGTTGAACTCCGACTTTCAACGACAACCTGCGCTGCTCGATCTCTGCCTTGACTTGCTGCTCGACAGCAGATGTGTAGCAACATATGCCCTGCAACGCATTAAGCGGTACGTGTTTCCATAGCAAAGCTTCCGCTTGGTAGCGCTCCTTCTTTCCTGGATCGTCGGGGTCATGCTTGAAATTGCGGCTCTGTAGCAGTGGCCAATCAATCCGCTTGAGTTCAGCCAAATCCGTAAAATAGTCCGCCATGGATGGATAGGCGTGCTGGTTCGTGAAAACGAAACGAATGCCCTGGGCAGCGATGTGGTGGAGCGATGAGACGAAGATCACAATATCTTCGTTTGCGACCTGCTTCACACCACCGTGACCTGTCTTGATGTTGTACATCATGATGGAATACGGCGTGAAGTAAAACGGCACGTAATCACTGAGCGTGCCACCAGGCGGAACGGGGACCAACCGCTTCGCGCGCTTGTCGATTAGATCGACATTCCCGATATTTCGACAGTTCGGATCGAACTTGTTCCCGTTTCGAGCGTGCATTCCGTTGTCCAGTATCCATGGCACATTATCCCGGTGCGTAATCCGGAAGATCAGGGCGTTCTGCTGACTCAATGTCAACGCCATACAGGTGATGCCATGTCAGTACCTGACTGATCAGTTCGGACGTCCGTGAGCGCGCAGTGGCTCGGCCAGAACTGACGATTCGCATGAAAGATGCGTTGCGAATAGTGTACATCGCTTCCTCGATTGATGGCATCAGCGTCGCCCGCAGCCAATCAGTTAGGCGTGCCGCAGAACAAGCAAGAGCACCAACTGCGGCTGTCATTTCAGCCTATCAGAATTCGGAATGTAACCCGCTCGTAACTGCGAGACGAAAGCTTGCCAATACATAAGAGTCTCTCACCAGACTCGGTTCGTGCGGCAAGTCGGTGAAAACAACCTGTTCACATTATCGTGCTACTGCGGCGTTCACGATACCGTCGACACAGATTGTGATATCGCTCACCACCCTGATCGGGGCTTCGGGCCGCTGGGGGAAGGCCACGTGCGGTTCGCGCTGGTGGAGAACGAGCATCGCATCCGGCAGGCGGCCAAGTCGATACAGCATTTCCTGAAGCAGTAGGAGCGCGCCTTAAGGCCGGCGGGCGGCCATCTTGGAGTGGACTTCGTAGGATCCCTGGTCGAACAACACCAGCAGCACTTCATGCACTCCGGACGCGGGATTCTCGAGATGTTTGGCGACGGTATCCAGCGCGATTCCGGCGGCCTCTTCCACCGGGTAACCGTAAACGCCGGTGCTGATGGCTGGAAAGCTGATGATTCGGACGCCGTGCTGCTCGGCCAGTTCCAGGCAGGTGCGATAGCAACTGGCCAGCTCGTCGGGTTCGCCGTGACTGCCATCGCGATAAATGGGGCCGACGGCGTGGAACACGAACTTGGCCGGAAGCGCGCCGGCGGTGGTGACTACCGCGCTGCCGGTTGGGCATCCGCCTTGAGCGGCACGAATGACGTCGAGTTCCCGCATGAGGGTGGGACCGCCGGCGCGATGGATGGCGCCGTCCACACCGCCGCCGCCGTGCAAACCTGAATTGGCGGCGTTGACGATGGCGTCCACGCGGATTTTCGTGATGTCGCCCACCACCAGGCGGAGCTTCTTGCCGTGGGGGAAGTCGAGATCCATGCTCGTATCGTAACGCAGGCAGTGTCAAGGCTGCGCCAGGATGGTTTCGGACTGCTTGCCCTGATACAGAACCTTCAGATGCAGATCGCTCAGGTAGTGCGAGTCCTGCTTGAGGAGCACGTAGAAATCGGCGCCGGGCTTGGGCGTTCCTCTCTCCATCTCGGCCATCCAATCCAGATGATCGCTGACGCGATAGAAGTTGACGCTCGGCTCCAGTTGCCAACTGCCCTCCACCAGAATCTTGCGATTCGCGGCCGGCTGGTGTTCGCGAATGAGGTTGGCGATGGTCTTCGAATCCTGGTTGTACGGCCAGTCGGTGTAATAGCTGACTCTGAATTCGGCAGCATAGACGGCGATCGTGGCGGCCATCGGGACTGCGAGCAGGATGCTGACGCGTTCCCACATTTTGGCGAGCGCCAATCCTGAAAACGTGAGCAGAGGGATCCAGTAGATGCCGGTGCGGCTTTCCGGATAAGGAACATTGAGAGCCAGGTGCGCAGCGACGACGCCCAGAAATGCCACCAGCATGGCGCCGGTTGTAAGGATCAACGACCGTTCCAAGAGGTTCGCCGAGGTCCAGCGCGAGAAGGCGCGCCACGCCACTATCGCAGACGCGATGATGAGCGCGGGCAGGACGCCCAGGGCCAGAGTCGCGATCAACCATTCCGGGGCCAGGGGCAGGGAATTGCGAACCAGGCTTTCGGCGCCGGCTCGCAAGGTTGCCGCGCCGACATAGAACTGGTCGCCGGTGGCGTTGCTTACCGGAGAGAAGACAATAACGAATGCGATGCCGGCGAACGGCAGAACGAAGCGCAGCAGGGCCTGACCGAGCGTCGGAAACGGATTCGGTTCTTCTTTCTTGGTGCCCTTCTTCGTCACGGTGACGGTGGGTTGAAATGCCCGGCGCTGTTTCCAGATGGCCAGCAGGAACATCAGGGCGAGGCCGGCGGCGGGCGGCGCGAGAACCAGGTTCGCGGCTACCGACAAGGCGAGCGCCGTGCCGGCCCGGATGAGCCGCCGGTTGTGTGGCTCCTGAAACCATTCCAGCATTTCCCACAGCGCCAGCAGGAAGAACGCGACCGCCATGCCGTATCCGCGGGCGGCGGATTGGTAGTCGAGCAAATAAGGATTGAGCGTCAACAGGAGCGCGGACAGCAGCAGGTACCAGCCGGTTCCGAACAGGCGCTCGCAGATTCGAAAAACGACGTACAGGTAAAGCAGTCCGCTCAACAGGCTCGGCAGGCGCAAGGAGAGCGGCGACACACCCAGCAGGCCGACCGTGATCTTCGAAAGGATGGTGTGCAGCACGTGATGGTTGGGATCGTAGGCGTTGAACACCACGGTCCAGGGCGGGGCGACGAAGAGTTCGTAGGTGAGCGCTTCGTCGTGCGTAATCGACTGGGTGGCTGCGCGATACACGCTGGCGGCGAAGATCAGGCCCAGCAGGGCCATGGTAAGAATGCGGAAAATTGAGCGCACAACGTTATAGTAAAAGGTTGGAGCGATCCAGCGCACTGGTGCTTTTTGATATCGACGGCACGTTGATTCGCCGCGCGGGTCCGCACCATCGCGAGGCGCTGGTGGAAGCGATCCGGCGCACGGTGGGAGTGGAGACGACGACCGAAGGCGTGCCGGTGGCGGGCATGCTGGATCACGCCATTCTCACGGTGATGATGACACGCGCGGGCATGCGGCCGGGAGCGATTCGCGAGGCCATGCCGGAGGTGATGCGGCGCGCGCAGTCGATTTACGTGCGAAGCTCGCCGGTGCTCGAAAGGAAGGTGTGCCCGGGCGTGCGGCAGGTGTTGCGGCGGTTGGAGCGGCGGGGCGCGGTGATCGGGCTGGTGACCGGGAATCTCTCGCGCATCGGATGGCGGAAAATGGAACGCGCCGGGCTGCGGCGGTATTTTCGATACGGCGCCTTCGCGGAACTGGCCAAGGACCGCGCGGGCCTGGTGCGGCTGGCCATTCGACACGCGCGGCGCGAGCAGTGGATCGAGCCAAGCAGCAGCATCTGGCTGGTGGGCGATCATCCCAACGACGTCCGCGCCGCTCAGGCCAACGGGATTCGAGTGGTGGCGGTGGCGACGGGATTGGTGGGGCTAGAGGAGCTGCGGTCGCACGGACCGGACGTGCTGGTGCCGGACCTGCGGTCGATTGAAGTGGAGACGTGGCTGCGCGGGACTAGCGGAGCGACGCGATCCGACCCTGGGAACCGACGGCCCAAACCACGCCGTTCGGAGCCAGGCTGAGGGCGTTGTAGGAAGCGGTGTCGAGGGGAGTCCACGAATCGCCGTCATCGCGCGAGAGGTCGGAGCCGGAAGGTCCCACTGCGATCCAACTGGTCGACTGCGGCACGAACACTACCGCGGACCGGTAGCCAGCGGGGGCTGAAGCGCGAGGCGCTCTCCAGGTGCGGCCGCCGTCGGAGGTGAGGGCGAGGTTGTGCGAGGCGTCGCCGGGCTTAGCGTAGTCGCCGCCGATTGCGATCCCGTGGCGTGGGTCGCGGAAGGCCAGCGAGAAGATGCCGGCGGTGGGAGCGTCGTTGCGGATGGGTGTAGCGGCGACGGTCCAGGTGCGGCCGCGATCTTTGGAATGGAAGACGCGGGCGCCGCCGGGCCCTCCGGTGGCGAACCAGGCTTCGGTCTTGCCGGCCGCAATCAAACAGGTGCCGCTTGCCGCGAAGGCGCCTTCCTTGGGGAGCGCCGGCGGTGTATGCTGCTTCTGCCAGTGCGCTCCTCCGTCGGCGGTGGTCAGGATCACGAACTCGCCGCCGACCGGGTCGCCGAGCAGGATGCCGTTGCGCGCATCCCAGAACGCGAAGACGTCGAAGAAGCCGGAGGCGTCGGGATTGGTGAGCTGGAGGGTCCAGTGGCGGCCGGCGTCAGCGGTTTTGTATACGCGCGATTGGTCGCCTGGGCCGCTGCTGAGGAGGAACGCGGCCTGAGCGTCCAGGGCGTGGACGTCGCGGAAATCGAGTTGGCCGGCGCCGGGGACTACCGCGGTCCGCCAGGTTGCGCCGCCGTCGGTTGTTTTTAGGTACGTGCCGGACGAGCCGCTGGCCCACACCACCTTGGGGCTGGTGGCGCTCACACCCCGAAGCGCCGCTGTCACACCGCTGGGGTGACTGATCCAAGTTTGAGCCAGTGCCGAGCAGGAGGCCAGCAGAAGCGGGAGGCATCGCATGGGCTTATTGTGGAACTTTTGGGCACGGGGTTGCGTAACATGGAGAAAGCGCAAAGAGGTGATCGATGAAACGGTTTGCTCGATGCCTGCCTTCTCTGGCTGGGATGGTGCTTTTGTCCGGCTGCGTCTATGTCGGCGATTTTGGGCCGTCGGACGCCTATAAGAAGGACTTTCATTCCACCCATCCGATGGACGCGGGCGGGCGGGTCTCGGTGGAGTCGTTCAACGGGTCGATTGAAGTGGTGGGGTGGGACCAGAATTCGGTCGAGGTCAACGGAACCAAGTACGCAAGCCATAAGGATCTGCTCGACGATATCAAGATCGACGTGGATGCGACATCCGGCTCGGTGCATGTTCGCGCGGTGCGGCCCTCGGATGTTTTCCGGAACTGCGGCGTTCGCTTTTCGATCCGGGTGCCGCGCAAGGCGGTGCTGGATCTGATTTCGACGTCCAACGGCAAGCTGGATGTGAACGACGTGGAAGGCAACGCGCGGCTTCGCACGTCGAACGGCGGGATACGGCTGGTGCGGATTAAGGGCGACGTGGAAGCTCACACTTCGAACGGCAGCATCGAGGCGGAGGATGTGACAGGCAGCGCGAATTTTCACACCTCCAACGGCTCGATTCGCGCCGAGACCTCGCGCGGCGGGTTCGAAGCGAGCACTTCCAACGGGCGGATCGTGGCGCGGTTGAAGGATCCGGAGACGACCTGGCCGGTGCGGGCGCGTTCCTCGAACGGGCATATCGAGCTGACGCTGGACGCCCGGCAACTGCCGGATGTGCACGTGTCCACCAGCAATTCGTCCATCCTGCTGCGGCTTCCGGCGGAGGTGAACGCTCGGGTGCGTGCGCACAGCTCGCGTCACTTCCAGGTCAGCTCGGATTTCGATGAGCTGCGCAGCGACAGGGATCGCGGGCGTGGGGATCTGGAAGGAACTATCGGGCGCGGCGGGTCGCTGGTGGATCTGGAGACCAGCAACGGATCGATCAAGATCACGAAGCTGTAGGAAGTTTCAACCGCCGAGCCGCTTGAGTGGCTCGTCAAAATCCTGGCGCATGGACTCGACGCTGGCCGCGAATCCCCTGAACTCGGAGGCCAGCGTGGCCACTTCGCCGCGAAGCGCGTCAAGACCGCTGCGAAGCTCCTCCATACCACCGTGCATCTGAACTTGAGCGCTCAGCAGCAGTTTATACTGTTCGCGAAAATGGGCGTGACCAACCCGACTCAGCGCCAGCGCATTCTCGATGCGGTCCAGACGCTCGTTTCATCCTGCAGCCATTGCTTAGAACATGTAGAGCGGGGTGCCGGGAACCGGCGGTTTTTCTTCTTCGCCGGGAGCGCCGACGGGCTGCTCCTGGAGTTCGCCGCCAACCGGACGGCAATAGATGCCGGTGTCGCCGAGATAGACTTCCAGCTCGGACGGGCGCGGCAGCGTGCCCTGAATGAGTGCTTCCGACAGCGGATCCTCGATGTATTTCTGGAGGGCCCGGCGCAGCGGCCGCGCGCCGTAGCTGCGGTCGGTCAGGGTCTTCTCGAGAATATAGCGGGCGGCGTCCTCGTTCACCCGGATCTTGATCTGCTTGGCCACCAGGTTGATGTTGATCTGCTCGACCAAGAGGCTGATAATCTTCAGCAGATCGTCATCGGTGAGCGAGGTGAACAGGATCACTTCATCCAGGCGATTCAGGAATTCCGGATTGAAGGCCTTCTTCACTTCGGCCATCACCTGGTCCTCTACTTTCGGCGGAACTCCACTGTTGGAAGGCGCCGAAAACCCGATCTGCGATTTCTTATCCAAGAAGCGCGCGCCCAGGTTGGACGTCATGATGATGATGGTGTTCTTGAAGTCGACGGTATTGCCCAGGCCGTCGGTCAACTGGCCGTCTTCGAAGACCTGCAGCAGGATGTTGTAGACATCCGGGTGGGCCTTCTCGATCTCGTCCAGCAAGATGATGGAGTACGGAGCGCGCTTGACCCGCTCGGTCAACTGGCCGCCCTCTTCGTAGCCCACGTAGCCGGGAGGCGAACCGATCAGCTTGGAGACCGAGTGCTTTTCCATGAACTCGGACATGTCGAAGCGGATGAGCGATTTTTCGCTTCCGAACAGAAACTCGGCCAGGGCGCGCGCGACTTCGGTCTTGCCGACGCCCGTGGGTCCCAAGAACAGGAACGAGCCGGACGGCCGTTTGGGAGATTTCAAACCGGCGCGCGAACGGCGAATGGCGCGGGCCAGCGCGGAGATGGCTTTCTCCTGGCTGATGACGCGCTTGTGCAGCTCTTCTTCGATGCGGATGAGCTTGCTGACTTCCTCCTCGCGGATGGCGGTCATGGGGACGCCGGTCCAGCGCGCCACAACGTCTTCGATGTCGTCCTTGGTGACGACGCCGGTGGAGGTGTCGTCCAGGTTGTATTTCTCGCGAAGCTGGCGCAGGTTCTCGCGCTCCTTGCGCTCTTCGTCCGAGTAGAAGCGGGCTTTTTCGAACTCGTGGTTGGCGATGGCGTTTTCCATGCGATGCACGATGAACTTGATGCGCTTCTGGATGTCGGCCACCTCGCCGGGCAGCGTGGTCTGGCGCAGCTTGACGCGCGCGCCGGCTTCATCGATCAGGTCGATGGCTTTGTCGGGCAGGAAGCGATCCGGAATGAAACGCGTGGAGGCATGCACGGCGGACTCGATGGCTTCGTCGGTGTAGGCCACGGCGTGGAACTTCTCGTAGCGCTCCTTGATTCCGAACAGAATGCGGACGGCGTCCGATTCGGTGGGCGGTGGAACCTTGACGGCCTGGAAGCGGCGCTCGAGCGAGCGGTCCTTTTCGATGGACTTGCGGTATTCGCCGGGCGTGGTGGCGCCGATGCACTGGATCTCGCCGCGCGACAGGGCGGGCTTCAAGATGTTGGCGGCGTCGAGCGACCCTTCGGCCGATCCGGCGCCCACCAGCGTGTGCAGCTCATCGATGAAGATGATGGCGTTCTGGTTTTCCATCAGCTCCTTCATGATGGTCTTGAGGCGCTCTTCGAACTGGCCGCGGTACTTGGTGCCGGCGACGATCAGGGAAAGGTCCAAAGCCAGGATGCGCTTGTCGGAAAGGAACGAGGGCACGTCGCCATCGGCGATACGCTGGGCCAAGCCCTCCACGATGGCGGTTTTGCCGACGCCGGGCTCGCCGATCAGCACGGGATTGTTCTTGGTGCGGCGGCACAGGATCTGAACCACGCGCTCCAGCTCATAATCGCGCCCGATCAGCGGGTCGAGCGAGCCGTCCATGGCGGCCTGCGTCAGGTCGCGGCTGAACTCGTTCAAGAGCGACGATTCCTTCGGGCGGTTGGAGGCTACTTTTTCCGACGACGAACGCTGGATCTCCTCGCGCACCTGCGACAGGCGGAGGCCGCGCTCGTGCAGGATCTCGGCGGCGAAGCACTTCTCTTCGCGCAGCAGGCCGAGCAGCAGATGTTCGGTGCCGATGTGCTTGTGGTTCAAGCGCTCGGCTTCTTCGGCGCCATAAGCCAGCACGCGCTTGCACTCGTGGCTCAGGGGCAGGTCGACCGAGGTGGAGACCTTTTCCCGGATGGTGGTGTGCGCTTCAATCTGCTTGCGAATCGACTCGATGGCCGCGTGCGAGCGCAGGAAGCGATTGGCCAGCGCCTTGTCCTCCCGCAAGAGACCCAGCAAAAGGTGTTCGGTCTCGATGTAGGGGCTGCCAAACTGGCTGGCCTCGTAGCGTGCAAAGAAGATGACTCGGCGCGCTTTTTCGGTATAACGTTCAAACATAATTTCCGCCGTCTCTTCCCATTATCGGTTGTTCGGAGCCCTCGCGACAGAGCGGGAGCCGGTCACCGGTCCAGGGAGTAAGAAGTCCTTTATCCAATTGCAGAATGCGGTCGCACCGGGCAGCCAGGGAGAGGTTGTGGGTAACGAAGATGGAGGTGAGTTGGTGGGAACGGTGCAAGTTCTCCAGCAGGGAGATAATCATTTCACCCGTCCGGAAATCCAGGTTGCCAGTGGGTTCGTCGGCCAGCAGGAGGCTGGGGTTGCCGGCCAGGGCCCGGGCCAGAGCAACGCGCTGCTGTTCTCCGCCGGATAATTCTCCGGCGCGATGTGAGGCACGGTTTTGTAAGCCGACTTCATCTAACCTCGCCAGCGAAACAGGTGCTGCATCGGCAACGCTAGCGCCCCGGATCAGCAACGGCATCATCACGTTTTCGAGCGCCGTAAACTCCGGCAGCAGCGAATGGTTCTGCCATACAAAACCCACCTCCCGGTTGCGAAACTCCGCTAGCTCGGCGTCCGAGAGGCTGGAAATGTCCTTGTGCCCGAAGTATATCGTACCTTTCGAAGGTCTGTCCAGACCTCCCAATAGATACAAGAGCGTACTCTTACCCGCGCCCGACTCTCCCACCAGGGCCAGCCGTTCGCCGGGCATCACCGCGAAGTCCAGATCGGAAAACACGACCAATTCCTGTTCTCCGGATCGGAACTTTTTGGTCAGGTTGACGCCCCGGATGCGAGCGGCGTCACCGGTCTGGTTCAATACTTGGTCCCTCTACTCTTAGGCTAGCACTGTGGCGCGCAGGTAGGATCAGAAAGCCGCGGCTCGAGCTAATCCTGGTTACACTGAGAGCGGGCATGGATACACAAGCGCATTGGGAGACGGTCTTCGGAAGCAAGGCGCCGGACGCCGTTAGCTGGTATCGTCCGCATCTGGAGACGTCGCTGGGGCTGATCGAGCGGGCGGCCTCTGGAAAATCGGCGGCCATGATCGATGTGGGGGGCGGGGAATCCACGCTGGTCGACGATCTGCTCGCGCGGGGATACCAGGATGTGACGGTTCTGGATATCTCGGCGACGGCTTTGGAAGTGACCAGGCAGCGCTTGGGAGCGGACGCGGAACGGGTTCACTGGATCGAGGCGGATGTAACGCGGGTCGATCTTGAGCCGCGCCGCTATGAGGTGTGGCACGATCGCGCGGTGTTTCACTTTCTTACGGCCGAGTCGGATCGACGCGCTTATGTCCAAAGGGTCGCGCAGGCCGTCAAGCCAGGCGGCCATGTAATTGTGAGCACGTTCGGCCCGGAAGGTCCGAAGAAATGCAGCGGACTGGACGTCGTCAGGTACGATGCCGAGGCGCTGCACCAGCAGTTCGGCAGGCGCTTTCATCTGGTGGAGAGCTGCCAGGAATTGCATCGGACGCCTTTCGGCGCGACGCAGCAATTCCTGTACTGTTACTGCGTAGTGGAGTGAGCGGCTGAGAAGGAACCCGCAGCCCAAGACGACGGTTGTGGCACAATCGAAATTCCGGAGAACGAAAGTAAACTTCAGCGGAGATAGTCCGGCTGAACAACCGAGGAACCGTGGATGCGGCCGTCGGGTTGCCGCAGCCAGGGAAATTGGCAGGCAGGCTTGCCGCCAAGGACCCGGCCGTCCTCAAGTATCGCGCGGATATCGATGGCCTGCGGGCGCTGGCCGTGCTGTCGGTGGTCGTGTACCACGCATTTCCACGGGTTGTTACCGGTGGTTTTGCCGGCGTGGACATTTTCTTTGTCATTTCCGGGTACCTGATTTCCAGCATTATCCTGGGCGATCTCGGGAAAGGCGCGTTCAGCTTCCGGCACTTTTACGCAAGGCGCATCCGGCGCATCTTTCCCGCGCTCATTCTGGTGCTGGCGGCATGTTTCGCAGTCGGCTGGTTTACGCTGCTGCCGCGCGAATACGAGCAGCTCGGCAAGCACATCGCCGGCGGCGCGGGGTTCATTTCGAACTTCGTGTTCTGGAAAGAGGCCGGATATTTCGACAAAGCGGCCGAGCTCAAACCGCTGCTGCATGTGTGGTCGCTGGGAATTGAAGAGCAGTTCTATTTGGTGTGGCCGTTGCTGCTTTACATTGCGTGGAAGGCGCGGCTGAATTTCTTTGCTATCACGCTGCCGGTGCTCGCGGTGTCGTTCTTTCTGAATGTGTACACGGTTCGATCCGATGCGGTGGCGGCGTTCTATTCTCCGTTGGCGCGATTCTGGGAACTCATGACGGGCAGCGCGCTGGCCTATGTCGCGCTGAGGGGAAGCGCCGGGTGGCGCGAGGCTGCGTGGGTGCGTACTCTCAGTCCGTGGGTTGGCTTGGTCCTGATCGGGATCAGTGTCTTTGCACTGAACACCGGCCTGGCGTTTCCGGGTTGGTGGGCGGTTTTTCCGGCGTCCGGGACTTTTCTGCTGATCTCCGCCGGCCCGGATGCGTGGCTGAACCGCCGGGTACTCGCGAACCGCGCGCTGGTCGCCATCGGCCTGGTGAGTTATCCGTTTTACCTCTGGCATTGGCCGGTCCTGTCGTTCATGCGGATACTCGGTAGCGGCGAGCCTTCGCGTCTGGCGCGAATTGGCGCGCTGGCCGCGAGCTTGTTGGCAGCGTGGTTGACCTACCGGCTGATTGAGAAACCGATTCGCTCGGGTAAGCACGGCGCGGCGACCGTCGCAGGTCTGGCAGTGCTCATGGTGGCGATAGGATGCGCCGGGTTCGGGACGTTGGAAAAGCGAGGGCTGGAGTCCCGGATGCGGGCGCGCGGCCCCCAGCTTCTTTTGAAGTATGAACACCTGGACACCGATCTTTGGCGCGACGCTCGATATGGCAGTTGCTGGCTGAGGATGCAGGAGACCGAGAGTACGTTTGCCGACACCTGTCTCGATCGCGGAAAATCCGGGCCGCTCGTGTTTCTTTGGGGCGATTCTCATGCTGCCCGGCTGTTTACCGGTTTGAGAAAAGCGGCCGGCGATCGCTATCGTCTGGCGCAATACGCGAGGGACGCGTGCCCACCGATCCTCGATTTCGGGTATGAGAATTGCATCAGTGGCAATCGATTTGTCCTGGGAAAAATTCGGGAAGCGAAGCCGGACACGCTGATCCTGTTTGCGGTTTGGAACCGCTATGAGCAGTCGTGGAAACCTGAGCAAGCGCCTTACCAGAAACTCGACCGGACGCTCGCGGAACTCAAGGGCCTCGGAATACCTCAGGTCATCGTGATTGGATCGCCGCCGCAATGGAAGAAGGATTTGCCGAGGAACCTGGTGGAGTTTTCCAGCCAGGATGTTCCGTTGCATCGCGTGCCGCAGCGGCTGTTCTTCGGATTGAACACGGAAGCGCGGCGGGCGAGCGACGCGCTGGAGAGATTGCTGCAAGTTCGAAAAGATGTCGAGTTCGTTTCCGCGTGGAAAGCGTTCTGTGACCAGGACGGATGTTTGACGCGGGTCGACGAGGGGGTTGATGGGATCACGACTGTCGACTATGGGCATCTTTCCGAGCGTGCGGCCGAATATTTGGTCCGGCGTCTTCCGATCAGCGGCCTCAAGCCGGCTCCTTAGGAGATAGGCGACAACGGTGCGCCAAATCCCGCACAGGATCGGAATCAACGCTATAAGCGACTGAATCCGCAGACTCAGAGCCTGTGGGCCTGTGATTGCTACGATTAGGGCGATGGGTTTTGGCACCCAGCTACGAAGGCTGTTGGGGACGCTGGCGTTGGGCTTGTTGGCAGTGACGCTGGCCTCGGCGGAATCGGTTGCCTGTGGAGACATCCTCGCGCCGCAGTCCGACGGTTGCTGCAATCCGGACGGCAGCTGCAAGACGTCGCCGGACAGCGATTCGTCGGGGTGCTGCCTCAAGGCTGGTCCCAACGAACTGGTACTCATCGAACAGCACTCGCAGGCCGGCGCGGTGGTTAGTTTTGCTCTGCACGGCGAACCTGCGAACGTCCCGCCCGTCAGGCCTGCGCTTCGAAGCGGCGCTATTCTCGCGCAGTATTCACCGCCGGATCGCTTTCTGTTGAACTCCGCATTTCTGATCTAGACCCTGCTTCGTTCCTTTTCGTTCACAACTGCCTGCAATTCGAAAGGAAGGGAGAATGCGTTTCTATTCGTGTCTTGGTGCGTTCGTTTCGCTCGCCCTGGCTGGAGCGGCTGGCGCCCAGGAGCAGGGGCTGGAGCTCAAGGATCTGGTGGCGGAAGCTCTGCGGAACAATCCTGAGATACTCGCGTCCCAAAAGCGCTACGAGGCGGCGCGCCAGCGTCCCAGCCAGGCGGCTAGTTTGCCGGATCCCACGCTTTCGCTGGGCTACAGCGCGAACGGGAATCCGCTGCCGGGAACGGGCCTTGGCACGCAGCCGACCAGCAACATCGGCTTCAGTTTCACCCAGGAGTTTCCATATCCGGGGAAGCTGCGGCTGCGCGGCGAGATCAGCTCCAAGGAAGCGGACGCCGAACTGGCGCAGTACACGCTGGTGGAACGCAACGTGATTCTGCGGCTCACCCAGGCCTTCTACCGGTTGCAGCACACTTATCCGGCCCAGGAAGTGCTGGACCGGAATCACGCGCTGCTCGAGACGCTGTTGCGGATCATCGAGGCGCGTTATGCGGCCGGCCAGGGATCGCAACAGGAAGCCTTCAAGACCCAGACCGAGCTGAGCGTTCTGGAAACCAAGCGAATCCAGTTGGAGCGGGAACGGCGCACGCGGGAGGCGGAGATCAACAGCCTGTTGAACCGGCCCGCGGGAACGGCGGTGGGCCAGCCGGTGGAGCCGCACGTACACGAGATCGCGATGACGCTGGATGAGATCAAGGCGCGGGGCCTGGATGCGGCTCCGGAGCTGCGCCGCGATCAGAAGATGGTGGAGCGCTCCGAGCTTTCGCTCAACCTGGCGCGCAAGGAAGTGTACCCGGATTACGCGCTGACGGGCGGTTATTACTACATGGGCGGCATGCCTCCCATGTACCAGGTCCGCGCCGATATCAAGCTGCCTCTGTACTTCGGGCGGAAACAGCACGCCGGTGTGGCCGAGCAATGGCAGACGCTGGCCGAGGCACGGCACGCCTACGCGGCGGCCGGCCAGTCGATTGGATTTCGCATCGAGGATGCCTATCTCGCGGCGCAGTCCTCTTACCAGTTGCTGAACCTGTACCTGAACACGGTGATCCCGCAGGCGCACCTGGCGCTGCAGTCGTCGCTGACCGCTTATCAGACCGGCACGGCGGATTTTTTGTCGGTGTTCACCAACCACATCATGGTGGTCGACTACGAAATGAACTACCACGAGGAGATGTTGAATTTCCACCTGGCCGTCAGCCGGCTCGAAGAGTTGACCGGACTGGATCTGACGAAGGAGGGACAGCGATGAAATCGATCTTCATTCTGATGGGCGCCGCGCTGCTGGTGGCGGCGGGTTTCGGCGGCGGCTTTGCGTACCGGCAACGGCTGGCCGAGCAAGCCAAGGAGCGGAATCTGCGGAAGCCGAACCGGCGCGTCCTCTACTATGTGGATCCGATGCACCCGGGCTACAAGTCCGACAAGCCGGGCATCGCGCCGGACTGCGGCATGAAGTTGGAGCCGGTGTACGCCGGCGATCCGATGGCGGATCCGACCAAGGCCGGTTTGCTCAACATCACCGCCGAAAAACAGCAACTGATCGGAGTCGAGTACGGGCAGGCGGAACTGACGTCGGTGTCCAGCACGTTCCGGGCGGTTGGGAAAGTGACGCCGGACGAAACGCGGGTGGTGCACGTTCATCCCAAGATCGAAGGCTGGATCGAGCAGGTGTACGTCGATTTCATGGGCGCCCGCGTCGAGAAGGGCCAGCCGCTGCTGACCATCTACAGTCCCGAGATGCTGGCTGCGCAGCAGGAGTATCTGCTGGCGCTACAGGCGCGCGATGTTCTGAAGGCCAGCCCGCTCAAGGAAGCCGCCGAGAACAGCGATTCCTTGATCCGCGCTTCGCGCATGCGCCTGGAGTTGTGGGATCTCGGGCCGGAGCAGCGGGAGCAGGTCGAAAAGACCGGCAAGCCGATACGAGCCATCACGCTGTTTGCGCCGATGGGCGGGTACGTCATCGCGCGCAACGCGTTTCAAGGGCAGAAGGTGACGCCCGACACCGAGCTGTACCAGATCACCGACCTGAGCCGTGTCTGGGTGATGGCGGACGTGTTTGAAAGCGATGCGCCAAATGTTCGAGTGGGACAAGGCGCCGTGGTCAGCCTGACTTATGAGAACGGGAGGCGGATTGGGGCGCGCGTCAGCTACATTCAGCCGCAGGTGGATGCGGCGACCCGCACGCTGAAGGTGCGCCTGGAGGCTGCCAATCCCGGAATGCAGCTCAAGCCCGACATGTTCGTGGATGTGGAGTTCCAGGTGGCGTCGCAGCGGAAGTTGACGGTGCCGGCCGAGGCGGTGCTGGACGCCGGAGCGCGCAAGACCATCTTCATCGATCACGGCAACGGGTACCTGGAGTCGCGCCAGGTGCAGACGGGCGAGCGCATGGGCGGCCGCATCGAGATCCTCGAGGGCCTCCGGGCCGGCGAGCGCATCGTGACATCCGGGAATTTCCTGATCGATTCGGAAAGCCAGCTCAAGCAGCCCGCGGCTTCGGCCGCGACCGCGCCTGCCGCGCAGCCCGCGCACGCCTCGCATTCCGGCGCCGGAGAACACCAGCATGATTAATCGCATCATCGAGTTTTCGGCGCGCAACAAATTTCTCATCTTCCTGATGGTGGCGATGGGCGTGGCCGGGGGCGTGTGGTCGATCCTGCACATGCCGCTGGACGCGATCCCGGACTTGAGCGACACGCAGGTGATCGTCTACTCGCGCTGGGATCGCAGCCCGGACATCATGGAGGACCAGGTGACCTACCCGATCGTCACCGCCATGCTGGGCGCGCCGCACGTGAAAGCCGTGCGCGGCTACTCGGATTTCGGATATTCGTTCGTCTACATCATTTTTGACGAAGGCACGGACATTTATTGGGCGCGCTCGCGCACGCTCGAATATCTCTCGAGTGTGCTTCCGCGACTGCCGTCGGCGGTGAAGACGGAGCTGGGTCCGGATGCCACCGGCGTCGGCTGGGTTTTCGAGTATGCGCTGGTCGACACCACCGGCAAGCGCAGCCTGGCGGAACTGCGCAGCACGCAGGATTGGTTCCTGCGCTATCAATTGCGCGCGGTGCCGGGCGTGGCGGAAGTGGCGCCGTTGGGCGGCTTCGTGCGGCAGTATCAGGTGAACGTCGATCCGAACCGGCTGCAGGCCTACAACATTCCGATCGCCAAGGTCACTGAGGCGGTGCGCGCAGGCAATGAGGATGTGGGTGGGCGCCTGGTGGAGATGAGCGGCGCCGAGTACATGGTGCGCGGCCGCGGGTACGCCAAGTCTCCGGACGACATCGGCAAGATCGTGCTGGCGTCCAGCGCGAGCGGTGTCCCGATTCGGGTCCAGGATGTAGGCAGCGTGGTGCTGGGGCCGGACCTACGCCGGGGCATCTCGGATTGGAACGGGCAGGGCGACGTGGTGGCGGGGATCGTGATCATGCGGCAGGGCGAGAACGCGCTGCAGGTGATCGAGCGCGTCAAAGCCAGGCTGCGCGAGCTGGAGGCGGGGCTGCCCGCGGGCGTGAAGATCGTCAGCGCGTACGACCGGTCGGAGCTGATCCTTCAGTCCATCGACAACCTGAAGCACACCCTGGGCGAGGAGATGGCCATCGTCTCGGCCGTCATTCTGGTTTTTCTGTGGCACATTCCGAGCGCCGTGATTCCGGTGTTCACGATTCCGATCGCCATCATCATTTGCTTCATTCCGATGAAGATGATGGGGCTGAGCTCGAACATCATGTCGCTGGGTGGGATCGCGATCGCGATCGGCGCGATGGTGGACGCCGCCATCGTGGTGGTGGAGCAGACGCATAAGAAGCTCGAGGAATGGCAGCGAACGGGAAAAAAGGAAGACTACCACCGCGTGGTGATCGACGCGGTGAAGGAAGTGGGCGGGCCGAGTTTTTTCGCGCTGCTGGTGATCGCGGTTTCGTTCCTGCCGGTTTTGACCTTGGAGGCGCAGGAAGGGCGGCTGTTCAAGCCGCTGGCCTACACCAAGAATCTTTCGATGATCGTGGCCGCGGTGCTGGCCATCACGCTCGATCCGGCCATGCGGCTGTTGTTCACGCACATGCAGAACTTCAGCTTCCGGCCGCGCTGGTTGAGCCGCGCGGCGAGCGCGGTGCTGGTGGGGAAGATTCATTCGGAGGAAAACCATCCCATCAGCCGCATTCTGATTCGTCTGTACGAGCCGGTGTGCGCATGGGCGCTGCGGTGGAAGTGGCTGGTGCTGGCGGGGGCGACCGTGATGGTGGCGATCACGGTGCCGGTCTTCATGCGGCTGGGCTCCGAGTTCATGCCGCCGCTGGACGAAGGCACGCTGCTGTACATGCCGTCCACGCTGCCGGGGATCTCGGTGGCGCAGGCGCAGAAGCTGATGCAGGTGGAGGACCGCATCATCCGGCAATTTCCGGAAGTCGAGAACGTCCTGGGCAAGGCGGGCCGGGCGGAGACGTCCACCGATCCGGCGCCGTTGTCGATGGTCGAGACGGTGGTCACGCTCAAGCCACATTCGGAATGGCGAAAGGTGGACCGCTGGTATTCGGATTGGGCGCCGGAGTGGATGCAGCGAGGTTTCCGCTGGATTCAGCCGGATCGTCTCACGACCGACGAGCTGGTGGAACAGATGGACGCGGCGCTGAAGTTGCCGGGAGCCTCCAACGCTTGGACCATGCCGGTGAAGGCGCGCATCGACATGCTGACCACAGGGATTCGCACGCCCGTCGGGATTAAGATCTACGGAGCCGACACCAAGACCATCGAGCAGATAGGAACCGAGATCGAGCGGCTGCTGGCGCTGGTGCCCGGTTCCCGCAACGTCTTCGCCGAGCGCACCGGCGGCGGATATTTTCTGGACTTCGATTGGAAGCGCGACGAGATGGCGCGCTACGGCTTGTCGATGGACGATGTGCAGGGAGTGGTGCTGAGCGCGGTGGGCGGCGACAACGTGACCACCACCTTCGAAGGCCGGGAACGCTATCCGGTGAATGTTCGTTATGCTCGCGACTACCGCAGCGACCTGGGCCATCTGAACCGCGTGCTGGTCCCGGTGGCGGGCGGCGCGCAGATTCCGGTGTCCCAGCTTGCCGACGTGAAGCTGGCGGCCGGGCCATCGATGCTGCGCGACGAGAACGGCATGCTGAGCGGTTACGTGTACGTGGATGTTTCTGGACGCGACGTGGGGAGCTATGTCGACGAGGCCAAGCAACTGGTACGCACGCAGCTCAAGGTGCCGCCCGGTTATTCGATCGCCTGGAGCGGCCAGTACGAGGCCATGCAACGCGTGCGCCAGCGCCTGACAGTGGTTCTTCCGCTCACCGCGCTGCTCATTTTTCTGCTGCTCTATGCCAATACGCGGTCGCTGACCAAGACTACGATCATCATGTTGGCCGTGCCGTTCTCGGCCATCGGCGCGGTCTGGTTTCTGTACGCGCTGGGATACAACATGAGCATCGGCGTCTGGGTGGGCGTGATCGCGTTGACGGGCGTGGATGCCGAGACGGGCGTATTCATGCTGCTGTACCTGGACCTGGCGTACAACGACGCGCGCAAGGCCGGGCGCCTGGGGTCGTTGCTCGAACTGCAGGCCGCGATCCTGCAAGGCGCCGTGAAGCGCATCCGGCCCAAGTTCATGACGGTGGCGTGCATGTTCCTGGGGCTGGTTCCGATCATGTGGTCCACTGGCACGGGCGCGGACGTGATGAAGCGCATCGCGGCTCCGTTGATCGGCGGCATCTTTACTTCGTTCCTGCTCGAGCTGGTGGTTTATCCGGTGGTTTATGAGGTGTGGAAATGGCATTTCGAATTGAAAAAACAGTTGCGGGTTTCTTGATTTGTGGGGCGATGCTGGCCGGGGATCAGCCGGTGAGCGTCGAGGTGCGGCACCGGCATCTGCGCGGCGGCGCGGTTGGGACGCTGCGAGTCGACGCGGATTCCATCTCGTTCGTCGAGGCGAGCAAGAAGGGGAAGGATTCGCGCGAATGGCGGTTCGAGGACATTCAGCAGTTGTCGCTGTCGTCCTCGGAATTGCGCGTCTTGACCTACGAAGACCGGAAATGGCAGCTCGGGCGCGATCGGGACTACGTCTTCGACCAGCTCCCTGAGGGCTTCGTCGAGCAGGCACGTCAGGTGCTTGCGCAGAAGCTGGGCCGGCGCTTCGTTGTGGAACTGGCCGATTCGGGAGTGGCCGCGACCTGGGAGGCCGGGGCGAAACTCCGCCATGGCTTGGGCGGCTCGGAAGGCGTTCTGCGAATCGGGGACGATCGTATCGTCTATCAGTCCAAGGCTGCCGGTGAGTCGCGCAGTTGGCGTTTCGAGGACATCGACACCATCAGCATGGCGGGGCCTTTCGATCTCAGCGTCACCACCATCGAGCGATCGGGTTGGCGGCACGCCGGCCCGACTGAGTTCCGGTTTCAGTTGAAGGAAGAACTCAAAGAGGATCGCTACAACGATCTGTGGCGCCGGGTGAATGGCAGCAAGACCGCGACCGGGCTACAGAGCGCCCAGCCAGATCACCGGCAGCCGGCGGGTCAGTGAATTGGCCAGCTTCTCGTCGGCGGTGATGAAGTGCGTTTTAGTCTGAATTGCCAACGCAACGTAAATGCAATCGCACACAGTGCGGCCGTAGGCTCGGGCCAACAGAACGGCAGGTTCGATCAGGGTAGCGGATGGAAAGGTCGGAAAGCGGCTGCCGATAATCTTGGCGATGGCGGCGTCGGCGATGGCCGCGTCGCAGCGAGCGAAGCGTTCTGCCTTCCAGAGGACGTCGGCGATCTCCGCGAAGAACAGGTCCGGAACCAGAAAGTTGGCATCGCCTTTGGCATAGTGGCGTAACAGCCCGAGGGCTTCGGCCGACAGTGGTTCGCTATCCGCCGGAAGAAACCACTTGGCGGCGACGCTGGCGTCCAGGACATAGGACGTCACCGCCGGCGATCCACGCGCAGGAGGCTTTCGGCTGACGGACCGGGCCGCGATCCGCGTCGCTGGCGTTTGCGGATGCGCTGGATCTGCTGGTAGAAAGCCACCCGGCGCTGCAGTTCCGAGCGCGTTGGTAAAGCGCTTTCCAGCATGCAGATGGTCTCGGCGGCGATCGACCGGCGATTGGATTTCGCCCGGGACCGCAGAGATCGATAGACTTCATCCGGCACATTTTCCACGTATAGTGTAGCCATAGGCTTTCCCTAGCATTATCCTAGCATCCTGCCAGGAAGCTGATTACTGATCCGCGAGCCGGTAAATCACACTGAGGCCGGTTCGCGATACCACGCGATATCCATTCAGCCAGGCGCGGAGTTCGGGATAGCCTTCGAGGTCGAGCCGGGGGTTCGAGAGACTCAGGCTGTCCACCACGAAGGTGGGATGCGAGGCTGCGAAAGCGCTGCGATTGCGGGCCGCCCACTCCGGCAGGATCGGGCGCCAGTCGAACAGGTGGCGGTCGGCCGGGACTCCGGTAAGCGGCTGCGAGTCCCAAAAACGTGATGCCGCCGGGAGCCGCGTGTACACGAAAATGTCCGGGCGATAGCCCCAGACGAACAGGGTGTCGCCGGGCTGCTTGAGCCGGTTGACCTCCGCGGCCGCTGCCTGGCTGTCCTGATCGAGCACTACGTCCGACCAACGGTGGGGCCGGTGCATGGCGAGATCCTGCGCGAGCACGACGTAGCGAGGGCCGAAGCGGATCAGCGGGACCAGCATGGTGATGCCGATGGCGGTCCACATCGAGGCGGCGAACCGACGAGGGCGATCGGTGATGAGGAGCGCGAGGCCGCGCGAAGCCGCCAGGACCAACGGCGGCAGCAATAGGAAGAAGTAGCGCGGAAAGAATTGCCCGCCCAAGGCCACGCCGGCAAATGAGAGCAGGCACCACACGGCGATCCAGCGCTGGCCGCGCGCTCGATCCTTCCACCACAGGACGGCGGCTCCGATCACGAGTACGGCATGGAAACCGAGCCAGTCGGCCGTGCGGCGCAAGCCATTCCACACCGGATCCGGCAGCGGCGAGTTGCGCGCGTAGGCGAGGCCCCATTGCCAAACCTGTCGTGCGTATTCTGTCAGCGCGCCTTCCGCGGCAAGCACGGCCAGCGCGGCGCTGTTCGGAATCAGGAAGCCTGCGACGAGGAGCGGCAGACTGCGCCAGCAGAGAATCGCGCACATCGCCAACACGAAAGCGCCTTTGGTATGGAACAGAAACGCGATTCCGCTCCACAGGCCGGCGCGCAGTGCTTGACGGCGCCAGGCGCAGTGTACGGCCAGGATGTGCGGCAGCATCATGAACAGGTCCGGCGCTATGGGGATCACGGCCGAAGCGTGGTCGAAGTTCAGGAAGAACCCCAGCAGTCCGGCTGCGAGGAAACGTTCCGTCTGTCCCCATATTTCTCCCGCGAGGCGGTACATGGCGGCGCAAATGGCCATGATATAAACCGCATCGAACAGGCGCAGCGGCCATCCCCACAGTCCGCCGAGGCCCGCGTACAGCCAGGCGGCCAGCGGAGGTTTGTCGTACCACAGGTCGCGGTACAGCAGCTTGCCGTGCAGTGTTTGGATTCCAGCGGCGAGGTGATAGTCCTCGTCCGCCCACAGGATTCGCGAGTGGCACAGGCGCAGAGCCAGCGTCACGGCGAAGAGAGTGAGGAAGAATGCCGTGCGGCGAAGTTGTCCTCTCTCAAGCAACCAACTATCATAGTAGGAGCGGTTGGCCTGCCTTTCAGGGTTGTTTCTGACATGCCTGGAGGATTGACTTTTTATCAGGTAGAGGAGGTGATGCGTATTGGCTGAAGTTCACGTGCAAGAGGGCGAGACTTTAGAGAGCGCCCTGCGGCGGTTTAAGAGAAAGGTCCAGCAAGAAGACATCATCAAAGAGATCAAGCGTCACTCGTTCTATCTGAAGCCCGGCGAGAAGAAGCGCACCAAAGAGGCGCTGGCGCGCAAGCGGAATCGGAAGAAGAGAAACAAGGAAGTCGAGTAGCTTTCCCGCCTGGGTTCTCCGGGATTTCACACCTCACCTGTTCGCGAGCGCTTGGCCTGACTGGGCGCTCCGCGAGGTTCAGGTATTTTTCGCCAGCAGGTCAGGCAATATCGAGCGCGGATCAAGGGAAACAGATTCGCCGATGCTGGCGTCCTCCAGTCGTTAGAATGATCGCAACCGTTCACTTCGAGAGGAAGGGGATTAAATCAAAGATGAAGAAGATGCTGCTTGGCTTGCTGCTGCTGGCTGCCGGGACGCTGTGCGCCCAGATATCGATTGGAATTCGAATCGGCCCGCCACCGCCTCCCCGCGTAGTTCGTGTATTGCCGCCACGCCCCGGCCCAGAATTCCTCTGGATCGACGGTTACTGGTATGCAGTGGGCAACCGCTACAAATGGCATGACGGATACTGGACCCGTCCGCCCTATGCGGGAGCGCGCTGGGTGGTGCCGCATCACGACGGCGAGCGGTTCTACGAAGGGTACTGGGACGGAGACCGTGGCCGAAGGGACCACGATCACCACTGGGATCACGACCGGCGCCGGGACTATCGCGACGACGACCGCCGGGATCGGCACTAATCAACTCGCAAGCGCCTGCTTGGCCGCGTTCGACCGCAACTGATCGGTGACCCGCAGAAGCGACAGTTCCACTGACGGCGACGTGTCTCTGGTTATGATTGGTAGGAACCAGCCGGACCGGTCACCATGGAACTGAACTTTGAAAGAGGCGCGGTCCTACTGCTCCTGATCGCCGCAGTGGTGGCAATCCTCACGCGACGACTGCGGCTGCCTTATAGCGTCGGATTGGTTGCCGCGGGAATGGTTGTGGCGCTGCTGCCATTCGCGCCGAAAGTCAGCCTCACAAAGGACCTGATCTTTACAGGACTCCTTCCGCCGCTCATCTTCGAGGCAGCCTTCTATCTTCGCTGGCAAGAACTGCGCCGGGACATGCCGGTCATTGTCGTTTTGGCAACCGCCGGCGTGCTGCTGTCCGCTGCGATTACCACGGTGGGTATGCATTTCCTCGCGCACTGGGAATGGCTGAGCGCTCTGGTGTTCGGCGTTCTGATCGCAGCGACCGACCCGGTTTCGGTGATTGCGACTTTTCGAGAGGCGAATGTCCAGGGGCGTCTGCGCCGGCTGGTGGAGGCCGAGAGTCTCTTCAACGATGGAACGGCGGCGGTCGGATTCGGAATCGCCGCCGCTTTGGCTTCCGGACATTCCCTTACTGGTCTGGCCATGACCAGGACCGCGCTGATAACGGTGGGCGGCGGCCTGTTATGCGGAGCGCTGGTGGGACATCTGGTGCTGTACTTGATCGTCAGCACCAACGACCACGTGGTTGAAACGGCCTGTACCACCATCGCTGCATATGGCTCGTTCCTTCTGGCAGACAGTTTGCAGGTATCCGGAGTGCTCGCCACGCTCACTGCGGGTCTGATTCTGGGAAATCTCAGAACTCGCGGTCCGATCTCAGAGCGGGGAAGGGAAACCTTGCAGGCCTTCTGGGAGTTCGCGGCTTTCGTGGCGAATTCCATCGTGTTTCTCCTCATCGGTATGCACGAGGCCAGCCGGCGTTTTGGCCCAGTGTGGTTCCCCGCGGCTGTGGCGGCACTGCTGGTAATACTCGGACGAGCCGCGGCCATCTACCCGATCTGTCAGCTTTTCGCGCGATCCTCGTTACGCGTGACGAAACAGCATCAGCATGTTTTGTTCTGGGGAGGGTTGCGGGGCGCGCTGGCGCTGGCGCTGGTGCTCGGTCTTCCGGAGGGAGTGCCGCGGGCGGAAGAAATCGTCTCCGTGAGTTTCGCGGTCGTGGCCTTTTCGATTTTTGTCCAGGGTCTCAGCATTGCGCCGCTGCTGCGGGCGCTGGGGGAGATTCCGCGCGAGAGCAGAACATAATATGTGGCATCCTTGATTTGCACGCTACGCCGGTCAGCTAGAATGGATCTGAAATCATATGTATTGCATGACATATAGTGAAGCGTGAACTAACCATGGCTGTGAATTGTGAATGACAGAATCAAGAGGCTGTGTGCGGCTCAGCGCAAAAAGGTTGAGGCTCGCGCGGCCGAATTGATCGCCGAGGAAATGACCTTGGCCGAACTGCGACGCGCGTGAAAGCTCACCCAGGTCCGCGTAGCCAAGGCGCTTGGAATCACTCAGGACAGCGTTTCGCGACTTGAGAAACGCAGTGATCTCCTACTTTCCACGCTTCGGAAAACCGTCAGGGCGATGGGTGGGAATATCTCCATCGTCGCCGAGTTCCCCGACTGACGGCCGGTCGTGCTGTCCGGGATCGCTGAGGACCACCGGCGCTGAGTATCGAGCGCAATGTGGCGGTGAGGGTGGGATTCGAACCCACGGAACCCGCAAAGGTTCAACGGTTTTCGAGACCGCCCGATTCAACCACTCTCGCACCTCACCGTACTTCTAAGCTAGCGTGATTCTCGCCCGACCGCAATCGCCGGCGCGCGGCGATTAGCGCTGGCTCAGCCCGCCGTCGACCGCCAGCACCTGGCCGGTCACGAAGTTCGATGCGTTCAGGAAATACAGCACTGCGTCGGCCACTTCCTCCACCGTCCCCCGCCGCCTGGCCGGAGTCGCCGCGATCATGTCCTGAACCCGCGGCTCGTCGGGAGAAGAGAGAATCACGCCCGGCGCCACCGAGTTCACCGAAATCTCGGGCGCGAACGCCTTGGCCAGCGCTTTGGTCAGCATGATCACTCCAGCCTTCGAAGAACAGTAGTGCGCATGGTCGGCCCAGGGCCGGATGCCGCCCAGCGAGCTGATGTTGACGATCCGTCCCGCGCCGGTCTTCTTCATGAGCAGCGCGCCTTGCTGGCAGCAGAAGAAGGTGGCCTTCAGATTCACGGAATGGATGAAATCCCAATCGGCTTCCGTCATCGTGAGCGGATCTCGCCGCGTGAAGCGGGCGGCATTGTTCACCAGCCCGTACAGTGGGCCAGCGCTGGCCTCGACCTCGCGAAACATCGCGCGGATTTCGTCGACGCTTTCCAGGTTCGCTCGAAACAGCGGCGCCGAGCCGCACTGCTCGGCGGTCTCGCGAGCTTCTCGCTCCGAAGTTGCGTAGTGGATGGCGACCCGATATCCAGCCTGAAACAGGCGCAGCGCGATCCCGCGGCCGATTCGTTTGGCCGCGCCGGTGACCAGAACTGTTCGTGCGTCTTCCATCGATTCACTTCGCTCTGTGACGCGGGCACTCTCGCCGCTCGGGTTCGTCGCCTCGCGGGGCGGCGTTCACAGGAGTGTGAACGCGGCACGCACGAGTGCGTGCGCCACGATTAAACAACCGGGTCTCCGTGCACTTCCACCTCCTCGGGTTCGATGCCGGCCCGCGCCGGCTCCGGCAGCCGCCCGGTCCAATTCGCCCAAAACCAAAAGATGGCCGTGCTCGAACTCAGCAAACCCGACACCGCTCCGATGGCTCTGGGGCTCCAGGATTGCGATGCGATCCCGGCGCCCATCATCGACAGCATCATCGTCGACCAGGATAGCGTTTCATTGGTCGCAAACACGCGCCCGCGAAACTCGTTCGACACGTGGCGCAGCAACTGCGAAATATTCAGCACCGAGCTGACCGCGATGGCGGCCCGCGACAGCGCCAGGAACAATACCGCCAGAGAAAAGTATGGCATCTGGCTGAAGACGACGTAGGATCCGCCGTGAATCGCGTAGCAGATCGAGATCGTGCGCTTGTAGCCCTGGAACGAGATCCGCTTGCCGAGCCAGTGCGCGAACGCGCCGCCGATCAGCAGCCCCACGCCCGCCGACGCCCACAGATAACCGATGCCGGCAGTACCAGCTCGCCGAACAGGCTGAAAAGAATCTGCGCCGCGCCGCCACCGGAGGCCCATCCGACCGAGAGCAGCCCGATGCCTAGAATCAATGGCGACGCGCGCATGTAGCGGAGGCCCTCGATATACTCGTGCCACGGCCGCACCACCTCGGTCTCCGTCAAGTCGCGGCGCTCGGCCCGGAAGCTGCCGCCAGGGACGTGCAAGCGCGAAATGCACAACGCCGAAAAGAAAAAAGACAGCGCATTGAAGACGAACGCCCATTCATATCCGAACTGTGTCACGCTGGCGCCGCCCAGGAAGGCGCCGATGGTGAGTGTGGTCCACTGCGTGGTCTGCGTCAGCGAATTGGCCGTGTGCAGTTCCTTCTGGCTGGCGATGGTTGGCAAAATCGCCGAGCGACCGCTGGTGAAGAACGGCGACGCGAACATCAGCAGCGCGCTCAGTGCGTACAGCAGCCAGGTGTCCTTGCGCGAAATCGCGAGAATGAACCCGAGCGCCACCACGGTTCGGATCAGGTCGCTCGCGATCATGATGCGCTTGCGGTCCAGACGGTCGAGCACCACGCCGGCCAGCGGTCCCGCCATGACGGCCGGAATCGCGCGCGACAGCATCACGCCGGTGACCACCAGGCCTGAATGCGTGGTCGCGAGCGCCAGGCTGAAGACGGCGATGTTGTTGAAATGGTCGCCGATCTCGCTCACCACCTGGCCGCTCCAGGTGTAGCGATAGTTGCGATTGTGCTTCAACAGGTCGACGAAGTCGGACACTTCGAGCCAGCTCCCAGTGAACGATGATGTTACGAAATAACTTCCCGGCGGACCGTTATGGAATCGAGGAAATCCAGATCCAGGCCGTAGCCGAACCCCCGCTCATCGCGTACCGCAATGGTACCATGCGTCGTGGTTTCCACCGGCGGCCGGATGATGTCGCGCGCCCAATAGCGCTTGCTGGCTGACACGTCGCCAGGCAGCACGAAATTCGGAAGCGTCGCCAGCGCGATGTTGTGCGCCCGTCCGATTCCGGCTTCGAGCATGCCGCCGCACCACACCGGAATTCCGGCGCGCTGGGCTACGTCGTGGACGCGCCTGGCCTCGGCGAATCCGCCCACGCGGCCCAGCTTGATGTTGATGATGCGCCCCGCGTCCATGGCGAGCGCCTGCTCGGCCTGGTGCGCCGACCGGATGCATTCATCAAGACAGATCGGCGTCTTGAGCTGCGCCTGCAGCTTGGCATGGTCGATGATCTCGTCGTGCGCCAGCGGCTGCTCGATCATCATCAGGTTGAACTCGTCCAGGCATTTGAGCCGCGGCGCGTCGTCGAGAGTATATGCCGAGTTGGCGTCGGCCATGAGACGGATGTCGGGAAACCGCCGCCGGACCTGCGCGACCACTTCGACATCCCAGCCGGGTTTGATTTTCATCTTGATGCGCTGGTAGCCGGCCGCGAGTTCGGTCTCGATCTTTTGGAGAAGCTGCTCCACCGAGTCCTGAATCCCGATGGAAACGCCGCACGGAATTTCGCGACGCGCGCCGCCGCCGATGTGCTGGTAGAGCGGCCGGCCGAGCATGCGCGCTTCCAGATCCCAGACCGCGACCTCGAGCCCGCCGCGCGCCATGTTGTGCCCGCGGATGTGCGCCGTCCGCGCTCCCACCTCGGCGGCGCTCTCGAAGCGATGCTTCAATACCCGCGGCGCGACATAGTCGCGCAGAATCAGCCACGCCGATTCGGTCCACTCCTCGTTGTAAAACGGATTCTCGCCCGCCGTGACTTCGCCCCACCCGGACAGCTCCCCGCCAACAACCTCCACCAGAACCATGTGTCGCTCGGTGGTTCGGCTGAAACTGGTCTCAAAGAAATGCACCAGCGGCATCTTGATCTGGCGTAGCGTGATTCGTTCTAGTTGGATTCCCATTTTCCTAGCAAATATGTCCCGGCCTGTTGGGATCTTTCGAATCCGATCACCGCCAGACCGCGATCGAACGCGGCGCGGAGTTCTTCGCTGGCCTTCTGCTGAGTCTCGCCCGCCCGCTTTGGGTCTTTCGAACGAATCGCCGCGATGTCCGCTGGAATAGCAACGCGTGTCTCGACGGGATTGCGCTGGAACGGCTGGCCCGCAACCATGGCCCTGGCGCGAGGGCTTGCGATCCACCACTCGGCGATGCAGCGGTCGGTCGGAAGCCCGCCATGCAGAGGGCTGCTGGTGGTCCCGTATTGGTTTGGAACGTAGCGGCGCACGATGGCGCCCAGCCGCTCCAGGTTGAAATACGCGTTCTTGATTTCGAGCGGATCGAAAGTCCACTCGATCAGATCGATCCCGCGCGCCAAGGCTTCCTCGCGCTGGGCTAACTTTAACTTGCGGCCGACGCCCGCGTCGCGATACTCGGAAAGCACACCCAGCATGTGGCTGTGCAGGTAACTTTTTGCGCCGGACTTCAGGCCTGGAATCGCGATGCAGAAGCCGATCATGCGTTGGCCGTCGAAGGCTCCCAGCACCTGGCCGCCGATCTTGGTTGCCACCACAAATAAGCGCAGCGGCAGCAGTTCGACATCTTCGAATCCCCAGATTTCCTTCTGCAAGCGCAGCGCTTCGCGAAAGTCCGCGTGCGCCGTCAAGGGCCGGATCTCAATCATCGAACGCCTTGGACTCCTGCCAGAGCGCCTCCAGCTCCTGGATGCCCGCGCCAGGAAGCTTGGCCTTACTCTCCACGTAGCCGAAGCGTTTGCGGAATTTCGCGTTGGTCTTGCGCAGCGCCTGCTCGGGGTCGACCTTCAGGAATCGCGCCAGGTTCACCAGCACGAACAGCAGGTCGCCGATCTCGCCTTCGATCTCGGGCTGCGGTGCGCCCTGACGCGCCCGCGCCAGCTCTTCCAGCTCTTCGTCCAGTTTCTCAAGCACCTGTTCCGGCGTTTCCCAATCGAATCCGACGGCCGCGGCTTTGGAGGTGATCTGCTGCGCCTCCACCAGCGCCGGCATGTTGCGCGGAACCGATTCCAGCCGCCCCTGCTGCGGCTTGCCCTTCTTCTCATCGGCTTTGATCTCGTCCCAGCGGCGCTTTACGTCGTCGGAGGTCTTGGCGGTTCCATCGCCGAAGACGTGCGGATGCCGCCGGATCAGTTTCTCGACCACGGCATCGAGGGAATCATCGATACCGAACTTGTTCTCCTCGGCAGCCATCTGCGCGAAGAAGACCGCTTCGAGCATCAGATCGCCCAGTTCTTCGGCCAATCCCGGCCAGTCGCGCCGGTCGATGGCGTCCAGAACTTCGTAGGTCTCTTCGAGCAAGTAGGGCTTGATGGTGTCGAAGTTCTGCTCGCGGTCCCAGGGGCAGCCGCCGGGCGCGCGCAACCTCGCCATGATGGCGACCAGGCGCTCGAATCGCTTTCCAGTTGTACTTGGACCCGTGGCCATTCCGAAGGGGTGGAACCCTCAGTCTACCGCAGGCGCATGTATGACGACGGCTACCGCTGGGATCGGAACGAAACCGGCAGCAGATCCTTGCGGTCCATTTTGTTCACTTCATCGATGATCTTGGCGTAGGCCCGCGCCACGGCCGCCAGACCCGCGTCCGGAACGCGCTCGGGAATGTCCCAGTCGGTGTGCTTGATCTCCGGTGAATCGATCACTTGAATTGAAGGCGCGTCGCGCTCGATGTGCCCCATGTCGCCGGAAGCGTTCGGATCCATCTCGGCCACCAGGTTGACGCCGAACTCGAGGAACGCTTTGTGCGCGATGTCCATCAGGCGGTTGCTTCCGTACACCCACCAGCGGCGCTCCTGAATGGTGTTGGACGCGCGAAGATGAGTGCTCCACTGCAGCAGATCGTTGTGCGAGATGTGTTCGCAGTTCAAGATGAGGGCCGTCTTCGCCAGGATGCTGTCGCGATGGTCGTGCAGGTACAGAGTGGTCGGCGACCCGGCGTGGTGGCCCGAGGTGGCGGCGAAAGTGATGCTCCGCCGCCGCTTCTCTTTGGGAATTTGCGAGAAATATTCCGCCAGCGTCGTCATCACCGCCAGGCCCGACGCGTTGTCGAGCGCTGCTTCGTAGTATCCGTCCGTGTGCGCGATCACCCAGATGTTCTCGTCGCTCATGCCCGGCAGCGTAGCGAAGGACGCCACCGCCTTGAGGTTGTCGCGCATCTCAGTCTTGAGATTCATTTTCAATTTCACGGGATTGCCTTGCGCGATCAGGTCGCGCAGAGCCTTGCCGTCTTCCCATCCCATGAAGAAACCAGGCACGCGGATCGGATTGCCGCGCCCTCCACTCATGCCCTGCCAGACCGCGAGGTTTTCGTTGTAGCCCCAGATGGTGAAAATGGCTGCGGCTCCCAGGTCTGCTGCGCGCTTCCAGGCGCCCTCCCAGCCGGCCGATTCGCCCATGTTGCCCGGCTCGAGAATCGACAGGATGAGTACCGCCTTGCCGCGCACGTCGCGTCCCATGAAATCGGCCGCGCTGCCGGTTCCCACCCACACTGCCTCGGCCTCCAGACCGCCCGGTGGCGTCGGCACCGATCCTACCGCCGGGTTCAGCGATTTGAACGTCAGGGTTTTTCCGCTCCCGGTGGCGGTGACGTTCCAGTCGAGACCGAACCATTGCGGCCCGAGGGTGTACTCCTGCTCGTGGACGTCGGTCAACCCGTACTGGCGCCACTTGGCTTCGGCCCACTGGGCAGTCAACTTCTCGTACTTGGTGCCCGCGATGCGTCCCCAGTAGCGGTCGCCCGCGTCGCGGCTCTGGTGCGAGATCGCGACCACCTCCAGGTCCTTCTCCTTGATGCGGTGTCCGTCGATCTTCTCGTAAGCGCGATCCGCCGCCGGCACCGGCAGCGGCGCGTAAGCATCCTGGCGGACGTGTCCCGCGGGATCCTGAAACGGCGAAGGAGTTTTCTGCTGGCCCTGCGGAGCTTGCGCCACGCACAGCCAGGCGGCCGCTCCCAGGGTTCCAGCCGCCAGAAGCAGCCTGTCGAATCTTATGTTCATGGTGACCTCTCTGTACAGCCGGGCTTTACAATATTGTCAACGAATACAAGGGGAATATACTTCTGTCCCACCGACGATGTCAACGCAATCGTGCGTTTACCCTGAGATGGTTTCCAGCGCGAGATTGGTAGTCCGCGGCCCGAGCCAACCGATCGCCAGCATCACCACCAACATGCTGCCCGCGATGAGCGCGAAGACGCCCCCGGCGCCGAAGCGATCCAGAAAGAACGCGATAACGAACGAGCTGAACACCACCGACAGACGGCTCCAGGAATAGACGAACCCGACCGCGAGCGCTCGGACGCGCGTCGGATACAACTCCGCCTGGTAGGCGTGAAATGAAAACGACAGGATGTTGTTCGACACTGTCAGCAGCACGCCGAAGACGATCAGCAGGCTGCCGGCCGTCATTTGCCCAAACAGCATTCCAAACAGCGCGATTCCGAAGGCCGCGGCCACGATCAGCCATTTGCGCTCCAGCTTGTCGGCTAGTGTCACTGCCAAAAGCGGACCGAATGGCGCGGCGATCGCGATGACGAATGTGTACTGCAAGCTGCTGGTAACGGCGATGCCGCGCGCGATCAGCAGCGTCGGAACCCAGTTGGAAAAGCCGTAGAAGCCGACCGTTTGGAAAAGATTGAACACCACCAGCATCACCGTGCGGCGGAGATACGGCGCTTGCCAGATTTCGATGAAGCTGCCGCGCGTGGACGCCGCGCCGGGTTTTGCGGGAGCGGCCAGCGGGGCGCCGGATTCCGCCAGAACGCGCGCTTCCAACCCGGCCAGCACTCGTTCGGCGTCTTCGATGCGGCCGTGCTGCGCCAGCCAGCGCGGGCTTTCCGGCACGCGCCGGCGTATCCACCATACAAAGATCGCGCTGGCTGCTCCGATCAGCACTACCCAGCGCCACCCATCCAGACCCAGCGGAGCGATCGGCACCAGCAGCCAGGCCAGCAGCGCCACCACGGGTACGGCGCAGAACTGGATGGTCGCGTTGAACGCGAACGCGCGGCCGCGCAGCTCTCGCGGCACCAGCTCGGAGAGATAAGTGTCGATGGTCACCAGCTCCACCCCGACGCCGATGCCGGCGATGAAGCGCCACAGATTCAGGCCGAACACATCGCGCTGGAAGGCCATCGCGATGGAAGCGGCGGTGTACCAGAGCAGGGAAAAGGTGAAAATCGAGCGGCGCCCGAAGCGGTCCGCCACGAAGCCGAAGACCGCAGTTCCGATGAACAGCCCCGAGAACATGGCGGCGACAAAGCCCGCGATTCCGGTGGTGCCGAACAGCCCCGGCGTCGTAGTTGTCAGGATGCCGCTCTGGACCAGCCCCGGCGCGATGTATCCGGTGAAGAACAGATCGTAGTACTCGAAGAAGCCGCCCAGCGAGAGCAGCAGCACGTAGGTCCAGATGGTGCGCGTCGCCGGCAGCCGGTCCAGCCGCGCGCCGATGAGTCCGAGGTCCGCCGATGAAGCCGGATGGCTTTTCAAGACTTGCACAGTATAACGTGCGCGTCGATCCACCGAGCCTCCATGGATACCTTACGCTACTATCAGTAGGAGGGAACCCCGATGAGCACGCTCGCCCGCAGTAGGAGGGAACCCCGATGAGCACGCTCGCCCGCCCTTTGGTTACTTGGGGAGACTTTCTCCGGCTCCCGGAGCGCCCCGAGGGCGCTCAACGATATGAACTTCAAGACGGCGAGGTTGTTGTCGTGCCACCTGCCCGACCGTTGCACATCAAGATCCAGAAGCGCATCGAGCGGCTCCTCGAAGGGCTGGCCGGTGAGCGCGGCGTCGTCACCATCGAGTTTCCATATCGCCCTGTGGTCAATCTGCAATACTGGTTCGCCGACGTCGCCTACGTGCCGCGTCCGGATTGGGACGCCCTGCCACCCGACGAGTACCCGGTGTACTCACCTTCCTTGATCGTCGAGGTGTTGTCGCCGTCCAACACTCCCGCCAGAGTGAGCCGCCAGCGAATCGTGGTGATGTCCGCCGGCACGCAGGAGTTTTGGGTCGTCGACGCCGACAAAAGGACGGTGCTCGTCACCGATCTTAAGGGCACGAAATCGTACGCATCCGGGGATGCGATCCCGCTCGCCATCCTGGGTGACGGCTCCATCGCAGTCGGCGAGATTTTCGCGTCCTGACGCCTGTGGCTCGCGTCAAACTGCCCCCTTCACCCGCCGGATGTACAATAAAACAGGCTGGTCCTAATACATCCGAGACGACCCGTCGATCGCTGTCCATGCTGAGAGGATAGACGCGTGCAACCCACGGACGTTCGCAATCCGAACTACTATCACAAAGTCGTTGACTGCCAGTGGGCCTGTCCCGCCCACACCAATGTTCCTGAGTATATCCGGCTGATCGCGCAGGGCCGCTACACCGACGCCTACATGCTCAACCGGGAATCCAACGTGTTTCCCTCGATTCTCGGACGCACCTGCGATCGTCCTTGCGAACCGGCCTGCCGGCGCGGACGCCTGGATGGCAAACCGGTGGCGATCTGCCGGCTGAAACGCGTCGCCGCCGACCTGCGCGGCGAAATCAAGGACCGGCTTCCGAAAATCCCGGCGAAGAAAAACGGCAAGCGCGTGGCCTGCATCGGCGGCGGCCCGGCCTCGCTGACTGTCGCCAACGACCTGATGCCGCTCGGCTACGAAGTGGTGATGTTCGAGAAATACGACAAGCCCGGCGGCCTGATGCGCACCAATATTCCTGCCTTCCGGCTGCCTTCCGAAGTTCTGTACGACGAAATCGGCCAGATCCTCGACATGGGCGTCGACATTCGCTACAACTCGCCCATCGAGAGCATGAAGGCCCTGCTGGCCGAAGGCTTCGACGCCATCTTCGTCGGCACGGGCGCGCCGCGCGGCAAGGAACTCGACCTGCCCGGCCGCCACGATACGAACCGCATCCACATCGGCATCGACTGGCTGGAGTCCATCGCCTTTGGCCACACCGATTCGATCGGCGAAAAAGTGCTCATCATCGGCGTCGGCAACACCGCCATGGACTGCTGCCGCTCGAGCTGCCGCCTGGGAGGCAATAGCATAAAAGTGATGGCCCGCCGTCCGCGCGGCTTCTTCAAAGCCTCGCCTTGGGAGCTTGAGGACGCCGAAGAAGAAGGCGTCGAGATCATCGTCAACCACGCGCCCAAGCGCTTCGTCATCGAGAACGGCAAGCTCACCGGCATGGAGTTCGAGCGATTGGAATGGGACGCCAAGGCGAAGAACTCCAAGACCATCGACACCATCTTCTTCCCGGCCGACGACGTGATCCTGGCCATCGGCCAGGAGAATTCATTCCCCTGGATCGAGCGCGACATCGGAATCGAGTTCGACAAATGGGACATGCCCGTGGTCGACGAGAAGACCATGCAGTGCACGCGCGACGGCATTTTCTTCGGCGGCGACGCAGCCTGGGGACCGAAGAACATCATCTGGGCCGCCGAGCACGGCCATCAAGCCGCTATCTCCATTCACAACTACTGTAACGGCACTCCGGTGACCGAACGCCTGCCGCAGGGCGCGAACCTCATCAGCACCAAAATGGGGATCAGTGAGTGGAGTTATCACAACGACTACAATCCCGCGCAGCGCCAGAAGATGCGCCACGTCGATCTCACGCGTCGCTTCAAGCAGATGAACATCGAAGTGGAGCTGGGCTTCGATATCGAGCAGACCGCGCGCGAGGTGCAGCGCTGCCTGAACTGCGATATTGAAACCGACTTCACCGCCGCGCGCTGCATCGAGTGCGACGCCTGCATCGACGTCTGCCCGGTCCAGTGCCTCACCATCGCGCGCAACGGCGAGGAGGACGATCTCCGCAAGCGCCTCTCGGCCCCCGCCATCAACCTCACGCAGGACCTGTACGTTTCGTCGCTACTGCCGCAAACGGGGCGCATCATGGCCAAGGACGAGGACGTGTGCGTGCATTGCGGCCTGTGCGCCGAACGCTGCCCCACCGCCGCGTGGGACATGCAAAAGTTTGAACTTCTCATTCCTTACGCAGGGAGGCCGGTGAATACCGAGTCATGCGTGCCCGTGTAAACGATTTCGCCATCAAGCTGGCCAACGTGAATGGAACCGGTTCGGCCAGCGCCAACGGCCTGATGATGCAGGCCATCTTCCGCATGGGGATTCCGGTGTCCGGAAAGAACCTGTTTCCCTCCAACATCCAGGGCCTGCCCACCTGGTACGAGATCCGCGTCAACAAGGACGGCTACACGGCGCGGTCACTCGACTACGACCTGATGGTCGCCATGAACTCGCAGACCTACGCGCGCGACATTCGCGAGGTGCACGAGGGCGGCTACCTGCTCTATGACTCCTCCTGGCCGCTCGATCCGGCTCTGGTTCGTGACGACGTCAACTTCCTGGGCGTCCCCTACGCGCAGCTTTGCAACGAGAACTTCCGTGATCCGCGCGAGCGCATCCTCATGAAGAACATCGCTTACGCGGGGACGCTGTGCGCGGTGCTGAACGCCGACATGGACATCGTCGCGGGGCTGCTCGACGAGAAATATTCGACCAAGAAAGCGCTGCGCGAGTCGAACCTGCGCGCCTTGCGGCTGGGCTACGACTACGCGCGCGATCATTTCCAGTGCCCGCTGCCGTTCCATCTGGAAACGATGAACGCCAATTCCGACAAGATTCTGATCGACGGCAACACCGCCATCGCGCTGGGCTGCGTGTATGCCGGCGCGACGGTTGCGGCCTGGTATCCCATCACGCCTTCCACCTCCGCGATGGACGCGTTCAAGATGTTCTGCGAGAAGTACCGCAAGGATCCCGAGACCGGCAAGAGCAACTACATGATCCTGCAGGCGGAGGACGAGCTGGCCGCCATCGGCATGGTGATCGGGGCCGCCTGGAACGGTGCGCGCGCGTTCACTTCCACGGCCGGTCCTGGAATTTCGCTGATGAACGAGCTGCTGGGCCTGGCTTACTACGCCGAGATTCCCGCAGTGGTGATCGACGTCCAGCGCGTCGGCCCGTCCACCGGCATGCCCACGCGCACGCAGCAGGGCGACATCCTGGAATGCGCTTACGCTTCGCACGGCGATACCCGGCACATTCTGCTGTTCCCCGCGAATCCGGCCGAGTGTTTTGAACTCGCGCCGAAGGCGTTCGATCTGGCCGAGCGCTTCCAGACGCCGGTCTTCATCCTCACGGACCTGGACATCGGCATGAACGACTGGGTAGTGCCGCGCCTTCAGTGGAACGAATCCTATCAGCCCGACCGCGGCCGCGTCTTGAGCGCCGAGGATCTCGAAAAGATCGCGAAATTCCAGCGCTATACCAACGAGGATGAAAACCAGGTGGCTGCCCGCACGCTGCCCGGCGTGCATCCCAAAGGATCGTTCTTCACGCGCGGCTCCGGGCACAACAAGTACGGCGGCTATACCGAAATGCCCGACGAATACCGCGAGGTGATGGACCGGCTGGCGCGCAAGCACAAAGCCTCGGCCAAATTCGTACCGACGCCCATCATTCAGCGGCGTGCAGGCGCAAACTTTGGAGTCATCACGCTGGGCGGTTGCGACCTCGCCGTCCGCGAGGCTCTGGACCGGCTGGCCGAGCAGGGCGTGCTCGCCGATTTCATGCGGGTCCGCGGCTTCCCGTTCGATGAAACCGTGCAATCGTTCCTGGAGATGCACTACTTCTGCTTCGTCATCGAACAGAACCGCGACGCCCAGCTTCGAAGTCTGCTCACGCTCGAAACCCGCGTGCCAAAGGAAAAACTGCGCTCCATCCTGGTCTATGGCGGATTTCCGCTCAGCGCCAAGCACGTCGTCGACGGAATTCTCAAGGCGCTTGGCGAAGTGGAGAAGCCCGCGCTCGCCTCCTTCGTCCCCATGCCCGAATTGCAGATAGAGGAATAGAACATGCCATCCATCGCGAAACCGATCGCCACTCACCCCAGCCTGCAGCGCAACGAGCTCGGGCTGACGATTCGCGACTATGAAGGCGCCATGTCGACGCTGTGCGCCGGATGCGGGCACGATTCCATCACCGCCGCGCTGGTTCGCGCGCTGTGGGAGATCTCCGTGCAGCCGCACATGATCGCCAAGCTGAGCGGCATCGGCTGCTCTTCTAAGACGCCCACCTATTTCGTAAACGGCGCGCACGGCTTCAACTCCGCCCACGGACGCATGCCGCCCATCGCCACCGGCGCCAACGCCGCCAACCGCGAGTTGATCTACATCGGCATCTCTGGCGACGGCGATTCGCTTTCCATCGGCCTGGGCCACATGTGCCACGCCATCCGCCGCAACGTCAAGCTGGTGTACGTTATCGAGAACAACGGCGTGTATGGATTGACCAAGGGCCAGTTCTCGGCCTCCGCCGACATCGGGACCAAGAGCAAGAAGGGCGAGAAGAACCGCATGGCGCCCATTGATCCGGTGATGCTGGGCTTGAGCCTCGGCGCAACCTTCATCGCGCGCAGTTTCTCAGGCGACAAGGACCAACTGGTGCCCATTCTGAAGGCCGCCATCGCGCATCGCGGATTCGCGCTGCTGGACGTTATTTCGCCCTGCGTGACCTTTAACGATCATGACGGCTCCACCAAGAGCTATCTGTACACGCGCCAGCATGAACTGAAGGCCATCGAAGCCGACTTCGTTCCGCCGGCCAGCGAGATCCTGGCGCACATCGGCAAGAACGGCGCCGTCAGCGTCACCATGCACGACGGCAGCGCGATTCTGTTCAAAGGGGTTCCGGCGAACTACGACCCCACCGACCGCGAGAAGGTGATCGCTTACCTGGAGGAGCACCAGGGCAAGGGTGAAGTGGTCACGGGTCTGCTGTATGTCGACGAAAGCGTTCCCGACATGCACGAAATGAATCATTCCCCTGACGTGCCGCTGATCCGCGTCCCCTACCAGAAGCTCTGCCCGGGTTCGGCCGTGTTGGACAAGCTGCAAGAAGACTTCCGGTAGTGTTCGTGGCGCACGCACTAATGCGTGCCGCGTTCGCACTCATGCGAACGCCTGGAAAGGTGTTACTTGTGCACTGAGACGGTTTGCTCGCCGTCCACGTACGCAACGTAATCAGTTCCCCGCGCGGCTGCCAGGTCCTTGGACTTCGCGTATTTGCCCGTATCGATGGGCCGGCTGATCTGGCCATCGGCTTTGCCGCCGGCCGCGGCGCGCACGCGAAGTTTCTGCCCATCCACGCTCTCGGTCGAATTCAGTTGGAAGGTCATCTTGCCGCCGATTCCCATGAACCGTTTCTTGGTTCCTTCGCTGGCGATCGATCCGGTAACAGCGGCTCCCCGAGGGATCACCAGCTTGTCGCCCACTTTCACATCTTCGAGCACGCGGAAAGTCAGTGCCTGTCCACCTTGTGCAGTGGCTGGAACATCCTCCGCCAGCGCGATCCGAAAAGGCAGCCCGTCCTTCACCGTCACCGCAACCACGTCTGCCGGAACATGCTGCGGCTCAACCTTGGGTGGCGGCGGCTGGGAAACCACGGGAGGAAGCACTGGCTGAACGGGAGCCTTGGTGGCGGCCGGTGGAATCTCGCGGGGAACGAGAGGCGGCACTGGAGCCGGAGCGGGCGCCGGAGTGGATGCGGCAGGCAGCGGGCGCTTGCCCACGCTTGGTTCGCTGGGCGTGGAGGCCTGCGGCTCGGATGCCGTGGGAGCAGCGGCAGGCGGAACCACCGCAGGTGGAACTGATTCAGGTTGGGGCGAAACCACCGGAGCTGCCACTTGTTGCGCGACCTGCGCCGCGACGGTGCGGCGATGCGCGATCCACCACCAGCCCGCGCCCACGGCCAACAGCAACGCGACCGCGGCCGCGCCGGCGATCAGAATTTTGTTCGAAATTTTCTTCGAAGGACTCGAGGCGACAGCCTGCACCTTTGGGACACTCACCTTCACAGCCGCAGCCGGCGCAGGAGCAGCCGGGGCAGGCGGAGTCGACACCGGCGCTGTCGAGACCGGCGCCACTGGCCGCGCATGCAGAACACCGGCATCCGAGCGGCGCTTCAGACCGCTGAGCCCCATCTCGACTTCCTTCATGGACTGCCAGCGCGCGTTCGGATCCTTGCGCAGGCACCCCCGGATGATGTCTTCCAGCTCGTGCGGAACGTCGGGAGCCAGTTCAGCTATGGGCCGCACCTCATCGCGCAACACCGAGGACAACGTCGAGATGTCCGAATCCCCCTGGAAGGCCCGCCGGCCGGTCACCATTTCATACAGCACCGCGCCGAACGAAAAGATATCCGAGCGCGCGTCCACTCGCCGGCCTTCAGCCTGCTCGGGAGACATGTAGTTGACCGTCCCCAGGATGGAGCCTTCCATCGTGAGCGGCACGTTGGTCAGGGTGACCTGATCCTGGAGTCCTCTCGGAACGCCGTTGGTGGCCGCGCCCGCCGCGGCGGTCATGTTGAGCATCGAGGACGGATCGGTCAGCTTAGCGAGGCCGAAGTCGAGGATCTTGACCAACCCGGAGCCGGTGACCATCACGTTGGCGGGCTTGAAGTCGCGATGAATGATCCCGGCGGCATGCGCCACACTGAGCGCATCCGCCATCTGGGTTGAATACTGCAGCACCTGGCCGACACGCAGGCCCATGGGCGGAATCAGGTCCAGCAGCGTCCGGCCCGACACGTATTCCATGACGATGAACGACGTGTCGTCTTCGTCGAAGATGTCGTGAATGGTGATGATGTTGGGATGGCTCAGCGCGGACGCAGACTGGGCCTCCTGAATGAACCTCTTGCGCCGCTCCGGATCGCCGGACTTGCCCCGCGCCAGCACCTTGATCGCGACGAAACGGTGCAGCCGTTTGTCCTGGGCTTTGAAGACTTCGCCCATGCCTCCGGCGCCGATCGGTTCGAGCAATTCGTAGTGGAAGACACTTCGGCTGGCCATACTCGTGAGGCTACTCGCGAATTATCGCGCGAAAAGCGCGTCTGGCGCAAGCGGCGGCGGGACTGGGCCGGGCTTCGAACGGTACTAGGCCGGCCTGCGCTGTTGGCCCTCCGGAGACTACAATGAGAGTATCCCAACCAGCCTCGGCCGCTTGTCTTCGACGCCGCGCCGCCGGCGAGGTTGTATGCCATAGCAATGATCACGGAGACACAGTTGGCCCGGTTCGACTCGATTCCCCTGGACGGCGGGATGACGCTCGAACCCGTCCAGGTGGCCTACGAAACATATGGCGAGCTGAACGCCGCCAAGAGCAACGCCATTCTGATCCTGCACGCCTTTTCAGGCGACGCCCACGCCGCCGGGACCGACCAGGAATCGGGCGGCCTGGGCTGGTGGGACAACATGATCGGGCCGGGCAAAGGCTTCGACACCGACAAGTACTTCGTGATTTGTTCTAACGTGCTGAGCGGCTGCCGCGGCACCTCCGGACCCAGCTCCGTCAATCCCGCCACTGGATGTCCGTACGGTATGACGTTTCCGCCCGTCACGATTCCCGACATGGTGCGGCTGCAGAAGATGCTGGTGAATCACCTGGGCATCCAGAGGCTGCTGGCGGTGTCGGGCGGGTCGATGGGCGCCATGCAGGCGCTCGAATGGGCCGTGGCCTATCCGGAATCCGTCGCGGCCGCCATCCCCATCGCCGGCACCGCGCGGCACAGTCCGCAGCAGATCGCCTTCAACGAGGTCGGACGGCAGGCCATCATGGCTGATCCAGACTGGAACGAAGGAAATTACTACGGTAAGCGCCCGCCCGCTCGCGGATTGGCGGTGGCGCGCATGGTCGGACATATCACCTACATGAGCGACCAGTCCATGCGCGAGAAGTTCGGGCGACGCCTGCACGATCAGAATCAATTCGAGGTGGAGAGCTACCTGCGTTATCGAGGCAGCCAGTTCGTCGACCGGTTCGACGCCAATTCCTACCTGTACATCACCAAGGCCATGGACTACTACGATCTCACGGCCGAGCGCAATTCTCTCAGCTCGGCGTTTGAAAACGTAAAGTCGCGTTTTCTGGTGATCAGCTTCACTTCCGACTGGCTGTATCCGAGCTACCAGTCGCTCGAAATCGTGCGGGCGCTGCGGGGCCGAAATTGCGACGTGGCCTACTGCGAGCTGCCCTCCAACTACGGCCACGACGCGTTCCTGGTGACCGTCGCCGAGCAAGCGGAACTGGTTCGCGGCTTCTTAGCCAGCACCTTCCGGGAGCGGGCCTAGGTGGCCCAAGCCTTCGTTCGCACGCTCCTCGGCCGCAGCGACTACGCGATCATCAGTGAAATCGTCGAACCCAACACCAAAATCCTGGACCTGGGCTGCGGCGAGGGAGAGCTGCTGGCCTGGCTGGCCGAACACAAACACGTGGACGCCCGCGGGGTGGAGATTTCGGGACCCAAGGTCCAGCAAGCCATCGCGCGCGGTGTGTCCGTCTTCCACAGCGATATCGAGGAAGCGCTGGCCGACCTGCCGGATCAGGCCTTCGACTACGTGATTCTCAGCCAGACCCTGCAGGAGTCCCGCGCGCCGCTCAAAGTGCTGAGCGAGATGCTGCGCGTGGGCCGGCGCGCCATCGTCGCTTTCCCCAACTTCGGCCACTGGACGGTCCGGCTGGCGCATCTGTTCACCGGCCGCGCGCCCAAGACCAGACTGTTTCCGCACGATTGGTACGATTCGCCCAACATCCATTTCCTGACCGTTCACGACTTCGAAGCGCTGGTGCGTTCCCAGAAATGGAACATCGAGAAGCGGATCTTCCTGCAGGGCGCGCGTCAGATCAGTTTTCTTCCAAACCTGCTTTCCGAAGTTGCGGTATTCCTGGTGACCAAGTAAGCCCGAGTTCGACGATTCCTTCCTCAGCCTTGGCCGCGAGCCGGTCGATGAACTGCGCCAGCAGCGGCCGGCCTTTGCGTCCGGTCTCCTCCGCCAGCACGATATACGGGCTCATGATGGTGGCGCGCAGCACGAACAGCCCGCGCTCGAAATACTCGGAGGCGTCGATCGAGAAACGGTGCAGCGGCCCCGCCACCGAACGCGGCGAGTAGCTCGGATACTTGATCACCGTGTGCGACAAAAAGAAGGGCTGCGAGTAGCTGTATTCGCCCGGTCCGTGCTCTGACTCGATGGTGAAGCGCTCGTAGATCCATTGGTTCAGCGCGTTCATGCGCGCCAGAGACGCGGGATTCTTTTCCTTCACCAGAAAACACACCACGTTGGTGTCCGGCGGTTGCGGGGTGAGCGGCATGAACTCGAAGGTCGCATCCACCTTGTTGGCGGCGGCCCAATGTTCCCAGTGCACCAGGCGTTCGTAAAGTTCTCGGGCGGCCAGGATGGAGGCGCGCACGATCTCGCCGTAGCCGTCGCGATTGAGCGGAATCATGCGATGCGACAGCCAGACGCCGGCCACCGCCGCACCTGGCTTGGAGCCTTCCAGAATGTACGGCCCGATGGAGGTGGGCGGCGCGTGCTCGATTTTCGATTCGTCCGGCTGAATGGTGGGCGCGAGGTACGGCGCCACCTCGGCTAGAAACTGCCGCACGCGGTCGTTGCGAAACGCGACCACGCCGCAAGGGTAGGGCACGTAGCCCATCTTGTGCGGGTCCACCGTGATCGAGTCCGCTTTCGAGAAGGCCAGGAACGCGCTGAGCACGTCCCGATCGCCCCACTGGATCTCGAGCTTTTTGGAATAAGCGCCATCGCTCAGATCCAGTTCGCGTGAAACGAACTTGCGAACCGTCGCCACGTGCTCCACCAAGGAGGCTGCATCCGGAGCAAACAGCGCTCGCAGGTAGCCCGACCACGCAGCGTCCACATGCAGCCAAAAACTGGTGCGCGATTCGGCCTCGAATTGGTGCCGCAGGTCCAGGACCTCATGCACCGGGTCCACCGCGCCTTCCTCGGTGGTGCCGGCGATCGCGATCACGGCCATCGGGAGCAGGCCGCGGTTGATGGCGGTTTTGATCTTGGCTTCCAGATCGCGAACATCCATGCGGAACAGGCCGTCGACGTCCACCAGGAAGACGTTGTCGCGCCCGATGCCGAGCAGGTCGGCAGCCTTCATAATGCTGTAGTGCTTGGCGCCGGAGACGAAGATGGCGGGCGGTCGAGTCTGATAGCAGGCGGCGGTGCCGTTGTGCGGGATGCAGTAGCCGCTGGCGGCGAGCAGTTCCGGAACTTTTTGAATTGCGACGCGCGGCGGAACGTCCAGGCGGCGTTGGATCGCCTCCACCAGCCGCGGCAGCAGATGCATGGTCTCGCTGGGAGTGAGTCCCAGGCATTGCTGCTGGTCCAGGTCCAGAAGATTCGCGGAGCTCTGATCGGGCAGCGCGACTTCCAAAGGAACGCCCAGCTCGCACGCCACCCTGCGAACGGCCAGTGGGAAGTAAGCGGCGTTGCGCGCGGCCCACAACACTTCGATGTTCGCCACCGTGCCGCCGCTGGTGACGTGCGCCCATCCGAATTCCGAGCGCGCCTCGTGCGGACCGCCCGGCGCCGGCGGCGCTTTGTAGCCCATCATCTCCAGGATGTCGCGGCCTACTTCGAACTCCCAGTGCTCGGTCACCGGCGCGGCTTCCGGCGTCACGTTGTTGGGGTTGTAGAGCAGTCCGGCGAAATATCCCAGCACCGACGGAATGGTCTGATCCGACATCATGTGCGCCAGATAGCGCGGGCTGTAAAACGGGAAATGCTTGCGAAGCCCGGCCAGCATCTCGGCGAGCTTCTGGGCCAGGTCGTCGTTCCAATCCACCAGATCGCGGCGCATGCTCTGCGGGATCACGATCTCGTCGGAAGGATAATAATTGCGCCTCCAGTGAAAATAATCCTGCAGAATGAAGCTGACCAGCTTCTCTTCCACTTCAGCGTTCTCGGCCTTGGGGCCCAGGAACCAGGCGCCGAGGTTCTTGGTCTTGTCCCGGAGCGGGGAATCGTCAGGCATCGCTATACTCATTAGATCATCGTGGAACCTTTACGAACTGCCGTCGACCATCAATCCGACGCCTATCGCGCCAACTATGAGAGCATGTCGGCGGCCGTCGAGCGGCTGCGCGGCGAGCTGAAGCGTTCCACCGAAGGCGGCGGCGAGAAATACGTCCAGAGGCATCTGGAGCGCGGCAAGCTGCTTCCGCGCGAGCGCGTCGAGCTGTTGCTGGATGAGGGCTCGTACTTTCTCGAAATCGCGCCGCTGGCCGGGATCGGGATCGACGAAACTCCGGGCGCGCGCGTGATCGGCGGCGTCGGGCTGGTGAGCGGGCGAGAGTGCATGATCAGCGCCAACGAAGCCACGGCCAAGGGCGGCTCGACCAGCGAAGCCGGTTTGTGGAAGAACGCGCGGCTGGCCGACATTGCGCTTGAAAACCACCTGCCCGCGATTCTGCTGGTTGAATCGGCCGGCGCCGATCTGCCGGTGCAAAGCAAGATTTTCGTTCCGGGCGGCCGGGGCTTTCGCGAGATCACGCGCCGGTCGAAGCATCGGCTTCCGACCATTTCGGTGGTGTTCGGCAGCTCGACCGCCGGCGGAGCCTATCTGCCCGGCATGTCGGACTACGTCATCATGGTCAAGAATCAGGCGCAGGTGTTTCTGGCCGGCCCGCCGCTGGTGAAGATGGCCACGGGCGAAATCTCGAACGAGGAAGAACTGGGCGGAGCCGAGATGCATTCACGCGTCTCCGGCCTTTCCGACTACCTGGCGGAAGACGAAGTGGACGGCATACGCATCGCGCGCGAAATCGTCGAGCACTTCAATCGGCCCAAGCCTGCCACGCCGCAACGCGCGGACTTTGACGAACCGCTGTACGATGCCGATGAGTTGCTGGGGATCGCCTCGGCCGATGTTCGAGTCCCGTTCGACGTCCGGGAGGTGATCGCGCGCATCGTGGACGGATCGCGCTTCTCGGAGTTCAAGCCCGAATACGGACCGACGCTGTTCACCGGGTTCGCGCGGGTGCACGGCTTCCCGGTGGGCATTCTGGGGAACAACGGCGTGCTGATGTCGGAGTCTTCGGCCAAAGGCGCGCAGTTCATCGAGCTGTGCAATCAGCAGGACATTCCGCTGATCTTCCTGCAGAACATCACCGGTTTCATGGTGGGCCGGACCTATGAAGAGCAGGGCATCATTCGCAACGGCGCGAAGCTGATCAACGCGGTGTCGAATTCGACGGTGCCGGCCATCACGATCATGATCGGTGGATCGTACGGGGCGGGGAATTACGCCATGTGCGGCAGGGCCTACGAGCCACGGTTCCTGTTTACCTGGCCCAATCATCGGATCGCGGTGATGGGAGCACAGCAACTGGCGGGCGTGATGGACATCATCAAGCGGGAGTCACTGATCAAGTCGAATCTGCCGGTGGACGAGGAGAAGCTAGGGGCCGCGCGCGCTGTGCTGGAGAGCCAGATTCAGAGGGAATCGGATTGCTATTTCGCCACCGCGCGGCTTTGGGATGACGGCATCATCGATCCGCGGGATACACGCACGGTGATCGCGATATCGCTATCGGCGGCTTACAACCGGCCGGTCGAGGGGACCATGGAGTTCGGTGTCTTCAGGCACTAGCGCTTCTTCACGAATTTCTCGACGCCGAGCTTGTAGTCTTCGGTCATGCGGGCGATGGCGTTGACTTCGACACCGGCTTCAAGAGCTGCTTCGAATCCCATGCTGTCCATTTGATACAGCAGACGCTTGGAGAGGGCGACGGCGGAGGCTGATTTCGAGGCCAGCTTTGAGGCGTAGGAGTCCACTTCGATGTCGAAGGTGTCATCGGCGACAACGCGGTTGATCATGCCGATGTCGAATGCGGTTTGCGCCGGGATCACTTCGCCCGAGATCAGCAGCTCGAAGGCTCGCTTTTCTGAAACCGAGCGCCGCAGGATCGCCATCACCATCGCGGGAACGAAGCCGATGTTCACTTCCGGGTAGCCGAACTGCGCCGATTCCGCTGCCAGGATGATGTCCGCCGCGGTGGCCAGTCCGCAGCCGCCGGCCAAAGCGCGACCACGCACCGCGGCGATGATGGGGCGAGGATGGCGGCGCATGGCGAGGAACAGGTCGGCAACAGCGCGGGCGCTGGACATGTGGTCCATGACCGTCGCTTCCGTCATGCCATGGAGTCCGCCCAGGTCCGCGCCGGAGCAGAAATCAGCGCCCGCGCCTGACAGAACGATCGGAAGATCCGTGGCGGCGAGCGCGGCCTTCAGTTCCGCGATTAGCTCGGGGTTGAGTGCGTTGCGCTTCTCAGGGCGGTTGAGCGTGATGCGCGCGATGCCGCGGTCAACCTGGTAGAGGATCTTTTGAAAGGAGTTCATCTGGAACTTCAATCTCCATACGTAACAGCGCGGCGCTGTAGGTCTTACCTTGCGCATCGGCTTTGAGTGACAGGGTGCCTCCGCCGTCCAGGCTTTCGTGCAGCAGGAAGTTGAGAGCGCCGATATTGGGCAGCTCGAAGCGCTCCACGTCGCCCAAACAAATGCCATCGAAATGTTTCTTGACGCGTTGGGCAGTCACCTGTTCGCTGAGCACCGCGTAGAACTCCGGGCGAAGCGCGATCAGGCCGACGTTGGCGGTGTCGCCCTTGTCGCCCGAGCGCGCGTGCGCGATGCGAGTGAGTTGCACGCGGGCCATCAGGTTTCCTCGACCGAGATTCGGGGCGCGGCCTCGGTCTTTGGCAGCAGCGCCGGCCAGTAGGCGACGATCTCTTCGACTTTCGGGCGTCCAGCGCCGAAGCCGGTGACGGTGGGCGGGCCGTTCAAAGCCAGCGGGGCGATCTCTTTGGTGAAGCGCTCTATGACGCTCCGGTCCTGCGAGCGAGCGCCCACGCGCAGGATCACCTCCGAGATGTCAGCCGCCGGTTCGGCCGCCAGCGGACCGTGGCAAGCGTTGACGCCGCCGAACTCGGTGCGGATCGCGTCGAAGCGCAGGCCCAGACGATCCAGCCGCTCGCGCAGGATACGGTCGGATGCTTGCGCCTTGGCGTAGGCGTCGGGCCAGGAGTACATCAGCGTCCCGACGGCTTTGAACCCGGCCGAGTAGCTGATCGAGACCTTGTACATGTCGGTCGCCGGCCTGCCGCGGATGCCGCAGAAGCGGACGCGGTCCTCTCCATCCTGGCGGAGCTGGATGCTGGTGAAGTCGGCGATGCAGTCGGGTGTGATGTACTCATGCGGGTCGCCCAGCTCGTACAGCAGTTGTTCCTTGATGGAGGCCAGCGTGATGCGGCCACCGGTGCCGGCGTGCTTGGTGATGACGAAGCTTCCGTCCGGATCGGCTTCGACGATGGGATATCCAATATCGGCGAAGTTCGGGATGCTCTGCCAGTCCACTTGGCAGTTGCCGCCGGTGCATTGGGCGCCGCATTCGACGGTGTGGCCCGCGATGGTGCCCGCGGCGAGCTTGTCCCATTCGTCGGGCTTCCACTTGAACTCGTGGATCATGGGACCCAGGACCAGCCCGGTGTCGGTGGTGCGGCCGGTGATGACGATCTGCGCGCCGGTTGCGAGGGCGTCGGCGATGGCGGCGCCGCCGAAATAGACATTAGCGCTTTGGACGCGCGGGCGGACGGATTCGAGCGGCGCGCCGGTGTCCAGATTCTTGAGCTGGATGCCCCGGGCGATAAGATCGTCCAGGCGGTCCAGAATATTGTCGCCGGCCACCACCGCGATTTTGATGCCGGGCCGGGCTAGCGCTTTGCCGACCGCGCCGCGGCAGCCTTCCGGGTTCACGCCGCCGGCATTCGCTACGACGCGGATGCGCCGGTCTATGATGTCGCGCGCGCCGCGGCCCACCATGTCTACGAAGTCACGGGCATAACCTGCGCGCGGATCGCGGGCGAACTGCTTTTGCAGTATCGACATGGTGATCTCGGCCAGGTAGTCGAGCGTCAGGTAGTCTAGGGGTCCGCGGCGGATTTGTTTGAGCGGGGCTTCGAGCGAGTCGCCCCAAAAACCTTGACCGTTTGCGATGCGGATCATCTTTCAAAGCGTTCACACGAGTGTGAACGCAGCACGCAGGAGTGCGTGCGCCACATCAGATCTTCTCTTCCTTCGCCAGGATTTCTTTCATGATTTCCGACGTGCCCGCTCCGATAGTGTTCAAGCGCACGTCGCGCCAGGAGCGGCCAATCGGGTATTCCGTCGTGTAGCCGAAGCCACCGAACATCTGCATGCAGTCGTACATGACCTTTTGCGACAGCTCGGAGGTGAACAGCTTGGCCATGGTGACTTCGCGCACGGCCTTTTGGTTGCGGTTCAGCAGGTCGAGCGCGCGATAGGTGAGCCAGCGGCCGGCTTCGATGTTGGTGAGGTGCTCGGCGAAGCGATGCCGCCAGACCTGATAGTGGCCAATCGGCTGGCCGAACGCCGTCCGGTTCTTGCCGTATTCGAGCGCGTCCCGAACCGCTTTCTCAGAACCCGACAGGGCCAGGATCGCCGCGGCGAGACGCTCGCCCTGGAAATTGTGCATCACGTAGTAGAAGCCCTTGTTCATCTCGCCCAGGATGTTGCGCATCGGGACGCGGCACTCGTCGAAGAACAGCTCGGCGGTGTCGGACGCCATGTTGCCGACCTTCTTGAGTTTCTTGCCGACCGAAAATCCCTTGGTCTTGGTCGGGAACAGGACCATGGAGACGCCCTTGTGTCCCTCGGCGCCGGTGCGCACGGCTAGGATGATGAAGTCGGCGCGCGTGCCGTTGGTGATCCAGAGTTTCTGGCCGGAGATCACCAGGTCGCTGCCGTCGATGCGGGCTCGGGTCTTGAGCGCGGCGACGTCGGAACCGCCGCCGGGTTCGCTGATGCCCAGCGCTGCGATGGTGTCGCCGGCAATGGCAGGGCGTAGGAACTCTTCCTTCTGCTCGCGAGTGCCAAGCTCGGCCAGCACCGGCAGTGTGATCTCGGACTGGACCATGAGAGCCATGTTGATGCTGCCCGAATCCGAGTAGGCCATGGCTTCCATGTAAGCGGCGCTGGCCCACCAATCGAGACCCAGGCCGCCCCACTCTGGATCGATGCGGATGCCGAACAGGCCCAGGTTCGCAGCCTTCTTGAATAACTCGCGCGGGAAGATGCCGGCGTGGTCCCATTCTTCGGCGTAGGGCGCGATCTCTTCCAGGCAAAAACGCTTCACGGTCCGCCGGATCATTTCGTGCTCTTCGGTGAAGTACGGGTATTCAGCTTTGGTTTCGGTTGCTACTAAGACGTCGCTCATTCAGGATTCTCCTCGGCGTTGATTTGGACCAGCATCTGTCCGGGCGCCACCAGTTGTCCGATATCTACCAGGATAGACTGCACCACGCCGTTGATGGTAGTGCGAATGGTTTGCTCCATCTTCATGGCTTCGAGCACCACCAGGGAGTCGCCCGTTTTCACCGGCTGGCCTTCACGGACCAGGATACGCAGCACCTGGCCGGGCATCGGCGAGTTGGCGGTTTCGCGTTGGCTGGACGCGGCCGAGCGCGGATGCCGGGAAAGGCGGGTGAGCGTAGTGGAGCCTCGGGGAGAGTGGACGAAGATGTGCGCGCCGGATTCGCGGATTTCGTAGGTTCGGGTGATGTTGTCGATGGTTAGCGTGATGCTGGCGTTCATACGAGCGTGAATGCGGCACGCCAGAGTGCGTGCGCCACATACGACTGAGTATTCGTCGCGGTTCAGAGGCTTCCACGAGACTGTAAGGTCCTGGTTGCGGGCGCGGAGTTTCATGCTTGGGTCGCGATACGGGTTGTTGCGGTAGTTCGATGGGATGCCTCTAACGGGGCTGCGATCCAAATACAAGACGGCGGCGGCGATGTGCTCGGGTGTATCGAGCGGCTCGCGCGCCGGCGGCAGAAAACCGGTGTGGGCCTGGCCGTTGCGGAATTCTTCGCTTTCCAGGATCTGAACCAGGTAATCGCGATTGGTCGCGACGCCGAACAGCACGGTGGCGCCCAGGGCATGCACCAGCTTGCGGCGGGCGGCCTCGCGATCCGGGCCGTAGCTGATGATTTTGGCGAGCAGCGGGTCGAAGTGAATGCTGGCCTCGGCGCCGGGCTCGATCGCCGTGTCGACGCGCACGTGCTCCGGGGGCCGCCAGGCGTGAACGATCCCGGTGGATGGTAGAAAGCCCGTCAGCGGATCCTCGGCATTCAGGCGAGCTTCGATGGCGTGGCCGAGCATCCGCGGATGCAAAGGCAGGCGCTTGCCTTCGGCCACTTCGATCTGCAGCCGCACCAGGTCGATGCCGGTGACCAACTCGGTGACAGGATGCTCCACCTGGATGCGCGTGTTGACTTCGATGAAATAGAAGTCGCCCGAGGGAGCGAGCAGAAATTCCACCGTTCCCGCGTTGGTGTAGCCGATGGCGCGGCCCAGGGCGATGGCGGCTTCTCCCATGCCGCCGCGGAGGTCGTCGGTGAGCGCAGGCGAAGGGCTTTCCTCGATGATCTTCTGGTGCCGGCGCTGGACGGAGCAGTCACGCTCGAACAGGTGGATGAGGTTGCCATGCTGATCGCCGAAGATTTGGAATTCGACGTGGCGCGCGCCTTCGATGTAGCGTTCGATGAGCAGAGTGCCGTCGCCAAAGGCGCGCTCGGCTTCGCCACGGGCGGCGTTGAGCGCTTCGTCGAGTTGGTCGCGAGCGGTAACGATGCGCATCCCTCGTCCGCCGCCGCCCGCCGAGGCTTTGATCAGGACAGGACATTCTAGCTCGGCGGTTTGATCGAAAGAAGGGACGATGGGAACTCCGGCTGACGCGGCGATCTGGCGGGCGTTGGTCTTCAGCCCCATCATGCGGATGGTTTCGGGCGTGGGTCCGATAAAGGTCAGGCCGGCGCTGCGGCAGGCTTCGGCGAAATCCGCGCTCTCGGCCAGGAAACCGTAGCCGGGGTGGACGGCGTCGGCGGCCACTGCGCGCGCGGCGTCGATAATCTTTTCGATCTGCAGGTAAGAGGAGCCGATGGCGATGGCTTCGTCACCGGCGCGCGTGTGGGGCGCGTCGCGGTCGGCGTCGGTGTAGATGCTGGCGGCCCGGATGCCCATCTCGCGCGCGGTGCGGACGATGCGCAGGGCGATTTCGCCGCGGTTGGCGATCAGAATTTTCCGGATGGCGGGCAAACAGCAATTATGTCATTGATTTGATCGCCCGAGCTCGCGGTTCTGTCACCAGCACGCCAACGGTCGACCTCATCCAGCTCCGTTGTGGGCCGCTCGGTGATGATCTCACGCTGACCGAGAAACACGCCGCCGCTATCGCCATCCACGGAGATCCAGTCACCCTCTTCGACCACTTGGCCGGCAAAGTGGCCGCGACGTGCGGAGTTGTCCAGCGAGATGCCTCCGCAGCCCACCGCGCAAGGTTTACCCATGTGCCGCGCCACCAGCGAGGCGTGAGCAGTCATGCCGCCGGTTGCGGTGACGATCCCGGACGCCGCTCGAAAGCCGGCGATGTCCGCGGTGCTGGTATCGGGACGCACCAGGATGACCGGGTCACCGCGCGCCGCCATGCGTTCGGCGGTCACGGAATCGAAGGCGGCGTGACCGACGGCTACTCCTCCGGATGCCGCGATCCCATGCACGCTCGGGTCTCCCGCCTCGACCAGGCGAGTGACGGTGAGCGCCGAGAGATCCAACCCGGTCAGCCGCCGCAAGGCTTCTTCCTGGGAGATGCGGCCCTCCTTCACAAGGTCGACGGTGATCCGCAGGGCTGCTCGAGGTGTTCGCTTCGCGGTGCGGGTTTGCAGCAGCCACAGTTTTCCGTCTTCGATGGTGAATTCGACGTCCTGCATGTCGCCAAACTCACGCTCGAGTTGCATAAGAACGCTGCGCAGCTCGGTGGAGACCGCGGGCATAAGATGTGCGATGGACGTCTCGGTCTCGGGCGTTCGCCGGCCGGACACGACGTCTTCGCCCTGAGCATCGAACAGCACGTCGATGACGGGCTGAGGCGCGCCGGTGGATGGATTGCGCGAGAACGCTACACCGCTTCCACTCGACAGGCCGCGATTGCCGAACACCATGGCCTGAACCATAACCGCCGTTCCAGGCAAGTGATCCAGTCCTTCGAGTGTCCGGTAGGTCCGCGCGCGATCGCTCATCCAGGACCGGCAGACCGCGTGCGACGCGGCGGCAAGCTGCGACATCGCGTCGTCCTCGAACCCGGCATCGGCATCCTCGATCCATGACTCGTATGCCGCGGCCAGCCGTTCCAGCGCTTCGCAGTCCAAGTCGCGCTCGCTCGCGACGCCTTCCTCGCCTGTAACATGGCCCAAGAGATCAGCGAGAGACGATGTATCCAGGCCCAGAACAGTTTGGGCATACGCTTCGAGCAAGCGGCGGCGGCAATCCCACGCGAAGCGCGGATTTCCGGTCATTCGTATGAGACCGTGAGTGGCGGCGGAGGTGCAGCCCACGTTGAGCACGGTGTCCAACATCCCGGGCATCGACCGGGGCGCCCCCGAGCGCACCGAGACCAGCAGCGGCCTGCGCCGGTCGCCGAATCGTTTCCCGGTGGTCTCTTCCAGAAACCCGATGCCCTCTTTCAATCCGTCCAGCAAGAGCCGTTTGGCCTGCGCGTCAGTCGCTGCTAAGCCGGCGCAAAACTCAACTGGCAGAACAAAGGCCGGAGGAACCGCCAGGCCGATGGCCGCCATTCGAGCCAGATTCGCGGCCTTGGCGCCGACGTCCTCAGAAGTTGGCAACGGGCAGGCAGCGTCGCCCAGTCGAACGATACCGGTCCTGTCCCCAGTCTCCTTCATATGGATAAGTCCGCCATGACGTGCGTGTGCAACAAATTCGCGGCAACCGCCATTCCGTCGCTGGCCCGCTCCAACGCACGCGCCAGCTCCAGGACGGAAAGCGCCGTTTCGATCTCGAAGTGGCCGCACAGCACGCGCGCAGTTAGGGTTCGCTCGGCGGAATCGGCCGTGTGTTCCAGATCGGCGAGCCGGGTTATGGCGGCCAGTGCATCTTCGGTATCCACGTGCTGGCCTTCTGGGACATCAACCGCCGCGCTGATCCCGGACGCCAGAGCCTCGGCGCCACCAACCGCGGCAGCACAGAGATTCGCGATCAACGGCAGGACCACGGGGTCGAGATTGGCCGGGAGCAGCGAAGCAATAAATGCAGCCTGCTCGAGTTCATCGATGGTCGCCTCCATGGCGTTCGCAAGCTGCAGGATTGTCGGACTGGCGTCCAGCCTGGCAATGCTGTTGCGCGTTTCAAGGACCATGCGATCGGCCTTCTGTTCGATGCGCTGGGCCAAGGCAGCGAGCGCAGGTCCGCTCACCATCCCGCCGGCCTGCTGACCCGCGACGTGCTGCCCGATCCGGGCGGCGATCTCGCGCGCCAGACCTGCCTGGCGCAGGATGGCCGTAAGCAGCGTGTTATCCGTTCGCTCCAGGCGGCGGACCAAATCGGCCTCGATCTCGTCCCGGACCACGCGGACGGACCGGCCTTCGATCAATGCTTCTTTCGACACACGGAGCACAGTCTTCAGGAAGTCGACCGTTTCTTCGCGGCCCAAAGCCGCCGAGAGCCGTTCCCCGAAACCAATCCGCGTGGCGGCGGCATGCCTTACCGCCGCTGCTACCAGGCTGCTGCCGCCCAGTTCGAGAAAGGCCCGGTGCCCAATCTGGTTGCGAGCCGCCCAGTCCAGAATGCGCACGCCATCCGCCCGGTCGGCCAGAGAACGCAACTCTTTCCGCGCCTTGTTCCAATCGATGAGAAAGACGAGCGCAGCTCCCACGGCTTCCAGGAAAGCGTCACGCCGCTCGCTACTCTCGGCTTCGTACTGCCCGGTGGTGAGATAGAACCCGCTGTCTTCGCCGATTCCCTCCGCGTTGCGCCGGTCCAAGCCGCTCCAGCGCACCGGAAAGCGATCGAGCAGCGACGTGAGGAACTTCGCACGCGCCCTGTGAATATCCGTGTGCGTGACGATTACGGACGTTCCTTCCACCGTGACGACGATTACGTGAGCGTCGGTAGTCCCGAGATCGTTCTGGATGATCAGACGCGATGCCGAACGAGCGGCCGAAGTTTCAAGACCGGGATGATTGAACTTCAGCGCGCGCGTGCGATCCACGCCTCGCATGAACGCGGCGACCATCGGCCGGTCGTCAGGCAAGAGTCCGTAGGCGTGGGCGCCATTCACGGTTTCCTCCGCGCATGCCGCTGACAGACGGTTCAGCTCCTTGTGCAGATCCATCACCAGGCGGTGAATGCTGTCACTGCCTGCGAGCGAAGTCAGCGCGGCAATCACGTCCAGTGCGATCTGGTCGTCAGCGGCGGTTGCCCCGGCTTGGATAGCCGGCCATCGCTCGGCCGCCTTCTTCCCCGCGATTGTGTCGCCGGCCGCTACCGCGTCCAGCATGGCTTGAACGTCGCTGCGCAGCGTTTCGGTAAATCTGGCAAGACCAGGCGCGGTGATTCTGCCGTCGCTGGCCCGCGCCTCCGCGATGAGCCGGCGAACTGCCTTGGCGTCGACACCCGAGGCGCGGCATTCCGCTGACAGATCCATCGGTTCGACAGTGGGATGGAGTGCATGCTGGAGCAGCGCCTGCAGCACACTCATGCGAACCTTGGCGCGGTCGTTCGCCGCCAGTCCTTTCGCGATGAGGCTCGGGAGGATCAGTTCGCCATACCCCAGATGCTCGGTGATGAGCGCTTTCATGGCTGGCTTCCAGCAGGAAAATGGGCATTCCAATTGCCATCTGATCGAGCCGGCCGGCTTTACGTAAACCTTGCGGTGTCATCCAGTTGTAATGAGCCTGCAACCCGTGGGCTTCACGAGGCATTGGCTGATTACACTTGCCGGGGTGACACGGTCGCGGCACCCCAAAATCGGCGCGCCGGTCTGGCGGTGTGATCGCCGCTTGCGGGATATCGCACAGGACCAAGGGGAGCGAGATAACCCCATGGGCTGCTCTCGGAATCAGCAGGGTCGAGTTGCGGCGGGATCTTCCGCCAAGCTACCGCGAGCGTGCGGCGCTGGCGGCGGCCGGCTTGGGCGCTTCCACCGGGGCTGCGGGAGCCGGCTCGGCTTCTTTGCGGATCATGCCCAGCGCTTTGCGCAACTCGGTGTCAAGCTGCTGCCGGATTTCCGGGTTGTCCTTCAGGAACTGGCGCGCGTTCTCGCGGCCCTGGCCGATGCGGTCGCCGTTGTAGCTGTACCAGGAGCCGCTCTTGTCGATCAGATTCTGCGCCACGCTCAAGTCGATCAGGTCGCCCTCGCGCGAGATGCCCTCGCCGTAAATGATGTCGAACTCGGCCTCGCGGAACGGCGGCGCCACCTTGTTCTTGACGATCTTGACCTTGGTGCGGTTGCCCACCACCACTTCGCCTTCCTTGATGGCGGCGATGCGGCGGATGTCGGCGCGCACCGAGGAATAGAACTTCAGCGCGCGGCCGCCGGTGGTGGTCTCGGGATTCCCAAACATCACGCCGATCTTTTCGCGGATCTGGTTGATGAAGATCAGGCAGGTGTTGGATTTCGAAACGTTGCCGGTCAGCTTGCGCATGGCCTGGGACATGAGACGCGCCTGCACGCCCATGTGGCTGTCGCCCATCTCGCCGTCCAGTTCGGACTTGGGGACCAGGGCGGCCACCGAGTCGACCACCAGGACGTCGATGGATCCGGAGGCGATCAGCGCGTTGGTGATCTCGAGCGCCTGTTCGGCGTAGTCCGGCTGGGAGACCAGCAGGTTGTCGACGTCCACGCCGAGCTTGCGGGCATAGATGGGATCCAGCGCGTGCTCGACATCGATGAAGGCCGCCATGCCGCCCGCGCGTTGGGCCTCGGCCACTACCTGGAGCGCGACGGTGGTCTTGCCGGACGATTCCGGGCCGAAGATTTCTATGATCCGGCCGCGCGGGAATCCGCCCACGCCCAGGGCGTAATCCAGCGAAATGGCGCCGGAGGAAATGACGGAAACCGGCACGAAAGCGTCCTTCGATCCGAGCCGCACAATGGAGCCTTTGCCGAATTGTTTCTCGATCTGGCTGAGGGTGAGGCCGAGAGTGCGGGTGCGTTCTTTTTCATCCATTCAGTACATCCTTAGGCGAACTTGTTCCGGGGGAGAAACTCTATTGTACTAGTTTCCGCATAGGGCCCGAGGGGTCCGTCCGGCGTTACGCTACTGGCCTTGCACAGCGATGCTGACAGGCGCGCTCGAGATTCCATTCTGAGTCAGGACTACTTGAACGTTGTTTCCGGCCGGCACGCCAGCGGGGACAAACGCGTTCACCTGGTACAGTCCCGCAAATCCGGGCGTGAGGCCGCTAAAAAAGACCTGTGCCGGCAGGCCGCCGACGGTGACCGTCACCGGGTTGACGGTCGAGGAAAGCGGAGTAATTGGAGCGGCAGTTCCGGCAATCACCCGCGGATCGACGTCTCCCAAGCCGGTTGCGTAGATGACGATCGCATCGCCCGGCTTGACAGGGTTGTCGTTGCCGACCAGGGCCTGCCTTCCATCCGAGTACACGGCGACGATAAAGCCGCTGCCCAGTCCATCCCCCGAGAGCGTGAACACACCGCTCCGGTCCGAGACGATAGACACCGGCTCGGGAAGAGAGACGGTGGTTCCGCGCGTAACAATCACTTGCTGAGTCGCATTGATCGCCAGATCGAAGGGAATCTCCGCGTTGACCTGCGTATCGCTGACGAACACCAGTGGAAGACTGCGGCCCGCCACCAAGACCTGCGTGTCGTTCAGAACTGATGGCAGCGGCAGACTATTCGCCGAAGCATTGGAAGTCGAAAGATGGGTCCCAAAAACCGCGATCAGACTGCCGGGAGCGAGCGGCGAACTGAGTTGGTAGCTGGCGCCGTTTAGCACGCCGCCTGAGGCGATTTGGGGCGGCGGGTCCGGATTCACCTGCAGGCCGCCAACGACCTGCGCCGTGCCAGTCAGCGCGCCCGAACTTGAAGCGGCTTGAACGTTGATCTGCGCTTGCGCGGACACCTTTTGAGTTTGCCAGGTGGCGGCCCAGCGGCCATCCTGCAAGCTACGCAGCGAGAGAGGCGCGTCGCCGGTGGAAAATGTCGCAGTGACGGACCCGGATAAAAGCGGATGACCACAATCGTCAAAAATGTTGGCCTCTATGGGGATGGGCCACGCCGCGAACACCGTGAAGCCGCTGGCGAGCGACGTGATCACGGGGGCCAACTTGGATGCGGTGCAAGCGGGCGCGGCAGCTCGGGCGTTGGAACTGGTCCCTGACGGCGCGGTCACGATCAGTAGAAGTTGCGGCTGTTGGATCGGCTCCTGGCCGGCCGCGATCGTTAAGTTGGCGCTGTATATTCCGGGCGAGAAACCGCTGACGTTCGGCTGAATCGCAAAGACGGCTGGCTTCCCATTGAAAATGTTGCCGCTCGTGTTCGCCAAGGTGAACCACGCGCGCCCGTCCCCGAAAGTTGCCGTCGCGCCGTAACTCAGGGCCTGCACCGAGAGCGTGGAGAGCGTCAGGGATTGTGGTGCGGGAGCGGCCGCGCCTTGCGTTGCGATAAATACCAACCCGCCAGGCAGCAACGACACGCCGCCGGTAACGGAGGCCGCATCGATGACGTGCAGGACCACGGTGACGGACTGCGGCGAGTTCGGCACTCCGGGCCCTGTAATCACGACCTGGCCGTAATAGTCGCCGGTGGCTAGCCTCTTCGTATCGATGCGGACATCCACGCTGACGCCGGGCTTGCCGGCTGCCACGCTGCCGCCGGATATCGAGGTGCTAAGCCAGTTACCGCCCGAAGCCGTGCTCACGGTGATGCCGAAGTTGAGGACTCCAAGCGCCCCATTCACGATTGTGAGTGCCTGCGAGGCCGGAGAAACGCCCGAAATGGCATTGAAGGTGAGGCCCTTTTGCGAGAGTGTGATGATGGGGACCTGGCCCGAAAGCACTTCCCGGATGCGCCGGTTGGATTGATCGGTAATCAGCAGGTTACCTTGTGAATCGAACACCAATCCACACGGAGTCTCAAGGGACGCGGCCGACGCCAACCCGCCATCGCCGCTGAAGCCGAAATTACCAGAGCCCGCGTAGGTAGAGATCGTACCGTCGGCAGCTATGCGCCGAATCCGATTGGTGTCAGAGAAAAAAACCGTGCCAGCCTTATCGATCGCCACGCCATCGGCTGCAGCGTTCAATGCCAGGGTGGTTTGCAATGCCGGCTTACCATCCTCGGAAAAGGCGATCGTTCCATTTCCGGCAATGGTGGTGATGACTCCGTTTTGATCCACTTTTCGGATACGGCTGTGGAGATAGTCCGCCAGATACAAGTTGCGGGAGTTATCTACTGCCAGCGCCACGATTCTTCCGATGCCAGCTTTGGTAGCAGGGCCGCCGTCTCCGGAGAATTGGGTGTCCCCGCTGCCTGCCAGGGTGACAATCAGGCCGGTTGGCGTGATCTTTTGAACCACATTGAACCCGTTGGAGAAGTAGAGGTTCCCGGTCGAATCGTATCGCAGGAAGCCCGGCTGACTGAGGTATGCTCCCGCCGCGGGAACTCCATTGGCGAGCGTGCAGCATTGACCGCCTCCAGAGATGGTCACCAGCTTGCCGTCCGAGCCTACTCTTCGAATTCGACCATTCCCGGCATCGCCGAATACCAGGTTCCCTTGCGGGTCTATCGTGAGTGACGATGGATTGGAGACTAGGGCTGCAGCTGCCAAAGTGCCATCGGGTGAGAACCCTTGCCGTCCGGTCCCGACAGCAGTGCTGACGACCCCGCCCGGCGTCACCATTCGGATGCGTTGGCTGTCGGCGTCGGCCAGGTATACAACTCCGTTCGAATCAACCGCCACATCCAGGGGATTGTTGAAGAAGCCGGCTGATGCCGGTCCGCCATCACCCAGAATTGATCCAATTCCAAGAATCGTGCTCACCGCTCCTCCGCCAGCCGCGATCTTGCGAACGCGTTGGTTGTCGCGATCAGCGACATAGACGTTATCGTCGCCGTCCACAGCGACACCGCTGGGGTTCGAGAAAGCAGCCGCAAGAGGTGCACTGCCGTCACCGGCAAAATCATTGCTGCCATTTCCAGCAAAGGTCGTAATGATACCGTTGGCGTCCACTCGCCGGATTCGCTGATTGCCACGATCGGCGATGTACATATTGTTGTGGCTGTCGAACGCCACGGCGGCAGTCTGACTGAGGGCGGCCTTGGTAGCAGGCCCGCCATCTCCGCTAAAACCGCAGGTGCTGCCCGCCACAGTGCGGAGCACGCCGCCGCTGTCAATCGTTCGCACGCGGCAGTTGCCCAGATCCGCTATGTAAAGATTCCCGGCGCCGTCGACGGCCACGCCCCCTCCGCCAGAGATCATGGAGTTGAGGGCAGGTGCGCCATCCGGCGAGAAGCCCGACTGACCATTGCCGGCGATGGTAGTAATAATTCCGTTCGCGATTTTGCGCAGTCGTAAGTTGTTCGAGTCGAGAATGAAGATGTTTCCGGCTTGATCCACGGCGACACTGGTAGGGTTGGTCAGCGTCGCTTTGGTGGCCGGGCCATTGTCACCGGAAAAGCCGTTGGCGCCCGTGCCCACAATGGTTCTAATTGTGCCGTCGAGGCCAATCTCTCTGAGTCGGCTCGCGAAGGAATCGAGAATGTAGAGATTTCCCGCGGAATCGGCAGCTACGCCGCCCGGATGGTCTAGCAGCGCTGCCCTGGCCGGGCCTCCGTCGCCCGCGGAAATTCTCAAGCCGTTGCCTGCAACAATTGAAACGGTTCCCGAGGGGACCACTTTGAGAAGCGTGTTCATGGCAGTGACAACCACGTACAAGTTGCCTTTTTGGTCGGTCGCCACCGCAACCGGCGGGCCGATCGCCGATTGAGTGCCGGGCTGGCCATCACCGGCAAAAAGCCAGTCGGTGCCGGCGTAAGTAGTGATGACTTGCTGGGCCGGAACGCAGAGGGATAACGTCAGAAAGAGCAGAGCGATTCTTAGCATTGAACATCCGGGGTACTGCTTGTGAGCTTTCGGACAGTATAGCTCAGCGGTGCCTGCCGAAGCTATGTTGTGGGCGAAGCTGTCAGGTTCAGGCGCGCGATCTACAGTTGCAGGGTTCCGTTGACCAGCATGTCTTTCAGGCGAAACTTCTGCTTCACGGCGATAGCGCCCAGGCTGGTGGCGAATTCGATTTCCTTGTCGTCGAGCGTGAATTCCGTGGTCTTGGGGAAGACGAAGAAAATCTCCACCTGCTGGCCGGGAGGACCCACGCCGACGTCGACTGGATGGAGCGGGGGCTTGTCCTTCGCCGTTAGCGTGGTTTTTTCCTTCATCGCGCTCTTGATTTCGGGCGAGTTGAACCGGGCCATCGCGGCGGGCAGGCCGGCCAGGGCGATCAGGTAGACGGCGTTGTCATCCAGGAATTTCTTCGCGTCCGGCGACGTGGCCGCTTCCGCTCCGAATCTGCGTCGGACTAGCGCTTGTTTCATCGGCATGGCGCTTTGCCAACGGACAGTAAGTTGGAGCGAGGGTACGGCTTGGCCCCCGCCGCCACCGATGTCACCGCGCGATGCGATATTGCCGCCAGGTGCGCCGCCGCCGGGACCGGCCAGGTCGTCGCCGCCGGGACGAGCCGGGGCCGCGTCATCACCTCCGAAGCCCCCGCCGCCTCCACCGCCGCGTCCTCCTCGCCCACCGCGCCCGCCGCCGGGCGGCGTCATAGCGCTCAGCGAGATGCTTACTGACCGTGCCCACGGCGAACCGGTCAACATCTTGTTGATCTCTTTGTCACTCCACTCCGCGAACGGTTTGGACTGCCAAAAGTCCGCACCGAACAGACACACCGTGAACAGCAGGAGCACAAGTTTTCTCATGAGACGGCCTCAGATCTTGGGAGCATAGTAACCCTTGCGGCAGCGCACCACGAGGTCCTTGCGCCCTTTCACGCGAATCTCGACCGAGTGGTAGAGCCCATCGGTCTTGAGCGGCTCGGGACGGTAGAAGATGTTGTACTGGTGGCGCAGTTCATTGGCGATATTCTCAAACGATTGGTTCAGGTCGCTGGCCTTGAAGGGAAAGAACACCTGTCCGCCGGTTTCAGTGGCGAAGTAGCGCAGAACTTTGTCGCCTTCCGTCTCGATATGCGTGATGTTGGTGGAGATGGTGTAGATGGTGACGTCGGCTTTCTGGGCCATTTCGAGGGCCTGATCGCGCGTATAGTGGCTCTGGTTATCTTCGCCGTCGCTCAGGATCACCATGGCGCGGCGAAATTTGTAGAGCGGCTGATCCTGCATCAGCTTATCGCGGCAGGCGAAGAATATCGCGTCATAGAACGACGTTCCGCCGCCCGGCCGGAGGCTCTGGATGCCTTTTTCAAGTTGCGCCAGGTCGTCGGTGAGATCGGCGACCAGCTCGGTGCCGGTGTCGAAGCTCACCAGCATGGCTTTATCCTGGCGGGGGCGCACGGTGCTGTCCACGAAGGCGATGGCGGCCTCCTGCTGGAAGTGGAATCGCTCGCGGATGCTGTTGCTGGTGTCGATTAAAATTGCCAGGCGCAGAGGAAGGTCGGCTTCCGCGGAAAATTCGATGATGGGCTGTGTTTTCTTGCTTTCGAAAACCTCGAAATCTTCCCGGTTGAGGTCGGTGATGAAGCGGCCCTTCTTGTCGGACACAGTGAACAGCATGTTGACGCGCGAGACGTCCAGCGTGATGCGGGTGTCTTGCCCGTTCGACGATTCACTTCTAGCGGGTTGGCTCTTCTTGGCCTGGCCATTCAACAACAGCGCGAACGTAGTGAGCACCAGGACGGGGCGGAACTGAAGTTTCATGGGCGGTTTAAATCTATTATAGGGAAATCGACGAGCAGGCGAGGCCGGACAGCACTCTTGCGCTCAGGCCGGCTGCCGCACGTCAAATCAAGCCGTCAATGTCCGCGAGGTCTTGAGGACGGCCCACCGCGCGCTTATTCTGTACGTACTGTTTCTTGGCGATCATGTTGACTGGGACACCTGCAATCTGGGTTGAGATCCGCGTCTGCCAGACGTCATCGAAGGTGCATCCCGTGAGCGAGGTCAGGAGATCGATTCGATTGGGAGCGATTCCGAGCTGGATCACTCGGCCTTCGGCAACGAAGTCGTCTTCGCTCAAGCCTAGCTGGCCGAAGCCAAACTGCGTCAGAGCGATTCTGAGGCGGGCGGCGTTATCGCGCGAGGGGCGCACCAGGACGTCGATATCGCCGGTAAACCGAGGTCTGCCGTGGTAGGCCTGGGCGTAGCCTCCAACGATGACGTATTCAACTTCGTTCGAGTTTAACGATTCTAAAAACTCTCTCAAGTCTTTTGGGAGGTCCATGCTGGGCGATCAGTTGGAGCAGGATGTCGATACGTTGCTCGGGAGTGAGCGAGCGGTAGAAATCGCGATCCGCTTGGTCCGCCTCCTGGAACGAGTGGAAGACCCGGACTGGCGTGTCATCGCGCACTACGGTCTCATTATAAGCCGCCCACGAACTAAGCGAGCGTCGCGAGGTATTGCTCGAGTTCAGGCGCGAGCGGGGCTGTGACGGTGACGCGTTCCTCGGTGCTGGGGCTGGCGAAAGTGATGCGCTGTGCATGCAGGAAGAATCGGCTGAGCGGACTGGCGGGAGCGCCGTAGAGTTTGTCGCCGGCCACCGGATGGCGGATGCTCGCCAGGTGCACTCGGATCTGGTGCGTGCGGCCGGTCCCGATGTGAACTTCGAGCAGGCTGAACTTATCGAAGCGCTTCAGCACCCGGTATTCGGTGATGGCCGAACGGCCCCGTCCGAGGTGGGCCGCCATGCGGACGCGGCGCGTGGGATGGCGTGCGATGGGGGTGGTGATGCGGCCGCGCTCGGCTTTCATGCGGCCGTGCACCAGCGCGATATAAATTTTCTCGACGCTCCGGCCGGCGAACTGAGAGGCCAGATCGCGATGGGCCGCGTCGTTGCGCGCCACCAGGATCACGCCGCTGGTGAAGCGGTCCAGCCGATGCACGATTCCCGGACGCAGCGCGCCGGCTACGCCCGACAGCGTTTGGAAGCGATGCAGCAGCGCATTCACCAGCGTGCCGGAATGCACGCCCGCGCCGGAGTGGACCACCATGCCCGCGGGCTTGTTGATGGCGATCACGGCCGGGTCTTCGTACAGCACTTCCAGCGGGAGATTTTCAGCAGTGGCGCGCAGCGGTGGCGGCTCGGCCGGCTCCACTTGGATTCGCTCGGAACCGCGCAGCAGATAGGAGCGCTTTTGCGGCGCGCCGTTCACGCGGACGCGGCCGGATTGGATCCAATCTTGAAGCCGGGAGCGGCTGTACTCGGGCAGGCGTTCGTGCAGGTAGAGATCCAGCCGCTGGCCGGCGTCGCGCGGCGCTGTTTCCAGATGGATCATCGAAAAAGAATCAGACAGCTACTTGCCCGTCCAGCACGCGGCCCGCTTTTCCAGGAACGCCGAGATGCCTTCCTGCGCGTCGTCGGCCAGCGAGTTCATGGTCATGACCTCTTTAGCGTAGGCGTAGGCCTTGGGCTGATCCAGATCGATCTGAGCGTAGTAGGCCTGTTTGCCGAGAGCGACGGTGAAGCTGCTGGCTTGTGCGATCTGGCAGGCGAGCCGGCGCGTTTCGGCCTCGAGCTCGGCGGCCGGAACCGCGCGATTGATGAGGCCCCACTCGACGGCGGTCTGGGCGTCCACCATCTTGCCGGTCAGCAGCATCTCCATGGCTCGCTTGCGGCCCACCGCTCGGCTTAGCGCGACCATGGGCGTGGTGCAGAACAATCCGATCTTCACGCCGGGCGTGGCGAACTCGGCGGTGTCGGCCGCAATGGCCAGGTCGCAGGTGGCCACCAACTGGCAACCCGCCGCGGTGGCGATTCCTTGGACCTGCGCGATCACCGGCTGGGGGATGGATTGGATTTTCGTCATCAGCTCGGTGCACACGTCGAAGATGCGGCGGTAGTCGGCCACGGTGCGCCCGACCATTTCACCCAAGTCGTGCCCGGAGCTGAAGGCTTTTCCGGAGGACGCCAGGATGATGGCGCGCACATTCGCATCGGAGCTGGTTTCGTCTAGGCAGCGAATCAGCTCGAGCATCAAATCGAGCGACAGCGCATTGCGGCGGTCGGGCCGGTTGAGAGTAATGACTCCCAGTTGGCCTTCGGTGGAGGTCAACAGGTTTTGGTAGGACATGAGGCGCTCCTACTTGGAGTGTACTGTGTCCGAGGCCCGGGCTTCAGGACCGAGTATGAACTGAAATTCATTGCCGGGGCGCATTTTTCTTGTACGCTGGACGCGCAGCGAGGCATCCAACAGCCTGAAAGCGAAGCCCGGCGCCTGGAACCCGTGGCTTAGAGGTGTGACAATGATAGCGCGTGAGACTTGGGGGTGATTATGTACGCACGATCCTTTTTGGCGATGGCGGCGTTGGCGGCGATGGTTGGGCCGGCGAGCGCTGAAGATCGGCGCCGGGCCACGATGCGCGGCGGCGGAAGTCCGGGGGAAGGCAAATGCACGATCGAAATAGTAGTGGACGGCGCGGCCGAGGTTGAGGTTCGCGGCGACACCGCGGTGCTGCGCAATCTTGCGGGTGCGCAGCCGGAATGGCGCCGCTTCGAATGCACGGGACCGCTGCCCGGCAATCCCGCGAATTTCCGCTTTCAAGGAGTCGACGGCCGCGGCCGGCAGACGCTGATCCGCGATCCGCGCAATGGCGGGGCGGCCGTGGTTCGCATCGAGGATCCCAGCGGCGGCCGGGAAGGCTACAAGTTCGATCTGATGTGGGGCGGTGGTTTTCCGGGCGGGCCGGGACCCGGGCCGGATCGTGACCGCGACCGGGGCGACCGGGACCGCTTCGATCGGGACCGCGATCGTCACGACGATGACGCTTACTATCGCGATCGGGACGACTTCTTTCGCGGAGGCGACTGGCGCCAGCGGCTCTTCGAACGCGTCCGCGTCGATGTCGACCATGTTCGATCCGTGACGTTCCCGTTCGGCGCCGACCAATACCGCCTGGCTAATACGATTCAGCAACTGAACGAGCTCCAGGAAAAACTGGCTCGCGGACGCTACGATCGGCGGGAGCTGGACGACGTCATCGAGGCTCTGCAGCGAGTGGTTCGAGACAACCGCCTGTCGCGCCGCGATCGCGACATCCTGGCCGATGACCTGGATCGCCTTCGAGATTTCCGCGGAAGATACCGGGACTACGGGGCGCGGTAGAGATCCAGCGCACGCTATGCTGGTAGCGTGCCGGTGAAGAACAAAGCCAAACTGACGGCGCATACGTCCGCGGCCGGTTGAGCGTCGAAGCTTAGTCCAAAGGTTTTGGACCAGGTGCTCGCGCGCATCCCCAGGTGGGCGAACGAAAATGTGCTGGTAGGGTTTGACACTGCCGACGATGCCGGCGTGTACAAGCTGACGCCGGAGTGTGCGCTGGTGCAGACGGTCGATTTCTTCACGCCCATCGTAGACGATCCTTACACCTTCGGCGCGATCGCGGCCGCCAATGCGTTGAGCGACGTCTACGCTATGGGAGGCCGCCCGGTGTCGGCGCTCTCCACGCTGGCCTGGCCGGCCAAGGGCGACTTGGAAGAGCTGGCCGAGATCCTGCGCGGCGGCGCCGAGAAGATGCACGAGGCCGATTGCGCGGTGCTCGGCGGCCACAGCGTGCAGGATAGCGAGATCAAATTCGGCTATGCCGTTACCGGCGTTATTCATCCGGACCGGATCAAGACCAACACCGGGGCGCGGCCCGGGGATGCGCTGATGCTGACCAAGCGAATCGGCACGGGCGTGATTGCGACGGCGCTGAAGCGGGGAACCGCCAAGGATGCCGACGTCGAGGCGGCGGTGGAATCGATGTTGACGCTCAATCGCAAGGCCTGCGAGACGATGCTGGAATATGACGTCCACGGCTGCACCGACGTCACCGGGTTCGGGTTGATCGGCCATGCGCGGGAAATGGCGATCGGCAGCGGCGTGACCATCGAGATCGATCCGCGCGCGGTCCGATTCCTGCCGGGCGCCGTGGATTATGCGCGGCAGGGCGCGATTCCGGGCGGCTTGAAGAACAACCGGGAGTTCGCGGCGAACTGCGTCACGGGTGAATCGGAGTTTGACGATCTGCTGTATGATCCGCAGACTTCCGGAGGGCTGCTGATCTCGTTGCCCGAAGCCGAGGCGGGGAAGTTGGAGCAGCGGTTCCCGGCCGCCTACTGCATCGGCCGGGTCACGGAGTCGCAAGGCAAACCGATTCGGCTACTGGGCCGGTAGTTCGCTTTCGATCCTGCCCTTGATCTGGCGCATCGCCTCGGAGATTTCTCCGTGCGCGACTTCGCGGGAGTGGTAGTCGTCCTGGAACATGGAGACCACGGACCGCCCGAATTCCTGCTCATCCTTCCAGCTTGCGCCGCGCTCCATCAGCAGCCACACGATGCGCCAGTTGGCGCCGTGGGACATCCAGGCCTGATAAGTCGCCCACGCCACCGGTCCGCCTTCTGAATCGCGCTTCGTGATGTCGGCCCCGTGGTCCAGCAGGACGCGCAGAGTCTCCACTCGTTCGTCGCTATCGTAGTGCAACGCGTTCCACCATATGGGCCGATTCGCCTCGTCGATGCGATTCGGGTCTGCGCCGGCCTGTAGCAGCGTTTCGGTCATGCGCGCGCTGTCAGAAATCGCCACCGTCAAAGGAAGCAGGTTGGGATAGGCAGGATGGTTGGGGTTCGCGCCGGCGTTCAGAAGCGCCTGCACGATCTCCACCGATCCCGGGGCCTTCGCGGCTTTGTCGATCGCGAAATTCAGAAAGCTCTGTCCACGGTGTAGCTGGTTGGGGTCGCCGGCTCCTGGGATGAGGCTCCTCACCCGCGCAACATCATGCGCCCCGATGGCGTGGGCCAGCTTGCGCTGAGCGGGCCAAACGAAGTTGTTGTCGCCGGCCAGGCTGCGGTCAGTCTGGTGGTTCTGCCACTTCTGGTACAACGGCCCCACCGCGATTTGAACCAGCGGCAACGCCATGACGACGATGCCGCAGAGCTTCACTTTGTCCGAATGGAGGAGCAGCACGGCGGCGCCGAGCAACGCCAGGAACACCGCAGGCAGCAGCATCAGCCAGGCGCCCACCGGACCTTCCGGCCCCCAGCCCCGGGTCATTCTAGGGCTGAAGAAATAGAACATGAAGTAGAGAGCGACCGCGCTCTCGACGGCAAACAAGCTCCAAAAAATGCGTGTGATCATGGGCGAACCCTTTCTGTGAAGTAGGGCGCAGAAAGGGGAGCCTATCGATCATGGCGTTCGCAACGAGTGCGAACGCGGCACGCAGGAGTGTGCTTGCTGAAAAGCCTTGTAGCAACCCGCTCCCTAAGGGTCACGGCTCTGTAAGTGACTCTGAACGAAGAACGCCGATTCTGAGCCGCGACCGTCAGGGAGTGGTTGCCCGGGTTTTTCAGCGCGCTCAGGAGTGCGTGAGCTATGGGTTACTTAGTGTCGGCGACAATGCCGCCGGGGCTCTTGGCGGCTTCCTTGGCGGCTTTCATCTTCTTGGTGTCCAGGGCCTTCTGGACCCAGCCGTCGGCGGTGTCGACGTCCTTCTTGTATTGGTCGGGCGTGTCATCCAGATCGGCGCGCTCGCGGATCAGCAGGTTCATGTAGGCCATCGCGTCATCGTAGTCCTTATCGATGTCCAGGGCTTTCTGCAGATTCTTGATGCCGTCCTCGATGATGGCGCTGTATTGCTCCTTGAGCGAATCCTTGATCTTTTTGTCCTTCAGCGGGCCGGGCTCTTCGGGCTTCATGCCGAGATCGGCGCGCGATCTCATCCAGGCGGCGTACCACTTCACCCAATCGATCACGCCCAGGCTATAGAAGCCTTCCTTGTTTTGCGGATCGGCGGCGATCAGCTTGAGGTACCACTCCTTGGCTTCGTCCAGCTTCTTGAGCTTGGCATCGAGATCGGGCATGCCTTGGGCCTGTTGATAGCTCAGGGATGCCAGCGAAGCCAGCGCGGTCTTGTCGTTGGAGTCCTTCTCGAGCACTCTCAGAAACTCTTCTTTGGCCTGTTTAGCTACCTGGAGGTTCTCCGGCGACTCGGCGCCGGGGATGTACTGGCTCATGTAGGCGGTGGCGAGGTAGAGACGCCCGTTGAGGTTGGTCGGGTCAAGGGCCACGGCTTCCTTGAAGTAGTCCACCGCGTCGGCGTAGCGCGCGCTCTTGTAGGCCTGCACTCCACGATTCAGGCGGTCGCGCGACCGCAGCTTGTCGCAGCCGGTTCCCACCAGGACCAGGAGTCCGATTCCCAATGCTAATGTTTTGCTCTTCATAGGCGTAGATAAATATTCAATCACACATACAGGCGGGCTGCCACTGCCGGACCGGCTCAGTTGCCGGATTCGACCTTGGGAGTCATCAACCCGATCTTGTCGATGGCCGCTCCCTTGGCGACGTCGATGGCTTTGGCGACCGTCTCGTATTCGAGATCGGGATCGCCCTTGACGAACACCACGCGCTCGGCACGGGTCTTGAAGATGGCTTCCAGGCGAGGACCGAGCTTGTCCAGGTCGGTGTCCTCGTTGTTGATGTGCATCTTCTTGTCCTTGTCGATCACGATGACCACGGTACGATCCTGGTCGGGCGGCGGCTGCTGGTTCTTCTTTTCGGGCGGCTGCGGCGCCAGCGCATCCAGTCCGTGCGGCGTCAGGGGCGTGATGACCATGAAGATGATCAGCAGCACCAGCAGCACGTCGATGAGCGGCGTCATGTTGATGTCGGCTTTCGGCCCTCCGCTACCACCTACTGCCATTCCCATAGTGAGTACCTCGTTCCTTGATTCTTTCGTTTCCTAGCTGTTTGGTTTTTTACTGGCCGCCGGCGCCCTGCTGCCGTTCCATCTGCTGTTTCTTGGCGTCCGGGATGGCTTCGGTGATCAACCCGATCTGATCCACGCCGGCTGCGCGCACGTTGTCGACTACGTCCTCCACCACCGAGTACTTGGCGCGGGCGTCGGCCCGGATATAAACCGTCTTGTCGGTCTTGTTGGTCAGCAAGTCGCGGACTTTCTCGGGAAGCTGATCGGGCGTCACCTTCAGGTTGCCGGGGCTCAGGAAGGTGGCGCCATTGCGAGTGACCGCGATGAGCACGGCGTCTTCCTTGTCGGCCGCCTGCATGGTGATGTCGTGATGCGTCCTGACCATGTCGACGGTCACGCCCTTGGTGAGCATGGGCGTGATGACCATGAAGATGATCAGCAGCACCAGCATGACGTCCACCATGGGGGTGACGTTGATGTCGGCAACCGGCGGCGGCGCTTTTTTCTTTTCCATATCTAAAACTCCTTACGGGTTGGGGACGCCGGATTGCGGCCGGCGCCCCTGCCCAATTCAACTCGCACTAACCTGAGGAATGCTACTTCGCCGCCCCAGCACGCTGGGTGCGCTTGAGGAAGTAGTCGATCAGTTCCGAGCTGGAGTTGCCCATCTCGACGTCGAACGCCTCAATGCGGTTGGTGAAGTAGTTGAACATCCAGACGGCCGGGATGGCGACGAACAGACCGACGGCGGTGGTGACCAGGGCTTCTGAAATACCGCCCGCCACGGCGCCGAGTCCGGTGGACTTCTGCGTCGAAATTCCCTTGAACGCGTTGATGATGCCGACCACCGTGCCGAACAGTCCGACGAACGGCGAGGTGGAGCCGATGGTGGCCAGGCTGCTGACGCCGCGCTTGAGCTCGGCGTGCACGATGGCCTCGGCGCGTTCCAGCGCGCGCTTGGACGCCTCAATCTCTTCACCCGGAATTTCCGAACTCAACTGGTGCGCCCGGAACTCCTGCAATCCAGCCACCACTACCTTGGCCAGATGGCTCTTGTTATAACGGTCGGCGATCTTGATAGCCTCGTCCAGCTTGCCTTCGCGCAGCGCACCGGCGACGGCGGGCGCGAACTGGCGGGACTGCTTGCGGGCGCCGTTGTAGGCGATGAAGCGGTCAATCATGACGCCGATGGACCATGCCGACATGAGGAACAACGTGATGACCACCAGCCGCGCCGGCCACCCCATGGCTTCCCACATACTGCGCACATCGAAATTCAAAGGCGCCGCTTCCTGTAAGAGCAGCAACGCCCAGACATGCAATTGTAAAAACATCCTTATTCTCCTGCGAGTTGAATTTGAACCTCTACTGACTCAAAGTGAAATTGACATCGATCTGCGTGACCACCTCCACGGGATCGCCGTTGAGAAGGGTGGGCCGGTACTGCCACTGGGATACCGCTTGGCGGGCGGCCTCCACCAGCAGCGGATGGCCGCTGATCAGCGTCAGATTCTGAATGGTACCGTCTTTGCCGATGATGGCGGTGAAGTGCACCACGCCCTGAATGCGGGCCTGTTTGGCCAGCGGCGGATACACCGGCGTAACTTTACGGATCAGGTTAGCGGCCTGCACCTGGCCGCCCACGCGGATGCGCTGGGGAGAGGCGGGTCTGGGGGCTTCCTTCACCGGAGGAGGAGGCGGAGCCGCGGTGGGCACTGAACCGATAATTCCCATGACGCCGCCGGGCGTTCCTCCCGGCACTCCACCGGGCACGCCGCCCACTACACCCGCGCTGGACGGCGGAGGCAGTTCTTCTTCTTTAATATTGGCGATCTCTTTGGGGATGGACTTGGGCGCCATCAGCTTGCCGGCATCGAACTGGCGTGGAATCACCTTGACGATCTTGGGCGGGGCAGGCGGAGGCGGTGGCGGAGGAGGAGGCGGAGGAGGAGGCGCTACCAGGAAGCTGGTCAGCTGGGCGCGCGGCAGCGTATCGGTATAGATCAGGGGGATCAGAATCAGAACGATCACCACCAGGATCTGTCCGCCGAACGACAGGATCACAGCCGAGCTCTTGCGCGTTTTTCCGGTCGCTTCTACGAAGGTTTGCGAGAACATCTTATCGGGCATTACGTCACTCTCCTCAAAGTTCCGGGCCGCCAAAAGGCGCAGAAATCATCATACCGCCAGACTGGACGCTGCACAACGGAAAAGGCCGTTGCGAATCGGTTCGAACCAATGACGTTGGGCCACCGGGCCCGGGCTCGGCCGGATCATTTTACCTTGGCCGTACCTCCACGAACATTCTGCTTAGGAGCCTTGGGCGTCTTGGGCGCTGCCGCTGCCCGGTCCTTGGGAGCGCTGGGCGGCGGAGCGGCCGACGGACTCTTGCGGCCCTCCAGGAAATTATGCCAGAAGATCAGGATCGGACTGGCAACAAAAACCGACGAATAAGTACCAACGACAATCCCGCACACCAGGGCGAAAGCAAACCCGTTGAGCACCTGGCCGCCGAACAGGAACAGCGCCAGGGCGGTGAGCAGCGTAAGGCCGGAAGTCAGCACGGTCCGGCTCAGGGTCTGGTTGACGCTCAGATTGATGAGCGGCTCCAGCGCCTCGCGGCGCATGATCTTCAGGTTCTCGCGGACGCGGTCGAAGGTGACGATGGTGTCGTTCATCGAGTAGCCGACCAGAGTCAGCAGGGCCGCGACCACGGTGAGCGAGATCTCTTTATTGAATAAGGAAAACAGCCCGATGGTGATGATGGTGTCGTGGAATACGGCGATGACCGCGGCCGCGCCATAAATCCATTCGAAGCGGAAAGCGATGTAGACCAGCATTCCGCCCAGCGCATACAGGACCGCGAAGATGGCTTTGCGCTGCAGCTCGCCGCCGATCTTGGCTCCCACCACCTCGGTTTTGACCACCGCGAGCGAATCCGCGTAGGTCTGCTGCTTAATTACGTTCAGGGCCTGGGACGTTACGCCTGGTACCGAGCGCAGGTCGTCCAGGTTATGGATCAGACCGGAATGCTGGTTGCGGTAGTCGATGATGCTGGCGGCCAGGGTGGTGAGCTGCTGGTCGTTCATCGAGACGCTGGCGGCCTGCAGCGGGATACGCAGCCGGTCGGCCAAAGCCGCGGCGCCACTGGCGTTAATGTTGTACTTGCCGTTGGCAGGCTGGCCGAATGCGGCGGTGAGGCTATCCACGATATTCTGCCGGGCGGCTTGCAGAGCCTTATCTTCCCGGACATCGATGCCGATAATGTCGTCGTTCTTGCCCTGCACCTCCTGCACGTCGGCATTGAGACCGTGTGCAGCCAGTGCGGCTCGAACCCTGTCTACCGGCGGGCGCTGGGAAAAGGTTACCGTGACCAGCGCTCCTCCCTTGAAGTCGATGCCGTAGCGCGGGCCGCCCTTGAAGGCCAGGCTAACCAGGCCGGCGGCGGTGAGGATGAGCGAGAGAATGATGAACGGCCATTTCTTGCCCAGGAAGTCGAAGTTGGTGTTCCTAAATAATTCCATGCAACCAATCGCAGCAACGGCATCTAACCACTTTAGACACCGGCAGACGGGAACGAGTTCCCGCGGTGTTTAGATACTCAAAGCGGCCACCTGCCGTTTTCCGGAAAGCTCCCAATCGAAAATCGTCTTGGATACAAAGACCGCCGTGAAGACGTTGGCGATCAAGCCGATCACCAGGGTGACGGCGAAGCCTTTGACGGGTCCGGTGCCGAAAATAAACAGAAACGCACAAGATACCACGGTGGTGACGTGCGTGTCGACAATGGTGGCGAAGGCCTTGCTAAAGCCGGCGTCGACGGCCGCGACGACCGCCTTTCCGGCGCGCAATTCTTCGCGGATACGTTCGAAAATCAGGACATTCGAGTCCACCGCCATACCGATGGTCAGGATGACGCCCGCGATGCCGGGCAGCGTCAGGGTGGCGTCGAAGTAACTCAGCGCCGCCACCAGAATAACCGCGTTCAGCACCAGCGCCAGGGTGGCGTTGATGCCCGAGCGGCGGTAGTAAAACAGCATGAAGAAAATGACCGCCACCAGGCCCGCGATACCGGCGCGGAAACCTTCACGAATGGAGTCGGTGCCGAGCGACGGGCCGACCGTGCGCTCTTCTTCGTAGACCACGGCGGCGGGCAGCGAGCCGGCGCGCAGGTTCAAAGCCAGGTCGGCGGCCTCTTCCTGGTTGGTGGCGCCGGTGATGCGTCCGGTGTCGGAGATGCGGCTCTGGATGGTGGGCGCGCTGATCACCTGGTTGTCCACCACGATGGCGGCGCGATTTCCGATATTGGCCTCCGTGTAGCGCTCAAAGCGCTTGGCGGCTTCCTGGGTGAGCACGAAGTTGGTTTCCCAGCGGCCCACCGATTGGTCCTGGGAAGCGCGAGCGTCGCGAATGTCGGTTCCGCGGACCACCGGGCTGCGCGACACCAGGTACCAGCTTTGCTCGCCCCCGCGCGTCACCGTCGGCACCAGCCGGGTCCCCAACGGAAGGATTCCGCCATGTTTGGCGCGGCCTTCGTCCTGAGATGCAAAGGGGCCGTCCTTGACTTCATCCCATTCCAGTACCGCTTGCGTCTGCAGAAGCTGCTTGACGTGCGCCGGATCGTCGACGCCGGGGAGCTGCACCAGCAGTTCGGCCTCGGCGTCGCTGCGGCCGGTGGGCTGCACCGACGATTCCGTCAATCCTAGGCCGTTGATCTTGCGCTCGATGGTGGCCGTGGTCTGGGTCATGGTGTCGTGCTTGAGCTTGAGCGCCTCGGTGGGCTTCAGCGTCATGCGGTAGTCGGTGGAGTTGAGCGGCGTGAGAATCCATTCGCCGTACTGATCGCTCACCGTGCTGCGGAAGGCGCCGGTCTTGGCCACCGGAATGCCCTTGACGTCGATTTCGATCTTGTCGGCGTCGGCCAGCGTGCTGGGGTCGCTCCGGTCGAGGTTGCTGAACTCGATGTTGTCTTTCTTGAGCTCATCCTTCAAACGGTCGATGGTGGTGTCCGCGGTGGCCTTGAAGGCGTCCTGCAGTTGCACCTGCATCACCAGTTGGGTGCCGCCGCTCAAGTCCAGGCCCAGGTGGATGTTCTTCTTCCAGTTGGCCACCAGGTCGGCCTTGGAGCGGGGTAGTCCGATGATGCCGTAGATGCAGACCAGGATGACGGCCACGATCAAGGCAACTTTGATCTTGATATTGCGATTCATGATTCCAGTACCCGAACCTGTTTACGTTTTCTTTTCTTCCGTTACCAAACTCGTTATGGCGCTGCGAGCCACCTGCAGTTTCACGTTGTCCGGTCTGACCCGCAGTATAAGAGTATCATCATTGTTGATGGTGACAACGGTGCCCACGATCCCGACCGAAGTCAGTACCACATTGCCGTTCTGAAGGTCCTTGAGCA
>JAIQFN010000126.1 GCA_020073265.1 Terriglobia bacterium | reverse complement strand
GACGGCAGCCCCGCGCCCGGCATGATCGCCGTCACCGTCCTTTGGACCTTCAACAATTACGACGCCCTCAAGCGCGGCGGCAGCGGCGTGTACTTCTACATCCCGAAACTGCAGACGCCACGCGAAGCCTTCGTGCTGGAAAAGCTCCTGTCGCGGATCGAAGGCCTGATCGGCGTTCCCGCCGGCAGCTTCAAAATCAAGGTCCTCTACGAAGAGGGAAATGCCGGCCGCATCCTGCCGGCGCTCGCCTGGGTCTTGCGCCGCCGCCTGCTCGGCACCAACGTCGGCCGCTGGGATTACCTGGGCAGCATCATCGAGATGTGGAAGGACGATGCGAAGGGAGTCTTCCCCGACCCGCAGACCGTCGGCATGGCCTCGCCCACCATGATCGCCTACCAGCGCTACAACGCGTTGTTGATGCTCATGGCCGGCATGAAAAATGGCGAGCTCACGCAGGCTGCGCCCATCGGCGGCATGGCCGCGGTCATGATCTATCAGGCCGGCGACCCCTACGGCCGCTCCCGCTACAACCCGCTCGCTTTGCGAGCCATGGTCATTGACAAGACGCGCGAGCGCCTGCTCGGGCTGATGTTTGTGCCCGAGGAGCCTTTATCGAACCAGCCGCCGACGCTGGACGATATCATCGCTGGACGAGTGCAAGGGAAACTCTACGATGCCTATCGCCAGAGCTGGGTCGCCAGCCCCGAGCCGGCGTATGTCGCCGCCGGAAATGAACCGCTTCGCGTTCCCATCGCGCAGCTCGAGGCTCGGCTCAACGCGCCGCTAGAATCTACCGACGTGAAAGGAAAGCCCGTGCCTACGGTCGCCAGCGGCCTCAGCGATGGCGAGCGCTCGGTGCTGCAATCGCGGGGATTGATCAACGCGCAGGGCAAGATCACGCCCTTGGTCCTCGCCAAGGAAGCTGTCGATACCCCGGAGAAGCTCTTCTCGCAAGAACTTTGGGACGACATTTACCGCGTGCCCCAAGGCGACGTCACCATCGAGCACATCCAGCACGCCTTCTACATGGCCGCCAATTACGGCTTCCAGATCCTCAACGGCAACTTCGCCGCCGCGATCGACGATTACGAGCTCAAGCTGCGCTTCATGAACGACCTTGCCACCTACCGCATTGACGTGTCGTGGCTGTGGACGGTGGCGCATCGCCAGGCGGTCATCACCCGGGACGGGTTTTTCAAGCGGCAGGCGCTCACCGAAGACGGCGTCGAACTGGCGGCCAGTGCCGAGCCGGTCAAGGCGGGCGCGCGCTTTACCCGCGAGATGTTCGACAAAGTCTGGAACTACCACAATGAATGGACAGCGGCATTTTTCGCTGAGCTCGACCGCCGCGGCGATCCCGGCCGCTTCGACCGTTCCAAGGCGCCCGTGATCATGGACCTGCTGAAGCGCCAGTTGCTGTCGCCGCGCTACATTCAGCACAGCGCCCGCGTGCTGTTCGAACTGGGCAAGGCGAATCAGCAGGAGCGCGCGCAGATTCTCGACGCCGTCTTCGATCTCTCGCGTGACGAGGTCGTCAAGCGCGTCCACGCCGGCAAGATGGATAAGATCGCCCTCGCGGCCAACGACTACATCTTTGATATTTTTCCCGCCGCTGAAGAGAAGCAGGTTGCCGCCTCAGGAGGAAAACGTTCCGCCTGAGGTGAGTTTGTCATCCCGAGCGCAGCGAGGGATCTAGGTTTTCTGAAACTGAAACTGCTCGATTGTCGTTCCGACATTTGAGGGATCTAGGTTGTTGCCTGCAGCGACTCGTCGAAGGGGCCGCGACTCCTTGAGTGCCGAGAGTTTATGGACGGGTGCCGAAACTGATCACCGGCCGATCGGGGTGAACACCGGCCGGCGTAGTGGCCGGGGGGCAGGAAGTTGCTTAGCGGCTGGTGACGCAATCAGCTTCATGCTGGCCGAACCATGCACTGTGGTTGCCTGCGTGTGAGTGTACTGTCGCGGCAGTCGAACGTTTCCACGATGGTTAACGCGTGCCGCCTCGATCCGCGATGTTGACTTGTGCCCTTTGTGGAAAGCTAACAACTCATCGCTGGGCTGGCGCAGCACCTGTCCCGCCCACAGCAGGTTCGGCCGGCGGATCTCCGGGTTCGCCTCCCACAGTAGCTTCCACAATCTGCCTGCGCCGTAATGCCGCCGCGCCAGTTTCCACAACGAATCGCCCCGCTCCACTCGGATCAGCGGTAGTCCGGTTTGCTGTGTGACGCGCGGCTGCGTCGTCGCGGGAATGGGTTCACCCTGGCTTGCTGAAGCTTGATGTTGGTGCCGCGCCGGCGATTGTTTTCGCTCCGGGATCGCAACCGGCGTCGTTGCCGGTTTCTGCGCCAGTTCGGTCTGCTGCCCGCGTCGTTGGCGCTCCTCGCGCAATGTCCTGGCGTACGCGCCCAGCGAGAATCCCGCTTGCTCGGCTACGCCCCACAGCGGAACGTTGGCCGCAGGCGCCGTCGTTACCGGCGGAGCAGTGTTAACTGCGTTGCTGGCGGCCACCTGCTCCGTGTCGGCCGGAGCGGATAAAATCTTGTCCTTATTCAGGTCTTCGTTGGTAATGACGGCGGCATGTTTCGGGAGTTTGGATATCCGCTCGCGTTCCTGCCGCGCGATGTCTCCCAGGCTTTGTCCGAGACAGAATCCGGCGCTCAGCAGAACGAACACCGAAATCGAGATTCCTGGTCTCGCCAATCCCATTTCGTTTCCGAGCTTGTGTGCTGATTCGAATCGGCCCTGATTCGCTTCCGACAGTATCGCTCGATAAGGCGGCGCGGGAGCGTTATTTTATTGGTTCCTCCGTGCGGCCCGGCAGTTTAGGATTCTCTGTATCGGTCTCCTGGGTGGCGCAGGCCTTCAGGCCTGCGGTAAAGCGATATCCCATTGGTCTCGCGCGTTTCAGGTCCTGTAGGCCCCGGCGCCTCCAGTCTGTTACGAAACACTAGGCGGTAAAACTAAGGAATGAGAATATGCCCTTGCGGAAAGCGAGGGCATTTTTTCGTGGCATACATTCGTGGCGAGGCGCGGGAGCAGGTGACGATGTTTCCCGCGACATTGGACGAACTAATCCCAGATGACCACCTGTGTCGGGTGATCGAGGCGTTTGTGGGCCGGCTGAACATGGCGAAGCTAGGCTTTGTGCGAGCCGAGCCAGCGGAGACGGGGCGGCCTGGCTACGATCCTCGGGATCTGCTGAAACTGTATCTGTACGGTTACCTGCAGCAAGTGCGCTCGTCACGGCGGTTGGAAGCGGAGTGTCAGCGTAACGTGGAAGTGATTTGGTTGTTGGGACGTCTGCAGCCCGACTACAAGAGCATCGCCGAGTTCCGGCGGATACATAGCGCGGCCGTGACCAACGCCGGTGCCGAGTTGGTGCGCTTCGCACGTTCGGTGGGACTGGTGAGCGGGCAGATGGTGGCGGTGGACGGATCGAAGTTCCGCGCGGTGAGCAGCGCGCAGAGCGTGCGCGAACGCGATGCGGTGCAACGCTACCTGGAGCAACTGGACGCGGCCGACGAGCAGGACGAAGTGGTCATCGACCCGAGCGCCGTGCAAGCGGCGCTGGAAAAGCTAAAGAGTCATCCGGAGCCAGAAGCGCACCTGATGCGTACGGCCAACGGGTTTGCGCCGGCGTACAACGTGCAGACAGCCGTCGATGCTGAGCACGCGCTGATCGTGGCCCAAAAGGTCACCCATGAGGCGACCGATAATCGCAGTCTGCTGCCGATGGCGGAAGCGGCCAAGGAAGCGGTGGGCGATCCGCCGTCGCTGAACATCGTTGCCGACGCGGGCTACTCGAACGGTGAGCAGGCCGAAGCGTGCGAGAGCCAAGGCATCCTGCCGCACGTGCCCGCCAACCGCGCGGTCAACAATCAGGGTGACGGAACTCTGTTCGACCGCACCGAGTTTCACTACGACGAAACCACGGATACGTTCGGTTGTCCGGCAGGCCAGACGCTGACGCGCAAACAGTTGCAAAGGCACAAGAAGCGAGTTATCTACGCGGCGGCCACGGAGGTCTGTGGCGCGTGCCCGATGAAATCGCGCTGCACCAACTCGCCGCAACGGTTTGTGCACCGTCATCTGCACGAAGCAGCCTTGCAGCGGATGCAGCAACGCGCCACACCGGAAATGATGCGGTCCTGTTACGCGGACTCGCCGGAGCGCAGACCGAAATCAGCCTGGCCACCATGGTGTACAACCTGAAACGCATGCGGAACGTGTTCGGCGGCAGTCGGCTCCGAGTTGCGCTGGCGGGGTAACCTCCGTTCTCGTCGCCGACCAACGATCAAAAAACAAAAAGCGATGTCCGGAGTTCCCGAACATCGCTTTCTCCTACTTCTTGCCGGCAGTTTCGTAACAGACTGGAGGCGCCGGGGCCTACGAATTCTCGGGATACGAGGCTTGCACAACGGCTGGTCTAGTCGGCGGCGGCGGCGCCGAAGTAGGCAGGATAGCGGCGCGGCCACTTTTTCTTCTCGCGATAGGAGCGCGCCAGCTCCATGTAGATGCCGAGATCGCGGTCGAGATCGGACTGGGTGCCGTCGAAATAGAAATTGCGGATGGGAATCCCGCCATAGTCCTTGCTCAGCTTCGGATAGATGGCTTCGCTGACGATGCCGTTCATGCAGGTGAAGGGGCTGATGTCGATGATGCCGTCGGCGCCGTGCTTGGCCAGGTAGGCGGCCTTGCCAACGCTCAACACCATCTCGCCCATGACGCCGGAGACGGGCAGGTAGGGCTCGGCGAGGCGCAGCACTTCGTCGATCGGCGGCTCTTCGTAGCCGATGGCGTCCTCGTGGAAAGGCGCGGCGAGGGCGTGCTCGTCGCCAAGTTGGATGTGATCGCGCAGCAGGGTCTTGCCCATCTGGAGCGACCACGCGCGGCCCTCCAGCTTGAGGTGGCGCACCTGTTCGGTGTTGGTGTAGGCGATCCACTCCATGATGTCGCTGATCCAGGCTTCGGCTTCGTAGCCTTCGAGCTTGCGCACCAGGTCGTCGTTGCTGAAGTTGTTGAGCCGGCAGTAAATTTCGCCGACCACTCCGATCAGCGGCAGGTTGCGCTCGTAACGGGCGGGAACGCGGCGGAAGCGTTCGCGGGCGCGTTCCATCGAGGCCACGATCTGCTTGAGCTGGCACTTGGTGTCGGCGCAACTGTGCTCGATGGTGGTGCACAGGTCGGCGAGCGATTCGTCGAAGGCGCGGTCGGTATTGCCGGCGGTGATTTCGTACGGGCGCGTCTTGAGCAGGGCTTTGCGCAGCAGGTCGGCGGACACCAGCGCGCGCCACGAGGCCCGCAGGAAAGGTCCCGAAACGTCGCCGAGGGCTTCGTAACCATTCTTGCTGTGGGGCGAAAAGACTTGCAGGTCGCGGTAGCCGGCCTCGTTGAGGAGCTTGCGCAGGAAGGGCGCGTACTGGCCGAAGCGGCAGGGGCCGTCGGCGGTGGCCATGAAGAACACGGTCTGGCGCGGATCGAAGCCGGGTTGCTCGACGATGCGCAGGAAGTCACCCACCGTGACCTTGGCGGGATAACATTCGTCGCCCGCAGTATTCTTGGCGCCCAGTTCACGCGTGCGCTCGTTGGAGGGCGGCGTGGGGGCGGCGTCGATGCCGAGCCAGCGGAACACGCTAGCAAAGGCCTCCACACTGCCCTGCGCCATGGCGGGAATGTAGACCTTTTTCCCGGCCAGCTCATTGGCGGCGCTGATCTTGCGGGTTAGGTGGCGGTGGCGGACGGCGAGCATCGCAGGAATCCTTTGCTGTCGAGATAGGCTTCGCAACGGGTAATGAAGCCGGCGTCGTTGGAGTGTCCGTCGAACTGGAGCACCAGGCCGGGTTTTCCGGCGGCGTCGTCCATGAACGACTTGATGTAG
>JAIQFN010000014.1 GCA_020073265.1 Terriglobia bacterium | reverse complement strand
GCAGCGTTGGATGGATATCGAAGTGTTGTGTCCACTGGCCCGGTATCCGTCGTATCTCCAACCGCGAACTTTCACCTATGTCAGACCCGATCCAAGCTACTCGCCTCCCGATCTGCGAACGCGTTACATCCTATACCCCGCGCTGCCGTTGCTGAGCCGCCCCATCAACGGAGCTATGTGCGCGCGACAGGTCTTGCCACATCTGAAGAGGTTCAAGCCGGATGCCATTCTCAACTACGGTATCTATCCGGAAGGCTATGCAGCGGTGTCTGCGGGCAGGGACCTGGGAATCCCGGTGATTCTATGCGCCATCGGGTCCGACCTCAATCGCATTCCGGACGCGATCAGCGAGCGGATGACGAGAAGAGCTTTGCGCCGTGCGTCTTTTGTTCTGGCCGTCAGCCGTCAGTTGCAGGATCAGGCAATCCGGTTTGGCGCTGCGCGGGAGCGCACGCGCGCGGTGTTCAACGGGTGCGATACGTCCGTGTTCTCGCCGGGGGACCGGCTCCAGGCGCGCACACAGCTCGGCATCGATCCGGATGTCCAGTTGATCGTTTTCGTCGGCCGGATAGCGCCCACCAAAGGCTTGTCGGAATTGCTCGATGCGTGCATCAGCCTGCTTCCCTCTCATCGGAAGCTGACGCTAGCATGCGTGGGCGAAGGTGCGTTCCGTGAAACGCTCGAACGCCGAGCGTTCGATTCCGAATTCGGGCGCCGGATATCGTTCGTCGGCCCCTGTGATTCGCAGCAAGTCGCCCGCTGGCTCCGTGCGTGTGACGTCTTTTGCCTGCCAAGCTATGCTGAGGGCTGCTCGAACGCGGTGATCGAGGCGCTTTCTTGCGGCCGCCCGGTCGTCGCTACCGATGTGGGAGGCATTCCGGACCTGATTGATTCCGACAGTGGCATTTTGGTTCCACCTCGCGAATCGGCGGCGCTCGCGGAGGCGTTACGCTGCGCCCTCCAACGCGCTTGGGATGAAACCTCCATTTCGTGCAAGTTCCGCCGCGGCTGGGATCGAGTTGCGGCCGAAACGTACGAGGTATGCCTCACCGCCATGGCCGGCCGGACGCCAGCCGCGCCGCCCGGACACATGTTCGCGCAACAGGGGGCGTAAACAAAATGCGAAAAGTAGTTCTGCCATTCCTGGCGAGCTTGGTCTGGCTGCTTTCGGTCTGGATGTGTTTTGGCGATGGCTTTCGGTCCGTCGCTGTCGAGAGTAAGCCTGATATTTCAATTGACACAGGTGCTTCCAAGGCCGCGGATTTCTGCTCCAGCGGCCCGGCTTGTCTACAAGCAGGCCTCGATATGGGTTCTGGGCGAAGAGTCGCGTCGGATCCCTCGCTACCCGAACCCGCCTCGATAGTTCTGTTAGGGACGGCTCTGATCGCAGTGAGCCGGTTCTTCAGCAGAAAGTATTCAGGAACCCAATAGCTCCGTCTTGCATTCGTTGCCTCAAACTACCATGACCATTACAAAAGCCCTCGGGATCAAAGCTGAATTTGCTCCGCTTTCTATCGCGTGGACCCTGTGGAAGCAGCGGTGGTATGTCATCGCGGTGATCCTCATCGTCTCCGCCGCTTGGTGCACGTTCGTATGGCGCCTGCCGCCGGTCTATCGCTCGGATGCGCTCATCCTCGTTGAGGCCCAGAAGATCCCCGATGCCTATGTCCCTTCCCAAGTGAGCACAGAACTTCAGGACCGGCTAGCCAGCATCAGCGAGCGGATCTTGAGTTCGGACAGGCTGCTGCGGATTGTCGCAAAGTTCGGACTGTACCAGCAAGAGACCAAGGCCATGGGCAGTGACGGAGTAGTTGAGCTCATGCGCAAGGACATTACTATTAAGCCGGAAAAAGGATGGACGCGCGACCAGCCGGGGGCCTTTCACGTGGGATTCCAGGGGACCAATCCCGAGTTGGTCACTCAGGTGGCCAACCAGTTGGCCAGTCTCTTTATTGAAGAGGATTCGGTAACTCGCGAGCGCCAGGCTCGAGGAACGGCGGAGTTTATCGATAGTCAGCTCCAGGATGCGAAGAAGAAGCTAGACCGCTTGGAAGAGCAAGTAAGTCAATACAAGTCCGAACATAATGGAGAACTTCCTCAACAAGAACAGGCGCTGCTGGGCGCGCTCTACCGTCTTCAGATGGAACTGCAAGGAAACCAAGATGAGATTAGCCGTGCTGAGCAGAGGAAGACAACGCTCGAAAGCGACTTGAAAATGGCGGAGGCGTCCGAACGCTTAGTCACAAACCAGGCTGGCGAAGCGCGCACCAAGCAGAGCGGCGGCAATCCGGGCGGGTACAAGAAACGATCCGACGTTCTGCAGGACCAGTACGATCTGTGGAGCGCCCAGTACACTCCAAAACACCCCAAAATGCGGGCGCTCCAGTCGGAAATCGAATTCCAGCGCAGCCAGGAGCAGGCAGAATTCGTTCGCGAACACGGCAGTGTGGAGGCGCTCCAGTCCCAGCTCGCGTTGGCCGAGCAAGAACTCAAGACCCGAACGGACGAGCGCCGTGCCATCCTCCGCGACATCGCCGGTTATCAAGCCAGAGTGAACAGCGTCCCCCTGCGCGAGCAGGACATGGCGGCGTTGACGCGCGATTACGAAATATCCAAGGCCAATTACAAATCGCTGTTGGACAAGAAGCTGTCCGCGGGAATGGCGACTGAAATGGAAAAGCGCCAGCAGGCCGAGCGCTTCACCGTTTTGGATCCGGCCCGGGTACCGGTGCGACCCATCGGCGCGAAACGCCCGTTTCTCTATGCGCTCGGCGTCCTGCTGAGCCTGGCGACCGGCATCGCCTGCGCCATGGCCAGAGAAGCAAGAAAGAATGCCCTGCTCGGTGAATGGGAGCTACCGGAGGGCATCACCGTGTTAGGGAGAGTGCCGTTCATTAGCGCGGCGCTCGACGACTCTCTTCGCCATTCGTGAGTGACTAAGCCGGCTAGCATCCGCGCCGCCGGCGGTTGCCGCGAAGCTACAGGTTCACCGCAATGTCCCAGAGCACACTTAGCAACAGCATGCCGGTGGAAAAAACTGCCGGCGGAGATTCTCAACTGTCTTGGGCCGCCACACAGCCTCTGCAGACGGCAATGGACCGAACCGGCTTGTGCTTAACAAGCTTATCTGATCTCTCGGTCCTGAACCGCACTCTGCGACGGATTACGGAACGGTCTCCGAAATACGGTAGCAAGTTGGCAACCCGATTGGCGCGCATGGACCACCTTTTCTTCGACCGGGCCGAGCGGTTCCTGGCTCGCTTTGAGAAGTTCCTCGCAGCCAGTCACAAAAACCTGGATTGGGGCATCGACTGCCATCTGAAGCTGCACGACGCGCTGATCCAGGAGCGTCTCGAGTTTCTTCGCACCGGCCGCTACGCCAGCAGCTCCTTCGTGGAGGTGGAGAGGCGCGTCTATGCCAATCCCGGGGTGATGGAGTGGTACATGGCCGGCCTCGTGTTCAGTCAGTTCCTCTGGCCCGAACAGTACGCGCGGCTGGAGTTCTTCTGCGAGCAGTTGCCGCAATATGCAGATCGGATCGGCCGCTATTTGGAAATCGGGGGCGGCCATGCGATTTACATTTCAAGCGCCGTGGAACTGCTCTCGCAGGGCACCCATTTCTCGCTGGTGGATATCAGCCCAACCTCCATGGAACTGGCGCGCGGAATGAGCCCTGCCGAACGCATCGACTATCACGTATGTGACATTTTCGAATTCCCGCGAGACGGCTTGTACGATTTTGTGGCCGCTGGAGAAATTCTCGAGCATCTGGAGCAGCCTCGCAAACTTTTGGAAGGGATCCGCGGAATGCTTGCGCCACAAGGCCGGGCCTTTATCTCAGCGCCGGTGAACGCACCTACCCTGGATCATATCTATTTATTTGAGCATCCCCAAGCCATCCGCGACCTGTTGCGCTCTGAAGGCTTCCTCATCGAGTCCGAGACTACTCGCTACGCGGAAGATCTCCCCGACGCCAGGGCGGAAAAGCTGAAGGTGGCACAGATGTTCGCATGTATCGTGCGGGCCGAGTGATCTTGACGCACCAGAGCGCTCGAAAATCTCATGCAAACGCGAGTCACCTGGATTGAACGCACCGTTCCGGTGCACTGTCAACCGCCGGCCAAGGCAACGAATACTCACCGCCGGCCCGTTTCGATCAGAGATTATCCGGTCTACTACGCGCTGCTGATCTTTTGCGTCAGCGCCGCGCTTGCCCTGGTAGCCGCGGAAGCCGGACACTTCTTTCTTCTTCAGGAAGGCGGATATGGAGACGTGTATGTTCTCCACGGCGTCCAGCAGCTTCAAGACACCGGAAGAATTTATCAGGACACATCCCAGCCTCCTTATGTTCCAACCGTCTATAGTCCCGCGGTGTACATGTTGCTGTCGCTTCCCGGGCGTTTCATCCGGTCCGGAAATCCCTTCTTCTTGCCGCGCGTGCTGGAACTGATCTCGTTCCTGCTATGCGCGATTCTGACTGCTTCCATTGCGCGCTCGCTGATCCCTACCCGCTACGCCTGGTTCTGGGGGATTGCGCTGGCTTGTTCCTTCGCTGCAGTTCAAGGCAAGGTTCTCATGCTGCGCGGAGATTTCCCGGGACTCGTGTTTAGCCTCCTCGCGATTCGACTCCTGCTATCGAGAATCGGCTATGCACCCATGCTCGCCGGAATAGCCGCTGGTCTCGCGATGCATTTCAAATTTACGTTCGTAGCTGCTCTAAGCGCCGGATTCCTGTGGTTGCTCGCCCGCCGCCGTTGGCGGGACTGCGCGACTTTTTCAATTGCTGGCTGCACGATGTGTCTGGGAGGCTACTTCTTCTTCGCAGTTCGGGAACCCAGGATGCTCTCGCAGATTCTGACCTTTCGTCACCCTCTGACCGACTACCCGGGACTTTTCGCCATCATCACCAAGGTTCTGCACGAGCCCGTCCTGCTGCTGGGCGTTACTGCTCTTCCACTCGTTTTCGGCCGTCGATGGAGTCGGTGGCGGCTCCTGATCACGTTCCTGGCTTCCTCCTTTGCTGTTGCCGCCATCACGGACGTGCAAGCGGGGGGCGCGATCAACTATTTTTATGAAGCCTGCTTCGCCGTGACTCCATTCGCCGTCTACAGCGCGCTGCGCCTCAGTGCACGGCCTCTGCCCATCGCCGGAATTTTCATTGCCTTGCTCGTGCTGGCCGGCCCCGCAGAATCGAATCTGAGATCGGCCTATCACTCCGCCAGGTACGAAGGCAACCGTGTTGCGAAAGTCAATGGCGAAATCCTGGCGATCGGCGAAGTTGTCCGTGATAAGCAGGTTTTTTCGACCGTGCCCATTCTGGCCATGCACGGGGCGCGTCCTATCCTGACTGAGCCTTTTCTCCTCTCTTATCTCGAAAAACTGGGTGAACTCGATGCTCGACCGCTAGCCCAGCGCATTCGAAGCCAGGAATTCGACGCGGCCATCACGTTTGCAGACGATTTCTCTTATCGGGGCGTCGCGTTATCGCCACTTTTGCTGGCCTCTGTCGCGGAGTCATACCAACGGTATTGCGAATACGGCGGCATGATATTTTACCTGCCCCGTCAGAGTCCGTTAGGAACACTAGCTGACCGGCTAAGAGGAGTCGGCTGCCTGCCAGAGGCTGGGCAGAAATATCTGGGAGGTTCTCGTAGTGCTGATCATTCCAACTTACAATGAGCGAGACAACGTTGCGCAGTTAGTTAGCCGAATTCGCAAGGCCGCTCCGAGCGAGAGTATCTTCTTCGTGGACGACAATTCGCCCGACGGAACCGCCGAAGAAATCCATCGCATCCAGCAGCAGGACCGCCGGATTCGATTGCTCGTGCGAAAGGGGAAATTAGGATACGGCTCCGCCTGCCGCCAGGCAATGCAAGAGATCGTCAGCAAAAACCTGGCCGATCACGTGATTCAATTCGACGCGGACCTGTCCCACCCGCCCGAGTTGTTACCCACTATGGTGGCGTTGTTGCGCGAGTATCCGGTAGTGGTAGGATCTCGCTACGTTTCCGGAGGGGGCACCCAGAACTGGAGCGTGCGGCGGCGCTGGCTCAGTTCAGGCGCGAACCTGTATGCGCGGCTGCTCACGGGTGTTCCCGTGCACGACATGACGGCGGGCTTCGTCGGCTACCAGACCAGTGTGCTCCGGGAACTCGATTTGCAGGTGTTTCGTTCCGAGGGTTATGCCTTCCTCATGGAAATGAAATTCAACCTGCATCAGCGCGCGGTCAGCTTTTGCGAGTTTCCGATTGTATTCTGGGAGCGCGCGGGCGGCAACTCAAAATTCAGCCGGAAGATCATGCTAGAGGGCGCAAGGTTTCCGCTCAAAGCATTTTGGAGCAGGGTCAATAGAAAAAGGGATCATCATCCCTATGCGGGAGTCGCGTGGGAGCCTACGGCGGAGCGCGGCACCAAGCCTACGTAGACGGTTCCGCACGGGCCGTGCTGAGCGAAAACTCGCCTCTGCCCTAAGCCGTCGCCCTCCCCAAGCGATGGTCGTGATGTAACCCACCGTGAACGGGACGCGCGCTCGCGCAGTGGACGGCGGGGAACGGCGTAGAGCCATGCTTCCGGAATTCCAGGGCCATCGGAATCAGGCATTCGCGCCGCTTTTCATGTGGTCGGGTCGGGGCGACTTGAACGCCCGACCCCCTGCGCCCAAGGCATCGGAGCACGCCCAATTTCTCGTAGGTAAAACGCACATTCTAAAAGCGTTGTGAGCAATCGTCTACAGAGAAAGTAGGGCGCTGTAGTCAGAATCGTAGCTGTCGACTTCCTCAACGGGCAACACCCTACAACACGAACTCTGGGCACACTGAGCTTCGGCTGTACAATAGTGGCATGCCGCTCCAGGTTGACGCCGTCTACGAGAATGGCGTGCTGCGGCCGCTGCAGCCGTTGGACTTGAAAGAGCACGAGCACGTACTCGTGAATGTCATTCAAGACGCGGCTCGCGACCGATCCAGCTTGGCTGTCGAGTACATCGAAAAGATAAAAAGAGAACTACTGGACACCCAGGGGGCCCCTGGCATCGAGGAAGTACGGAGACGGCTTGCCAAGATTCCCGGATCGATGGCTGCGGAGATTATCGCCGAACGCGGGGAACGTTGATCTTTGGCTGGCTTTTTCTTCGATTCCAGCGCGTTGGTGAAACTCTATCACCCGGAGAACGGCACACCGTTCGTCGATCAGATCGTTAACACGGCTGACAGCCTAGTCCGAGTCGCCCGCCTAACCATAGCGGAACCAATATCTGCGTTCGCGATCAAAGTGCGAACACAGTCCATTAGCCGCGACGATGCAGACGCATTTCCTGCACCAATTTCGAGCAGACATTGCCACCGGGAAACTAGAAGTTTTCTCTATCGGTGAGGCGGAATTTGCTGGGGCCGAATTGCCAGTGGAGCGTTACGCGTTCGCCTCGCGTCTGCGTGCCTTGGACGCTCTTCAACTCGCGGTGGCGCTGGAATTGCGGAATCAGAAGTTGGTGGATCATTTTGTCGCGGCGGATACGATACTCTGTGAGGTTGCCGGACACGAGGGGTTCTCGGTAATCAACCCTGAACATTCCTGACGGCGTGCCGTTGTTGCACAGCCTGCTTTCATGCAAGATCTGCGCGATCTTCGAGCCAGACTAGAGAGCGCCCTTGCAGAGGGCCAGCGCCTCCGGGAAGAAGCCCGCCAACTGAAAGCGCTCCTCGCACAGCATTCCATCCCACTACCTGAAGTAGAGGCGCTGCAATCTCCAAGCGAACGGTACCTGCCGGCGCCCGCGGATATCTCTCAAGTTGGAACGCTGTCGGACAACGCGGCAAAGGTGGCGCTGTTTCGATCGTTGTTCCGCGGGCGGGAGGACGTCTACGCGGAGCGATGGCGCATGAAGGACGGAACGTGGGCCTATCGCCCCGCGGGCAAGAAGGACTGGCAGGCGGTGCTTGCCAGTCGCCCGGAGGATCACAAAAAAGTGGATCGGGAAACTCGCACGCTCTACGCTGTAACCGACGAAGTCATTCGGCAGCATTTGACGGGCAAGAAGAGGATCGGGATCTACCCTCTGCTAGTCGATGAGACCTGGTGGCTTCTCGCGGCTGACTTCGACAAGGCGACCTGGCAAGAAGATTCATTGGCGTTCCTCGCGACCTGCAAACGTGCGAGAATTCCGGCTTATCTGGAACGGTCACGATCTGGAAACGGCGGTCATGTCTGGATCTGGCATTGTCAAGTTGGGCTGGCATTGAACATTTTAGATCGTTTGACGCTCGGTTGTTGTAGAGTCTCTCAGGCTGCTGTCACGGCTTGCCAGGCCGCGAAGGATCGCGATCGCAAGATTCGGTGATTCGGCGAACTCAATAAATGGCGTCCAACTCGAAAAAGATTCTGGACGACGCCATGGAGGGAGAGGAACCGTTGCGCTTGGCCAGCAGACTTGAAGCGGCGCATTTGCCGTTCCCTTTGGCGGGTCGGCTGATGCGAGGCTTCGGCGCGATTGTTGGCGTATCGTTCCGTGTTGTGGTTCACCCCGGATAAGATAGTTCGCATCGCGGCCGAGTAGCTTCTGAGTTTGTCGGTGATGATGCGCAATGGATCTCTCCCTTGGCCACGCAGCAGCCTTCGAAAGAATCGTTCTGCGGCGTGCTGGTTACGGTGCGGCTGAACCAGGATGTCGATTACGTCGCCATCTTGATCCACGGCACGCCAGAGATACTGTTGTTGTCCGTTGATTCGAATGAAGACTTCGTCCAAGTGCCAAATATCGCCGAGCCGGCCCTGGCGCCGGTTCAGTTTTCGGGCATAGTCGGGACCGAACCTCTGGCACCAGATTCGGATTGCTTCATACGAGACGATGATTCCGCGTTCGGCAAGAAGATCCTCGACGTCCCGGAGGCTCACGCAGAAACGATGGTAAACCCAGACGGCGTAGCTGATGATTTCCGGAGGGAAACGGTAACCGTGGTAGGGCGACCTATCGTTCTTCATCAAACCAGTCTTTCAGTTCGTCACCCAACTTGACAATGCCAAGCCCACAGCAAACCCCGCTCGCTGCCCGGACCCGCCGCGCCACCACAGCGCGGCTGTCAGCGGCATCGCCCGGCGTCAGGACGGCCGAATCCTTGCCCGGACCGGCGCGGATGGCTCCTTGTGGCGCAGCTTTCTAGAGGTGGTCGGCCGGTGGATCGGCTTTCGGAAGGCTTTCTGGTGGGTCCGGGTTGATTTGCTTTATCTCACCGAACCCTTGATTCTATTGGTCGGGGCGGTGTGATTCGAACACACGACCCCCTGCGCCCAAGGCAGGTGCGCTACCAGGCTGCGCTACGCCCCGACTGGAACTGCCGCTTCAATTATATCGTCCACCTCTTGGCGCACGCGACTCTCGTCCCAGCCGAGCTTGTGTCCCAGCGCCTCGGCCAGCGGCGCCAATGCCTCCGCGTCCCAACGCCGTTCGTAGCCGAGGTACGTCGAAACGAACAAATAATCCGACAGACGTTGTTCCATCGCCCCCCCGATCTCCCGGTCCACTCGCGCAAAGGGCCTGTGCTCGGTCTGGTGCACCTGAGCCAGTGCCGGCGCAACCTCGCGGCAGACCTGATCACCCGCCTCTTCGCTCATCCGCCGGTAGGTGGTGTACTTGCCGCCGGCCACATGCAGAATGCCATCGCGCGAATTCCAAATCTTGTGACCGCGGCTCGCGCTGGTGGGCGAGCTCCCTCCGGCGCGCACCAAGGATCGCAGCGAGCTGAAAGTCGATACCGGCGCCAAGTCCCTCCGCTCCGGGAAAAGCTTCCGCACCACCGCCGCGAGATATTCCAGCTCGGCCGCGGAGATGTGCACCCGTTCCGGCGACGCATGATGATCCTCGTCCGTGGTTCCCACCAAGGTGAGCTGATTTTCACTCCCCCACGGAATCAGAAACACGATCCGTCCATCGGGTTCAAAATGCGCGATGGCCTGGCCGCCCGAACTTACCCGCGGGATCACGATGTGCGAACCTCGCACCAGCCGCAGAGCCTGGCCATCCATCCAGGCTCCCCTCGCGTCCACCAGCTTGCGCGCGTGAATCTCGAATCGCTCGCCCGTGAGCGCATCCTCGCAGGCCACCCGCCACGTCTCGGGTCCTTCGCGCTGCCAGGCCGTCGCCTTCACATAATTGGCGGCGCAAGCGCCATGCGCGATCGCGTCCAAAATGTTTTCGACCACGAATCGAGCGGATTGTACCGCGGCGTCCCAAAAAATCGCAGCCGCGTTAAGGCCGTCCTGCCTGAGTCCCGGCTCCATCCCCGCCACCTCTCCGCGCGAAATCATCCGATGCTGCGCGATGGCGTCGGACCCGGCCAGCCGATCGTAGAGCCACAACCCCGTTCCATAAAGCAGCCGCGACGTGCTGCCATACATCGGCAGCAGAAACTTCAACGGCTGTACGAATTGAGGCGCGATTCTGAGCAGGACGGAGCGTTCGTGCAGTGCTTCCCTCACCAGGTGGATCTGCAGATACTTCAGATACCGCAGGCCGCCATGGATGAGCTGTGAATTCTTGCCGCTGGTGCCGGACGCGAAGTGGCCTTGCTCCACCAGGCCAACGCGCAGCTCCTGACCCGCGTGCTGGGCGCGCAAGGCCAGGTCGCGAAGTACTCCCGCGCCGTTGATGCCCCCGCCGACCACCAGAACATCGAGCCGCGCTTCCGTCAGGTTTCGGATCTGCTCCTGGCGCGCTATGCTCACTCACTCACAGCTTAGCCCACGGCCGGCCGCAAAAACTTGTCGCGCATGAACCACCCTGATCAGGGGACGCATGCGCGACGAGGATCGAACGAAAGCTGGAGCTAAGGCGGTTAGCCCTTCTTCTCTTCGTCCTTCTTGTCGCCTTTCTTCTTCTTGCCTTTCTTCTTTGCCTTCTTTTCCTTCTTTTCCTCTTGGGCGGCGCCCTTGCCATTCGCGAACAACGCGGTTGATCCCATAACCAGGGACAGGCCGAGCATCAAGGTCATCAATTTCTTCATTGAACGTTCTCCTTCGTGTTAGAAGCTATGCATTAACTTCCGGTCCTATCATTTCAGCCCTACATGAACTTCGGCTTAAGCGGCTATTAAAATGGCTTCATTTCGATAACGCCTGCCGGAGCGTTCACCAGCCCAGCCACGCCAGTGGTATACGCCTAGCTCGTTCAAGAGGATGGACTTACGCCGCGAGACTGCTTGACGGCCGGAGCTGAAGTTCCCCGCCATCCCTTATGATCTGGTTGCAATGAAGAAAGAGCAGCTTGCCCGCCAGCTCGCCAAAGAGTCCCGCATTTCGACCGCCTCCGCCGCCGACCAACTGGATCGCATCGTGAGCGATCTTTTCAGAAGAGTCCGCCGGGGACAGAGCGCGTCGCTGCCTGGGCTGGGAACTTTTCGTCGCGGACGCGAGGAGGATTTTCAGTTCGACCGTGACCTCGCGGCGGGGCTCGGCCAGTCCAAGAAAGGGTCCCGATGAGGCGAGGGCTTGATGACGCCGCGATCCGCCTTTTGTCCGCATCCAAGAAAGACCAGCACGCCAACGGCGAGTTGAGGCGCAATGTAGCGCGAATACTGCGTCACGCTTTGGAGCAAGGGAGCGCGGTCGACATAGACGGTCTCGGCACCTTCTTACCAGGACGCAATCAAGGGTTCCGTTTCGTTGCTCCAACCAAACCGCGCGTGTTCATCGCCTACGTCGAGGAGGATCTGGCCGCGTCGAAGAAGCTCTATCTGGCTTTCGAGCAGCATGGTTTTCGCCCCTGGCTCGACAAAAAGAAACTGATGCCCGGACAGAACTGGCCGCGATCCATCGAGACGGCCATCGAGTCCTCGGACTTCTTCGTGGCCTGCTTCTCTCGCCGATCCACCACCAAGCGCGGCAGTTTTCACAGCGAACTCCGTTACGCGCTGGCTTGCGCCGCCCGCGTGCCGCTCGATGAGATCTTCTTCATTCCGGTCCGCCTGGAGGATTGCGTGGTGCCCGGCCGGATCTCCAAGAAGATTCAATACGTGGATCTGTTTCCGGATTGGGACAAGGGCTTGAAAAGAGTGCTGGGGGTGATGCAGGGCCAGCGAGCCAACCGGAAACGGAAGCGCCTGCCGCTGGCGGGCTAGGCGACGCAGTGGTGAACGGCTAGCGCTTACCGCCCAGCTTCTTCTTGATCGCCTCGGCGTCTTTGGCGTCCGGAGCGAGCTCCAGATATTTCGCGTAGGCTTCCTGCGCCGCCTGTTTGTCCTTCATCTTCTCTTCGCTCTCGCCGAGCCGCAGGTAGGCCTCCGCGTACGCCGGATTCCATTTCGTCGCCTCGCGGAACCGGCTGGCAGCGGCCTTGTAGTTGCCTTTCTTGAAATAGTAGTTGCCGACCTTCAAGTCCCGTTCCGCTTCGAGCGGATTGAAGGCGTATACTTTCGGCTTGAGGCTCTCGTCCTCTTCCGGAGGCTCTTGCTCCTGCTGCTGCGCCTTGGGTTGATCGGCGGGCCTGGACTTCTGGAGCGTCTTGGGCTGCTGCGGCCACACCGCGCCGGCCAGAAACATTGCCAGCAACAGGCTGCGTCCCACCACGCTCTCAGTATAACTAGGACGCGAAAACGCCACGAAACACCGTGATCATGTCGCCAAAGGCCCGATCGGTTGCTTCGGGATCGTAGCGCGGTCCTTCATCGCGCATGAAGGCGTGTTCGGCCGGGTAGAGCTTGATCGAATAGTTCACTCCGGTCCCGCGCAGCTTGGCATCGATGGCCGCGCGGCCTTGCTCAGGCACGTGCGGATCCTCGGCCCCCCACACCATAAGCAGCTTTCCGCGGATCTCGCCGGCGCGCGCGAGCGAACCGGCATCCTCATCCAGTCCCAGCTTGCCATCGTGGATGCCGGTGCCGTAAAAGCAGGCCGTGGCCCGCACATCGGGTTCCAGCGCCGCGCGAAACGCCAGATGTCCGCCGATGCAAAAGCCCATCGCGCCGAGTTTCCCCGAAGCCACCTGCGGATGCGTGGCCAGATAGTCGAGCGCCGCGCGGCGATCCTGGTCGAAGTGCGCCACCGGAGTCTTGCGGGCGTTCTCCAGCCCCCGGGTTCTTCCCGCGTCGTCGAACGGGATCGCGGCGCCGGCTGGTTCGATGCGGTGATAGATCTCCGGCGCGGCGATGACAAACCCGTAACCCGCCAGTCGCGTGCAGGCTCTGAGCATCGGTCCAGTGAGCTGGAAAATGTCGGAGTAGCATAGGATGCCTGCGTAACGGCCGGGCGCCCGGGGCGCTGCCACGAACATGCGCATGGGCCATCCGCCCGCGGGAATGTCGACGGTACCGCTGTTCACCAGCATGGCTCAAATCATAAATCATTCGTTGACCGGCTTGCGACAATAGAAGTGGACCCGATGGAGCTTCGCGACAAAGCGGCGCAACTGCCTCTGCTGCCGGGAGTCTATCTATATAAGGACGAGCACGGCACGGTCATCTACGTGGGCAAGGCCAAGAACCTGCGGTCCCGCGTGCGCAGCTACTTCTCCGATGAACGCCTGGCCGACGTCAAGACCGGCACGCTGATCTCGGAAGCGCGCGACATCGAATACATTCTGGTCGACAACAACAAGGAAGCGCTGGCGCTCGAGAACAATCTGATCAAGCAGTGGAAGCCGCGCTTCAACATCCTGCTGCGCGACGACAAGACCTTCCCGTACATCAAGCTGACCAGCGAAAAATATCCGCGCGTGTACGTCACGCGCCGGCTGATCAAGGACGGATCGAGTTACTTCGGGCCGTATTTTCCCGGCAACCTGGCGCACCGTCTGGTCAGTTTCATTCACCGGCACTTCAAGGTTCCGTCCTGCAAAGTGGACTTCACCAGGCACCACACACACCCGTGCCTGGAGTATCACATCCACCGCTGCTGGGGGCCGTGCGTCGAGGGTTTGACGACCGACGAACAGTACGCCGCGGCCGTTCGCGATGTGCGCCTGTTCCTGGAAGGCCGCCTGAAGGATCTCGCGAAAGGCTTGCGCCACCGGATGGACGAGGCGTCCGAAGACACGCGCTTTGAAGAAGCGGCCGCGCTGCGCGACCTGATCTCCACCGTCGACGAGATGGAAGAGAAGCAGAAGATCGCCGCCGCCGACGGCGACAACATCGACATCCTGGCCTACTACGCCGAGCCGCCGCTGGTGGCAGCGAATTTGTTTCACCTGCGCAACGGACGCATCGTCGATCGCCGCGAGTATTTTTGGGAAGACCTGTTCGATTTCCAGCCGCCTGAATTCTCTTCCTCGCTGCTCAAGCAGATCTATCTCGACCAGCCCTACATCCCCAACCGCATCCACGTGCCGGTGGACTTCGACGATCGCGAGGAACTGGAGGACCTGTTGACCGAGCGGCGCGGGCGCAAGGTGGAGATCCAGACGCCCCAGCGTGGCCAGAAGAAAGCTCTACTGGACCTGGTGGAAACCAACGCCAAACACGCCTTCCATCAGCGCTTCCGCGTGATGAAGCCGTCTTCGAAGGCGATCCAGGAGGCGGCGCAGGACGTGCTGGGCCTGGCCGAGCCGCCCAAGCGCATCGAGTGTTTCGACATTTCCCACATTCAGGGCACCGACAAAGTCGCCAGCATGGTGGTGTGGGAAGACGGGCGCATGAAGAAGTCGGACTACCGCAAGTTCATCATCCGCACCGTGGTGGGCAACGACGATTTTGCGTCCATGCGCGAGGTGATCACGCGCCGCTATTCGCGTTTACTGGAGGAGAAGAAGGCTTTTCCGAGCCTGATCCTGGTGGACGGAGGGCTCGGACAGTTGCACGCCGCCGCCGAGGCGCTGGAGGCCATCGGCGTCATCAACCAGCCGCTGGCGTCGATCGCGAAGCGCGAGGAGATCATCTACGTTTTCGGACAGGAGAACGAACCGATCCAGCTCGACCACTATTCGCCGGTGCTGCACCTGATCCAGTTGATTCGCGATGAAGCGCACCGGTTCGCGGTGACGTTCCACCGCACGCGCCGCAACGCCGCGCGGCTGACATCGGAGCTGGAGCAGGTTGAGGGAATCGGAGAAAAAACGATCGCGCGCCTGCTGCGCGAGTTCGGCAGCCTGGAGCGCGTGCGCGAAGCATCGCCGGAGGAACTGGCCAAGGTAATCGGTCCGGCTGCGGCTCGCCGCTTGCGCGAATTCTACAATACCCAAGCGGCGCAGGAGCTAAGAGTTCTGAACTAAGTTGTGGGGCAGCCAATCCTGGCTGCAGCCGCCTTTAGGCGGCTCTCTCGTGCATGGCCGAATAGGCCGGCTGAAAGCCGGCTGCGGGCAGGATTGCCCGCCCCACGAGACTCAATGCCGGAAATGGCGGATACCCGTGAACACCATCGCCAGGCCGAGCTTGTTCGCCGCCGCGATCACTTCTTCGTCGCGCACCGACCCGCCTGGTTGAATCACCGCCGTGATCCCGTGTTTGGCGGCTTCTTCGATGCCGTCCGCGAACGGGAAGAAAGCGTCCGACGCGAGCACGGTTCCCTTCAGCGGCAGCACCGATTTCATCGCTCCCACTTTCACCGAATCGACGCGGCTCATCTGCCCGGCGCCCACGCTGACGCTCTGGCCGGCGCGCGCGTAGACGATCGCGTTGGACTTTACGTGCTTGCACACCTTCCATCCGAACTCGAGCGCCCGCCATTCTTCCTCGGTCGGCGCGCGCCCGGTGGCTACTTTGCACTCGGCTCGTTGGAGGCGATGCGTGTCGGCGGTCTGCACCAGGTATCCGCCGCTGATCGACTTCACCACCGGCTCGTCCGCGGGCGCAGGCTGCACCTTGAGCAGCCTCAGGTTCTTCTTGGAAGCCAGCACGCCCAGCGCGCCGGCCTCGTAGTCGGGCGCGGCGATGGCTTCGACAAACAGCTTGGCGGCCTCGCGCGCCGCTTCTTCGTCCAAGACTCGGTTGAACGCCAGCACTCCACCGAACGCCGACACCGGATCGGCCTCGAGCGCCCGCTTATACGTTTCCACCAGGCTTGCTCCTTCGGAGCACCCACAGGGATTCGTGTGCTTGATGATGGCGGTTGCCGGCTGATGGAACTCCTGGATCAACTGCCAGGCCGCATCCAGATCCACCAGGTTGTTGTAGGAAAGCTCCTTACCCTGCAACTGCTCGGCTCCGGCGATTCCGCCCCGACGGTTGGAATACAGCGCGGCCTTCTGGTGCGGATTCTCGCCATAGCGCAAATCCAGCGCGCGCGGCGCGCGAATATCGAGGAACGGCGGCAGTCCCGACTGTTCCTCGACGCCGACCGAAGCTAGGCGCGTGCTGATGGCCCGATCGTACGCCGCCGTCAGCGTGAACGCCTTCTGCGCCAGCCTCCACAGCGTCGCTTCCGAGAGTCGTCCCTTGCATTCGTGCAGCTCCTGCAGGATGGCCGGATAGTCGTCCGGCGAAGTGACCACCGCGACGTCCTGATAATTCTTCGCCGCAGCGCGGATCAGCGTTGGCCCGCCGATGTCGATGTTCTCGATCAGCTCGGCCATGTGGACGCCCGGCTTGGCGGCCACTTTTTCGAACGCGTACAGGTTCACCACCACCATGTCGATGGTCCCGATCTGGTGCTCGGCCAGCGACTTCATGTGCTCGGCATTCCCGCGAATCGCCAAAATGCCGCCCGCGATACGAGGGTTGATGGTCTTGAGGCGTCCATCCAACATCTCAGGAAAGCCGGTCAGCTCGGAGACCTCGCGCACTTGGACGCCCGCCTCCTGAATCGCGCGCGCGGTTCCACCGGTGGAAACAATCTCCACACCCAGGTCTCGAAGGCCCCGGGCGAAATCTACAATGCCACTCTTGTCGGTCACGCTGATCAACGCACGTTGGATTGCACTCATTCCATACAATGGTAGTAGTGTCGCACCCCGTTACGCTAATCCCAGGAGACGGCATCGGTCCGGAAGTCGCCGAAGCCACGGTCCGCGCTGTCAACGCGACGGGCGTTTCGATTGATTGGCAACGCGCCGATCTGAATGCCGGCATCATCGTCAAGTCCGGGCAAGTGCTCCCGCCGCACGTGATCGAGTCGCTCGAGAGGACGCACGTGGGCATCAAGGGTCCCGTGGCCACGCCCATCGCCGGCGGATTTCAGAGCGTCAACGTAGCTCTGCGCCGACAGTTCGATCTGTACGCCAACGTCCGCCCGGTGCATTCCCTGCCCGGCGTCAAGACCCGCTTCGACGACGTCACCATCGACATGGTGATCTTTCGCGAGAACACCGAGGATCTTTACTCGGGCCTCGAGCACGAGGTGGTGAAGGATGTGGTGACCAGCCTCAAGGTGATCACCCGCGTGGCGTCCATCCGCATCGCCGAATACGCCTTCGATTTCGCGAAGAAGGCCGGCCGCAAGAAGGTGACGGCCATTCACAAGGCCAACATCATGAAGCTGGCCGACGGGTTGTTTCTGCGATGCTGCCGCGAAGTGGCGCAGCGATTCCCCGAGATCGAATACAAGGAGCTGATCGTGGACAATGCGTCCATGCAATTGGTCATCCGCCCGGAGACCTTCGACATTCTCCTGCTGCCCAACCTGTATGGCGACATCGTGTCCGACCTGGCGGCCGGATTGGTGGGCGGCCTGGGAGTTGTGCCGGGAGCCAACATGGGCGACCGCGATGCGGTCTTCGAAGCGGTGCACGGTAGCGCTCCCGACATCGCCGGCAAAGGCATCGCGAATCCGACGGCGCTGATGCTGTCGTCGGTTCTAATGCTGATCCATTTGGGCGAACAGGCAGCCGCGGTCCGGCTACGAGCCGCCATCGAGCGGGTCTACGCGGACCAGAAGCACTTAACACCAGATATCGGCGGCGGCGCTTCCACCAGCGAATTCACGGATGCCGTTATTGCGAATCTGGCCTGACTTCAGCAAGCTTTAACCGGGCCGTCATGATTTTGTAACCTAAATCAAGGTACCTTCGTAGTGAAGCCTGCCTCGAAGCCATGAAGAAAATCGTTCTAATTGAGGATGACTCGGACCTCTTCGCCCTGGTGAAGTACAACCTGGAAAAGGATGGCTTTGCCGTGGCCGGATCCCAGACCGGCAAGGGTGCGCTGGAGCTGTGCCGCAGGGAGCGGCCGGACCTTATCATCCTGGACATCATGCTGCCGGATTCGGATGGCCTGGAGATCTGCAAGGGCCTGCGCGGCCACTCCGAACTCGGACACGTGCCCATCATATTTCTCACCGCGCGGGTTTCGGAAACGGACCGCATCCTGGGACTGGAATTGGGCGCCAACGACTACATCGTCAAGCCGTTTTTCATCCGCGAATTGATCGCGCGCATCAAGAATCAGTTCCGGACCCAGGCCGCGCCGGCCCGCACCATCCGCGCCGGAGCGCTCGAACTGGATCGTGCCAGTTGCCGGGTGCTGCTGCGCGGGATCGAAATCGCGCTGACGGCGACCGAATTCCGCCTGCTCGAGTTCCTGATGAGCCGGCCGGGCGTGGTGTACAGCCGCGAGCAGCTTTTGGACTCGGTGTGGGGCCATGACCGCGCGGTGACCGACCGCACCGTGGACGTCTACATCCTGCGCCTGCGCCAGAAAATCGAACCGGATCCCGCCAATCCCGCCTTCATTCGCGCGGTGCGGGGATTTGGGTACAGCTTCAACGAGAACAGCATGGAAGCTGCGCCCAGAAGCTCCGCGGTGGTTTGAGCGCGGCTGGCAGCCGCCCGAGTTTACAATGGCGAACGCTCGTGAACCACGGTGCGGCCGAGTTGCGCGTCCTCCAGCTGCTTGGTTTCCTGATAAGTGAAAACCATGCGGTGAATCACTGTGATATTGGCTAACGCCGCGATCACCCACAGCACCGGCGCCATGCGATCGAACAGAGCCCCAATGATCAGCAGCACCACGCGCTCGGGGCGCTCCATGAAGCCGACCTTGCAACTGGGGATGGTGTTCTCGGCGCGCGCGCGGGTGTAGCTGACCATCACCGAACCGGCCATGACGATGGCGGTCAACACCACGTAGAAAGGCCGGTTGATGATTCCGTAGTACACCAGCAGGCCCATCAGCAGGGCCAGGTCGGAGTAACGGTCGAGCACGGAATCGAAGAAGCCGCCGAACCGGGTCACGCGGTTGGTTTCGCGGGCCACGCGGCCGTCCACCATATCGAACAGCCCGGCGCCGATGATGACGAAGCCGGCGGTTCGGAAACGGCCGGCCGCCAGCAGAACCGCGGCGGCGATGTTGATCACCAGCCCCAGAAACGTCAGAACGTTGGGATGAATCTTGGAGAGGGCCAGCCCGTGCACGATCAACCGAATCACCTTGTTGCACGCCGTGCCGATCGCGCGGGTATATGTCATTGCCGTACGGCCCTTTCCGATTCTACCCGATTGCGGATCATGCCGGTTGGTCGTGGATGGTGGTCAACTGGACGATCTCCAGCTCGCGAACGCCTCCTGGAATGGTCACCTTGACGGTATCGCCCACCTGTTTGCCCAGCAGCCCTTTTCCGATGGGTGAAGTGGTGGAGATCCGGCCGGCCGCGACGTTGGCTTCCTCGCTGGTCACCAGTTGATAGGTGATCTCTTCGTCCTTCTGCAGGTCCAGCACTTTGACCGAAGAGCCGAGTCCCACGCGGTCGCGCGGGATGCGGGTCATGTCGATCATGGACAGCTCGCGCAGGCGCTGTCGAAGCTGTCCCAGCCGGGCGTTCACCATGCCCTGGCGCTCTTTGGCGGCGTGGTATTCGGCGTTTTCGCTCAGATCTCCGTGCGCGCGGGCCTTGGAGATTTCGCGCGGAAGTTGAATCCGCAGTTCGTTGTCGAGCGCCGCAATCTCTTCTTCGAGCTTCTTCTTAAGGGCTTCCATTCCAAACGGCTGTTCCCATTATAGGTCCAAGCCGGAAGGGATCAGGCACAACCACTCCCTAACGGTCGTGGCTCGGAATCGGCGTTCTGGGTTCACGCCCACTTGCCGAGCCATGGCTGTTAGGGAGTGGGAAACATGGGTCCGCGGGGCCGGAACGAAACCGTGGGCATGTTGCGCCGCGCCAGGACGCGGGCCTCGGCAGGCTGAGCCTCGGCCGAGGAAGCCCCCGAGCCGATGGAGATCAAGGCCTCCGCGGCAAACGAGTCAGGTCCGGAAATTTCCAAGAAATTGTCGCCCGGTGTAAGACCGCTGGGGATTTGTAGATCGATCTGATATAAGCCGGCCAGCCCCGGCGCCAGGCCGGAATAGGTGACTGTCGCCGTCTGGCCGTTGATGCCGGCCGAGATCGGATTGGTGGCGGTGCTGAAGCTCGGGGATGGCCCGGCGGAACCGTCCGGAATGGCTGGAAAGACGTCTCCGAGTCCGGTAACGAACACCGCGATCGTTTCACCGGGCTGCGCCGGACTGGAGGGCGTGATGAGCGAAAAATCGGGGTGCAGCGCCGCCGCATAGCCCACTCCGCCGGCCGGCTGCGTGAACACGCCCGGCGCGGTTAGAACCACGAACTCGGTCACGGCGTTGGATGGAGTGCCGTTGTTGATCACCTGAATCTGGGCAATGTTGGAGGTCTGATAGGGCACGATGGCCGAGATCTGGTTCTGGCTTACATAGTAAATGGGCGCCGGAACATTGTTGATCATCACCTGCACGCCTCCGAGCTTGGTGGGAAAAGGAACGTCGGCAGCCACCTGCAGGGTGCTGGGCCCGATGTTGGTGCCGACCAAGGTGATCAATTCGCCTCGCGCCACACCCGCGGTAAAAGGAGCGGAGCTGGCGGCGTTCACCACGCCGGTGGGGTTCAGATACACGCCGGAGTGGCTGAAGTTAGGCGCCTGTACGGCTACCGAGATGGAGAGCAACGGTCCGATTCCAAGGCCGATCCGCACCGCTCCGCCGTTCCCTCCGAAATATCGGGCGGAGGTGAATGTATCGCTGTAGTCGCCATTGGTGTTCTGCGGATACGTGTCGTCGTAGGTATAGCCGTAAACCACGGAGTTCGCCTGGACACGCTGGTGTCCCACGATGACCCCGTTGTTTGCGTTGAACGATCCATAGAAGCTATCGAAGCCCACTGACTGGGCGGCCAGTTGAGTAACGTCTTCGTCCAGTCCAGCCTGGTAATACAGAGCGTTGCCGAAGTTAGTGCCCGCCGATCCGCTGCGCACTCCGACGAACATGTCGAAGTCCACCGGCGACCCGCCGAAGACGAAGCTGCCGTCCGGCGACGAATACAAGTACTCTTGTCCCACCAGCACGTTGGTCTGCGAGTTCGGAAAGGTAAGCACAAACGCGTTGTTGCTGACGATGTATTTCACTCCGGTGATGGACTGACTGATGGGAGCTGGGTCGACCTGGTAGGCGCTCACGGCCACGGTTCCGACGGTTCCGGCTCCGTTGGGACTCATTTGAAGCAGCGCGTCGAAGGGAATCAGCGGATGGATATAGGCGAGCGTGTAAGAGCCCTGCAATGTTCCGGCGCTCTGCCCGTTGACAGGCGCCGCGATAAACAGATCGTTGAACCCGCTTTCGGTGCTGCTGCCGATGAAGATGCCGTTCGAAATGGTTCCGTAAGTGGGGCTTCCCAGGAGTTGGTTGGAGAGGAACCCGAAACCGCTGGCGGAGATCGAGTAGGTGCCGCTGGAGGAATAAGGTTGCGGAAAGCCGGAGTTACTGTCGATCTCCATGGCGCCGAAAATCTGGTAATTCCCGGCGCCATCGAACTTGATGTTGCCGTACGCCGCGGCAGACAGGCCCTGGCCGAAGCTGTAGGCGACTTGGCGGAAGTAATAGGTCCCATTCAGCAGGTTGTTGCCGGTGTTATCGAAGACTTGAGCGGCCGCCGGCCCGCCCAGTGCAGCCAGGAAAAGAAGGATTACTCGTGCCAGTTTCAACATACGTGATCGTGATTTAATAGCCGGGTAAGTTCGGAACGGCCGGCCTAAGGTGATGGGAAACCACGGAAGGCCCAGCGTCCCTTATATGTTTCACCCGTCAGGCGGCGAAAAGTTCCATTGAATCGCCGCGCCGGAACGGCTTGGGACAAAACACCAACAAAATGTTATCATGATATTGAGGCATTACCCTTCCCCCTATGGCCAGCAAACCAGCTTTCGCGCCAGGCGCGCAGATCGAACACTCCAAGTACGGCTTGGGTTCAGTGATTTCATGTACCGAGGAGCACATCGTCATCAAATTTGACGATCACGGCGAGAAGAAATTCGTGTTAGCCATCGCGTTGTCCGCGCTCAAGAAGAGCGATCGCCAGCCTCCCGTTGAAAAGCGCCGGGCCGCCCGCAAAAAAGCTGTTCCCGTATCCGCTCACTAGGTCCCAATCAAATTCAGCGGGGCCGGTATTAGAAGTGTCCCAGCACACGGTGCGGCTGGTAAGGCTCGGCGAGCGCCTTCAGCTCCCCTTCTTCCAGCTTGAGTTGTAACGACGCCATGGCGTCATCCAGGTGCTGCATGCGGCTGGCTCCGATGATCGGCGACGTGACTCCGGGCTGAGCCAGCACCCAAGCCAAGGCGACCTGGGCGTTGGAAACTTCGCGCCTCCGGGCTATCTCGGTCACCCGGTCGACCACGGCAAAATCGGAATCCTGGTAGTACATGCGTTGCGCGTACTCATCCGTCCGGGAGCGGACGGTCTCGCCGAAATCCTCCTTGCGCCGGTTACCCATCAGAAAACCGCGCGCCAGAGGACTCCAGGGGATCAGCCCTACGCCTTCCTCGCGGCACAGCGGATTCATCTCGCGCTCTTCCTCGCGATAGATCAGGTTGTAGTGATTCTGCATGGCCACGAATCGCGCCAGCCCCAACTGGTCGGAGGTGTATAGCATCCTCGCGAATTGCCAGGCGAACATGGAAGAAGCGCCGATATAGCGCGCTTTGCCCGAGCGCACCACCTGGTCGAGCGCTTCCAAGGTTTCCCGGATGGGAGTGTGGTAGTCGAATCGGTGGATCTGGTAGAGATCCACGTAGTCCACGCCCAGGCGCCGCAGGCTGTCGTCGATGGAATGCAGGATATGCTTGCGCGACAGGCCGCGCAGGTTCGGATCGTCTCCCATGGGGCTGAAGACTTTGGTGGCGATCACCAGCCGGTCGCGCGGCGGGCCGAAATCCTTGAGCGCACGGCCGAGAATCTCCTCGCTGACGCCGTGCGAATATACGTCCGCGGTGTCGAAGAAGTTGATACCCAACTCGACCGCGCGCCGGATGAACGGGCGGCTCTCCTCTTCTTCCAGAACCCATTCGCGCCAGCGCTTGGACCCGTAGGTCATGGCGCCCAGGCAGATGCGGGATACTTTCAGGCCGCTCGAGCCGAGGTTGACGAATTGCATGGCACAAAGGTTGGGACGGATCTTCAGTGTATCAACTGGCCCGGACCATGGCGTGCGTTAGACTGTGCGCCTGGCGGTTGGCCAGCTCGCGATAGCGGTAGGCCTCCACGCTGAGGCCGTCGGCGAGCTCTTTCTCGGTGAGATAGCGAACCGGGGCGTCGGCGGGAATTCTCCGGACTACCTGCGCGAGGCCATTGAGGATCGCAGCCTCGGCCGGGGTGATGGTCTGGCTGAATACCACGCCGCATCCCTGGACAATCAGAAAAGGACGCCCGCTGTGCCGGCTCTCGCTGGCCTCGCCAGGCTGCGGACACGGAACCGCGCTGAACACGGCCGGCGTATTGCAGTTGGAAAAAATCGCCTGGCACGGATACAGCAGTCCGCCTGCAAGAATTCGAGCCGACACCGCGTCGGTCGCCAGCGCGTGCACCGTCACGTTCCCGGCCAAATGCCAGCCTGACTCATGAGCGATCCGTTCCAGGGCGGCGCAATCGGCTTTGGGAGCCCGGCGGGCCGTAGTGGCCACACGGCGCTCCACCTCCCACAGCAAGGCTTCCGCGGCGGCGCAGTCCGGGCCGCCGACCACCAGGCCGTGATTGCCCAGGACGAACACGTCCGCGTCGAGTGCGCCGGATAGCGCCCGTTCGATCTCCATCGCCAGGGGAAGGCCAGAGGGCACATAAGGGATCCATCGCCAGCGCAGACCTGCCAGGCGCTGGGCCAGGCACGCCTCGGCGTCCTCGCGAACCGCCCAGGCGATCGTGTTAACGGAATGAACATGGATGACTACCCGATGCGGCAGCACGACGTGCAGCGCCGTCTCGATGGAAGGGCCGGGGTGGTCTTCCGAAGCGCTGGGGTGTTTCTTGGCCGGATCGACATTCCGGCGGACACACTCGCGGGCATATTCGAGGTCCATCGGCATCAGAATGTTGTGCTGCCTGGCATGCGCGAGCCAGGTGCCGGAGGCCTTGACCCACAAAACGTTCCCCAGCTTTACCGAGGTGTTCCCCGTGCTGGCCTGCGTCAATAACGCATTCTGGCCGATGCGTCCGGAGAGTTCCAACAACGAGGTGATCTCATCCTTCACGTTTGACAAATTCTTGCTCCTCGAACACTTTCTCTCGGGTTGACGGCAGCACCCGCAGCAACTGGTGATCTGGCTCTTCGGCGGTGGCGAGCCGGGAGACCGCCTGGCCGATCTTGACCGAAGCCTTGAAGATTGCTCCCACCGGAATGAAACCGCCCAGCTTGTGAGCGGCCACCGCGGCCAATCCCATGGAGGCGACGCAGCCGCAGGAGCGGCAGTCCGGACTCCCTCCGAACTGGCAGGGAACGATCCGGGTTCTAAGGTCCGCCGACAGTGTCTGGGTGGTCTGGGCGAATATACACTCGGCCGGACTGTGTGGCGGCGCGGCAAATTGCCGGATGAGTCCCTCGGGCATATCCAGCTTGGGAAACTTCTTGCGGAACTCGGTCATTTCCGCAATGGCCTGGAGGCGTTCGGCGGGTGTCAACATTTCCGGCAGGCGGTCTCCCAACTGCGGAGTGAAAATGCTGAACCACACTTTGTTCACCTCCGACCGGGGCGTCCAGAATTCCAGGAACTCCTGGAGATAGCCTGGGCGCTTCATCATTTGACCGGTGATGGTGCAGTGGATCGTGATCCGCTGGCCCTTGATGTTTTTCAAGATTCGTTCGTAAGTCGCGGGAGCTCGGCGGGCATCGTGCTCGGGCTGTAAACCGTCGATCGAAACGACCACGTTCATGTGGGGCAGGTACGCCCACTGGGGCGACAGAGGCCGGAAGGCGCTGGTCACGATCTGGACGTGAATACCACGATCCAGCAATTGCGGAACCAGGATCTGGAGCTCGCGGTATCGCACCAGGGGATCCCCGCCCACGATCGACAGGTGCAAAGGCTTCTGCAGATCGACCACCGCCAGGACCCCATCGATCAGCGTTGACCCCTTGTAGTCGGAGAGCTCCCGCAGTGTGACTCCGCCGCCCAGATGCGCGTCTTCATACGCATAGCATCCCGGACAGCGAAGAGGACACTCCCGCGTGATCTCGATGGACAGTGAGGGCCGCTGTCCTTTGAGGATTTTGCCCCAGGCTCTGAGGATCTCGGAAGTTTGCACGTTGAGATTCTCTCTCGGACAGAACCGCGGTCCGCTTGCTTCTAGAGAGTTGCTACTGACGCGGGGAACCGGGACCGGCAGCTATCCCTCTGAGGTCAAGTGCGGCGACTCGCCGGCTGACTGGGAGCGTTCCGATACCCGAGAAACCCCACGAACAACCGTGGACTTGGGAATCAGGCGGCCAGCGGAGGAGACGGATCCGTGGCGTGCCGCACCAGGAGAAACCGATTGTCGCAGCGCTCGGCTTCGAGTATATGCCGCCATGCGAACCAGCGCACGACGGCGCAGCAATTGGCCAGGCTGGCGTCCTCGCAGGCACTGGGGACGCCGGCGTGCGGTTCGCCGAGGCAGTCCGCTTTGACGTCCACTCGTTCGGGTTTGACGGCCGGCGGATCGGGAAGCGGATCGACGGACGCGGCCACGATCGACACGCATAGCATGAACGCGACAACCGAGATCAATCCTGAGATCGCCTTCCGCACCGGACTCAATGGTATCGCAAACGCCGGCGACGCGGTCAGGGCCACCGGCCTCGAAGCCCCGATCAGAAGGAGGAGCCGCCTATTTCTTCAACTTGTCGCGCTGTTCGCGCAGCACCGCCTTGCGGCTGAGCTTGATCTTGTTGCCTTCTAAAGCCAGGACCTTGACCAGGATCTGATCGCCTTCCTTCAGCTCGTCGCGCACGGCTTTGACGCGGTTCTCCGAGATCTCGCTGATGTGCAGCAACCCGTCGGTGCCGGGGAAGATTTCGACGAACGCCCCGAATTCGACGATCCGCACCACTTTGCCGAGATACGTTTTCCCGGGTTCTGCGACCGCGGCGATGTCGGTGATTCTCTGGATGGCCTTGTTGGCCGATTCTCCGTCGGAAGCGAAGATCTTGACCGTGCCATCGTCCTCGACGTCGATCTTGACGCCGGTCTCATCCACGATACTGCGGATCATCTTGCCGCCCGGCCCAATCAGGTCGCGGATCTTGTCGGTCGGGATGGTCAAGGTGTAAATGCGCGGCGCGTATTGCGACATCTCCTTGCGAGGTTCGGAGATCACCGCGGTCATCTTGTCCAGGATGAACAGCCGCGCGCGCCGGGCCTGCTCGAGCGCTTCCTTCATGATCTGGGTGGTGACGTTGGGAACCTTGATGTCCATTTGCAGGCCGGTGATTCCCTTGTGCGAGCCGGCCACCTTGAAATCCATGTCGCCGTAGTGGTCTTCGGCGCCGGCGATATCGGTGAGGATGGCGTAGTCCTTGCCTTCCATGACCAGGCCCATGGCGATTCCGGCCACCGGATCGCTGATCTTCACGCCCGCGTCCATGAGCGCCAGGGTGGCGCCGCATACGGAAGCCATGGAACTGGAACCGTTCGACTCCAGGATGTCGCTGACCACGCGCAAGGTGTAGGGGAACTGCTTCTCGTCGGGGATCACGGCCGTAAGGGACCGCTCGGCCAAGGCGCCGTGCCCGATCTCGCGGCGTCCGGGGCCGCGCATGAATCCAACCTCGCCCACGCTGAACGGGGGGAAATTGTAGTGCAGCATGAAGCGCTTGGAGGTCTGGGTCAAGTCGAACATCTCGATGCGCTGCTCGTCGTCCTTGGTGCCGAGCGTTACGGTGACCAGCGCCTGCGTCTCGCCGCGGGTAAACAGCGCCGAGCCATGCGTGCGCGGGAGCACGCCCACTTCGCCGTCGATGGCGCGGATCTCGTCGAACGCGCGGCCATCCGGGCGGTGCCGCCCCTTCAGCATCTCGTCGCGGAAGATGCGCTCTTTCAGCCGGTCGAACAGGTCGCCGCCTTCCTCGCTCTGGTCCTCGGGAAGCGGCTCGACCACCTTGCTGCGGGCATTGTCCACGCGCTGGTAGCTCTCCAGCTTCTGGTACTTCTTGGTGTTGAGCGCGTCGGTCAGTTCCTCGCGGATCTGTTTCTCGATTTGCGCGTACAGTTCTTTATTGATGTCCGGAGGAGTGAAGGTCCGTTTGGGCTTGCCGGCCTTGGCCACCAGTTGGCGGATGCCGGCCACGATCTTCTTGCAGCAGGCGTGCCCGTAATCGATGGCTTCCAGAACCTCGGCCTCGCTGGCATGCTGCGCGCCGGCCTCCACCATGACGATGCCTTCTTCGGTGCCCGCCACCATGATACTGATCTTGGCTTCGCGGGTCTCGGCGTAGGTGGGATTGGCGACCAGCTTGCCGTTCACCGAGCCGACGCGCACGCCGCCCAGCACATGGGCGAAGGGAATGTCGGAGATCGCCAGCGCGGCCCCGGCGCCGACAATGGCCAGCGTATTGGGGTCGTTCTGCGGGTCGGCCGACAGCACCATGGCGATGACTTGCGTCTCGTTCATGTAGCCCTCCGGGAACAGCGGGCGGATGGGCCGGTCGATGAGGCGGCAGGTCAGGATTTCTTTTTCCGACGGACGTCCCTCGCGTTTGATGAAGCCACCGGGAAACTTGCCGGCAGCGTAAGTGTACTCACGATAGTCCACCGTGAGTGGAAAGAAAGCGGCTCCGGGCTTGGGCTGCTCATTGGAGCAAGCCGAGACCAGCACCACCGTATCGCCGGAGCGGACCAGCACGGCCCCATTGGCCTGCTTGGCGACTCTTCCCGTCTCCAGCGTGATTTTTTGACCGTCCAGGTCGATTTCAACTGTCTGTAACATCTGAATGTCCTTTTAATCCAGGCGCGGCTCTCTGCCTGGCCTGTTCGCGATTAAGAGGAGACTTTGGAGTGAGTGAACTGAAGGGAGCGCCCATCGGGGCGGGTTACCTGAGCCCGGGCGTCAACGGCGAATGCCCAAGCTTTGTATCAGGTTCTTGTACCTTTCCGGGTTACGGCTTTTCAGGTACTTCAAAAGGCGGCGCCGGCGCGCGACCATCGACAACAATCCGCGAACGGAGTGATGGTCCTTGCTATGCACCTTGAAATGATCCTCCAACTGTTTGATGCGTTGGCTGAGGATCGCTACCTGTACTTCTGGCGAGCCGGTGTCGGTCTTGTGAAGCTTGTACTTTGCAACTACGGACTGCTTTGAATCGGTCGCCAGAGCCATGCTCGAATCGATACTCCTCGTCTAACCTTAATCTCTTTTTGTACTGCTACAGGATAGCACACAGGATTCGTCCGGTGTCGAGTCAGTCAAGTGTCTTACAGGCCACGTGCTCTGAGCGGCGATTCAAGGTGCTCCTCAACTCACCGATAAGTCTTCTTGTGCGCGGCTCTCCACCTGGGAGCGCCGCCGCGGAAGGGGACTGTGGATTTGTCCGATGCCGGATTCAAACTAACCGTCGAAGGTTCCACTTGCGTGCTTCGACTGTCCGGGAGCTTTCACCTGGAACTGGCGCAACCGCTGCACCAGGCGGCGCTGGAGGCAGCGGACCATTCCGGGAACGTACTGGTGGATTGCAGCCAGGCCCAGCATCTGGATGGCTGCACGCTTCAGATCCTGCTGGCGCTGCAGGCGGCGATGCAGGGGGCCGGCCGGTCGTTCGGTTTTACCGGAGCCAACGAGCAGGTGCGCAAGTACCTGACCTGGGCCGGACTGACTGGTCACTTTGGCGGCGCGCCGGAAGTCAGTTGCGCCGTGCCCGCCGAGCCGGTGCTCGCGGAACCAATGCTCGCGGAACCGGTGGAGGAGCCGGCTCGCCCGCGCAAACGCCGTCGAGCGGTCCGAAAGCGGCAGACATGAAGGGCTGGAGCTGCATACTCTCCCGCCTGTCCGGCGGGCGGGGGCGCCGCTTGGCGGAACTCGCCGACGAGGTGGCGGGACATTGGCCGCATCTTCCGGCGCTGGAAGCGCAGATCCGCGAGACCGCTAGGGAAGTGGAAAGCTCGGTGGTCCAGGTGTGCGGGGCATTTGAAGGCATGGCGACGCGATCGCGCGACAGCGTGGCGGCGGCCAACCAGTTGCTCGGCGCGGGTCAGGGATCGGGCATCGAGACCGTGCTGGAGGCCTCGCGGCATTCGCTCCAGCAGTTGCGGGAGCAGATCGGGCGCGGCCACCAGATCTCCTCGCAACTGATCGACCGCATGAAGACTCTGGAGAAGTCGGCCGGCGTGATCGTAAAGGCGCTGGGCGAGATCGACCGGATCGCGTTCGGGAGCAAGCTGGTGGCCCTCAACGCCAAAGTGGAAGCGGCGCATTTTGGCGACCAGGGCGGCGCCTTTGGCGTGGTGGCGGACGAGATTGCGGCGCATGCCCGCCAGTCCGAAGAGATCACCGAAGCGGTAGTCGGTGAGATGCAGCAGTTGCGCGCCACGGTCGCCGCCACGTCCGGAGAACTGGAAGAGATGGCGCGGATGAGCGTGGGGACGCTCGAAGCGACACGCGGCGAACTGGAGAACGCGCTGGGAGAACTGACACGCACGCACGGCGAAATGGAGGCCGGGCTGACGTCGGCCATCCAGGGAGGCGAGCAGCTGGCCGACGACATCTCGCGGTCCATCATGGCGCTGCAGTTTCAAGATCGCGTCGCTCAGCGTTTGGGGCATGTCGCCGACGAATTGGCGGACATGCGTAAAACCGTGCATCTGCCACTGGAGTACCTGAAGCTGGAAACCCCGGTGCTGGGAGCGGAACGCAGTAAGACGGTCGGCGAACGCCTGGCCGCGCGCTACACCATGCAATCGGAGCGCGTAGCGCAGGGTGGCCAAAAGCCTGCCAGCCTACCAGAAACGGATGGCGTGGAGTTGTTCTAGAGGTGGAATCTTGGCCAAAACAATACTAATCGTGGATGATTCGGTTTCTATGCGGCAGATGGTGGCTTACACGCTCAAGCAGGCTGGCTTCGGGGTAGTGGAAGGCGTCAACGGACAAGACGGGCTCTCCCGTCTGGACGCCCAGCGCGTGGACCTGATCGTCACCGACTTGAATATGCCGGTCATGGACGGCATCACCTTCATCCGGCAGGTGCGCAGCAGGCCCGGGATGAAGGGGGTTCCGGTACTGATGCTGACCACCGAATCGCAGGATTCCAAGAAACAGGAAGGCAAGGCCGCCGGCGCGACCGGCTGGATCGTCAAACCGTTCCATCCGGAAAAGCTGCTGGCCACCATCGCGCGAGTGCTGCCATGAGCGAAGAGAACCGAGCCATGCAAATCGACCTCAGCCGTTTTCGCGAGACGTTCTTCCAGGAGGCTGCCGAGCACCTGGCCGAAATGGAAGCGGGCCTGCTTCGTTTGGAGCAGAACTCGTTCGATCCGGAGCTGCTGAACGCGATTTTCCGCGCGGCGCACTCCATCAAAGGAGCCGCCGGGATGTTCGGCCTGGAGGACGTGGCGCGGTTTACCCACGCCCTGGAGAGCCTGCTGGACGGCATGCGCGCCGGCACGATTACGGTTACACCGGAGCACAGCGATGTGCTGTTGCGAGCCAACGATGTGCTGCGCGAGCTGCTGGCGGCGGCCGCCGACGGAACAGCATCGCCCGCCCGGATGGAAGCGGTGCTGGGCGAGTTGTATGTGGCCCAGCGTTCCAGCCCGGAGCGCGCAGACAGCCCGGGGCGGGTTCGCGAGCAGGATCGAAAATCGGGGCGGCGCCAGTATCGCGTGCATTTCCGGCCAGCGGCCGAGATCTTCGCGCAAGGGATGGATCCGCTGCTGGTTCTTCGGGACCTAGCGCAGATCGGCGAACCGGCCGAGGTGGAAATCGACCTGGCGTCGCTGCCTGCCCTCGCCTCGCTCGATCCGGAGCAGTGCCACCTGGCTTGGAACGTACGCGTGCTGACCGGCAAGACCGAGCAGGAGATCCGCGACATTTTCGCTTTCGTGGAAGACGGCGCCGAGATTCGCATCCAGGTCGAAAGTGCGGGGACGGAGCCGGCCGCGGCCCCGGTGGCAACGCCCGCTGCAGCCGCCCAGCAGACGCCGGCGAACGCGCGGGAGGCATCCATACGCGTGGCCACGTCCAAGGTGGACAAGCTCATCGATCTGGTGGGCGAGCTGGTGATCGCGCAATCCATGGCCAAGGAGATCGCCGACCATTTCTCCACCCCGCGGCTGAGCCAGCTCCAGGAAGCCGTGGCGGTGATGGAGCGCCACATCCGGGAGTTGCAGGAGCGCGTGATGAGCGTGCGCATGCTTCCGATCGGACATATCTTCGGCCGCTTCCCGCGGCTGGTGCGGGACGTGTCGGTACAACTCGGCAAGGACGTGCGCTTGCAGATCGCCGGCGAGGACACCGAGCTCGACAAGAGCGTGGTGGAGCAGATGGGCGACCCGCTGACGCATCTGATCCGCAACGCCATCGATCATGGCATCGAGTCGCCCGAGGACCGCCGCCGCTCGGGTAAGCCGGAGCAAGGGCTGATCCGGCTGGCGGCTTCGCACCAGGCCGGCAGCGTGATCGTGGAGGTTTCCGACGACGGCGGGGGTCTGGATACCGATGCGATCCGTCGCAAGGCGCTGGAGCGCGGCCTGATCGGCGCGAGCGACTCTCTGAGCGAGGATCAAGTCCGGGAGCTGATTTTTGCGCCGGGATTTTCGACCGCACCAGCCGTCAGCGATCTGTCCGGCCGCGGCGTGGGCATGGACGTCGTCAAGCGGAATGTCGCAGCCCTGAACGGTTCCGTCAGCCTGGCCTCGGAGCCGGGGCGCGGAACCACGGTCCGGATCAGTTTGCCGCTGACGCTGGCGATTCTGGACGGCCTGCTGCTCAAGGTGGGCTCTGAGACCTATGTGCTTCCGTTGGTTGCGATCGTGGAGTCGATCCGGCCCGCGGCCGGGCAGGTACGCCTGGTGGCCGGCCGCGGCGAGGTGGCGCTGGTTCGAGGCGAGGCTTTGCCGCTGCTGCGATTGCACGGCCTGTTTGGAATACCGACCCAGGTCCAGGATCCATGTCAGGGCCTGACGGTGATCATCGAACACGGAGGTCAACGCTTCGCCCTGCTGGTCGATGAGTTATTGGGGCAGCAGCAAGTGGTCATCAAGAGCCTGGAGGCGAACTATCGCAAAGTGGAAGGCGTTCTGGGAGCCACCATCCTGGGCGATGGCCGGGCCGCTTTGATCCTGGACGTGGGCGGGTTGTCACAAGTGGCGCGCCGCGCGGGAAGCGTGGGATTGGCGGCCTGAGGAGTGAGGAATCAACACGCGGAATGGAGAGCAATGCAATGCAAGCTGTAGGACCGGACAAAAGCCAGGCCGGCAACGCCGGCGAAGCCAGTCAATTTCTGACGTTCTCGTTGGGAGCCGAAGAGTACGGGATCGAGATCCTGAAGGTGCAGGAGATCAAGGGTTATTCGGCCATCACTCACATCCCCAACGCTCCGCCGCACGTCAAGGGCGTCATGAATCTGCGGGGCACCGTGGTTCCAGTGGTGGACCTGCGCGCCAAGTTTTCCATGGAAGCGGTGGAATACACCAAGTTCACGGTCATCATCGTGGTCACGGTGAACGAGAAGGTAGCCGGTCTGGTGGTGGACGCGGTGAGCGATGTGCTGAACATCAGCTCGGCCGAGATACGGCCGGCGCCCGATTTTGGCGAGCGCGTCGACACGCGTTTCATCAGCGGCATGGCCGGCGTGGGCGAAAAGCTGGTGGTGTTGCTGGACATGGACCGGCTGCTGACGGAAGAAGAAGTGGCGGCCCAATCGGGCGCCAACTAGGCCCAATCAATATCAAGAAGAAGGAAGTGACTTATGCAATGGTTTAGAAATCGACGGACAGCCACGAAGCTCATACTCAGCTTCGGAGTTCTGGCCCTGATCGTGGGCGGGATGGGATACCTGGGAATTCACGGGATGACCAAAATCCAGCAGCAGTTGCGCGAGCTGCACCACTATCACGCACTGGGGGCCATGCACCTGGAGCGGGCCAACGCCAACATGCTCTCCACCGCGGTAGAGGTTCGCGGGCTGTTGCTCGCCACCGATCCAGCCCAGATAGAACAGCACCGGCAAGAGGCGCTGGCGCAGCGGCAGAAATTCTACACCCGCTACGAAGATTTTCGGAAAATCCTGCTCCAGGAAGCGACCAGAGTCAAGGCATCCGATGCCCTAGCCGTCTTCAAGGAACTGTACGCCGTCGAGGACCAGATTATCGAGCAGGAGCGCGCCGGCCAGCGTCAGCAGGCCCTGGCTCGCCTGCCGGCGTTGGTCGCGGCTCTCGGAAAAGGCAGGCAGATCATGAACGACTTCTCCGACTACAAAGAGGGCCGGATGAAGGACAAGGTGGAGCAAGCCGAGCAGGAATTCGAGACTGCCAGAACCGAAACCATCAGCATCGTGGCGGTGGCGGTGCTGCTCGCTTTGGGATTGGGAATCGTGATTGCGCGGCTCATATCGCGCCCGCTGGCCGAAGCGGTGCGCGTACTGGGAGCGGTCGGCGCGGGTGACTTCACCGTGACCTTGGAAGCCAACACCCACGATGAAATCGGACAGCTGGCCAAGGCTCTCAATCTGGCGGTGTCCAACATGCGGCAGGCCCTGGTGGAGGTGAACGACGCGTCGGTCAACGTGTCCGACGCGGCGCAGCAACTGGCGGCGGCGTCCGAGGAAGTTTCCAGCGGAGCGCAGGAGCAGGCGTCCAGCCTGGAAGAGACGGCCTCGAGTCTGGAAGAGATCACCTCGACGGTGAAGCAGAATGCCGAGAACGCGCGGCAGGCCAACCAACTGGCGTCCGGATCGCGGCAGTCGGCCGAGAAGGGCGGCGAGGTGGTGCGGTCGGCGGTGACGGCGATGGGAGAGATCAACGAATCGTCCAAGCGGATCGCCGATATCATCACCACCATCGACGAGATCGCGTTCCAGACCAATCTGCTGGCGTTGAATGCGGCGGTGGAAGCGGCGCGGGCGGGCGAGCAGGGGCGTGGATTCGCGGTGGTGGCGACCGAGGTGCGGAACCTGGCGCAGCGCAGCGCGACGGCGGCCAAGGAGATCAAGGGGTTGATCCAGGACTCGGTGCGGAAGGTGGAGAACGGCTCGGAGCTGGTGAACCGGTCGGGGCAGACGCTGGAAGAGATCGTGCAGTCGGTCAAGCGGGTGACCGATATCGTGGCGGAGATCGCGGCGGCGTCGCAGGAGCAGGCCTCCGGGATCGAGCAGGTGAACAAGGCGACGCTGCAGATGGACCAGGTGACGCAGGCCAATTCGTCGCAGACCGAGGAGATGTCTTCGACGGCGCAGGGACTCAGTTCCAGCGCAGAACAACTGCAGGCCATGGTGAAGCGCTTCCGGCTGGGTACGGACACGCAAGCCGCGCCGGCGCGCGCTTCGTCGGCCGCCAAGCGTACGGTGAAGAAACCGGCCGCGGCTAGCGTCCACCGCGATGCCGCGCACAAAGAGCCGGCTTTGGCCGCGCTAGCCAAGCACACCGGCGTTTCCGAGGAAGAGCAGTTCGAGGAGTTCTAAGCGATGCCGGTGGCGGGCGAGATCGCGCCTCTGAGTGTGGCGGAATTCCGCGGTTTCCGCGACTTGATCCTGGACGAGGCCGGAATCTATCTCAAGGACTCCAAGCGCAGCCTGGTGGAGTCCCGGCTGGGCCGGCGGCTGCGGAGCTTGGGAATCGAAAGCTACGGCGAATACTTCCAGTACGTGACCCGGCAGCCGGCCGCCAGCGCCGAGCGCCGGGAAATGATCAACTGCATCACGACCAACAAGACCGACTTCTTCCGCGAGAATCACCACTTCGAGTTTGTGCGCGACCGCCTGATCCCCCAGGCGCGCGCCCGGGCGGCCGCCGGCGAGTCCAGGAAATTGCGTATCTGGAGCGCCGGCTGTTCCACCGGAGAAGAACCGTACTCGATTGCGATGACCATTTGTGAGGCCCTGGGGACGGACCGAAGCTGGGACGTCCGGATCCTGGCATCGGACGTCGATACCGAAGTGCTGGCCGCGGCCGAGCAAGGGATCTACGATGGCGAGCGGCTGGAGCGCGTTCCGGAAACGGTGGTGCGCCGGCATTTCCTGCGCAACCTGGATCGCAGCGCTTTTCAGGTGAAAGAGGACCTGAAGAGCATGATCCGTTTCCGGAGGATCAACCTGGTGGAGCCGGCCTGGCCGATTCGCGCCAGCTTCGACGCCATTTTCTGCCGGAACGTAATCATCTACTTCAATCAGGCCACGCAACAAAGATTGTTCGAGCGCCTGACCGGTTATCTGAAGCCCAGCGGATACCTGATGGTCGGCCATTCCGAGAACCTGCAATGGCTCAACGCGATGCTCGAACTGGTGCAGAGCACCATCTATCGTTTGCGCGACGGAGCGCGGTGAGAGAGCGAGTGGTGATTCACATCGGCGAGTTGTACGCCAGCCGCGAGCCGGCCATCGTGGAGACCGTGCTGGGATCCTGTATCGCGGCTTGTCTTTACGATCCAGTCCGCCAGTTGGGCGGGATGAATCACTTTCTGCTGCCCGAGGCCTGTCACGACGATCCCATGCCGACCCGCTACGGAGTGCCTGCCATGCAGGAGCTCATTCGGCGGATCCTGAAGCTAGGCGCCTCCCGCGCTAATTTGCGGGCCAAAGTATTCGGAGCCGCCAACGTGCTGACGCTGGGGGAAATGCGGCTGAACGTTTCGCGCGCCAATGAGCTGTTCATTCGCGAGTTTCTGGCCGGCCAGGAAATTCCCCTGCTGGCCGAGCGCTTGGGAGGGCGGCAGCCGCTGAAAGTCCGGATGTTCACCGCTAGCGGAAGAGTGCTGGCGCGCGCGCTTCCCGACGCCGAGACACGCCGCGTGGCGGCCATCGAGAAGGAGCATTGTGGCGCGGCGTTGGCCCGGCGCTGGAGTTGGTTCGAAGGGGGCGCCGAGCTGCTGACGGCGCCGAAGAACGAATGATGAAAACCAAGGTGCTGATAGTCGACGATTCGGCGGTGGTCCGCCAACTGCTAACCGAGATCCTTTCGCGCGACCCCGCGATCGAGGTGGTGGGCACCGCCTCGGATCCGCTGGTGGCGCGCGAGAAGGTGCTGCGCCTGCAGCCGGACGTGCTGACTCTGGACGTCGAAATGCCGCGCATGGACGGCCTGACGTTTCTCGAAAAACTGATGCGTGCGCATCCCATGCCGGTGGTGATGATCTCCTCGCTCACCGAACGCGGCCAGGACACCACGCTGCGGGCTCTGGAACTCGGCGCGGTGGACTTCGTCACCAAACCCAAGGTGGACGTGGCGGAGGGCACCGTTCAACTGGCCGGCGAAATCGTGGAAAAGGTGAAAGCCGCGGCTGGCGCGCGGGTGAAGCGCCCTCGTGAACTCGCCACGCCCCGGGTACAGAAGCCGCTGGCATCGGCGGCCCTGGCCAGGAGCACGCACCAGGTGATCGCGGTGGGGGCTTCCACCGGAGGCACCGAAGCATTGCGCGAGTTTCTGGAACCCCTGCCGGCGGATTCGCCGGGTATCGTGATTGTGCAGCACATGCCGGAGAAGTTTACGCGTTCTTTCGCCGAACGTCTGGACTCGCTGTGCAGCGTGCGCGTCAAGGAGGCCGAAGACGGCGATCGCATCCTGCCGGGACATGCGCTGGTGGCGGCGGGCAATTACCACGTGGAAGCCTTCCGCAGCGGCGCCGAGTATCGGGTGCGCGTGTTCAGCGGCGAGCCGGTGAATCGCCACCGGCCCTCGGTGGACGTGCTGTTCCATTCCTGCGCCAAGCATATCGGCGGCAACGCGGTGGGTGTTATCTTGACCGGCATGGGCGCCGATGGCGCGCGCGGGCTGCTCGAAATGCAACACGCCGGGGCTCGGACCATCGCGCAGGACGAAGCCAGTTGTGTGGTGTTCGGCATGCCGCGCGAAGCCATTGCCCTGGGAGCGGCTGACGAGATCCTTCCGCTCCGCGATATTCCAGCCGCGGCGCTGCGCCTGGCCGCGAATCTTCAGCGAGCCTGAGCTCCGGTCCGCGCTCTAGTGCGGTGTGTCGTAGCCGATTACTTTCGGCTTCTGGCCGGCCAGGCTGTCGACCACCGCCTGCGACACCACCACCGAATACAGCGGACGGATATTGAAATGGCTGTACGGATTGATCTGGACCATCATGATCCCGATCAGCTCCTCCACCGGATCGATCCAGAACAAGGTTCCATCCGCTCCGCCCCAGGTGAAGGTGCCCGGAGAGAGAGCGTCGGGCGACTTGGAGGGATCGGTGAGCACCGCGAAACCCAGCCCGAACCCATAGCCGCCGCCCCGGATATAAATCGGCTTGCCCGCTCCGATCTGGTTGCTGATCATCATGTCGACGGTCATGCGCCCGAGCAGGCGGTGTCCTTCGTATTCGCCGCCGTTCAAAACCATCTGCGAGAAGCGGAAGTAGTCGGCCGCGGTTCCGTTCAATCCGGCCACGCCGGGGAAGTAGGTGGTCGGCTCGTGATACACCGGCTTGCGCAGCAGCGCGATCTTCCCGTCTTTATCGGGCCGGTAGACCGCCGCCACGCGATTCACCTTTTCCTGGGGAATGTTGTAGTAGGTATCGCGAATGCCCAGCGGTTCGAAGATGCGCTGGCGCAGGAACTCGTCCACGGTCATCCCGGAGATTTTTTCGACCAGCGCGGCCACGAAGTCGGTGGAGGAGCCGTACTGCCAGCGTTCGCCCGGCTGGAACGCCAGCGGGCGCGGCGCGGATTTTTCGATTTCTTCGAGCAGCGTCTTGGGACGCGGCCCCGGTTCGAGCGACAGCCCGGAGGTGTGGGTCAGGATGTTCCGCACCGTGACCGGATGCGCCGCCGGGACTCGCTGGCCGGTCACCTGGTCCCGCACCTGCTTGTTGGCGTAGGAGGGCAGCCACTTGGAGATCGGATCGTCCAGCATGAACTTGCCGTCTTCCCACAGCATCATCAGCGCGGTGGATACGAACGGCTTGGTCATCGACATCAGCGAGAAGATGGTGTCCTTGTCCATCGGCGCATTCTCTTCCTTGTAGCGCCAGCCCTGCGCCTCGAAGTGAACGATCTTGCCTTTGCGCGCCACCAGCGTGACGGCGCCGGCGATCTGGTTGGTGTCGATGTAATCCTGGATAAAGGCGTGGATGCGTTCCAGCCGTTTGGACGACATGCCGACCGTTTCCGGCTTGGCTATCGGCAGATCGGACTGCGCGGCCGCCAGCGCGGCCAGTAACAGGGTAAGGCTCGACATTCTCAGCGCGAGTCGAAGCATTTTTTCCTCCTTGGGAAAACTCCGGCGACGATCGTCATATTTTCCTTCACCCAGCGGGAAGAGCGCAAGCAGCCTGTGCGCCCCTGCTCACATCTTAACTTGGCTTCCAGCGGATGCAACGTGGCACAGCCACCAGCCGTCATTAGCGCTATGTTGGAAATGGCGAAGCCCATGCGAGCGCGCTTTTCCCGCCGCCAGTTACTGTCTTCCACCGCTGCCCTGCTGTGCGCCAGCTCCCGGCTGCGCGGGCAGGATGATGCGACCTTCTCGACCGAAATCAAAGTGGTCAACCTGCTGGCAGTGGTGCGGACCAAGAAAGGCGAAATCATCAGCGGCCTGAGCAAGAACGACTTCACCATTCTGGAAAATGCGCGGCCGCAGACCATCCGGTATTTTTCGAGAGAAACCAATCTTCCGTTGACGCTGGGCCTCATGGTGGACACCAGCATGAGCCAGCACCGGCTCCTGGATGCGGAGCGGTCCGCGAGCTTCCACTTCCTGGATAGGGTCCTGCGGGAGAACACCGACCAGGTGTTCCTCATGCAATTCGACATGGCGGTTATGCTGCGCCAGGCGTTGACGTCGTCGCGCAGCCAACTGGAGGACAAACTCGCTTACGTCGACACGCCGACACGGAACGAGCTGGCCTTGCAGCGCGGCGGCGGCACGCTGCTGTACGACGCGGTGTTCCAGGCCTCGCGCGAAATCATGATGAGCCAGCGCAACCGCAAGGCGCTGATCATTCTGACCGACGGAGTCGACACGGGCAGCGACCGCACGCTCAGCGACGCGATCGAAGCCGCCCAACGCGCCGACACGCTGGTGTTCTCCATCCTGTTCTCCGATCCGGGCGCCTACGATTTCTCGCTGGGAGAACCGAACGGCCGGCGAGTGCTGGAGCGGCTGGCGAAAGAAACTGGCGGGAGCTTCTTCGAGGTGTCGAAAAAGCAGAGCATTGAAACCGTCTTCTCGCTCATCGAGCAGGAATTGCGCAGCCAGTACAGCCTGGGCTTCGTCTCGGATCAGCCTGTCCGCGTGTCCGAATTTCGCACGCTGCAACTGAATACCAAGCTCAAGGGCCTGGTGGTGCAGGCGCGCGACCGCTACTGGGCGCAGCGCTGACCAACCTCAAAACTGATCGTCCGAATCATCATCGGGATCCTGGGCGTTCTCGCGCCCGGCCGGCTGCGGCGGCGGAGGAGCGCCCGTGGTCTTCAGCTCGGTGAGCGCGCTTCCGGCGATCGAGCGGTTGTACGCCGGAACATCGCGCTCCATCAGGTTCTTGTACTCGGCCTGTACCGCTTGGAGCTCCTTCTCCAAACCCAGCACCAGTCCGATGGATGTCTCCGTCGGCCCATAGTCTCCGCTGCCGGCCACGTCGCCCGCGCCAGTCCCGATCTCCCCGCTGAGCCAGATCAGATTCATATACAGCTTGAACTGCGAGATGAAATATTTGTCGTCGCTGAGCGCGTCGTTGCGCGAGATCAGCTTGAACTCGACATCCTGCAGTTTCTGATCGATGCCTTCCACCTTCTTCAGCAGCTCGGTTTGTCCCGCGACCTTTTTGTGATCACCTTCGAGCTGCTTTCGCATCCACTCGATCTGATCGGTCATGTCCGCCACGGTGTTGATGTTGTTGGCGACGCGCAACTGCAAACGCACGGACGCCTGGATGTCAGCCTCGGTTCCGTGACTATCGGGCGGCCGCAGGATCTCGAGCGGCTGCGTGTACGTCTGACCATCCACCGCGAGCCGGACCGTGTACCTGCCTGGCGCGGCGATCGGTCCCACCTCGGCCTGCTCGAGTCCCCAGTGCGTTACCGGCCGCGTGTCGGCTTTCTCGAAGCGCGGTTCGTTCCAGATGTGCGGATTTTCCGCCGGAGTGGTGCGCAGCGCGACCCGCCGCGGCGCTTCGTGACGCAGGTCCCAAACCACGCGATTCAGTCCAGCCTTCCCCGGAAGATTGCGAAGCTCGCGGATTACGCCGCCCGACGAATCGAGGATCGCGATCTCGGCGGGGTTCTTCGACGCCTGCTCGAGCGAGTAGTTCAACACACCGCGCGCGCCGCGCGTCAGCCGGTACGCGGGCCGGGGCGCGATCAATCGCACGGGCGCGCCGGCCGCAGCCTGCTCGAGCGGCGTCAGGTCCTCCAGAATGAAGAAGCCGCGGCCATAGGTGGAAACAACCAGGTCGTGATAGTTCTTCTGCACCACGATCCAGGAAACCGGAGCGGCCGGCAGCCCGTCCTGGAGCTGCTTCCACTCGCCGCCGTCGTTGATCGAATAGTAGAGCGCGTTTCCAGTGCCGGCGAACAGCATGCCTTTCCGGTTCGGATTCTCGGCGATCACCCGCGCGTAGCCGAGCGCGCCCTTCGGCAGATTGCCGCTGATCCTGGTCCAGGTGGCTCCGAAGTCAGTGGTCTTGTACAGGAACGGATCGCGATTGTCCATCAAGTGCAAATCGACCGCGATGTACGCGGTGCCGGCATCGAAGTGCGACGGCTCAATTTTCGAAATGGTGCCCCAGGCGGGCATCCCGGTTATGTTTCTGGTGACGTCGTTCCAATGCGCGCCCGCATCGCGCGTGTACCAGACCTTGCCGTCGTTGGTCCCGGCCCAAATCAAACCTTTCTGGATCTCCGACGGCGCGATGGAAAAAACCACTTCGCCATAGAACTGGCCGAGATTGTCGCCCACGATGCCGCCCGAAGACACGATGCGGCTCGGGTCCTGCGTCGACAGATCCGGACTGATCACGCTCCAGCTATTGCCCGCGTTCGAAGTTTTGAAAATCACCTGGCAGCCGAAATAGACCGTGTTGTGGTCGAACGGATCGACCGCCAGCGGTGGAGTCCAGTGACAGCGATACTTGGCCTCGTTGGGCGCCGAGTCGAGCGTATGCAGCCACGGGCTCACTGAGTGGGCCATCTTGGTTCGCGCGTCGTAGCGCGTCACTTCATCGCCGTAGCAGGTGGCCCAGACGATGTTGGTGTCGGTGACGTCCGGAAGAGTGAAGCCGGATTCGCAGCCTCCCAGGTTGTGGTCCCAAGGCCCCGGCCGGATGCCGCGGCCGACGCCGGTTTCGAGTCCAACGCCCTGTCCTCCGGCTTCCGGCGTGTTGCTAGCGCCGCGCATGGTGCTATCGTCCTGCATGTTGCCGTAGATGTGATACGGCACGTCGTTGTCGACAGCCACGTGATACATCTGGCCGATAGGCAGCGTGATGCGCTTGCCGGTTTTGCCGTGGTCCGTGGTCATGTACAGCCCGCCGTCGTCCGACACCAGGATGCGATCGGCGTTAATCGGATCCACCCAGATGTCGTGCGTGTCGCCGCCCCAGGGGACCGTCTTGAATGTCTTGCCGCCGTCCGCGGACAGGTGAAAGCTGCTGTTGGCCACCAGCACTTCGTCATCGTTGGAGGGCGAAACCGTGAGATGGATGTAGTAGCCGGCGCGCCCGATCAGAGAGCGATCCCAACTCGCGGCCGTCCAGTTGTCGCCGCCGTCATCGGAGCGCCACACGGATCCCTGGTCGGCGGTCTGAATGAGCGCGTAGACGCGGCTCCAGTTGGTGGGAGCGACGGCCACATCGATCTTGCCCACCGGCGAGTGCGGCAGCCCGTGACCCTCCAGGCGTTTCCAGGTGGAACCGCCGTCGCGCGAAACGTACACCCCGCTTCCGGGGCCGCCGCTGAACATCGCGTAGCTGTGCATCTCGGCCTGCCACATTCCGGCGAACAGCACGGCCGGATTGTGCGGGTCCATCACCAAGCCCGAGCAGCCGGTGTTGGCGTCGGCAAACAGCACGCGGTCCCAGTTCTTGCCGCCATCGGTGGAGCGGTAGACGCCGCGTTCCTGCTGCGGGCCGGTGAGGCGGCCGAGCGCGCAGGCGAAAACAATGTTGGGATCTTTCGGATGGATGACGATGCGCCCGATGCGGCCGGTCTCCACCAGGCCCATGTGCGTCCAGGTTTTCCCGGCGTCGATGGACTTGTAGATTCCGTCGCCCATCATGTCCACGTCGCGAATCGCCCAAGCTTCCCCAGTTCCCGCCCACACGATCTTGTGGTCCGATGGCGCCACCGCGAGCGCGCCGATGGCCTGCACCGGCTGGCTGTCGAAGATGGGGGTCCAACGCTCGCCGCCGTCGGTGGATTTCCAGACGCCGCCCGAAGCCGCGCCGGCGTAGTAGGTGCTGGGATCGCCCGGGATTCCGGCGATCGCCGAGATTCGATTGCCGACCGCGGGTCCCATGAAGCGGAAGCGAAAGCTCTCCACGGGGGGACCGCCGCGCTGCGCGCTGAGAGGAGCGACGTACGAAAGCAGGAACACTAAAGCCAAGCCGCGACGGGTCATACGAGCTTTCTCCTTCCAGCTTGCGTTCACACCAGTGTGAACGCGGCACGCACGAGTGCGTGCGCCACAATCACACATTAGAGCACGGCGGTTTCTTCCAGCAGCCGGCCTTTGGCAAAGCGATCGAAGCCTAGTAGCGGCGCTTCAACAATGTCGGTCGATCCCTTCAGAATCAAGTCCGCCAGAATCCGCCCGGTGGCCGGCGAATGCATGACGCCGTGCCCGCTGAATCCGTTGGCTACGAAGAACCCCGGAAGATCCGGCACGCCTCCGAGCACCGAGTGATGATCGGGCGTCATCGCGTACAGCCCCGCCCAGGCGCGCCGCGGATTCACCTCCGCCTCTTCCAGGCACGGCAGGCGTTTCACGCCGCGCGAGAGAATCTTTTCGATAAACGCCGGATCGAAATTGGTCTTGAATCCGGGCGTCTCATCCGGATCCTGCCAGGCCATCAGAATCCCGCGACCCTCGGGCCGATAGTGAAAGCCGGTGGTCAAATCCACCACCATCGGCGATTTTTGGGAGACTTTGTCGAACGGCTCGGTGGGAACCAGCATCCGGCGCAGCGGCTCGATGGGCAGATCGACACCCGCGCACCTGGCCAGCAAACCAGCCCAGGGTCCGGCGGCATTCACCACCACGCGGCCCGGGACGAACCCTTGCGCCGTTTCCACTCCGCAGACGCCCTGGCCGTCGCGACTGATTCCGGTGGCCTCGGTCTCGCGCAGCAGCTCGACGCCGCGCTCCACCGCGCGCTCCATGAAACCGGTCATGACGCTATGCGGATCGACGAACCCGTCAGTGGAACAAAAACTCCCTCCGATGATGTCGTCCGACCGGATCTCGGGAGCCAGGCGCGTCACATCCTCGGGCTTCACGAGCGCAACCGATTTTAGACCCAGCTCCACCTGGCGCTGATAGTTCGCCCGCAGATACGCCATGTGCCGTTCTTCGGTAGCGACGAACAGGTAGCCTTGCGGCTTGTAGCCGGACGGAAAGCCCACAACTTCCTCGAACCGGCTGAAGAATGGAATGGAGTAGAGCGACATCTGAATATTGACGGGTGTCGCGAACTGGGCCCGCACGCCGCCCATGCTTTTTCCGGTCGAGCCTTTGCCTTGATGCGCCTCCCGCTCCAGCACGATTACGTTGCGGCATCCGGCTTCGGTCAGATGATAAGCGATGCTCGATCCGACAATCCCGCTGCCGATGATGATGACGTCGGCTGACTTCAAGCGTCTTGGTCCCGGACTTCTATCTTCGCATTGAGTCGCGCGCCCGGACTTGGTTGCCAGCAGTGCCGGCTGGGCGACATAATTGCCTTCGGACGATGCGGATTACCTTGCTGATGGCTGCCGCCCTGATGACCAGCGCCTGCCGGCCGGCGCGCCAGGCCCAAAGCAAGCAGCCTATCGCGAAATGGCAGCGGGTTGGTTCCTGGTCCGGCCATGGCGGAAATACCCAAACCGAATCTTTCGAGATCGGTTACAACCTGGTGCGCATTCGCTGGCGAACGGAAAACCAGAAGTCCCCCGGCCCAGGGACGTTTCATGTCACGGTAAATAGCGCGGTGAGCGGGCGCGAACTGACTACCGCCGTGGACCAGCGTGGCGCCGGGCAGGATGTCACCTATGTCTCCGTGGAGCCGCATTTTTCTTACCTGATCATCGATTCGACTAACCTGGATTGGTGGGTGACCGTGGAGGAGCCTGCCTTGCTGGATCCCGCCAGCCCGAAATAGTTCTAGCCCAGTTAAGGCTTCCAGCCGCCCGAAGAAGGGTATATAATACTAAGCCGGGTTCGACCGGGTTGTCAGCCTGACGGTCTGGACAGCTTTTTGGGAACTGCCGGTCGACACCGAGGCAATTCGATCCGACGCCACTCGGATGGAAAAAGGGCCTTACTGAGATACTAGAGGAGGAATCCTGAAATGGCAGACAAGTCAGAATTAAAGTTGACCGAGGACTCGCGGAAAGCGGTCTCGAGACGGAGATTCATCAAAGGGGTCATCGCCGGCGGAGCGGCGGTTTCCTCGGCGACCTATTTATTCCGCGCCTCCACGCTGTCGTCGGCGGCCGATGCGGGCGAGCGCCTCATCACCATCAATGTGAACGGGCAGCAGCGCCGCGTGGACGTCATGAAGCAGGAGACGCTGGCCTGGACGCTGCGCTACAAGCTCGGTCTCACCGGCACCAAGCTGGGTTGCGACCGCGCCGAGTGCGGCGCTTGCACCGTCTTGATCGACGATGTGCCGCACTATTCGTGCTCCACGCTCACGCACACGGTCCGGAGCAAGAAGGTGCTGACCATCGAGGGCCTTCAGAGCGCCGACGGCAAGCTCCATCCCGTGCAACAAGGCATTCTGGACGAGCAGGGCTTCCAGTGCGCCTTCTGTATGTCCGGTTTCGTGATGGCGACGGTGGGATTCCTCAAGACCAATCCGAAACCCACGCGCGCCGAATTGGCCCACGGCATTTCGGGCAACCTGTGCCGCTGCCAGGACTACGACAAAATCCTCACCGCGATGATGCGCGGTGCGGAGATCATGAGGGAGGGCAACCATGCCTAGCAAGCTGCCGGAGCAAAAGAAGTCCAGCGCGCTCGAATTTGGCGAAGGTCACAAGCTGATCGGGAAGAACTATCAGACCCTCGACTTGTATGCGAAGGTCACCGGCCGGTCCAAGTATGCCGAGGACTATCGCGCCGAGGGCATGCTCTTCTGCAAGCTGCTGCTCAGTCCGGTGCCGCACGCGCGCGTCAAGCACATCGACGCCAGCGCCGCGCTCGCGATGCCGGGCGTCAAGGGGATACTGACCGCCGACGATCTGCCGGCGCCGGCCGACAGCCTCACGGACAACGGCACGCGCATCCCTGCCAACAAACTCGGCGAGAAGGGCCTCACCAACGAGCCGCTGTATCAGGGCGAGCCGATCCTGGCTGTCGCGGCGGTGGATGAGCTGACGGCAGCGGAAGCCATTGAGAAGATCAAGATCGAGTTCGAGCACCTGCCTTTCGTCATCGATCCTCTCGAAACACTGCGGCCCGGCAGTCCCAACGCCAGAGTGGGAGGAAACATCTGGGTGCGTCCGCCCGCGCCGGCTGCCACGCCCGGCCACCCGCCACCGCCTCCTCCTCCGATCGAGCCGAAGGAATGGAAGTGGACCGAAGCCGACTTCGCCGACGCCAAGGAAGGCAAATTGCCGATGGGCAAGCTGCCCGAGGATCCCGCGAACTCCTGGTCGGTTGGCAAAATCGAGGAAGGCTTCAAGAAGGCCGCCCTGGTTCTGGACGAGACCTTCGTCACGCCGGACACCAGCCACCACTGCATGGAAACGCGCAGCGCGATGGCCTACTGGCAGAACGGCAAGGTGTACGTCCACACCGGAACGCAGAGCACCATCCAAACTGTTCCGGCCATCGGCCGCTGGCTGAACATCAAACCGGAGAACGTCGTGCTCATCAGCGAGTACACCGGCGGCGGATTCGGCAGCAAGATCACAGGCGCCATTTCTCTCATCATCCCGGCCCTGCTTTCTAAGAAATGCAACGCCCCGGTCATGATGCGGCTGTCGCGCGAGGAAGAGAGTTTCATCGGGCGCGCGCGGCCCAGCATGATGGGCCGCATGAAGGTCGGGTTTTCGAAAGAAGGCCGTATCACGGCGCTCGACATGTTCGTCCTGGTCAACACCGGTCCGTACGATCCAGTGGGCGATGCTCCGTCTTCCGGCCGCATCGTGTCGCTGCTGTACCAGCCGGAGACCATGCGGTTCCGCGGGCTCACCGTGATGACCAACACGCCACCGCGCAGCGCCCAGAGCTCGCCGGGCGGCATGCAGGGCACCACCATCATGGAGCAAATCGTGTCGAAGGCGGGCCGCAAGCTGAATCTCGATCAGGTGGCCATCCGCACCATCAACGCACCCGAGGGCAAGGCTCCGCTGGGTCCCGCGATTCGAGGCAAGCGCGGCTATGCCACCAGCGCGTTCATCAAGGAAGCGTTGAATCGCGGATCCGAAGAGTTCAACTACAAGGAACGAATCGCGCGCAATCCCAAGCGCATCGGGACCAAGGTGCGGGGCGTCGGCGTGGCGATGGGTTGCTATGTCGGCGGCTCCACCGGGTTCGACGGCCTGCTGCTCATCAAGCCCGACGGGCACATCTGCTTCCAATCGGGAATCGGCAACCTGGGTACTGAGTCGGTGATCGACGTCCATCGCGTGGGCGCCGAGATCCTCGGCGTGCCATGGGAGAAGTGCGATGTGTGCTGGGGCACCAACGCGAAGAATCTGCCCTGGAGTTGCGTCTCCGGCGGCAGCCAGACTACTCACGCCATGACGCGCGCCGCGCACGCGGTGGCCATGGAAGCTAAGAAGCGGCTCCAGGAAATCGCGGCGAAAAGCCTCGGCGGCAGTCCCGAGAATTACGAGGTCGCCAACGAACGCGTCTTCCGCAAGGGCGGTGGCGCGGGCATGACGCTCGCCCAAGCCGCGCAGAAAGCCATCCAGATGGGCGGCATCTACGACGGTCACGAAGCCAACCCGGACGTAAACAAAGTGACCAAGGCATCGGTTGCCGCGCTCGCCGGCCAGGGCTTTGTGGCGTCCGCGCGCGACAAGTATCCGCGCGACGGCCAGACCCATTCTTACGTCGCCAGCTTCGCCGAGGTCGAAGTGGACCTCGAAACCGGCAAATACCACATCGTCGACTTCATGACCTATGCCGACGTCGGAACCGTTCTTCACCCCAGAGCGCTGGGCGGCCAGGTGCTGGGGCGCTCGACGCTGGGCATCGGACATGCGATCGGGCAGAAGTGGGTGATGGATCCGCAATACGGAGCCACGCTCTCCAAGCGATTCCACCACAGCAAGCCCCCTACGATTCTGGACGTTCCAGCCAACATGAAGTGGAACGCTCTGGACATTCCGGATCCCGAGACTCCGGTGGGTTCGCGCGGTATCGGTGAGCCCCCGGTGGGCGGCGGTTTCGCAGCTATTTTGAACGCGCTGACCGACGCGGTCGGCGACGAAGTGATCCGGCGCGCGCCGGTGAACCCCGACACCATTCTGGAGTCGCTCGAGGCGGGTAAGCCCATGCAGCACCCGCTGATGGCCCATATCTAAAGGAGAGAGGAGAAGAGCCATGGCCGTTATACGAGATGTCATGCCCGCTTTCGATCTGCTGCAGCCCACTACCGCGGCTGACGCGCAGAAACTTCTCGAGCAACATGGACGCGACGCCTGGGTGCTGGCTGGAGGACTCGACAGCTTCGACTGGCTGAAGGACCGCATCAAGAAACCCAAGGTTGTGGTCGACTTGAGCGGCGTCGACGAGCTTCGCGGGATTCGCACCGCTTCCGACGGGGGCGTCGAGATCGGCGCCATGACCACGCTCACCGAGGTGGTCAAGAACCCGATCATCAAGCAGAAATTCGGCCTGCTGGCCGAGGGCGCGGAACTGGCGGCTTCCCCGCAGATCCGCAACCAGGGCACCATCGGCGGCAACGTGTCGCAGGATGCCCGCTGCCACTACTATCGCGCCGGCTGGCCCTGCTACCGCGCCGGTGGAAATATCTGTTACGCCGATACGCCGGAAGGCCGCAACCGCGAGCACGCGATTCTCAACGCCGACCGCTGCGTGGCCGTCAATCCGTCGGACTCCGCCCCGGCCTTGATCGCTCTGGACGCCAAGTTCGTTATCCGCGGGTCCAAGGGCGAGCGCGTGGTGGATGCCGAAGACTACTTCATCGGTCCCGACATCGACATCACGCACCTGAACATCCTGCGGCCCGGCGACCTGCTCACCGCCATCCGGATTCCCGGCACCTGGGCCGGAGCGCAGTTCTTCTTCGAAAAAATCCGCGACCGCAACGTGTGGGACTTCGCGCTGCTGAACGTCGCCTCGGCCATGGTTGTGTCGGGAGGCAACATCGAGCGCGCTCGCATCGCGGTGAACGGAGCTGCCGCGCGTCCGCTGCGCTTGCGGGCAGTCGAGAACGCCATCGTCGGCAAGCCGCGCAACGCCGCAACCGGAGAGATGGCCGGCAAGCTGGCCGTCGAAGGCGCGGTTCCTTTGCAGTTCAACGCGTATAAAATTCCGCTGATGCGCAACCTGGTGAAGCGCTCCATCAGCGGCGTGGAGGTGGCAACTTGGGCATCATAGAGTGGGCCAGGAGTCCGTGGGGACAGGATGTCCCCATTCACATCGCCTGGGCATTGATCTACGTGGCGGCGATCGGAGGATTGATCTTCCTGGTCGTGCACGCGATCTATGTCCGGTATTTCGCCAAGCAGGAGGAGTACTCCGGCGGCGCGTCGGCTGCAGCCGTTGCGCACGTGCCGGACCGCGTCGCGCGCCACTCGCTGGCCGCCCGGATGTTCCACTGGATCATGGCGGCCTCCATGTTCGCGCTGCTCATCACCGCTTTCCTTCCGAAGGTTGGCGTCCAGTTCCCCTGGGTGACCTACCATTGGATCGCGGGCGCGGTGCTCACCGTGTCCATCATCTATCACATCCTGCACGCCACCTTCTGGATGGACTTCTGGTCCATCTGGCCGGACAAAACTGATATGCAAGACGCCTCCCGGCGATTGAAGCGCTTCATGGGCCAGGAAGCGCCCGCGCCTCGCCGCTTCGGCAAGTACCCGCTCGAAAACAAGATGTACCACGCCGTCATCGTGCTGACTGGTCTGGCCGTGATCCTGACCGGCGTCTTCATGATGTTCCGCGTGCGCACCGCGTTCTTCCCGCGGAATCCGTATCTTTTCGGCGACATGACCTGGGGCCTGATGTACGTGCTGCACGGGTTGGCGGGCGTGGGCTTGATCGCCCTCGTTATGGTTCACGTCTACTTCGCGGTCCGGCCCGAGAAGTTCGTCATCACCAAGTCGATGGTCTTTGGCTCGCTCCCCAAGGACTACTATCTGGAACACCACGATCCGGAGCGCTGGTCGGTCGAGACTTCCAGCTCGTCTTCGAGGGGAGCGTCGGCCTGAGGCATGCTGGCCGGCGTCCGCGAGCGCTGTAACGCCATCGAAGAGTGTTACGAGTTGATGCTTGGCTACGCCGCACAGGGGCTGCCGGGCGACCAGGGAAGCCAGTCGGGCGGCCAGGTGCGTGAATTTCTGCGCCGTGCGGTTGAAGCGCTGTCCGGTCTCGCCGCTGCTTACTCAGAGGCTGTAAAGCAGGCGGGTCTGCAGCCTCCGGAACCCTACCAGGCGTTCCTGACCGTGCTGGAGCGTGACGCCAAGGATGCGCTCGCTGCCATGGGTCTGGTTCTGGCCCAGCCCTCCATCAGTTCGCAGTTGGTCGACAACCTCAACGCTTCGATCCACCTGCGCGCGCTGCTCACGGATCTGTTTCTGATCGACGAGATCCTGCGTCCGCAACCGGTATCGGCCAACCCGGCGGCTACGTCTTAAGCGCGATTACGCAACGGCCTGGGGCGCCTGGCTGGCGGCGGATGCTGCGGCCGTGCGTGCCATCGGTTTTTTCGGAGCTTTCGCCCTGGCGATCGGGTGGCGCAGGTAATCCAGGCAGCTTCGCGCACGGTCGCGGTCGCCAAACTCTTCGCTCCAGTATTGGCGAAACTCACTCATGCTCTTGCGTTCCCTCTTCTTGAGCCAGGCCACCACTTCGGCCCCGCCTTTGTAGGGTGCCACCATCTGCCGCACCGTCTCGTAATCGTTGATGTCGCCGAGCAGAGTTTGAACTCCTTTGATCCTCTCCAGCCAGCGCATCAACGTGGCGCCGTACAGCGGCGTCAACAGTTCCAGCGAGTAGCGAAACTTCTTGGCTGCGATTCGAAAACGGTGCAATTCCTCCGGGGCCGCTTTCGGATTGGCAGCCGCGTTTCCACGTACGAAGAAATCCTTCGCCATCCGGCACAGCGTCTCGCGAGCCAGCTCTTCCACCGCCATGCTGCCGGCGGGCTGCTCGGGTCTGGCCAGCGCGGCTTCCAGTTCGGCCCGCCATTTCTGCGAGGATCTTCGCTCCGTCCAACGTTTGAGGAGACTCATCAGCAGACGCTCCGATTCCTTGCGCCGGCCCTGCAGTTTCGACCGCAGTTCAGAGGCGTCCCCCCGGGGTGACTTGGAGATCAGCTTCAAGGCGATGTCGTGGTTTCGCACCTCTCCGGCCGGGATCATGATCCGCTTCAACCGCTGCCGGATCTTGCGCATCTCCTTGCCGCGATAACAGGGCTTGAAGACCACCAGCGCCTGCGTGAACCTGCGGATGGAAACTCTGAGATCGTGAATCGCAGCGGCATCCCGGGACTTCAGGCCGCGGTTAATCTGAAACGCCAGGCGCCGCAGCAACTTGCTGGTTTGCTCAGCAGCAAACTTTCTCGTCTCGGTGGGCAGCGCCATCTTTGTAATCGTCGATTAACCATTCTTACATGATTCGCGCCCTGGCGGAGGGCTGTCTGGCCGCTCCACGAGCGCCGGGTTAGAATACGTCCAGCGAGGAACCCCAGCGAGGAATTATGGACCGGCAATGGTTGGACCGAAAACTTACGGTTGCCCAAGCCGAGGCCGAACACATGCATGACGGCCGGCCGTTCGGGCGACTGCAAGGCCAATGGGAGCAGATGAAGTCTCAGATGGCGGAAGGCGACGAGCTATGGAGTTTCGTCAGCCCGCTGGACAGCTGGCGGCACCTCGCCGGACGGGCCGGCGTCGCGCTGGTGCGGAATGGCGAAATCATAGGACACCTCGTCACGCGCATGAATTGATTGACGCCGCCTGGCTACTTGAGCGAGCGAGCCAGTTCCAGCACGCCGTTGCCCGCCTTCTGCTCGCGCTTGGAGCGCTCCATCTCCTGGTCGGCATGCGACAGCAGCGAGTCGACGTCGGCGCCATGTTCCGGAAAGCAGGCCACACCCACGCTCATGCCGACGCTCTCGTCACCGAACATCTCCAGACTCGCCGCGCGGACCATGGAGTCCAGCGACTCCACTCGGCCCGCCAATTCGCTGGCGCGCATTCCGTTCAACACCACCGCGAACTCGTCTCCGCCCATGCGCGCCACGAAATCGGAACTGCGGCACTTGCTCTGCAGGATTTCGGCCACGCGTCTCAACAGCGCGTCGCCGTTCAGATGGCCGTAGCGGGCGTTCACTTGTTTGACGCCGCTCAGGTCGCAAGCCAGAATCGCCAGAGTCTTGCCCTCCAGCTCGCAGCGTCCCAGTTCTTTCTGCAAATGCGAATACAGTGAATCGGCGTTCGGAAGTCCGGTCAGTTCGTCGCGGGTGGAGTGCTGCGGCGGGCCGGCCTTGATCGAGATTTCAATCGCGCGAGCCACTTTGTCGGCAACCGCCAGCAGGACTCGCAGTTGATCCCGGCTGTAAGCGTCTTTCTCCGCACCATACAAGGTAAGCGCCCCGTTCACCTGGCCGGCCTCGTCGCGCAGGGGAATGGATAGCGCCGAGTTCAGCACGCTGAACCTGCTGGGATCCTTGAGGTAGCCCGGTTCCACCGAAGGATTTCCATTGATGATGGGCTTGCCGTTCTCCACCACCCACCCGGAGAGTCCCTGGCCCACCGGAATCTCGAGCGCGGCAAAGGTGCGGCTGTTCTCCCCGTTTACATACTTGGGCCGGAGCACCTCGCCATCGCGCGAGTAGACCGCGATGCAGTCGTAAGGCACGATATGCCTGAGCCGCTCGGCCAACACGGAGAGCAGCTCCTGCGGGCGCAGCGAGCCGCTGACATCCTGCGCCAGCTCCAGGACGGTTTGCATCTCGCGGCGCGCCGACGCCACCGACGCCGCATGTGCTTTCACCAGCTCTTCGGTCGATTCCACCGCCGCTCCGGGGCTCTTCTCGAAGCCCGCGTCCGGCGCATCGCCGCGGCTGACCACAATGTCCTTCCGCAGACGCGTGCTTTGCAGCGGCGTGCTCTGGGCCAGGCGCTCGAAGTCGCGGTAGTGATGCTTCAGCACTTCCACCACCTTGGGATCGAAGCTGCGGCCCGACAACGACGCCACATAGTTCATCGCGTCGTCCAACGGCAGCGCGCGCCGGTACTGCCGGTCGCTGGCCAACGCATCCAGACAGTCCACCGCCGACAGAATCCGGGCGCCAATCGGAATCTCCTCATCTTTGAGGCCGTCCGGGTAGCCGGTGCCATCCCACTTCTCGTGATGCGATCGCACGATCGGCGAAACCGGGTAGGGGAACCCGACTTGCTCCAGTATCTCCGCGCCCACGATGGTGTGGATTTTCATCTTGTCGAATTCTTCCGGCGTCAGCTTGCCGGGTTTCGAGATGATGTAGTCCGGCACCGCCAGCTTGCCGATGTCGTGCAGAATCGAGGCCGCCTGCAGCGCGTGCACCTGGTCGGGAGGCAGGCCCAAGTACTTGCCCAGTTCGAGCGAATACACCTGCACGCGCCGAAGATGCTCGTGCGTGCATTCGTCCTTGGCTTCGATGGCCATGGCCAGCGCCTCGATGGTTTTCAAGTGCAGCGACGCCATGCTCTCGGCATGCACCTTCTCCTGCTCCAGCTTTCCCAGGTACAGTTTGTACGAACGGTAAATCGCGTAGGCCAGAGGCAGCAAGGCCAAGGTGAACGCAAAACCGATTCGCTGCGTGGCGGTGTGCACCACCTCCGCCAGCGAAACGCCGACCATGTAGTAAAAGAACAGCCAGTAATAGTTCTCTTTCCAGACGGTCTGAACGCTGCGATGCTCGTGCAGCGCAATCACCACCGAAACCGGAACGGTATTGACGACAAAGTACACCACGCCGGCCAGCGCGAGCCGCAACAGTTCGCCTTCCGGCATGTTGGTGAACCAGGGGCGGCCGAACATCCAGGCCGCCGAAAACACCGCCAGGGCGACGCTGGTGCTGTTGAAGAACAGGCCGACCATTTTCACCCGGCCCTTGGCGTGCCAGCACAACTGCGCAATCGCGCCCGCGGTCGCCAGGATCAGGGTCTCTGGAAGCCGGAGTTCCAGCAGCCCCAGCATGGTGAAGACATCGTTCGCCGAGATGCTGCTCTTGGTGCCGGGGAACCGGACCTTCATTCCGGAGCTGGCCAGAGCGATGAGCAGGTAGAAGACGAACCGGGAACGCAGTTCGGGCTGCCAGCCGGCGAAAGTTATCACCATGCCCGCCAGGCCTGCCACACCGACGGCCGCGATAAACACTCTCGCGACAACCGGCATGCCCTGCGGTTTTGCTTTTTGCACTGGTTCTTCCTCGGACGTCAGAGCGGCGCGGGGCGGCGGCTGCCGCTGCTAATCCTTACAAACAAAAGATCATCCACTTGTTTCTTGCTTTCCCGAATCGAGCTACCTACCAACATCCGGGAGACCGCCTGAGAAACCTGTCCACACCGCTTTTATCGGCTGCCGGACAATGGAGCTTTATGCTGTTATTTGCTTCGAACGAGGCGAGTTAGGCGTTATGGCACCGGGCGTGACGCTCACTCGGCGCGCAGCGCCTTGGCCGGCTCCACTCGGGTGGCCTTCAAGGCCGGAACCAGACATGCAAGCGTAGAGACCGCCAGCATTCCCAGACAAGTCACGCCGAAGGTGAGCGGATCGATCACCTTCACACCGAACAGCAACCGCGAGATGATGCGGCTGCCGGCCAAAGCGAGAAGAACTCCAGCCCCGATTCCCACCAGCGCCAGCCGCAGGCCGTGTCCCACCACCAGCTTCAGAATGTCGCTGGGCTGCGCGCCCAGAGCCGCGCGTACTCCCAGCTCGTTGACCCGCTGCGTCACCGAGTAGGCCATCACTCCGTACAGCCCGATGGCGGCCAGCAGCAGAGCGAGCGAGGCGAAAATCGTCAGCAGTAGAGTGCGAAAGCGCGGCTGTGCCACCGATCCTGAAATCACCTCCGCCATGGTCCGCACGTTGAACACCGGCTGGTTCGGATCCAGGGTTCGCAGTTCGTTCCGCACCTCCGGCGTGAGCGCCGCTGGATCTCCGCTGGTTCGAAGCACCAGCGCCATGGTTCCTTCGGCGAAGTTCATTACCTCCGGGGGGATCTGCAGGTAGTGATAGTAGGTCTCGGGGCTGATCTCGGCGTCCAAGCCGGCGTGTCTTACGTTGCCCACCACGCCGATGATCGTCGCCCAGTTGCTTTCATCGAAGCCGGCCTGGATGCGCTTGCCGATCGGGTCTTGGTTGGGCCAATAGCGGCGTCGAGCCAGGTCGTTGATGATCACCACTTTGGGCGAGTTCTGGCCATCCGTGCGGTCGAACAGGCGGCCCTGGAGCAGAGGGATGCCCACCGCGGCGAAGTAGGCCTCGCTGGTGGCTCGGAACTTGGCGCGCGGCTGATCGGCGATGGCGCCGCTCGGCTGGCCGGCGATCTGAAAATTGGCGCTCGCATCGCCGCCGCCCAGGGGCAGAAAACGGGACACTCCCGCGGCCTTCACACCCGGCAGCGCCTGGACCCGCTCCAGCAGTTGCTGGTAGAACAAGGCAACCTTCAGCCCGGAGTAACGCGTCTCCGGCAGCGAGATCTGCATGGTCAAAAGGTGATCGGCGCGGAATCCCGGATTCACGTCCTGCAAGCGCTCGAAGCTGCGAATCAGAAGCCCGGCCCCGATCAGCAAGGCCACGCACGCCGCGATCTCGGAAACCACGAATGCGTCCCGGGCGCGGCTGCGGGTCCGGTACCCGGTGGTGCTGCGGCCGCTGGTCTTCAGGATCGAGTTCAGATCGCTCGAGACAGTCAGCAGCGCGGGCGCCAGCCCAAACACGATTCCCGTTACCACCGAGATCGCGAGCGTAAACACCAGCACGCGCCAGTCCAGCGAAATCTCGTCGGCGCGGGGAATGTTGGCAGGCGCCAGCTTCACCAGAGCCGGAGTTGCCCAGTAGGCTAGCAGCAGGCCGGCCAGTCCGCCGATCACCGCCAGCACCACGCTCTCGGTCAGCAATTGCCCGATCAGCCGCGCGGGATTGGCCCCCAGCGAGGTCCGCACCGCGATTTCTTTTTCGCGAGTGCCCGCCCGCGCCAGCATCAGATTGGCCACGTTGGCGCACCCGATCAGAAGCACGAAGGCGACCGCTCCCAGCAAGGTCCACAACGTGGGCCGGATATCTCCCACCATCTGCTCCTTGAGCGGGACCACTTCGGCGCCGTAGCCCGCGTTGGTCTGCGGATTCGCGTCCGCGATTCGCCGCGCCACCGCCTCGATCTCGGTTTCGGCCTGTGCTTGAGTAACTCCAGGCCGCAGGTGAGCGATCACCGTCAGTGAACGATAGCCGCGTTTCAACGGAGCCAGTTCCTCCGGATCGGGCGAATACGGAATCCAGAGATCGCTGGGATTGTCCAGAAGCCGGAATTTCTCCGGAGCCACTCCGATGATCGTGTAGCTCCTGCCGGCCAAGGTCAGCGAGGAACCAAGCACGCCCGCATCGCCGCCAAAGCGGCGGCGCCACAGCCCATCGCTCAGGATCGCCACCGAATTTTTGGCGGCTTGATCCTCGTCGCGCGCGAACAGGCGGCCGAGCCTGGCCTTCACGCCCAATAGTTCGAAGATGCTGGGAGAAACCGCGGTTGCTTCCACTCGCTCCGCGAGGTCCCGGCCGGTGAGCACGGAAGGCTGCGAGCGGAAGGCCCCGATCTGGTCGAAAGAGCGGCTCTGAGCGGCGAAGTCTCTAAAATCCGGAGGCGCGACGGGCAGCCGCCTGACACCCTTGTCCGGCCGGTCGCCATACACCAGGACCAGGTTGCCGGCGTCTCTGTAAGCCAGCGGCCGGATCAGAATCGCGTCAATGACGCTAAAGATGGCGCTGTTGGCGCCGATCCCCAAGCTCAGGGTGAGGATGGCCGCGGCCGTCAAACCTGGGGTCTTTGACAACGTGCGGAGCCCGTACCGAATGTCCTTCCCCAGGTGTTGCATCCCAATTGCTTGTAAGTAGCATTATAGACCGCGCTTGAAAGGGAGGCTCAAAAACGCGAAACCGCGGCTCCACTGCAAGGTGAAGCCGCGGTTTCTAAAATTTATGCGAGCCGGTGTATTAGCCAGACTCGTTTTGACTGCAGGGGCCGCTTGGTTAGGGCTCCCAGATAACCACGCCAGCCTTGATCTTGGTCTTGGTCCTCATCGCTTTTCCCTCCTTCGTTGATTACTGCTTGGTCTTGCTGAACGCCCTTAGGAATGCAACCCTATTGCCAAGCGTACCACTACTCTAAACTGCACCGTACTAAAGTGATCTAATACGCTGAAAAAGCGAGGGATAGTAACAGAATCCGGCAAGCGGCGGCAAGCACTCTTAGGGCCTCTGAGGCCTTTTCGGCTATCCAAACAGATAGAAACCCTATCCTGGCGGATAGGGTGTTTCCCTTAGGCCGGGCCGCACTGGCCGTCTCCCGGCGCGCACGCCTCGTAACCCCTCGGGAGGACGCGAAAACAGACGCTGATCCGCTATACTCATACCAAAGAGCGAACCGTCGAGATGGCCGAACTCGAAGCAATCGCTGGCCCACTCAAGGGCAGCACCATTCCGCTGATGGAGGAACCCATCTCCATCGGGCGCGAGCCGACCAATCAGGTCTCGCTGCTGGACGCCGCGGTTTCGCGCCGGCACTGCCTGATCCGCTGCGACGACGGCGAATTCAAAATCCAGGACCTGAATAGCCGCAACAGCACCTTCGTGAACGGCGTGCCTGTCACCGAACGCACGCTGGCGTCCGGGGACGAAATCAAGATCGGCAATTCGCTGTTCGTGTTCGTGCTGCCGGAAGCCGAAGAACTGCACAACGTGTCTTCGGTGGAATTCGACCGCACCGACACCGGCGCCGGATCCACCATCATTCTGCGAAAGCAGGACGCCCGCTATCTCCGCGACTTGGAGAAGATGAAGCCCACCGGGCGGATGGTGCGCGATCTGGATGCGCTGCTCCGGCTCAGCAAGACCGTCAACTCGGTGCGCGGTCTGGCGGCGCTGGAACAGCAGGTGCTCGAGTTGATTTTCGAGGTCTCGCCCGCCGAGCGGGCCGCCATCCTGCTGTGCGACCAAGGCCTGGATGAATATAGTTCCGTGTTCGGCTGGGACCGGCGCACCGGCCCCAATCACGCCGTTCAGGTGAGCCGCACCATCGTTTCCCAAGTGCTGGCCGAAGGCGTCGCGGTGCTGTGCAACGATCTGCCTGCCGTGGAAGCGTTCGCGCACACCGATTCGGTCATAATGCGGCACATCCGCAGCGTGCTGGCCGTTCCGCTGGAGGTGTTCGAGCGGGTGCTGGGTGTGATCTACCTGGACGCCAGCGATCCGGCGGCGCAATTCGACGAAGATCATCTGCAACTGCTCACCGCCATGGGAAGCATCGCCGCTTCGGCGCTGGACAGCGCCCGGCGCATGGAATGGCTGGAGGAAGAGAACCGGCGCCTGCAATCCGAGATCAGCGTGGAGCACAACATGGTGGGCGAAAGCCCCAAGATGCGCGAGGTCTACCAGTTCATCAACCGCGTGGCCTCCAAGGATTCCACGGTCCTGATTTTCGGCGAGAGCGGCACCGGCAAGGAGCTGGTGGCGCGCGCCATTCATCGCAACAGCAGCCGCGCCAACAAACCGTGCGTCGCCATCAACTGCGCCGCGCTGGCGGAAAACCTGCTCGAGAGCGAATTGTTCGGCCACGAGAAAGGCTCCTTCACCGGTGCCATCGCGCAGAAGAAGGGCAAGCTCGAAGTGGCCGAGGGCGGCACGGTCTTTCTGGATGAAATCGGCGAGATGGCGCCCATGCTGCAGGCCAAGCTTCTGCGCGTGCTGCAGGAGCGCGAGTTCGAGCGCGTGGGCGGCACCCGGACCATCAAGCTGGACGTCCGGCTGATCGCCGCCACCAACCGCGATCTGGAGGAAGAGGTCAAGCACGGCCGGTTCCGCGAGGATCTGTTCTACCGGCTCAACGTCGTTTCGCTGCGCATGCCGGCTTTGCGCGAGCGCCGCGAGGACATTTCGCTGCTGGCCAGCTATTTCGCGGCCAAGTACGCCAAGCGGGCCAACCGCAACATCCTGGGAATCTCGCCGCAGGCGCGCGCCTTCCTGCTGAACTACGACTGGCCCGGCAATGTGCGCGAGCTGGAGAACGCCATCGAGCGCGCCGTGGTGCTGGGATCCACCGACTTGATTTTGCCCGAGGATCTGCCGGAAGTGATTCTCGAGAAGACCGAGCCCGCCTCAGGGATCACCACCGTGAACGCGTTCCACGACGCGGTGCGCGACGCCAAGAAGCACGTGATCATCACCGCGGTGGAGCAGGCCAGCGGCAACTACACGGAAGCCGCCCGCATCCTCGGCTTACATCCGAATTATCTGCACCGGCTGATTCGCAACCTGAATTTGAAGCCGCTGCTGCGGCAGGCCGCCGGCAGCTAGATTCCATCCACCCAACTCAATCCATCACTCTGAAGCTGGCTCGTGTGGGGCGGGCAATTCTGCCCGCAGCCGGCTTTAGCCGGCAGTGAGGGCCGCCTAAAGGCGACTGCAGCCAGGATTGGCTGCCCCACGCCCTACCCCAGAGCCACTTTCGGCACCGTTCCGAAGCGCCGTTCGCGCGAGCGGAACTCGGCCAGCGCGGCCGCCAGATGCGATGCGTCGAAGTCCGGCCACATCACGGGCGTGAACACCAGCTCGGCATAGGCGCACTCCCACAGCAGAAAATCGCTCAGGCGCTTCTCGCCGCCGGTGCGGATCAGCAGGTCCACGTCTTCGCCGCCCAGCGCCTTGGACAAGTCATCGCGAGTGGCCTGCTTCTTGAGCCGGGCCGCCGCGCGGACGATCGCGTCGCGCGAGGAGTAATCCACCGCCAGCCGCAGGTGCAGTTTCCGGCCCCGCTCGGTGGCTTGCTCGCAGCCTTCGATCACCGGCAACAGCATCCGGGGCAGGCGATCGCGCCGGCCGACCACGGAAACTCGCACGCCCTGCTCGATGCACCGGGCCTGTTCGCGGCGCAGGTAGACGTGGAACAATTTCATCAGCGCGGAAACTTCCACGGGCGGACGCTGCCAGTTGTCGGAAGAAAACGCGTACACCGTCAGCGTCCCGACGCCCAGATCCGGAGCGGCTTCCACGGTGCGGCGCAACGCCTCCGCGCCAGCGCGATGGCCGGCTACGCGGGGAAGGCCGCGCGCCGTGGCCCAGCGCCCGTTGCCATCCATGATGATGGCCGCGTGCAGCGAATCAGAAGTTCTTTGAGGCATAAAGTAAGACTCCAAAAAAAATCGCCTACTGCTCGCGCACGGCCTGGATCAGCGCTTCCATGTGATCCAGATATTTTTCGAGCGCCCGGCGGCCGGACTCGGTCAGCCGGTACTCGGTCTTGGGCATGCGGCCTTCGAACGACTTGGTGCAGGCGATGTAGTTGGCTTCCTCCAGTTTGCGCGCATGCACGCTCAGGTTGCCATCGGTGGTCTTGAGCAGTTTCTTCAGTTCATTGAACGTCAAGGCCTGGTTGGCTGCCAGGGCGCTCACGATGCCCAAGCGCATGCGCTCGTGGATCAACCGGTCCAGTTCGGGAAGCGTTTTGCCGCCCGCCAGAGCGCGCGCGCCCGCCGGCTTTTCCATGGGCGGATCCTTCCGGGCTGTGTTTTGTTTCGCCATTGTTACCTCGTTAACCGCCATACTTCCAGGCGATAATCAATCCGAAAATCAGGTGCAAGCCGCCGAATCCGGCAGCCAGCAGCGCCGTGCCCCAGGCCAGCGGGCAGAACAACGCCACCGCGCCCATCAGCATGAAGCACAGCCCCATCACCGGGACCACTCGCACCGAGAATGCTCCGCCCGTCACCACGCCGGTGCCATACAGCAGCAGCCACGTTCCCGGGATGGCCGCGGGAAGTCCGGCGCGATACAGAACCACGGTCAGCAGCGCGCCCACCAGCAAGGGCGGCGCGAAGCTGAGGACAAATCTGCGGGCCGGCGCCGATAGCATGGGGACCTGCGCCGAATCCGCCTTGCGCTTCATGGCCAGCGCTCCCAGCGCGATCGCGAGAATGCCCTCGGCCAGCCAGGTGACCAGCCAGGCGTCGACCGACGATTCGCGCGACGCGATCCAGGCCGCGGCCAGCGCGCTCACTCCCATCGCGAAACCTCCCCAACCCGGCACCGCCGTGAACGAGCCGGCGCGTTCCATCGTTTCCCGGATGAACTGCAGATTGTCCATCGCATGGCTGTGCAGCGAAACCGGTGCAGGCCGGACGCCGCGAATGGGCTGAACGATCGCCATGTGCCGATTATACTGGATCGACTTTGCGTTGTAAAGTACCATCCGTTTGGACGGTACCGGGCTCGGCGAACAGTTCCAACTGGTCGCCCAGCGGCCACTCGGGCGTCTGCCAGGGCTTCAGCTTGTGACGCGCCCGGATACGCCGCACCCGCTCCTGGATCAATTCCGGATATTGCCCCTTGAGATACGCGTTCTTTTCGAAGCGTTCCCGGTAGCGCCGCACCAGATGCGGGAATCGCTGTTCGAGAAAAGGAAAGAACACCTGCTGCGAGCAGGGCTTGAGAAACAGCGGCGCCGCGCTGAAAGCCGACGCGCCGTGGCTCGCCGAGGCCGCGCACACTGCGTCCAGGCTCTTCTCGCTGTCGTTGATGAGCGGCATCACCGGGTGCGCCAGAACCGAGACCGGAATGCCGGATTCGCTGAGCTTCCGCACCGCGCCCAGCCGGAGCGCCGGACGAGGCGCTAGCGGCTCGAGCAGCCGTGCCAGCGCCTCATCCAGCGTCGTGATGGTGAGGTGGACGCGCACCGTGTTGTGGCGCGCGATCCGAGCCAGGAGATCGGCATCGCGGCTCACCAGATCCGACTTGGTGGTGATCCCGAGATCCAGACCCCGCGCTCCAGCCAGCACTTCCAGCATTCCGCGCGTGATCCGAAAACGGCGCTCGGCGGGCTGATAGGGATCGGTGGCTGTTCCGATCCAGATCGACTGGCCCGGCTTCACGCGCCGCAACTCGGCCCGAAACGCCTGCGCGTTGAATTGCTTGGCGTAGATCTTGCGCTCGAAAAGCTCGGGGTCGCGCAGCTCCATGAACTCGTGGGCGTAACGCGCGTAACAATACTTGCAGCCGAATTCGCAGCCGCGGTAGGGGTTGACGGTCCAGATGGATCGCATGCGGCCCGAGCCGCGTCCGATGAATCGCCTAGTCTCCAGTTCGAGGTACTCGACCTGACGTTTGGATTCCAGTAGTTCGCTGGAGGCGGCCAAGCGCGCGATGCCCACCAGTTTGGGAGCGGGATCGCAGTCAAACAACATAAGATACCCCGGATGATTTTCGCCTTTGCTTCGCCAGTTGTCAAGCCTGGGCCTGGGCCGTGCCGGCCTAAGTGAAAGCCACCCGTCACAAATCAGGTGCAAGTGGCGTCCAACGTTACGAAGGGGTCGAAATGTTGGGTTGGGCTGTCGCTTTTCTGATAGCAGCCGTCATAGTTGCCATACTAGGATTCGCGGGCAGCGCCACGACGTTGGCGCTGATGGCCAAGGTGCTGTTCTGGGTTTTCGTGGTCGGGATGGTGGTCAGCCTGGCGATGTACCTGCCGGGCAGGATTCACGGCCTCAAAGGACCACGCGAGCATCGCCGTCGCGGCGCGTGACGTGCTCGCGATCCAGGAACTCGAGCAGCGGAATGGCGTACTTGCGCGAGATGCCGGTCCAGTCCTTGAACTCGGGGACCGCGAAGCGCGCGCCTTTCTTTTGAGCCAGCAGCCGGCGCAGCGACTCGAGCGCTGTGGAATGAAACACCAGTTCATCGCTCACGCGCACCAGCCGCTTGTCCCGCAACAGCAACTGGAGAATGGTGCGGGCGCGGTTCGGTTCCACTCCCGACTTTCCGAGCACCTCGGCGAGGGAAGGCACCGCCAGGCCGGCCGAGCGAAAGGCGGTCTCGATTTTTTGAGACGCCTCCTCTTCATCCTGCTTGAACGAGATCTTGTGCGACGCGAGGCGCACGGTTTCTCCGTCGACTGCCAGCGTCTTCGAGCGGACCAGCAGCGCGTCCATCAACCAAGGCGGCGCGCCGGGGAGCTGCTTGCTGCGCAATTCTTCCTTGGATACTCCCGCCAGCAGCGGATTCCGCCGATGGAATTGCTTGAGATGTTCGTGGATGACTTCCAACTGGCGCGCGGCCCACTGGGCGTCCAAAATCCAAAAGTGGGGCGCGTCGAGGACCAGTACGCGCGGCGAGGCAGCGGCTGCTTTCCGGATGTCGCCTTCCAGCAGTCCGGTGCGCGCCACCAGGTCCGGCATCCCCATGCCGTAACGGGACTCGCTCGCAAGCAGGGCAATTTTCTCGCCGGGCGGCGAACTCTCGAGAACTCGCAAGCGCTCCAGCGGTCCGCGGCGCGGAGGTGCGATGTCGAGAACGATACCGCCTCCGATGGTCACCACCGGCGAGAACCGGCGCACGATGAAACGGTCGCCCGGAACCAGCAGCAGCGGTTCGCTGAGCAGGAAGCGGACATATTCGCGCGAGCCGGGTTCCAGCGGATCGGCGCCCTTGAGCCGCCGCACCTCGGCTTCCACTTCTGCGGTGCCGGCGTGAAAATGCACGGGCGCGCGATGTTTCAAGGGCTTGCTCGATTTGAGCAGCTCGAAGGAGCAGTCGATTTGACGGGTGGTGCGGAACCGTCCGGCTTCGGCCAGCAGCATGCCGCGGCCGACATCGGATGCTTCCACGCCCGCGAGATTCAGCGCGGTCCTTTGTCCGGCGGTGGCTTGCGCGACGCTCGCGCCATGCACCTGAATGCCACGCACGCGGACGCGGCGGCCGGCCGGATGCAGTTCGACTTCCTGGTCGACGCGCACCGATCCGGAAACCAGCGTGCCGGTCACCACCGCGCCAAAGCCGCGCATGCTGAAAGCGCGGTCGATGGGCAGCCGGAAATACCGCGACGCGTCCTTCTCCGGGATGGCAACCGCGATCTTCGCGATTTCGGCGCGCAGCTCGTCCAGGCCCGCGCCGGTGATCGAGCTGACCGCCACCACCGGAGCGTTTTCCAGGAACGAGCCACGCACGAATTCATCCACTTCCAGGCGCGCCAGCTCCACCAGATCGCTGTCCACCAGGTCGGCTTTGGTGAGCACCACGATGCCGGTGCGGATGCCTAACAACAAACAGATGTCGAAATGTTCGCGAGTTTGTGGCTTAATAGATTCATCGGCGCCTATGACCAGTAGAACCAGATCGATGCCGCCTACCCCGGCCAGCATGTTTTTGATGAACCTTTCGTGGCCGGGTACGTCTACAAAAGCGAGGCGCAGATTTTCCTCGAGGTCGAGGTGCGCGAACCCCAGGTCGATGGAAATGCCCCGTTGTTTTTCTTCTTTTAACCGGTCGGTATCGATGCCCGTGAGGGCGCGCACCAGGGCGGTCTTCCCATGGTCGATGTGGCCCGCGGTGCCGATTATGATGTTTTTCATCTCGACGATCTTCATCCTAGCGCCTCTGGCTGCGCAGGATGAAGCTCCGGTGGTTTTCAAGACCGGCGTGGCGGACGTGCGCGTGGACGTCCAGGTGACGCAGGGCAAGGAGCTGGTCAAGGACCTGACCAAGGATCATTTCATCGTGACCGATGAAGGCCGGCCGCAGGACATTCTCTCCTTCGCTCACGGCGACGAGCGCCTGAACCTGCTGCTGCTTTTCGACATCAGCGACAGCATGCAGAAGTACATCGAGCAGATTGCCCAAACCGCGCGCCGTGCGCTGGGGCATCTGCGTCCGGGCGATCGCGTGGCCATCATGGTGTTTGCCCGCAAGACGGCCGTGCACCAGGGCTTCAGCGACAACCTGGCGGAGACCGCGCGTCAGATCGGAGCGGCGGTGAAGGAATGGGACGTCGGCACCACCACGCTGATCAATTCGGCGGTGGTGGACGCAGCGCACTACATGCAGGCACACGCCGGATCCGAAGGCCGGCGCGCGATTCTGATCCTCACCGACAATCTGAGCACCAGCTATCAGCTCACCGACGGGCAGGTGATCCGGGAGCTGGAAAAAGCCGACACAGTGTTCAACGCGATCGTGACCGGGCGCGCCATCCGGCCCAATCCGCCGGGACCCAGCATGTTCCCCAATCCCGATTTCACACCGTCCAACGTGTTCCACCTGGCGGAGGAAACCGGCGGCGAATGGGTGAAGGCCGGGCAAGCGGATGAAACCTTCAGCGAAATGATCGAGCGCATCCGCACCCGTTACATGCTGGCCTACCACGAGCCACCGTCGCCGCCGGGAACGTTTCACCATATCAACGTGAAACTGTCGGCCGAGGCGCTCAGGAAATATCCGGCCGCGGAACTTCGGACGCGCAGCGGGTACTACGCACAGTAGCGAGAAGGCCGGTTGAAAACCTGCTGCAGGCACGATTGCCTGCCCCACAAGCTGCTACTGTAATTTCGTATGTCCACGGACCGTTGGGCCGAAGTACGCCGCCGGCACGCTAACGCCGAAGCGGGTGGGGGTGAAGAACGCAAGCAGCGGCAGCACCAGGAGGGCAAGCTCTCGGCGCGCGAGCGCATCGACCTGCTGCTGGACGAAGCCACCTTCGAGGAGATGGACAAGCTGGTGCGGCATCGCTGCACCGACTTCGGCATGGACCAGCAGGTGATCGACGGCGACGGCTTCGTCACCGGTTACGGCCGAATCCACGGACGCCTGGTGTATGTCTTCGCGCAGGACTTCACGGTGTTCGGCGGCTCGCTGTCGGAAGCCAACGCGCTGAAGATCTGCAAGATCATGGACCTGGCGCTCAAGAACGGCGCGCCCGTGATCGGGCTGAACGATTCCGGCGGCGCGCGCATCCAGGAAGGCGTGGCGTCGCTGGCGGGCTACGCGGAAATTTTCCTGCGCAACGTGCTGGCGAGCGGCGTGATTCCGCAGATCTCCGCGATCATGGGGCCGTGCGCGGGCGGCGCCGTCTACTCGCCGGCCTTGACCGACTTCGTGTTCATGGTGGAGCACACCAGCCACATGTTCGTCACCGGGCCGGACGTGATCAAGACCGTGACGCACGAAGACGTGACCAAGGAAAAGCTGGGAGGCGCGGAGACGCACAATTCCATCAGCGGCGTTGCTCATTTCAACGCGCACGACGACGCCGAATGCCTGCGCATGATCCGCGAGCTGGTCACTTACATTCCGCAGAACAATCGCGACGATGCGCCCTTGAAGGCTTCGGCCGATCCTATCGAGCGCATGGACCCGTCGCTCGACACGCTGGTTCCAGCCGATTCGCACCTTCCGTACGACATCAAGGACATCATTCAGCGCGTGGTGGATGACGGCGAGTTCTTAGAGATCCACGAGCACTGGGCCAAGAACATCGTGGTCGGGTTCGCGCGCATGGGCGGTCAGAGCGTCGGCATCGTAGCCAATCAGCCCGCGTTCCTGGCCGGATGCCTGGACATCAATTCTTCGGTGAAGGGCGGGCGCTTCGTGCGCTTCTGCGACGCGTTCAACATTCCGATCCTCACGTTTGAGGACGTGCCGGGCTTTCTTCCGGGCACCGATCAGGAGTTCGGCGGCATCATTCGCCAGGGGGCCAAGCTGCTGTACGCGTACTCGGAGGCGACGGTGCCGAAGATCACGGTGATCACGCGCAAGGCTTACGGTGGGGCGTATTGCGTCATGGGGTCGAAGCATCTGAGGACGGATGTGAATTTCGCTTATCCGATGGCGGAGATCGCGGTGATGGGCGCGGAAGGAGCGGTGAACATCGTGTACCGGCGCGAGCTGGCGGCGGCCGCGGACAAAGAGGCGGTGCGAAAACAAAAGACCGAGGAATTTCGCGACCGCTTCGCCAACCCGTTCATCTCGGCCGAGCGCGGCTTCATCGACGACGTGATTGAGCCGCACGAAACGCGCCCCAAGGTGATCCGGGCGCTGCGGATGCTGGCGAACAAGGTGGACACGATGCCGCGGAAAAAGCACGGGAACATTCCGCTATAAATGACGTGGCGTTCACACCAGTGTGAACGCGGCACGCAGGAGTGCGTGCGCTACAGGCTGCGGACGCCCATGGCGGTGATGTCGTCTACGCGCATGGTTTCTTTCAGCACGAACGGCTCGCCGTATTTTACGCCGATCAGGTTGCCGTAGAAACGCGCCAGGGCGGCCAGGCGCTCGCGGATTTCCTGCTGCTGGGGAAACAGGTGTGCCGCCTCGGGCGCTTCGCCGTATTGCGATTCGTAGGCGAACAAAGCCGCCATCCGGCGCTCGAATTGCGCCGAGATGTCCACCACGAAGGACGGCGCGACGTTGGCGTACAGCGACGAGTAGATGATCTTGTGCGGGCGGTGCGGCTGGGTCTCCTCGTCCAGCTTTTTCAAGCCGGCCAGGAAGCAGGCCTCGAATCCGATCTCGGAGGCGCGGTAGTGGTCCGGGTGGCGCGCTTCCCAATACGGCAGGATCACCACTCGCGGGCGCAGGTTCCGGATCTCGGCCGCCAGGCTCATCCGCACGCTCACGGTGTTTTCGAGCCGCGCATCCGGCCAGCGCATGTTGCCGCGCCAGCGAAGCAACATACGGCAGGCGGCCGCGTCGGATTCCTTCAGCCGGATCTCGGGCGTGCCGCGCGATCCCATGTCGCCGGCGGTGAGATCCAGCACCCCGGTGCGGTAGCCCGCTTCGGCCATGCGGATCAGCGTGCCGCCGCAAGTCTGCTCGACGTCGTCCGGATGGGCGGCGATGGCCAGGATGTCGAGCGGCCGCTCGATTCCAGCCGAAGGCGAGTTCACTTCCTGAAACATGGTCAGTAATAAGAGCGGGCGCGCTGCTTATTGGGCAGCAGCAGGATCAGTGCGATGCCCGCGATGAATCCGCCCACGTGCGCAAACCACGCCACATCGCCGCTGGAGGCTTGCGAATATCCCACCGAACCCACTCCGTTGAAGAACTGAATCGCGAACCAGTACAGCAGCAGAAACGCCGCTGGGATATCGACGGTGGTCAGGAAGATGATGATCGGAACCAGTGTGACGATGCGGGCGCGCGGGAATTTCACCAGGTAGGCCCCCATCACTCCGGCGATGGCGCCGCTCGCGCCGACGGTGGGAACCGTGGAGTTGAAGTTCAGCAGAACGTGGGCCAGGGCCGCTGCCACGCCGCAGGCCAGGTAGAAGAAGAGAAACTTTCCGTGGCCCAGGATGTCCTCGATTCCACGGCCAAAGATCCAGAAGAACCACATGTTTCCCAAAATGTGCAGAAACCCGCCGTGAATGAACATGGACGTGACGATGGACGAGAGGTTCAAGTGGTCCGGCACGATCCCATGCAGCGAGATGAAGCGGTTCAACATCCAACTGGGCAGGCTCAGCTCATAGAGAAAGACCAGCACGTTGGCCACGATCAGCAGCAAGGTGACGGTGGGGGCCCTGTAGTGCGGTTCCGAGGAACGAAGCGGGATCATCGGCCGGTCCGGCTCTCGACGCGCTGCTCGAAGTCGCGGTGAGAGCGGCGTTCGGCGCGTTCGATGAGCGCCCGCGCGCCCGGGATATTGGAGATCCCTCCGCGCGCGCCCAGCGCGGTGCAGTTGAGAGCCGCCATGGCATTGGAAAACTCCAGCGTTTCGCCGAGTGGCATGTTCTGGATCACAGCATAACAAAACGCACCGTGAAACACGTCGCCGGCGCCGGTAGTGTCGACGCAGTTGACCACGAAGGCGGGCGAATAGAGGAAGCGCCCGCCCGCGCGCGCCAGGGCGCCGTAGGAGCCGAGCGTCATGGCGACCACGGGGATGCGGTATTCGTCCTGGATCAGCTCCAGCGCGCGAAACGGATCCGCCTCGCTGGTCCAGCGCTCGGGAAATTCGGAGCTCGAGATCAGATAATCGACGTGCGGCAGCACGCGATCGAAGCCCGGGTAGATGGTGTCGACATCCAATGTCACCGGAATCTGATGCCGGCGCGCGAGTTCCGCCGCGCGCGCCACGGCGGGCGTGTCATGGGCGTCGATGTGCAGCAGGCGGGCGCAGGTGATCTTCTCTTCCGTGATGCTTTCCGGATGCAGGCGCAGGCATTCGTCGCGCTTCCAGAGAACGGTGCGCTCGCCGGTGGTCTGGTCCACTAAGATATAGGCGGTCTGGTTGGCGCAATTCTGGCGGATCTCGACGTCCTGCAGGTTGATGCCGCTTTCTTCGAGGCTGGCGAGCTGAATCCGGCCGCGCTCGTCGTCGCCCAGCGTGCCGATGTACTTCACGCGCAGTCCCAGCCGGGCGCACGTCACCAGGGCGCTGGCCACCTGGCCGCCCGGGCTCAGGATCTCGCGCTCGAACGCCACCTTGCCGCCATAAGAGGGAAAGTGCGGCAGCAGGATCAGCGTATCGGTGGCATTCAGCCCGACGCCAACTACGTCGAATGAAGGAACGGGGGGCAAGTGGAGAAGCGCGGCGCGCTACTTTTTCTGAGCCGGCATCTCGTAGAGATAGATGACGTGGTTGTGTGCCTGCGGAAGGTCTTTGTCCACCAGCTTGGGTTTCCAGCCGGGGACGGGATAATCGTGCGACACTACGCGCGCACCCGGCTTCAGATACTTCTCCAGGTTGGGCCGCATCATTTCATTGACATCGGTGGCCAGGTACATGGTGACCACGTCGGCCGCGCTAAGATCGACTTTGCGCAGATCCCCGTGAATCACCCGGGCGTCGTTTTGCAAGCCGAGCCGGCGGATGCGGTCGCTGGTGCTCTGCACCAGGTCGTCCGAGATTTCGACTCCGACCGCTTTGACACGATAGCGCTGCACGGCCGTAATCAGGATGCGACCGTCGCCGCTGCCCAGGTCGTACACCGTCTCGTTGGGCTTGGGATCCGCCAGCTCCAGCATCCGGTCGACGATCTGCTGTGGCGATACCACATAGGGGGCCAGGCTATTGGCGTAATGCTTAGCGTGCTGTTGCCCGTAGAGCAGCCCCTGTGAAAATGCAGGAAACCCGCTGAGTACCACTAAACCCAGGGCTGCCGCCCTACTTGTTTTGTGCATGACCCCTACTGACTAGAGATGGCTGCGCTCGCTCTTCCGTTCCTTGATTTTACGATACGGGACACCATTTCGGACACGGCCACCCACAGGTCGCGGGGGCGGGTGATGGTGTACTCGTAGCCGCGGAAGAGGCGGACCGTGCGGCTGATGGCGTCCTTCCACGGGACGGCCTGGGGGTACAGGTTGTAATTCATGTAAAAGACGGGAAAATCGATGTCGGCGGCGTCCTTGAAGGCATCTTGAGGCACATTTGAATCCAGCAGCACCTTAGGACCGGCAAACACCACGGCGTCGGGGTGGTCGCCTGGGGCGGGGACCACTTCTTTGCGAACCAGGTCGGTCAGGAAATCGGTATCCCCATGTTTCTCGCTGAGCCGCTTCAGGTCCACGGTACCCAGGTTCAGGGAGGTGAGGGCCTCGCCCAGGGCCGGGAAATCGATCCGGTCCACGTCCTCCTGGCGATAGACCACCCGCTGCTCCTGCATGTTGAAGGCGACGATGGAGAACTTCCCGATGCGGGGGTCGCGCACGATGCTGCGCAAGATGGAGACCAGCGCCGAGGTATCCAGCGGCTGCAGGGCGGCCGAAAGGGAGTTTTGCGGTGCAAAATTCACCAGAACCTTGACGTTGAGCGGCGGCTCGTTGGGCGCGCGCTGAACCGGGGGTTCGTCCTTGAACTGCTCGCCGTCGGTTCGCTGGATAGAACCGGGCGCGATCGCGAGCGTGAGCGGGCGGTCCTTGGCGGTGAGCACGGCTTCAGAGTCCCAGGAGAAGGAGCAGATCCGCTCGCCGCGGTCGCGCATCAGCCAATCGACGTGATACTGGCCTTCACCCAGGTCGAAAGCGCCTTGCAAATAGGCATCGCCCCGGGCGTCTTCCTCGATGGACGGGACGCGGATATGTTGCGCGAAGTAAACGGGTTGGTCGCGGTGCTCCTGCGGTTCCACGCGGAACAGAATGGTGAGCATGTTCTCGCCGCCGGCCAGGTCCTTGAGTGGAATGGTGACCTGGTAGCCGGCGTGGAAACGCAGATCGAAACCCACGGCGGGTTTGCTGGGGGTGACGGTGCAGCCCAGATCCTTCCTGGTTTCGCCCGCTTCCAGGATTGCCAGGTCGGTGTTGAAGATGTTGACGGTGCCGTTCGGCCCCGAGCCCGCCAGCATCATCTGGCTATAGGCAGGCACGGAATTCAGCAGCAGACCGGCCAGAAACAACCATCCGCCGACTCTCGCGGAACTAAAGCAGCAGGGCCTCTGCATACCCTCTCTCGTAAAGATTGCCACTATTGTACATCCAGAACCAGCTCAGGCAAACAGAAATCTCGCCGGCTGGAGCACGTCTGGCGAAGCATAAGAGCAATCTTGGTTCCAGCAGTCCTATCGTCGTTTGGCGCGCCATCCGGTAGACGCGCGGCGAAAAAAACTGAAACGTTACCCGGTGTGATACATTGCTTGGGTAATGGCATCGCGCAGCATAAATAAAGTGATTCTGATCGGCCACCTGGGACGGGACGCCGAGACGCGGTTCACGCCGGCCGGCGTAGCCGTAACCAAGTTTTCCGTGGCGACCAATCGCCGCTGGAAGGATCAGCAGACCGGTGAGTGGAAAGAGGAGACCGACTGGGCGAACGTCGTGCTCTGGCGGCAGGAAAACCTGGCCAACTACCTCACCAAGGGCAAGCAAGTCTACGTAGAGGGGCGGCTGCAGACCCGGAACTACGACGACAAGGACGGCAAGAAGCAATACGTCACCGAGGTGGTTGCCGAAGACGTGCTGCTGCTGGGCGGGCGCGGAGGCGAGGCGGGGGCGGAGGCCGGTCCGCAGCCGGTGTCGATGCCGCGCAGCGCGCAGAGGTCCCAGCCGGCGCAACCAGCCGAGGATCACGGCGCCGACCAGGGGATCACGGACGACGACGTGCCGTTCTAGGGCGTGAGGCGTCTCGGCGCGTTTGGACACGCGTACTGTGGCGGGTTTGGCGTTTTGACGCAGGCATGAGACTGGCGAGTCGAGTCATCGGGACGTTCGCAATCGCGGTCGGCTGTGTACCTTTTGTCATTCTCTGCTATGTGACCTTCACTGAGGGCTGGTCGGGACCGATTAGGCAGACCCTGGCGGTCGTGACGTTTCTTGTCGCAATTGGCGTCGGGCTGATCATGGCCGGCCGCTACTATCTCCGCTTTGATCCCGATGCGCCCGAGCAAGTCAAACCGGACACACCTCAGACTCAGTTCCTGGTCTTGCATCGCCGCCAGCTCAAAGTGCTCGCGGAGTCTGGCTTGGCATTGGCGATCATCCGGCTCGCCTCAGCTTGTTTCCACAACGAGTGGCCAGGGCGTTGGGCGGATTGGCCGCTGGTGCTGGGAGCCATCGGACTGCTGTATTGCGGACGGAAGATGGCGAGTCCGGACGTTACCGATAACAGCGACTGGCAAAGAGTGCCTGGCTGGATTCGAAATTCGCTGCCGCGGATCCACGCGGTCGCGACGTGGGGCGCGCTATTGCTGATCCTCCTTAACCAGTGGTCGCGGGTGCTCGCGCCATGGCCGGCCCTGCAGTCGCTGGCAGAGAGCGAGAGCCATCGCTCGATGCTGAGAATCCTGTTCCTGGTTTGCCTGACGGCGATCTATGCGGCGGAGGTGTTGTTCTTCACGTATGGCGAGTTAAGGGAGACTTAGCCCTGTCTCGGCGGGTCCATCTTTTCGAATTTGAGGACCAGGCATGGTTCCCGGCCCCGCTGAGAAAGGCGATGACGGGGCCTACCTCGCCACTACGTACGGGATCACGCCGTTTCCCAAGCTGTGGGCCGATCGCATTGCGAAGCTCTTGAGCAAAGACGATGTCGCTGAGATCGTGGACCTGGGCTCCGGCGCTGGCGGCCCCGTCGTTCGCGTGTTGAAGGAACTCGAGGCCCGCGGGCTTCGCGTGCGCGTGACGTTGACGGACTTGTTCCCGAACGCCAACGCGGCGCGCGAGTCTCCTTCGATACGTTATTGGCCGGAACCGGTGGACGCCACGCACGTACCTTCGGCGTTGACGGGCACGCGGACCATGTTCGCCGCCTTCCATCACTTCCGCCCGGATGCGGCGCGGCGAATTCTGCGGGACGCCCTTGAGCACCGGCGGGCGATCTGTATTTTCGAAGCAACCTCGCGGACGCCGGCCGCGATCGCATCGGCGCTTTTGATTCCGCTGCTTGTTCTCGTGCTCACGCCCGTGGTCCGGCCAGTGTCGTGGGTGCAGATTCTGTTCACGTATCTGGTTCCGATTCTGCCGTTGCTGATCTTCTGGGACGGCCTGGTGTCGCAACTGCGGACCTATTCGGTCGAGGAACTGGAAGAATTCACAAGAGACCTTCAGTCGCCGGACTACCGCTGGGAAGCGGGGCTGATTGAGATCCCGCGCTTGCCTGCGGGCGTGCCTTACCTGATTGGGCGGCCGCACGCGGTTTTGTAGGAGAATCGCCGTAGTATGAAGCAGTTCATTCTGGTGCTCGCAATGGCGGCGAGAGTCCTGGCTCAAAGTTCGCCAAGCGGCGAGCGGCACGAGTTCGTGATCTCGAACTTCCACACTGAGAGCGGCGTCACGCTGCCTCAGGCGCGCGTCGTGTATGGAACTTATGGACATCTGAACGCCGCCAGGGACAACGCAGTGCTGCTGCCGTCGCACTACATGGCGAACTTCCACGGCTACGAGTGGCTGATCGGACCGGGCCGCGCTCTGGACGCGTCGCAGCTCTTTCTGGTGGCGACGGAGCTGTTCGGCAACGGCAATTCATCGTCGCCCAGCAACACGCCGGAGCCGTATCATGGTCCGCGCTTTCCGGTGATGACCATTCGCGACAATGTCGAGGTGGTGCACCGGCTGCTGACCGAGGAACTGAAGATCACGCACCTGCGCGCGGTGGTTGGCTTCTCGATGGGCGCGCAGCAGGCCTTCCAATGGGCGGTCAGTTATCCGAATTTCGCCGATCGCATCGTGGCGACTTCGGGCACCGCGAAAACGTACCCGCACGGAGTGGTGCGCCTGGAAGGGCAGATCGCCGCGATCGCAACCGACGCCGCGTTCAAGAATGGCGACTACACCTCGCCGCCCGCCAAGGGTCTGGAGGCCTTTGCGACGGTGTGGCTGGGATGGCTCTACTCGCAGGAATGGTGGCGCCGAGAGTTGTGGCGCGCCACGGCGCCGGCCGGCACTACGTTCGAAAAGTATTTCGAGGACCGCCGCACGCACTTCATCACCGGCGCGGACGCGAACGATCTGATTCTGCAAATGCGCACCTGGGAACGGCACGACGTGGGCGGGACCAAGGGGTTCGGTGGAGACGTGGAGCGCGCGCTGCGGTCGATCCAGGTTCCGCTGCTGTACATGCCATCGGAGACGGACCTTTACTTTCCGATCGGCGACGCGCGCTACGAGGCGGCGTTTATTCCAGGCGCAACTCTGACGCCGATCCCGTCGCTGTGGGGGCACACGGCGGGCGCGGCCAGCAATCCGGCGGATGGGAAATTTCTGAACGAGAAGATTGGACGATTTCTTGAGGGCCGGTAGCGGTCACAACCGCGCCGGCTGAAAGCCGGCGGCAGCCAGGATTGGCTGCCCCACTATGTCAGCGGCGATGGATTTCCTGGCCGCGCAGGTAGACCTGGGCGATTTTCGTCGCGTTGGCGATGTTGTCCAGCGGGTTCGCGTCCAGCACCACGAAGTCGGCGCTCTTGCCTGGGTCGAGCGTGCCGTGATCGGGTAGGCGCAGAAACTCGGCGGATGTCACGGTTGCGGCAGTGAGCGTCTGCGCCGGGGTCATGCCGCCGTCGACCATGAGCTGTAGCTCGCGCAGCGCGGTGTAGGCGTAGAAATGATCGCGGATCGCACCGTCGTCAGTGCCCAGGCCGATCCTCACCCCGGCCGCGTTGAGTTTCGCCAGGCTGCGCTGCATGTCGCGATAGATTTTCTGGGCGCGCGCGACGCCTTCGGGCGTTCGGCGTGCGTAGGAGCCGCGCACACGGTCGATCACGGCGGCGGGAGCCACTTCGTGCAGCAGCGGATCGTCCAGCCAGGCGGGCGGCTGGGCGTGCACGCCGTTCTCGCTGATGGCGATGTTGGGCATGACCAGGACATTGTGCTGCTTGATCAGCGCGATCACCTCGCCGTCCATTTCGCGATCGCGGACCAGGTGCGCGAAGGCGTCGATGCCGGCGCGCGCCAGCTCCTTGGCGTCGTCCAGGTAGTAGACGTGCGCGATGACGCGCGTGCGGTGCCGGTGGGCCTCGTCGATGATGGCGCGGTAGAGCGCGGGGCTGAGCTTCTGGACGGTGCCGTTGCGATCGTCCACCCAGATCTTGATGAAGTCCACGTGCCGGGCGATCTCGACGCGCACGAGCCGGCGCGCTTCTTCTTCGGTAGTGACGCCGTAGGCCGACGCTTTCAGCTCCGGCGTGCCGGGGCCGGCGTTGGGCGCGGCGAAACCTCGGCCCGCGGTTCGATACAGCGCGCCGCCGAGTTTTCCGGATTGCTGCTCGGCGCGCAGCTCGAACGGCAGATCGCCGAGGTCGGTGCCTAGCGACAGCACCGCGGCAATACCGCAATAGGCGTAGCGATTGAGTTGGTCGATGAGATTCTCGCGCGTGAAATTGCCGGCTGAGTAGACGAGATCCTTCTGATAGCCGAGGTGGACGTGCGCATCAATGAGCGCGGGCATCACGGTTTTGCCGCTGAGATCGACGTGCGCTACACCGGGCGGCGCCTTGACCGCGCCCTTGCGTCCGACTCTTACGATCCGGCCGTTGTCGACTAGAAACGCCGCGTTCTCGATGGGCGGACGGCGCGCATCGACAATCAGCCGGGCGCCTTCGAAGAGCACCGGCGTGGCCGCAGGGAGCGGCAACGCGCAAATCGCGAGCAGCTTGACGAATCTAAGCCGCACAGCCACCTATTCTTTTCCCGCGGCAGAGCACACGCCATCGAGAAAACGATCGGGCAGCGCGGCGTCGCGCGGATCTACTTCGTAATAGGATGCGGATTCTCCGAACGTCCCCACATAGCGCCACAGCTTGCCGTCGCTGTTCTTGCCGCGCGCATCGATCACGTCCACGTCTCCGATGGTGTAAGTCTTCTCCGAGTATTCGGTGGATTCCCAGACATCGCCGGTGTAGGGAATGCCCAGGCTCCAGTTGGGGCCGCTTCCGAACAGCAATTCCCGCGGTCCGTCGTTGGTGGGAATCATGACCTCGCGCATGACGCTGTCGCCCATGCGGCCTTGTTCGCTGACGTGAATGCCGGAGATCGAGGGCAGACAAAACGCGCTGTGGGAGCTCGTCAGCCCGACGCAGACGGACTTGCAAGCCTGCAGAGGTCCGGCGCGCTGCAGCACGATGCGGAGCGGTTCCTTCTGATCGGTACGGATGAGCTGTCCGTCGAAGCCATGCATGCGGACCACCAGCGCCGAGGCGCGCGTCTCCACATAGAAGCGCCCCATCTCGTCGGTGAAGAGCTGCTCCTGCTCGCGCCCGTCGGAGTGGTCGATGTGTGCGCCGGCGATCGGCGCGCCGGATGAGTCCACCACCCAGCCCGACAGAGTGCGCGGCTCGGGCAACAGGATCATCCGTTCGTACCAGGTCAATCTTTGAGCAAGCAGCAGCGGGGCAGAGCCGAGCAATCCCACCAGGAGCACGAAGGCGCGAGCGTGCGACATCATCCCAGCGCTTTCCAGCGGGATCCCGGCGCTTCGGCGGAAGGGTGGCCTGGGCTCTTGACGACGCTCACTCGGTTAATTATATAGTGGCCCGGGATCTGCGTATCACGCCTTGGGATGCGCTTTGTCGTAGACGGCCATCAGGTCTGCCAGCGAAACCTGCGTGTATTTCTGCGTCGTCGAAAGCTGGGCGTGGCCCAATAGTTCCTGGATGGCGCGGAGGTCGGCGCCATCGCTGAGCAGGTGCGTGGCGTAGGCGTGGCGCAGGCTGTGGGGATGGATGGAAGAATCGCCGGTGATCATGCGGGCGTAGAATTTCACGATGCCGCGAGCGCCGCGGTCGGTGAGGCGGCGGCCGCGATGGTTCAGCAGCAGCGCGCGCTCGCCGGCGACAGCGGGACTGCGCGCGGCCAGGTAGCGGTCCAGCGCCGTGGCCGCCTTGCCGGTGAACGGGACCTGGCGCTCCTTGCGGCCCTTGCCGCGCACGCGCACCCAGCGCTCGCCGAAATCGAAATCGTCCAGGTTCAAACCCACCAGCTCGCTGATGCGCAGGCCGCAGCCATACAGCAGCTCGAAGATGGCGAGGTCGCGCGCTGGAAAAAGGCGCTCCAATTTGTCCGCCGCGGCCGGGATGGCGTCCACCAGTGTGTTGGTCTGTTCGGCGGTCATGACTACGGGCAGCGACTTGGGCGCCTTGGGCGTACGGACCAGGCGCGCAGCGTTGTTCGAGATGACGCCTTCGCGCATCAGGAATTTGAAGAGCGAGCGGACAGCCGCCAGCTTGCGGCGCATGCTGACCGCAGTGAGGCGCTGCTCGTAAAGATGACCCAGCCACTCGCGGATGGCCAACGCGTCGATGGCTTCCACTTTTGGCGGCGGCTGATCGTGGAGCGTGAAGTACGAAAGAAACTGCTCCAGGTCCGAGGCGTAGTTGCGCAGAGTATGCGCGGAAGCATTCTGGCGGCGCAGCTCCTCGAGAAATCGCCGGATGTGGCCGCCGAGATCAGGCATACACGGAACGGTATTCGTCCAGTTTCTGTAATGCCCGCCGGCAGACTTCGGCGTGTCGCGCGCGCTTATCATGACGCAGGCGAGTGCGCGTCGTTTCATCGAGCGCGGGCAGCAGATCGAAGGTGATGTTGGCCGGCTGGTAGTTCCGCGGATCGGCGCCCGAGACGTAAGCGCACAGCGACCCGATGGCGGTCTCGCGCGGAAAGGGCCGCAGCGGTTCGCCCAGCGCCAACTCCGCCGCGTGTCTTCCGGCCACCAGGCCCGTGGCGATGGACTCGACGTATCCTTCGACGCCCGAAATCTGGCCGGCGAAGAAGACCTGCGGACGTGCGCGCAGCTGCAGCGTCGGCGCAAGCAGCGCGGGAGCGTTGATATACGTGTTGCGGTGGATCTGACCGTAGCGCAGAAACTCCGCGTTCTCCAGGCCCGGGATCAGGCGGAAGACGCGCGCCTGCTCGCCGAATCGCATGTGGTTCTGAAAGCCGACCAGGTTGTAGCTGGCCGCGCGCAGGTTTTCCTGGCGGAGTTGGACCACCGCGTAGGGCCGCCGTCCGGTGCGCGGGTCCGTCAGGCCCACCGGCTTCATCGGTCCGAAGCGCAGCGTGTCCCGGCCGCGGCGGGCGATCTCCTCGATCGGCAGGCACGCCTCGAAGAACGGGGTCCGGTCTTCGGGGATGTGAGCGGGAACGGCTTCAGCGGCGAGAATCGCGTCCACGAACCGCTCGTATTGTTCGCGGTCCAGCGGGCAGTTCAAGTAGTCGTCGCTGCCATCCAGCGATTTGCCGTAGCGCGACGCGCGGAAGGCGATGGCCAGATCGATGGACTCGGCGTCCACGATGGGGCTGATCGAATCGTAGAAGAACAACCGCTCGGCGCCGGTGATGCGTCCGATCTCATCAGCCAGAGCGCCGCTGGTCAGAGGCCCGGTGGCGACGACGCTGATGCCGTCATCGGAAATGGCAGTTGCTTCCTCGCGTCGCAGCTCGATGCGTGGATTTTGCTCGATGCAGGCGGTGATCTCCTGAGCGAAGACGTCGCGATCGACGGTGAGCGCGTGGCCGCCCGGCACGCGGGCTTTCTGAGCAGCGGTAAGCAGCAGCGAATCCAGCCGGCGCAATTCCTCCTTCAGCAGCCAGGGCGCGGAGTTCTCGGACTCGCTTTTCAAGGAATTGCTGCAGACCAGTTCGGCCAGCCGATCAGTCTTGTGCGCGGCGGTCGACCGCAGCGGCCGCATCTCGACCAGCGTGCACTCAAGCCCCGCGCGCGCGATCTGCCAAGCCGCCTCGCAGCCGGCCAGGCCGCCGCCGAGGATCTGGAAGCGAGCCATTCATCTCAAGGATACAGGTGCCAGGTTTCAGGCGCCAGGTTTCAGGTCCCGGGTGTCGGGTGGTCGAGCGCCGCCTGACACCTGACACCTGACACCAGCCTTTAGATCGTCGTCTGCTCGACTGCCGTAAAGGCGAACTTGCCCACTGCCGGATCCACGATGCGGGCGTAATCGCCGTAGCTCATGTGGATCACGTCCAGATGCGTGCCGGCGTTGAAGGCGATGAACTCCTGCTCGGCGATGCTGGTGTCGACAATCACGGGGAGATGGAACAGAGCACCCAGTGGAGGCATGGCGCCCAGTTCGCACTCCGGGAAAAGCTGGCCCAGCTCCTGTTCACTGGCCAGGCGGATGGCGGGATCGTTCAAGAAACCTCCCAGCGTTTCCATGTCGATCAGGCTGTCGGCCGGGAGCACGGCCAGTCCATAACCCTGAGTGCCGGCGTAGACCACCGTCTTGGCCAACTTGTGTGGCGAAAGGTGCTCCGCAACGGCAACCTCGAAGGCGGTGAATGCGAGCGAGTGCCGGGTGTGCGCGTACCAGATGCGGGACCTATCGAGAAATTCCAGACAACGTTCCAGAGTCGTCATAAGGACACCTCTCTGCTGCACGTCTAAGATGCACGGCACGTGCCACTTGCATTGAGCGCAGCCTCCGTTGGGTTTGTCTTCGGCACGCCGGATGGGCTGGGTGCGGTGACGCACCCGCAGTTGACCGGATCACGCAGATTCTTGCGCAGTTCCCGGGCCGGCGCGGCTCGGAAGCCGTGCTCACCATGCTGGCCGGCGACCAGGCGGTGGACGAAGTGGTGTTCGGGGAAAACGGCATCGCGGGGTCGCTCGGCCGGAACTCGGTGCACGTGTCGCCGGCGATGCGGAAGGCCGGCATCGCTCCCGAGCTTTTTCTCGAGCCGTCCACATATGGCCTGCAATTGGAGCTTCCCGAGGGCACACCGATGGATGAAGAGCGCGCGCGACAGATCGCCCGGCCAGTTTCGTGGGTCCGCTGGAGGCTTCGTCGCGTTCCCGGCTGCCTTCCTGGGGTTCGGGCCTGTTCGAGCTGTCCACCTATTCGGCGGCCGTCAGCCTGTACGCCTTCGTGCCGCCCTTGGTGCCGGTCCAGTCCTTGACACCAACGCGAACGTTGTTGCCTGTGCTGGCGCTGCAGCGGCCATTTCTCGCCGGCGAGGGCTGGCGGTCGGGATTCTACATCGCGCCGCAGCTCGGATGGCGCGCGCTCGGGTCGATCTATGCGGTCACGCAACTCCAGCAGCGATTGCTTCCGGCGCTGCCGGTGACGGTGGAAACGGTCATGGGAGAAGCGTGGATGTTCTGCGAGCCGCCCGCGCCGCGTTGGATGCCGCTGCGCTTCGCGGGTGTGTTCACCGGATTGTGAGAACTGTGGGGCGGGCAATCCTGCCCGCCGCCGGCTTTAGCCGGCGCCATACGAGAGCCGCCTAAAGGCGGCTGCAGCCACGATTGGCTGCCCCACTCGGTCAGCGGCGGCTGAACAGCCACAGCACGAACGACAGGACGACGCTCAGGAGCAGGCTGGTGACGATCGGAAAATAGAAGACCGAGTGCTTCCCTCGGATCACGATGTCGCCCGGCAGCCGGCCGAAGCGGATCGGAATTCTCTCCCCGATGGAGACGATCACGCCCAGCGCCAGCACGATCACGCCCAGCACGATCAGCATCCGGCCCAGGCTCATGCGTTCATTTTCCCACCGAGTACGAGCGGCCGCGGTGTTGGCCGATCAGGATCTGCACCATGCGGTGCGCGATCAGCTCGTGCAGCGTGAGCAGCTCGCGATTGGCCGCGGTGACGGCCTCGGCATCCAAAGGATCGGCGGGCGCGCCTCCGGCCTTCAACGCCTCGGTCGCCTCTTGGATCACTGGATCTGAAATGACGTCGCCGGCCATCTCCCACAGCGTGATGAAGCGATCCACCGCCGACGGAAAGCTGACCGCGAACACACCGTAGCTGCTGGTGGTGCGCGGAGGCTTGTAGTCCAGGTTGAACGGGCCGTTGTAATTGTGGCTGCGCAGCAGCACCAGCACGTTCAGCCAATCCAGCGGATTCACCAGGCCGATCGCGATGTCGACGTCGTGCTTCAGGCGATATCCGTCGTTGATGTCGAAGTGGAACAGCTTTCCGGCCACGAGCGCGCGGGCCAAGGCGGCTCGGGGCGCGCCGCCCCACATCAGCTCGTGCAGATACTCGGGATTCAGGCCCACCATCTCGGGATGTTTCAGCAGCCCGGAGCCGATGAACGCGAGCATGGCGTCGCTGGTGGGCAGCAGGATCTCGGCCTGCGGCTCGAACGGCTTGGCCTCCAGGCAATGCTTTAACGGCGGGCGCTGGTAGTGCTTCGCAAGTTCAAGGTCGGCTTCGCAGGCCGCATTGATCCCGTCGGCGTACCAGCGCAGGGTTTGCGTTTCGTCGATCGCGCCTTGCGTGTAGTAGCCGAGCGATCCCGGCCAATACACCGCGAATTTCGCGCCCAGCTCGTGGCCGATCCGCACCGTGTTGGCCAGACGCCAGGCGGCATATTGACGGACCTCGGGCGCCTCGGCCGCGGGTCCAGCCGCCCACACCGCGTGGAAGAACGTCTCCGCGGTCACCATGGAACACTGCAGGCCGTGCTCCTTGAGCGTCGCCTGAATGCGCTCGATGGTGCGCGCTTGCTCTTCTTTGCCCAGCGCCCCGGTCGGGATCACGTCGGTGTCGTGCGTCGACCAATGCGCGATTCCGATCTTCGAATACTCGCGGATGACGTCTTCAAAACCGATCGGCTCGCGCGTCGGGGCGTGAAACAGCGCCTGGCCCTGGTAAGCAGCCGCCCATTGCGGTCCGGAGATGTAATATTTGCGCCGGGTCGCCGGCGGATAGCCGCCGCCGCAAGCTTCCATCAGGCGATCGATCAGCGCTCGCTGCTCTCGGGCGGGGACAGGCTTCATGCGCCCACTGAGACGCCGCGCCGCTCGGCCATCTCGCGGCCGACTTCAGCGAGTTGCTCCGGCTGCAATACCCGGCCCGCCAAGGGATAGAGTTGCTGATCTTCGATGGCGATGTGGCGCGTGTAGGTGCCTGACAAACGCTGGAGCGCCTGCCGGATCTGATCCACTTCGCCGCCTTCGAGCGCCCCGCTAGTCAACCAGCGCCGGCCGAGCGTATCCACCAGCTCGTGATCGCGCGCGGCGGCCACGTGGTCCTTCTCCAGCTCAGCCAGGCATTCGAGCGAGGATTGCGCCTGTCCGGATTCCCGTAGGCGAGGGAAAAGCGATTCCTCTTCGTCCGCGGTATGCCTGGGCGCCGAATTGCGGAAGTAGACCAGCGCCTTCTCCAGCGCAGCCCGCTCGTCCGCGGTCAACTGACCTCCCTTGGTCTTTTCGCAGACGCGGATTAGAACATCCAGAAAGTGCTCGATGCGGCGATGGCAATCGCTGAGCAGTCCCAATGGATCGGAAAAGTCGGATTCCTTGCGGCCGATTTGAACTGGCATGTGCCTTCATTCTATCTCCCGCCGCTAGCCGCAAGACCGTTCGGCGATTCCCATCAGCGGACATGCCGCGGGTGGGCCAAGCGAGCGAAGTAAAACAAACCACGGCATATCCCGATGGCAGCCGATTTGCTGAATCTGGCAGCCGGTAGGTAACCAGGGAGGATCCAATGGCGCGAGTGGAACGCATGCGCGAAGTTTTGCCGGGACCGCTGACCGCGGCGTATATAGAGCTGAAGTCCGCCCAGGGCTGGCAGCCGGTGGCGGTGGTATGGGAACGCCGGGTGGAAGATGGCCAAGCGGAGGCCGCCAATATCGCCGAGGGCGTGCCCTACGGCCTCAAGATTTCCGAGAATTGCCTGGAGCTGGAACAGGACATCCAGGAGAAAGAGGCGCTGCTGGCGATGCTCGAGATGATCATCCAGGATAAGCCGCTCTCTGAGATCGCCGAGTCGCTAAACCAGCGCGGCTTCCGCACCCGCCACAACACCAGTTGGACGCCCGGAACGGTATTTGACATGCTACCGCGTCTGATAGAAGTCGGTCCGAGGGTCTTCACCAGCGAAGAATGGGTGGTTCGAAGGGGCCGGCTGATGAACTTCGTCTGAGTGGCGGGCGACGCAATCGCGCATATGGTCGAGGCCGGTGTGCAGTCTGAGCGTTGCAACACTCACCCAGCGGGTGAGCCAAATCGGTCAAACGGGCACTTCGCGTTATCCTATCCTTCCCAGAATCAACGGGCAACTGTCAGGACCCTCCCGTGCACAATACTAGGACGACAATCCTAGTCCTGGGCACGGTCGAGGAGGGCTTATGAGAGTGCGAGACGTAATGATAACGAACGTGAAGTTTTGCAGCCCCGGATTGAATCTGGCGGCTGCCAGCGAAATCCTATGGAAAGCAGGCTGCGGGACGCTGCCGGTGGTCGAGAACGGCCGGGTGCTGGGGGTGATCACGGACCGCGACATCGCGATCGCTCTGGGCACGCGGAATGTGAAAGCGTCCGACGCATTGGTCAGAGAGGTCAGCCTGCCGAAGTTGTTCTACTGCGCGGCCGACGATGACATCCACGTCGCGCTGCAGACCATGGGCGCGCAGAAGGTGCGCCGCCTGCCGGTGATCGATAGCAAGGGAGCGTTGGAAGGAATCCTGTGTCTGGATGACATCGTGCTGTTCGCGGAGGAAAAAGGCGAGCTCAGCTATGCCGATGTGATCGAGACCTCGAAGTCGATCTGCGAGCACACCAGCGCCTTCCAGGGTCTGGCCGTCGCGCTCTAGAGCGCCGGTCAGTGTAGTACGAGCTGCCCAGCTTAGCTGGACAGGGCCAAGCCGCAATGCTCTTGGGATGTTGAAGAGCCCACCGGCGTCGTTCCGGGTGGTAAACGGCTTGGCCTTTGTTTTTCTTTCTGCCCAGTTTAGCTGGACAAGGCCAAGCGGCAATTACTCTTTAGATATAGGAGAGAGTCCACCGGCGCCGTCCAGGTGGTAGCGGCTTGGCCTTTCTTATTAGCGGAAGCGCATTCTGTTCCTGGTTGGGGTCGTGATGGCAAGGCTGGCGTAGAAGGTTTGTAATCGCTCGCGGTAGGCTGGACCGGCTTTTTCCAGGATGTTGTTGTGACCCGCCCCTTGGACGATCCAAAACGACTTCGGCTCTTGCGCCGCGGCGTACAGCGCCTGGCCCAGCCGGAGGGGGATGATCTCGTCCCGGTCGCCTTGCAGGAAGAGCTTGGGCGCCAGCAGCCAGCGGATCTTGGGGATTGAATTGTAACCGTGCACCAGCGCCGGTCCCAGGACGGGCAGCACGGTGCCTGCGACGTCGCTCGCGGAGGTAAAGGGCGCTTCCAGAACCAGCCCGGCGCAGGGCCGTCGATAGGCCAGGTCCACGGCGACGGCCGACCCCAGCGATTCGCCGTGCAGTATGATCTGCCGCCCGCGATAGCCCAGCCCCAGCAGGTAAACATAAGCGGCTTCACTGTCGGCGTAGAGTCCCTTCTCGGTCGGCCGGCCGGCGCTCTTGCCGTACCCGCGATAGTCCAGCATCAGAATCGAAGACCCGGCGGCGACAATTTCCCGGATCTGCCCGGCGCGGTGCGTGACGTTGCCTGCGTTGCCATGCAGGAATAAGGTCACCAGCCTCGAACCGTCCGCGGGAACCCACCAGGCATGCAGGCGGACGCGGTCCTGTGTTTCCAGCCAGACGTCGGTGGCACCCAGTTGCGCCTGTTGATCCCACCAGCCTTGCGGGAACTTGGTGGGATAGTACAGCGCCCGATTAGCGAGAAAGTACAGCACTCCGGAAGCGAGAACCACCGCGATCGGCCAGCCGATGTGGAGCGGTAGGCGCGGCACCAGGCCACTGTAGCATCGCGATCGGGTGGAACTCCAGGCGGCGGCCAAACCGTCCTCAAAATAAAGCCAACATTTTTCTTAAATACCAGGTGCTGCTTACCGATAAGCAATGCGTGGGCAAGGCATCTCTCTTACTCGGCGTCCTGGCTTTGGCGTGTCAGGCGCAAACCGTTACGGTTACGGCGACTCCGGCTTCTCTGACGTTCACTTGTCAGTCCGGCGCGGCAACGCTGCCGGCGGCTCAGACGGTCTCCGTCAAGGCCGGCAGCCAGGCATACACTACCGCGGTCGCGCCCAACACGGCGCTGTGGCTGACGGTGAGCCCGGACAGCGGCAAGCTTCCGGCCAGCCTGAGTATCCGGGTGAATCCGACCAGCCTGGCGGTGGGGGCCTACAACGCGTCGGTGGTGGTGACGGTGACCGGTGCCGCGGGTCCGGTGAATATACCCGTGACGCTGAACGTGACGGCTCCGCCTTCGACGCTTACGGTGAGTCCCGCGACGCTCAGCTTCGCGGCGCCGCCTACTCCCGTAACTACGCAGACTCTTACGCTTTCCACCAACGGATCGCCCATCTCGTTCACGGCCACTTCCGGAGCGGCGTGGATGACAGTGTCTCCCGGGGTGGGAGTGGTGTTGCCCGGTTTTCCAGAGACCTTGACGGTCACCGTGGACCCAACCAACCTGGCTCCGCAGGCTACGCCTTACGCCGGGAAAATAACGGTGGTGGCCTCAGGGGCCGCGGTGACCACCAAGTCGCAGAACATCACCGTCAACCTGACCTTGAACAGCGCGCCGCCGACCATCGCGAGCGTGTGGCCTGCCACCCTTCCGGTCGACGGAGGGGCCCAGACTATTACCGTCCGCGGCACCAACTTCTATAGCGCCACTTTGGCGAAAGTCCAGGGCGTGACGACTCCGCTGACCACCACGGTCCTGAGCTCCACGGCGCTACTGGCTGTGGTTCCGGCCACGCTGCTTACCGCGCCCGGCTCGCTCAGCGTGCTGGTGTCGAATCCCGCCCCCGGCGGCGACTCGGCTACTTCCGCCGTCGCGGTGGCCAATACTCCCACCATCTTTGGCGTGGTGAACGCGGCCAGCTATGCCAGCGCGACCGTCAGCCCGGGAGAACTGGTTACCATCTTCGGCACCAATATTGGGCCGTCCACGCCTGCTTCGATGACCATCACTGCTGGCTACGTGGACACCACTTTGAGCGGCGTCTCCGTCAAAGTCGACGGGAAGGATGCCCCGATGGTGTATGTCAGCGCCAGCCAGGTGACCATTCAGATTCCGTATGAGGTGGCGATCGGCGCTGGCAAAACGGTCGTGCTCACCAACGGAGCCACCAACGCGAATACCACCGTAACCACCGCCGCCACGTCTCCGGGGATCTTCACCGCCGACGGCTCGGGCTCTGGCTTGGCCGCGGCCCTGAACTACAACACGACCACCGGCGTGTATACGCTGAACGGCACTGCGAATCCGGCCAAGATCGGCGATACCGTGCTGATCTATCTGACCGGCGAGGGCGATTACAATTTGACGCCGTTGTCGGGAACCACCAACACCGGCTACATCATCCCGGCGAATCTATCGCCGCTGCCGCAGATGAGCCCCTTGCCAACGGTCACCATCGGGGGCGCCGGAGCTACCGTCTCCTACGCCGGGCCGATACCCGGGTCCATGCTCGGCTTGCTGCAAATGAACCTTGTGGTTCCGGCGGGCAGCACTACTGGGTCGGCGGTTCCTGTAGTGGTGACGATCGGCGCGAACAGCACGCAAGCCAACGTCACGCTGGCAATCCACCAGTAACCCGTTACCAGCAGCTCTTCGGCTGGCTGAAACCATAGGTAACCTGCTTTCGAGGTATGCTTTTAAGAGCACCGGAAGGAGGCGAGGTGATGTCCATGCTTAGCACCGAGCAGCGACAGGACTTCTTGAGACGTGGTTTCTCGCGGCGGCATTTCGGCCGCATCGCCACCATGCTCACGGCCGGGGCCACGCTGCCCTTCTACAACGAACCGGCGCTGGCGCAGATGTCGCAAAAAGCCGGACCCATTCCCCCTGGCGCGATCCGGCTCAATAACAACGAGAATCCCATGGGCCCCTGCTCGGAGGCGGCGGATGCCATCCACAATATCGTCGCGCGTGGCGGCCGCTACATGTACGAGCAGACCAACGAATTTGTAGAGCAACTGGCGTCCATGGAGGGCGTGCCGGCCAAGTATGTACGGGCGTTCTCCGGTTCGAGCGCGCCGCTGCACCAGGCTGTGCTGGCGTTCTGCTCGCCGCAGAAGAGTTACGTCATCAGCGAACCCACTTATGAAGCCGGGTCCGAAGCCGCCAAGTTTATCGGCGCCAAAGTGGTCGGGCTCCCGCTGCGTAAGGATTACGCGCACGACGTGAAAGGAATGGCCAGCGCGGATCCGAATGCGGGCCTGCTGTATGTCTGCAACCCGAACAATCCCACGGGAACGCTCACGTCGCGCCAGGACATCGAATGGCTGCTGGCCAACAAGCCCGCCGGCAGCGTCCTGATGGTGGACGAAGCCTACCTGCACATCGCGGAAGCGGCTACGCCCTGCACCGATCTGGTGGCGCAGGACAAAGACATCATCGTGCTGCGCACCTTCTCGAAGATCTACGGCATGGCCGGATTGCGCTTAGGCGCGGCGTTCGCGCGGTCCGACCTGCTGCAGAAGATCGTCAGCTACGGCGCCTTCGCCGTGCCCACCACCGCGGTGGCCGGCGGGATGGCCAGCCTCAAGGTGAAGACCCTGGTGCCGCAGCGGCGCAAGATCATCGGCGACATCCGCGAGGACACCGTCGCGTTCCTGGAAAAGCACAGCTACGGCGTGGTCCCATCGGTGAGCAACAAGTTCATGGTGGACGTGAAGCGCCCCGGCCAGGAAGTGATCGACGGCTTGAAAAAAGAGAACATCTATATTGGCCGTCTGTTTCCCGCGATGCCCACGCACGTGCGTGTCACAGTGGGCACGCGCGAGGAGATGGAGAAGTTCAAGGCCGCGTTCCTCAAGGTGATGGCGTAGCTCTTCGCTTGGTGTGCTCTAGCCACTCAGCGCTGGTGGTTAACAAGCTTAATCAAAAAATGCTTGCCTGATTGCGATCGGGCATGCTATCTTCATGAAGTCCCAAATTCCCAAAGGAGGCAGTGGTTTGTTTTCACTCAGTGATGATTACGCGATTCGATCGAACCAAGTAACCAAGCGCGCCGGCTGCCTTCTGGCAACCCACCGCTAGTTTCGTTCCTGCGTCCGAAGTTCTTGCGTTGCGACCAGTGTCTCCGTCGCATTGCTTTTACTCGCATCAGCCGTTTTTCAGCACGCTCGCAGCAGAAAGGAATTTCATGACGACAATCAAGGTATTTCACGGTACCCGCTCAGTCGACGCGCCTCGTCTGTGCGATTCCTGCGAGAGCGGGTTGATTTCGCGCGGCGCTGCGGACAGCGAGGAATTCGTCTTCTGCATGCGCATGAACAGGCGCGTCACGGTGCGCGTTACCGAGTGCAATCAACACGTCGATCGCACTCATCCGCCGCTGTGGGCGCTGAAGGAGCTGGCCTGGGTTCTGCAGGTTGACTCCAAGCGCCAAAAGATCGGATTCTTGAGCGCCCGGGAGTGGCGGCGTCTCAATGAAAACGAAGACGTGATTCCGGGTCACATCGGCTAACCGGAATCTTCTCACAACCCCAGGTGCGGGTCGGCCGCCGCCGGCTGGACTCATTGGCGGCATTCATTTATCCGCGCCATTTATTTTTCAACAGTTTTATTCGAGAGGAGGAGCCAGTGCTTTACATAGGGCAATTATTCGAGTCTGGCGAGCGGCCGCAAACGGCCCCTCGTTTCCCCTGGGCCGTCGACCATTGGACGCGCCTCGGGCGTTTCCTGATTCTCGGAAGCGAGAGCGGAACCTATTACATCGGCGATCGCGAGCAGAGCCTGGAGAACGCCGCGGCCGTCCGCGAGTGCCTGCAGGAAGACGGACTGCGTGTCGTCCGGACTATCGCCGAAGCGTCCACCAGCGGCCGCGCTCCCAAGAACGATCCAGCGCTGTTTGCGCTCGCACTGGCCGCCAGTCCGCAGTTTGCCAGCCCGGAAACCAACGCCGCCGCTCTGGATGCCTTGGCGGAAGTGGCTCGAACGGGAACGGACTTGTGCACTTTCGCCGCGTTCGTAACGTCCCTGCGCGGGTGGGGCCGCGGACTGCGGTCGGCCATCGCCCAGTGGTATCTGAAGAAGCCGCTCAGTGAGCTGGCGGATCAGCTCATCAAGTTTAAGCCCCGCGGCACGTGGTCGCATCGCGATCTGTTGCGCCTGTCGCATCCCAAGGCGGAGACTCCGGCCTCGAATGCGTTGTTCCAGTGGGCCGTGGAGGGCGGGCTTGGTCATTGGGCCAGTCCCGAGGTCCTGACGGCTGAGCTGCGTCAAATCCAGGCGTTCGAGCTGGCGAAGAAAGCGGCCAGTGAAAGCGAGGTCGTCCACTTGATCGAAGATTACCGGCTGACCCACGAAATGATCCCATCCGAGTGGAAGAACTCCGCTCGCGTTTGGGAGGCGCTGCTCGATTCCATGCCGTACGCTGCCTTGGTCGGGAACCTGGCCAGGCTGACGGCCGTCGGACTGCTGGCGCCGCAGAGTCCGGCGACCGCGCTGGCGGTGGCGCGCCTGATCGACCGCAAGCGGGTGGCCCAGTCGCGCGTGCATCCAATCGCGTTGCTCGCGGCCTTGCTGGCTTATAGACAGGGCCGTGGCGACAGCGGATCGCTCGAGTGGACGCCGGTGGCGAGCGTGATCGACGCGCTCGATCGGGCCTTCCATCTGGCGTTCGACAACCTCGAGCCCACGGGGAAACGCATCTGCCTGGCGCTCGACGCCGGCGCATCGATGCAGCACTCCGTGTGCGCCGGAATGCCAAACGTGCCGGTTGCGACGGCGTCGGCCGCGCTCGCGATGGTGTTCGCGAGGACCGAGCTGCATTGCACCATCGCCGCGTTTCACGACCAGATCTGGCACGCGGGCATCACACGGCAGCACCGGTTGGACCGGGCCTGCGAGGCGATCGTGTGCGAGCCGCGCGGTACCGACGCATCGCTGCCGATGCGGGACGCCCTCGAGCGCGGTCTCGCGGTGGACGCGTTCGTCATCGTCACCGGCAACCCGGCCTGGAGCCGTGATCGAGATCCCGTGCAGGCTCTGGAGCGTTATCGCCGCCAGACCGGCATCGCCGCCAAGCTGGTGGTGATCGCGATGGCGGCCAACCAGTGCAGTATCGCCGATCCGAACGACGCCTTCCAGATGGACGTCGCCGGATTCGATGCCAGCGTCCCGCAAGTGGTGTCGAACTTTATCCGGAGTCGCCTTCCGTAAGGAGGGCGGCGTCGGGCGCGAGATCTATTCCCGTGCGGCGATCCAGTGCGTCACCTTGGGCGGGTCCCCGGCCAGGTGGAACGCCCAGGCGTTCGTTTCGATCTCGCGGTCGGAAACCGTCATGCGCTCGTGCTGGCGAAGATGCTCGGCCCAGCTTTCCACGACGAAGGTCTCGATATAACGGCCTGGATTCGCAGCGTCCTCGAAGAGGCCCCAGCGGATGGCGCCGTCGCGGCGGCGGATCCTGCGCACCGCCTCCATGGTTTCGGCGAACTGGGCGCCGCGTTTCGGATCGATCGAGTATTCCACCGTCACCAGCACCGGGCCATGATCGGGATGCCGCTCCACCAAGAGAGTGGGTTCCGGCAAATGCATGGAGGGCGTCGTGTCCAGTTCGCGCGACCCCGTTAGACGGAGCCGCGCAGTCGCCGCCGCGGCCGCGCATAAGGCAATGCCGGCGCTGAGTAGCGTGATGCGCAGCCCGAAGCGCGATGCCACCTCGCCCCAGATCACGCTGCCCACCGCCATGGCGCCCTGGAAAACCAAAAGGTACAGCGCCAGCGCGCGCGCCCGCACCCAAGCCGGAAGCGATGTCTGGGCCGCGGTGTTCAAGTTCGCGTTCACCGCCATCCAAGCCACGCCGCCGGCCAGCAGTACGAAAGCCACCGCGGTGAAGCTCTCCAGGTAAGCCAGCGCGATATTCACCAGCCCGAACAGCGTGGTGGCCGCCGTAACGATCACTTCAGGCGAAAATAACTGGCGCACACGGCCGATCGTGAGCGCGCCCAGGATCGATCCGGTGCCAAGGCATCCCAGCAACAGGCCGAACCCGCTGCTTTCCCGGTGCAGTTCCACTTTGGCGACCAGCGGCAGAATGGACCAGAGCGCGCTGGCCGAAATCACGAAACTCCCGGACCGCAACAACACCGCGTGCATGGTGGGTGCGAAGCGGACATAGCGCATGCCGGCCCAGATGGCGTCCATCACCCGCTCGGTGGACTGAGAAGCATGCTCGGGTGCGCGCTTCCACTGGTGTAAGACGATCAAGACGCCAACGAAGGAGAGCGCATTGAGCAGGAACGCCGCGCCCGCGCCAACCGCCGCTACCACCAATCCGCCCAGCGCCGGTCCGATGGCCCGCGCGAGGTTGAAGCCCATCGAATTGAGCGCGATCGCGGCCGGGAGTTCTGATTTCGGCACCAGCTCCGGCATGATGGCCTGCCACGCCGGACCGTTCATGGTGGCGCCGAGGCCCAGCGCGAAGGTCAGCCACAACAGCGTCCACGGGCCGGTGGCGCCGGTGATCGTCAGGATGCCGAGAGCGGCGGCGGCGGCCAGCATCCACGCTTGTGTCACCAGCAAGAGCTTGCGGCGGTCGACAATGTCGCCGATCGCGCCGGCCGGAACGCCCAGCAAAAAAACCGGCAGATTAGTGGCGGTCTGCACCAGCGCCACCAGCAGCGCGGATGACGCCAGTGTAGCCATGTGCCAGGCCGCGCCGACGTTTTGCATCCAGGTTCCGATGTTGGAAACGATGGACGCAATCCACAGCCAGCGGAACCAGGTATAAAGAAGCGGACTCCACGGGCTATGCGCCGAAGAAGCCGGTTGCGCTAACTCTGAAGCCGCCTGAGCCAACTCTTATTCTACGGTCTGGCGATCCGGGAGAGCACTCCGTCGATAAATGAGCCTTTGGCTTTCGAATACTCGACCGCGTCGGCGAGGCCGCTGGCGAGGATGCGCTCTTTATCCTCTTCGTAGGCGCGGCGCAGTTTCGGGTCGCGGCGCAGGGAATCGCGGAATCCGAGCAACACGCGGTGTTCGTCACCTTCCCGTGCGATGACATGCGCGTGGACTTGGAACGTGGCGTCCAATGCAACCACGTCTGCCACACGCATCGGGCGGGTCTCGGGCCACGGTTCGGGCCCGGCCTGGCGTTGGAAGCCCAGGGTGTCCAGCGTCGTTTTGGCGCTCTCGAGATCGCCTTCCGCATAGGTAACCGCGAGATCGATGACCCCCTTGCCGCGGCATTCCGGAACCGCCGTGCTCCCGATGTGATCGGCGCGCAGGCGCTGGTTCCGCTCTTCGATCGCGTGAATTAGCAGAGCCGCCACCTCGGCGGAACGAGGATCGTAGGCGCTGAACACAGCCTGTCTGCTTTCGTAGAGCTGGATGCGGAACGTGCTCACGGCCGAGTTTCGTTGCGGGGCAGCAAATGTTTCTGGATTTTCCCCAGCGCGTTGCGGGGCAGCTTGTCCACGACAACAAACGAGCGCGGGATCTTAAAGGAGGCCAGCTTCTCGCGGCAGCGCGCTTCGAGCTCGGCCGCATCAATGCTGCGGCTGGCGACGATATAGGCCACTGGTACTTCGCCGCGCGCGCGGTCGGGCGCCGAGGCCACGGCCGCTTCCAGGATGCCGTCCTGTTCCTCCAGAAACTCCTCGATCTCACGCGGATAAATGTTGAAGCCGCCGGAGATGATCAGATCGCTCTTGCGGCCCGACAGCGTGTAGTAACCGTCCGGGGAACGCACGGCCAGATCGCCGGTGCGAAAGTAACCATCGGTGAACGCGGCCCGGGTGGCGTCCTCGCGCCGCCAGTAGCCCGCGAAAATGTTCGACCCTTTGAGATACAGCTCGCCGGTTTCGGTCTCGGCCACCGGCTTCCCATCGGGATCGAGCAGGCGCACTGAGACGCCCGCCAGCGGCAGCCCCACGCTTCCCGGCCGCCGTTCGCCGAGGTAGGGGTTGCTCATATTCATGAAGGTCTCGCTCATGCCGTAGCGCTCCAGGATGACGTGACCGTAGAGCGCGCGAAATTCTTCGAAGGTTTGCGCCGACAGCGGCGCGGACCCGGAGACGAACAGCCGCATGCTTGCGCCGATCTGACGCGCCTGCTCGGGCGGGATGTCGAGCAGCCGGACATAAATGGTGGGCACGCCAAAGAACAGCGTGGGGCGGAAGTTCAGAAACTCAGCGGCGGCTTTCTGTTGCTCGAAACGTTCCAACAGACGCATCCGGCATCCGCTCCCCAGCCAGCAGTGCACTCCGTTGCCGAGCCCGTGCACGTGGAACAGAGGCAGAGCCAGCAGGAATCGGTCGGCCGAAGTGATCTGCCACGCGGTGAGGAGATTGATGGCATTCGCTGCGAAGTTGTTGTGCGTGAGCACCGCGCCCTTGGATGTGCCGGTGGTGCCGGAGGTATAGATGATGCCGGCCGGGTCGTCGCCGTCGATCGTGATCCGCGGGCGTTGGTCCGGGAGCGTGGCGGCTTCGCGCGTGAGGTCCGCTGGATTCCAGACCGGGACCTTGCTCGCCAACTCGCTCGCCGACACCACCGCCACAGGCTCGGCGTCGCTGAGGATGTGAGTGATCTCGCGGTCGCGATACAGAATATTGATGGGCACGAAGATCGCGCCGAGCTTCACGCACGCCAGGAACAGGTCGATCATCTCGACGCAATTCGAGAGGTACACGCACAAGCGGTCGCCGCGCTTCAGACCGCGCCGCTCCAGTAATTGCGCCAGCCGGTTGCTGCGCGCGTCGATGTCGGCGAACGTGTAGGTGGCGCCTTGAAATTCCAAAGCCACGGTATCGCGGCGGCCGACCAGAGACAGATCAAAAAGATGAGATAGGTTCATTCGCTTGAGGCAATTGCTATTTTAGCTGCTCTGGTGCTCACCTGAGTGTGAACGCGGCACGCACGAGTGCGCGCGCCACGCTGTGCCAAACTGGTAGTGGATGCCACTGGTACCGCCGTATATCGAGTCGCTACGGCCTTATGAGGCAGGGCGCGCGATCGAAGAGGTCCGGCGTGAATTCGGCATCCAGTACGTCAGCAAACTAGGCTCCAACGAGAACCCGCTGGGATCCTCGCCGCTGGCGCTCGAAGCCATCACCAAGTCGCTGGACTCGCTGCATCTGTATCCCAACGGCGGGCTCGACCTCAGGCGGGTGCTGGCCGAGAAATTCGATCTCAAGATCGGCAACGTCATCGCTGGAAGCGGCTCGGAAGGCATCATGTCGAACATCATCCGCACATTCCTGTGCGATGAGGACGAGGTGCTCACCACCGAGGCTGCGTTCATCGGCTTTCAAGTGCTGGCGAAGTCGCGCGGCGTGAAGTACCGGACCGTGCCTTATCGCGACTGGCACTACGATCTGGCCGCGCTAGCCGGCGCCATCAACGAGCGGACCAAGATCATTTACCTCGCAAATCCGAACAATCCCACCGGCACGATTTTCTCGAAGCACGAGTTCGACGAGTTTTACAAGCACGTACCGGAGCGCGTCCTGATTATTCTCGATGAAGCCTACTTCGAATATGCTAAGGACAATCCTCGCTATCCGGACTCGATGCATTATCGCTACGACAACGTGATTACTCTGCGGACTTTCTCGAAGGTGTATGGGCTGGCCGGAGTCCGCATAGGATATGGATTCGCGCACGAGGATCTGATCGCCAACTTGCTGAAGGTCAAACTGCCGTTTGAGCCGAGCAGCGTGGCCCAAGCGGCCGGCATCGCGGCGCTCGCCGACAAGGAATTTCTGCATCGCTCGCTCGAATTGAATGCCCGCGGCCTCGAGTTCCTGACGCGCGCGCTGCGTGATTCGGGATTGAAGGTGGTTCCGTCGGAGGCCAATTTCGTCATGATCGTGCTGCCGGGTTCGGACCAAGCCAATCAACTTACTCGCGAGTTACTGATGCAGGGTATCATCGTCCGGCCGCTCGCGAGCTTCGGGTTACCAAATTGCATCCGTATTTCGACCGGAACGGATGAGGACAACCAGCGCCTGGTCCAAGCGATCAATAAGTCAGCCGCGTTGGTTTCGTAAGTGGAGGAACTATGGAACAGTTAGCAGAGCAGCCGGCTTCGGGCAGCCGCGCCGATTTTCTTCCGCTGAACGGCACGGACTATGTCGAGTTCTTTGTGGGCAACGCCAAGCAGGCAGCTTATTACTATCGCGCTGCTTTCGGAATGCAGTTGATCGCTTACCGCGGACCCGAGACCGGCACTCGCGATCGCGCGTCCTACGTTCTTCAGCAGGGCAAGATCCGATTCGTGCTGACTACGCCGCTCTATCCCGATAGCGCCATCGCCGAACACATCAAGCTGCATGGCGACGGCGTGCGTGAGATCGCGCTCGGAGTGGACGACTCCGAGGGGGCCTACCAGGAGACCACGCGTCGCGGCGCTCGCGGTGTGCTGGAGCCGACGCTTTTCGAGGATTCGCACGGCCAAGTCCGGATCTCGGCGATCGCCGCCTACGGCGACACGATACACGGCTTCATTGAACGCAAGAATTATCGCGGCGCTTTTCTTCCCGGTTTTCAGGCCGTGGAAGCGCCGGACTCGATCGCGCGCCCAGTCGGCTTGAAGTACATCGATCACATGGTGGGCAACGTCGGCTGGGGACAAATGAACGCGTGGGTCGGTTTTTATCGCGACATCCTCGGCTTTCAGCTCTACCAGCATTTCGACGACAAAGACATCAGCACCGAGTACTCGGCCTTGATGTCGAAGGTGATGTCGGACGGCAGCGGCCGCGTGAAATTCCCCATTAACGAACCCGCGGTCGGCAAGAAGAAATCGCAGATCGAAGAGTATCTGGAGTATTACCACGGGCCCGGCGTCCAACATATCGCCATGGCCACTGACGACATCATCGGCACGGTTTCGAAGTTGCGCGCTCAAGGTATCGAGTTCCTGCGCGTTCCGACCACTTACTACGACGATCTGGAAAAACGTTGCGGAAAAATCGACGAACCCATGAATCAGCTCGCCGAACTCGGCATCCTGGTGGATCGCGATGACGAAGGCTACATGCTACAGATCTTCACCAAGCCCGTCGAGGACCGGCCGACGCTGTTTTTCGAGGTCATCCAGCGCAAGGGCAGCCGCAGCTTCGGCAAGGGAAACTTCAAGGCGCTGTTTGAAGCCATCGAACGCGAGCAGGCGCTGCGCGGAAATCTGTAAACGGCGGGCAGCGCGGTCAGGGCGTCTTCTTGGCCACCGGCTTGGCTTTCGCTCCGCCCTTCAGCTCGGCCTCCAGAATCGGCTTCACCGCGTCCAGGTTCATCGGGCCGTTGTACAGCTTGCCGTTGATGAAAAAGGCCGGAGTTCCGTAGACTCCCGCGGTCTCCCCATCCGACTCGTCTTTCTTGACGGTGTTGCGAAACTTTCCCGAATCGAGATCGGCTTTGAACTTGTCGACATCCAGGCCGATCTGCTTGGCCCACGCCAGCATGTTCTCGCGCGAAAGCTTGCGGAAATTCGCGAACATCAAGTCGTGCATCGGCCAGAATTTTCCCTGCTCATTGGCAGCCAGCGAAGCCTCGGCCGCGAGCGGCGCGTGCGGATGCATCGGAAGCGGGAACTGTTTGTAGATGAGCTTAATGTCCTTGGGATACGCCGCCATGATGGCGCTGACTTCCTTGACGGCTACCGAGCAATACGGGCACTCGAAATCCGAAAACTCGACCAGCGTGATGCGCGCATCGGCGGGACCGCGCTCCGGCGCGCCGGCTACGGGAATGGTCACGGGGTCTTCGAGCAGCTTGGGACGGTGCGCCTTGGGCGACGCATCCATCAGCTTGCTGATCTCGATCAGGGTCTTGCCTTCCTTGACGCCCTTGATCGCGATGGCCGCCAGGGCCCGGCTGTAGCTGCAGTTCGGATCCTTGATGATGCACTCGGCCGTCTTCATGCCGCACTGGCACGAGCAGTCCTCTTCCCGAAGCACTTTGAGCACGGCTTTTTTCTCGACCGCCGACAGACCGGAAAGGTCGACGTTGCCGAGGATTTCGGAAGTCTTCCAGGCTTCTTCGGCGGGAGGCTTCTGCGCCCAGACCGCAATCGCAGTCAGGGAAAAACAGACAGTGAGAGCCCAGGTGCGCACTCTTTTATTATGCCCCGGATTCGACCAGGTTTGCGCTTTGCCCCGCCCAGCGGGCCGGCGGACTCAGCGGGCTAGGTGCGCTGCGCGTTCAGGAAGCTCTGCAAGTCCTCTTCATTGACGCCCGGCTCGCCCGGCGCGACATTGTTGAGCTTACCGGCCTTCATCCAAGCTTCAAGCTGATCTACCAGGCCGAACAGGTGATCGAACGACTCCACGATGAACAACAGCGGCTGGTAGTGGTCGATCTCAAAGGCCTGGTTGATGGCCCATTCCAGTTGAATCGGAAAGCGCTGCACTTCGGGCGCTTCGATGGCGTGCGCGATCTCTCCGTGGGAACTCAGCAGCCCGCTTCCATAGACCTTCAAGCCGTCGCGCGAGCGCATCAGGCCGAATTCAACGGTGAACCAGAAGAATCGCGCCATGGCCTTGATAATGCTAGTCAGGCAATGCACGCGCGTCTCGCGGTCGCGAATCCCGGAGACCAGGTCGGCGGCGGTGTGAGCGCATTCCCCAAAGCGGACCAGCGCCTCGGCGAAGTGCTTGTCGGTGTGCATCGGGACGTGGCCGGCGATGTCGTGGAAAATGTCGGGCTCGGGCAGGTAGTCGAGCTGATCGGAACGTCGAATGGTGATGGTGGTGGGAAATTCGCGATTGCGCAGGCAATTGAAAAACAGAAAAGCGGGGATGTACCCGCTTACCGCCTTGGCCTGAAAACCAGTCAGCGGGCCGAGAAACCGGTTGACGTCTTCGAGGCGCGGCACCCTCTCAGGATCGAGACACAGCGAGCCGATGCCTTCCAGAAAATGCTGGTTGGCATAGCGCTCCCAGCGCGGCAGCATGCGCGCGTACAGCTTTCGCCAAGCGGTGTGGTTTTCTTCCGAATATAGTTCGTAGGGCTGCGTGATGTAGAGCTGTCCATCGCGCTTGGCCTGCTCGATGAAGGGGGCCGCGTTGGTTGTGAGGCCTACCGGACTGGTGAGGTGAATCGAAGTTCGATCCATGCGTCGCCCGCCAGCTCGATATTAGCACAGCACCACATTTCAGTGGTGTTGTATTGAGTACCGGATTGACCAATTCAAATGGTCACGTTAGAATATCGATGTGAAGGAAATCACGTTGCCCGTCAGCGAGTTCAAAGCCAAGTGCCTCCAGTTGCTAAAGGACGTGGAGACCAAGGGCGATCGGATCGTGATCACCAAACGCGGCCGGCCGGTGGCCGAAGTGGTGCCATCAAAGACCGCCGCACCTCGCCTTCGCGGCACCTGGAAGGACTCCGTGAAAATCCTCGGCGACATCGTTTACTTTTCGGACGACGAATGGGAGAGCGAGCGGGATTGATTTCCTATCTCCTGGATACGCACATCCTGGTATGGTGGCGTCAAGATTTCAAGCGTCTGAGGAAAGTGCAGGCGCAGGTTCTCCAAGATCTGGAAGAACGAGGCCAGGTCTCTGGCGTAAGTGCGATCTCACTGCGTGAATTGGCGAAGATGATTCAACGTGGAAGGATCGAGCTTGACGTCCCCCTTGAGGCTTGGCTCTCTGAGATTGAACAACATCCGTTGTTGAACGTCTTTCCTCTGACTTCCAAAATCGCTGCCGAGAGCGTCCGCTTGGGTGATGACTTCCACCGCGACCCCGCCGACCAGATCATCGTTGCCACCGCGCGCTGTCACGATCTTACCCTCGTCACCGCGGACGACCGCATCCGCAAGTGGGGCAAGGTTCGCGTGCTTTGAGCCGCGCTGCTGCTCTACCCCTATACTGAAGTCAGGAGACATCACCATGTATCCGCTCAAGAAAGGCAAGACTGCCAGCCAGGCGCACGTCGGCTTGCCGGAAGGGACCTTCGAGGAAGAGCATGGGCGCAAGGGATTCTACGGAAAATCCGCCCACCTCTACCACGCGCATCCGCCCACCGGCTGGATACGCTTTGAGGGCAAGCTCCGGCCGCACTGCTTCGACTTGAACCAGCTCAAGCCCACCGATCTCGACGACGCCGAGGGCGCCCCCATCGCGTTTCTCGGCAACAACGACGTGCGGCTCTACGTTTCGCGCCGCTCCGCGCCGATGCCGTTCTATTTTCGCAACGCCGACGGCGACGAGCTGTATTTCGTCCATCGTGGCAGCGGCAAGATCGAGACCGACTTCGGCCCGCTGGATTTCGAAACAGGCGACTATATCAACATTCCGCGCGCCGTCACTTACCGCATCGTTCCCGAGACGCACGACAATTTTTTCCTGATCATTCAGTCGCAGAGCGAGTTTGAGCAGCCGGAGAAAGGCTTGCTCGGCCAGCACGCACTGTATGACCCGGCGGCGGTGGTCACGCCAGAGCCGGCGCCCCAGCTTGACGACCGCAACGAATGGGAGATCCGCATCAAGGTGGACGACGAGCTTTCCAAGGTCGTGTACCCGTTCAATCCCATGGACGTGGTGGGCTGGAAGGGCGACCTGACGGTCTGGAAGATCAACATGCGCGACATCCGTCCGGTGATGAGCCACCGCGCGCATCTGCCGCCCAGCGCTCATACCACTTTCGTCACCCAGGGCGCCGTGGTTTGCAGCTTTCTGCCGCGGCCGCTCGAGCAAGACGAGGACGCCTTGCGCGTCCCCTTCTTCCACCGCAACACCGACTACGACGAGTTCATCTTCTATCACGACGGCGACTTCTTCAGCAAAGACAACATCAAAGCCGGCATGGCCACGCTGCACCCGCGCGGCATCCATCACGGCCCGCATCCCAAAGCGCTCGCCAACCAGAAAAAGAAGACGCACACGGACGAATACGCGGTGATGCTGGACGGTCTGAATCCGATTCACCTCTTGCCGGCGGGAGAAGGCGTCGAGTGGAAGGAATACTGGATGAGTTGGATGGAACCGAAGACCGTGGAGACACGCTGATTGACCGTCGATCCGAAGGCCGAACGGTACCAGGACATCTACAAGCTTTTGATCGGCTCGATCGTTCCGCGCCCGATCGCGCTGGTCTCAACCATCAGCAGTGACGGCATCCGCAATTTAGCGCCGTTCAGCTTCTTCACCGGCATCAGCTCGAAGCCCACGCTGATCTGCTTTTGCCCCGGCCCGCGTGCGGCCGGCGAGCAGCGCAAGGACACGCTGCGCAACATCCACACTACGCGGGAATTCGTCGTCAACATCGTCTCCGAGGAGATCGCCGCGAAAATGAACCTGACGTCGGGTGAGTACCCGCCGGAAGTGGACGAGTTCGAAGTGGCGGGATTCACCGCCATTCCCAGCGATCTGGTGAAACCGCCGCGCGTGGCCGAGTCTCACGTCAACATGGAGTGCAAGCTTTACCTCACCATCGAGTTCAGCGAGTTGCCCGGCGGCGGCAACCTGGTGCTGGGCGAGGTGATCCGCATTCACGTGGACGACCGGATCGTCGACAACTTCAAGATCGACCCCGACAAGCTGCGGGCGGTCGGCCGCATGGGCGGAAACTCGTATACGCGCACCGGCGATCGTTTCGACATGATCCGTCCGAAGGTGTAAACGCGCGGTCTACTTGGCTTTGATCCAGGCGATCGCGGCATCCAGCGCCGGATCTTTTCCCTCCAGCAAAGCCTGACGCGTCAGCGGTGTCTCGACATCCGGCGTCACACCCAGGCCTTCCAGCGGCTTCCCGCCTTCGGAAATGTAGTTCGCCATCGCATACTGGAAGCCATCGCCGTTGGGCAGCTTTTCGAATTGAGACGGCAGCGCGGCGCCGGCCGTGCGGGTTCCAAAGATCCGCGCGCGACCCAGGTCCTTCATCCCGCCCGCCAGAATCTCCGATGTCGAAGCCGAGGCGCCGTCCACCAGGATCGCCACTGGCCCCGCGAAGGTGCTGGCGCGCGGGTTCACGATGAACTTGAGCGTGGTGTCGCGCATGTACATGGTGCCGAGCCGCTGGTCCCCTTGGTCGATGAACCAGCCCGCCATGCCCATGGCCATCGCTCCCAGGCCGCCGGGGTTGCCGCGCACATCGATGATGAAGCCGTCGCACTTCATGCAGGACTGGACGGCTTCGGCGAAGAGGTTCATCAATCGCGGCGGATCCAGGAAAAAGTTGAAGCTGACATAGCCGATGTTGCCGCCTCCCTGTCGCGACGAATCGAACCAGACGTGCACCGGGTACAGAAAGCCGAGCTGCGTCAGAGTGCCTTTCGGCTTGCCCTTGGCCAATCTCTTCGTCACCCGCTGGTTGGCGCCGTCCAGGAACTCGACGGAAACAGATTCGCCGCTGCCCGCGTCCAGGCGAGTGAGGATCGCTCGCCGCAACACCAGCTCGCGCATCGTCGACTTGTTGTAGCTGGCATCCAATTTCGTGATGATCGGCTCAAGGCCGGTGCCGCCGATTTTCAGGATCTGCCACCCACGCTGTACGCCCTCCTTCGCAGCCGGCGAGCCTGCGTCCACCGCGACGACCAGCGCGTCTGTCCCAAGGATGCGGACATCCAGTCCCACCGAGCTATCGCCGCTCGCGCCTTCGCCGCCAAGATCCGAATACAGTTCGGCCGGGACGATGCCGAAATGCGTCTGATGCAGCCGGTCCAGCATGTCGTTCATCACCGCGCGGGCCGCTTCCATGCTGTCGGCTTTTTCGATGGCGGGGCGCAATTCATCGTGCACCGCTTGCCAATCCAGGCCGGCCGGCTTCACCTGCCAGTGCTTGTCGCGGACGGTCTTCCAGACATATTCGAATGACTCGATGTTGTGCTGGCGCTCGAGCGGAGTCAGCGCGAACGCTAGCGCCGCGGAGGCGATGAAGACTCCGGCGCGCGTCGCGATCGCCGGTATCCGGCGCAGGCTGGTGCGCATCATTCTCTTGCGAGAACCTTGGCGCCCAGTGCGCCGCCGATCATCGGCAGCGCCGTGAGGATCACGAAAAATAGGATGAGCGCGAAGAGCATGCTGCCGGCCAGCGCCGCCGGATCGCCCAGCACTTGCGCCAGCGTGTCCGCGCGCGCGTCGTTGGCGGGCAGCTGAGTGCGGACGAAGTTCGCCAGCCCACCCTGGTTCGAGATGGCCACCATGGCCGCGGTCATCAGCAGACTGACCAGGACGAAGCAGAAGATGCCCGTGATCCAACCCATGCGCACTCCGCCGCGGATGCTCAGCATTTGTCCGGACCGGCGCGAGTACAAAAATACCGCTAGAAAGCCGGCCGCCAGCAGAGCGACCAGCAGCCGCACTAAGGGGAAGGGCAACGGAAACAGGAACACGAGGACTCCGCTCACGGCCGCCAGAAAACCGGTCCGCACCGCGAGACGGTTGTGGAAGCTGATTTCTAGAACCGGAATCGGGGCCGCGGCTGGCGTCGGGATCGGCGCCTCCAGTGGCGCGACCTCCTCGGTGATTCCTGGATAGTCGTACTGCGGCTTTCCGCACTTGTGACAGAAGCGGGCATCCGGCGGCAATTGCGCGCCGCAAGTGCAGAAGTCAGGCACCATTTTAGTTTGACATACGAGGCAGCCGGCAGCCACTGCACTGAGAAAGCTGGCCGCCGGTCGGAAATCGACGGCGGCCAGATTATTTTCCCCTACGCTAACTTCGGTCAGGTCTCCGGCTCGCTACTACCTCTCGGCGACCCGCAACTCATTCGTCACTGAAAATACGCCGGGAACGCCATTGGCAACAATATGCACCTGGTTCTTGTCGGCCTGGTTGTCCACTATGCCTCGAAGCGTGACGTGCCCGTTGTCAACGATGATGTGAATCGAGGGATTGACGCCTAAGGCGTACCGATACAGCGCGCCGGACCGGAAGATGGCGCGGTACTCCGCTACTCGAATGCGGTTGTCAAAAGGCGACAGCGGGAGAACATGGATGTTGTTCACCACCTTAGTAACACCTGGAATCTTCTTCACCACGTTCTCAGCGTCGGACTTGAGAATCGGGCGAGTTACGTCACCGGACAAGGTGACGACACCGTTGTCTACCTTGAATGCCAAGTCATCGAAGATGCTGTAGTACGGGAGCATCACCAGTTCGTGACGGACCGATTCGTTCAGGTCCCGCGGTTGGTCGCTGCGGCCAAACATGGGGACCGTGAAAACAGCGAGAGCAACAGCCAATGAAATGTTCTGAATTTTCTTCTTCATACTCTCCTTCTCCCAACTATTGAGATGCGCCGCCCCCCAACCGGGTTGCTTGACTTACAGAGCTTTACGGGTGGCTTCGATTTGTAAACCTTTAACAGCCAGATCCGTACGCGCCGGCGGCCAACCCTCCAGGCGATTGTTCCTAGGGGTGAGCGGGTAGAACCAATGGCGGATGGTATGTTAACTTGATTAAGTTTAGGCGCTGCCAAACTTGGATCAACCTTAAGATGAAAATCCTCAACCTCGGAGCCGGCGGCTTTATCGGCTCGCACCTTACGCACCGACTGCTCAACGAAGGACACACCGTCACCGCTGTCGATCTCGAAACAGAAAAGGTAATCGACTGCCTGGAACATCCGAACCTGGTCTTTTTCCAACAGGATATTCGCAAGCCCGGATGGGATTTGGACGCCCTGGTCAGGGAGTCGGACCTGGTGATGGATCTGATTGCCTACGCCAATCCGGGTCTGTACCTGCGGATTCCCTTGGAAGTCTTCCAGTTGAATTTTGTAGAGAATCTGAAGATCGCCGAAGCCTGCGTGCGGCACGGCAAACGGCTGATCCAGTTTTCCACCTGCGAGGTCTACGGCCGAAGCGCGGCGACCTTGAAGAACGCGCATGTCGCGGATCCCGAGGATCCGATCCACGCCACTTTCTCGGAGGACACCAGCGAATACATCCTCGGGCCAGTCTCCAAGCATCGCTGGATCTATTCCTGCGCCAAGCAGCTTCTGGAGCGCGTGCTGCACGCCTACGGCATCGAGCAGGGTTTCAATTACACCATCATCCGCCCGTTCAACTTCATTGGTCCGAAGATCGACTTCCTGCTGCACGAAAAGGAAGGCATCCCCCGCGTCTTTTCGTTCTTCATGGACGCGTTGCTGAACGGAACGCAAATGAAGCTGGTGAACGGCGGAGTCCAGCGGCGCTGCTACAGCTACATTGACGACGCGATCGAGTGCACCTACCGCATTGTCGAGAATCCCGGCGGAGTGTGCAACCAGCAGATTTTCAACATCGGCTCGCCCGCGAACGAGGTTTCGATTCGCCAGATGGCGGAGTTGATGCGCGAGATCTATGCCGAGAAGTTCCGCGACCCCGCCGTGCGATTGCCGGAGATCGTCAGCGTGACCGGCGAAGAGTTCTACGGCCAGGGCTACGATGACTCCGATCGCCGCATTCCCGACATCAGCAAAGCCCAGAAGCTGCTGGGATGGGAACCGCGCTGGGGGATTCGCGACATTCTCGAGACCACCATGCGTTACTACGTCGGCGAGTACCGGAAGAACACAGCTTCGAGCGTCGTCGCCGGCAATGGTTGAGAACGTCTTCGTGCTCATGCCTGCCTACAACGCAGGCGCAACCATCGAGCGCGTTTTTGAGCGGATTCCACCGGAAGCCAGGCAGCGCATCCGGCGCTACGTGGTAGTCAATGACGGCAGCAAGGACAACACCGCCGAGGCTCTGGCCAGGCTGGAGCGCCAGTTCCCGAACCTGGTGGTGCTGACGCACGAGAAAAATCGCGGTTACGGCGAGGCCGAGAAGACCCTGCTGCGCTACGCACTCAAGGAGGGCGCCGGCGCGGGCATCCTGCTCCACTCCGACGGCCAGTATTCGCCGGAAAAAATAATCGAGCTGCTGGAGCCGTTCGATCGCGATACCGCCGATATGGTCCAGGGATCCCGCATGCTGGGCGGCGGCGCGCTCAAGGGTGGCATGCCGCTCTACAAGTTCATCGCCAACAAAACCCTCACCGCGCTCGAAAACCTGGCGTTCGGAATGAAGCTGGCCGAGTATCACAGCGGCTACATGCTGTATTCGCGCCGCGCCATGGAAACGATTCCGTGGGAAAAGCTTTCCAATTCGTTCGATTTCGATCTGGAGATGATGGTGCTGGCGCGCGTCAAGGGTCTTCGTATCGCCGAGATCGCCATCCCGACCATTTACGCCGGCGAGAAGTCGCATGTGCGGCCCATCAAGTATGGGTTCGACGTTCTGTCGGTGATGCTCGACTACAAGCGTGGGAAATATCACGCCATGTGACCCGAGCGGCGCGCGGCTTCTCAAGCTAGCCTGGAATCAACCGCGATGAGGCCCGGCACCGCCCGCACCCGGATTGCAGTCTTGGTCTACGGGCTTGCGAGCGCGGCGCTCTACAGCGGGCTGCTGCCGTTATGGGAAGGCTTCGACGAACTGTATCACTACGGTTACGTCCAGCATGTTTCTACCACCGCGACACTTCCGGTGATTGGCAAGTCGTCGCTCTCGCGCGAACTGTGGACTTCGCTCGATTATGTCGCCATCAGCCATTACATCCAGCCCTACGTTTACCGGCCCAGCACAAGTTTTCCGGAATACTTCCATTTGCCGGATGCGGAGCGTGAGTCTCGCCGGCGCGGTCTGGACACGATTCCTTCGGCCTTCCAACGCGAGCCGTCGCCACGTGACAACTACGAAGTGAAGCAGGCTCCGCTTACCTACCTGCTGCTGGCTCTCGTGGACCGGTTGCTGGCCGGGGCGCCGCTGCCGTTGCGTGTACTGGCGCTGCGCGAGCTGCTATCGATCGCTACTATCGTTCTCCTGTGGTTCGGTACGCGCGGCCTCGCGCGCCGCCTGGGCCTGGAAGGCCCCGCCGAAACCGCCAGCCTGTTCGCGATTTTTTCCTGCCAGATGTTGTACGGGAACGCGTGCCATATTGCCAACGATGCGCTCATGCTGCCGTGGCTGATGTTCTTTCTCGATGCTGTGATCGACTCCTGCCAGTCGCCCACACTCTCGCGCAGCGCCCGGACCGGATTCCTGATGGCGCTCGGGATTCTGATTAAGGCTTCGCTGCTGATCTTCCTGCCGTTTGCATTTGTCGCGCCAGTATGGATACTCATTCAACGGCGGGCGAGCCTGCGGCAAGCGGCCCGGCTGACCGCGGTTTCGGCAGGAATCATCCTCGCACTGGCAGGTCCATGGTACGTCCGGAATCTAACTCTCTACGGGAGTCTCACCGCTACGCTCGATACCACGTCCGGCGTCGGGCCGAAGGAATTGCTCTCGGCCGCCGTGTCCGTTCCGTGGCGCGAAAGTATCGCCGGCATGGCGCACTCCGCGCTGTGGACCGGCAACAACTCGTTCACCACGTTTTCGGCGTCGACGCTCGACCTTGTTCTGTTCCTGCTCGCTCTGGCCGCGCTGCTGTATGGTTTGCGATTTAGGCGCTCGCTGCCCGAGGTCATCACGGTCTCGGGCATCGCCATGTATTGTGCCGGCCTGGTGTACATCACGCTGTCGTTCACCTACTCCAGCCGCGGGAGCGTAACAGCCGCCATGCCGTGGTACATGCAAGTCCTGCTTGCCCCGGTGATCGCGCTCTGTTTCCTGGGCCTGGCGCGGTGGCGGCGCTGGGGGCGCTGGACGGCCATCGCCACCGTGTCGCTTTGGGGCTACGTGGCGCTCGCCACCTGGGTCGCAAAATTAATCCCGCTATACGGCGGATTCGAAGAAGCCCACGCGCGCCCGCGACAACTGCTGGCGTGGTACTTCCAGGATTCCGCGCGGCGGGACTCGATCCTCGCCAACCTCTGCCCCGCTCCGCTCGCGTTACTGAATGTACTGTTCGTCGCCGTGCTTGCTACTTTGATGATCACCTGGATCAGGGTTCTCGCAGCGCTACTCCGCGGGTCTGCGCTCGGCTTCCCGCCGCACGAGCTTCCATAATGCTTCGACATGTTCGCGCTCGGTGGGCGCGGCTCCGATCGAGACGCGCACCATCCAGCGGCCGTCCAGCATGGCCGGCGTGAGATAAGCGTCACCCGACCGGTTGACGCCATCCGCCCACGCCAGAGTATGCCGGTCCAGCGCTTCGCCCTCGAGACCCGGCGGCTCGTAACGCAGGCACAATGTTTGTAGCGGAACCGGGGCCAGAATCCGCCAGCCCTCCGAAGCGCGCACCTCGCCGGCCAGCCACTGCGCATTCGCCAGGTCGCGCCGGAGCCGCGCTTGAAGACCTGCTACGCCCTGCTCGCGGATCAGAAACCACAGCTTCAGTGCGCGAAATCGCCGGCCGAGCGGAATTCCCCAGTCGCGCAGATTTTTCACCTGCTGGTCCGCCGCCGATTGCAGATAGCTCGGATTGGTGGACATCACGCGTACCAGGTGCTGGGGATCGCGGACGTAGTACAAGGAGCAGTCAAATGCCGCGCCCAGCCACTTGTGCGCGTTGATGATCAGCGAATCCGCGCCCTCGATACCTTGCCACATCCAGCGGCATTCCGGCAGGATCATCGCCGAGCCGGCCATGGCAGCGTCCACGTGCAGCCAGATCCCGTAATGGTGCGCGATTCGAGCGAGCGGCTCCAGCGGATCGAGCGCCGTTGTCGCCGTGCTTCCGATGGTAGCTACCACCGCACACGGCCTGAGCCCCGCAGCCAGATCGCGCCGGATGGATTCCTCCAGCGCGTCGGGACGCATTGCATACTCTTCGTCGTGACCCACCACGCGAACGTTATCGCGGCCGAATCCGGCCAGCAGAGCGTCCTTGTCCACTGAACTGTTGCTGCTCGCCGACGTGTAGACCACCAACGGTTGAGCTTCCTCTTGCAGTCCTCCGCGGCCGAGGCCATAGTTCGTCGATCGCTCGCGCGCACAGATCAAGGCGAGCAGCGTGGACGTGGACGCAGTGTCCTGAATGACGCCGCTCCAGGCGCCTGAGAGACCGGTCATCTGGCGCACCCAGTCGGTGACCACTTCCTCCACTTCGGTCAGCGCGGGACTGGTTTGCCAGGAAATTCCGAGCACGCCCAGCCCCGTGCTGGCATAGTCGCCAAGCACGCTCGCCAGCAGCGCGTTGGATGGAAAATAGCCGAAGAAGCTGGGATGCTGCCAGTGCGACAGGCCCGGCACGACAATCCTCTCCAGGTCGCGAAGGATGTTCTCGAACGGCTCCGGGTGCTCGGGCGCGCGAGCCGGAAGTTGTGCCTTGATCTGGCCAGGCGCGGTCCGAGCCATCACCGGCAGTTGCGCGACTCGCGTCCGGTAGTCGGCGATCCAGTCGATTAGTTGATGTCCGAACTTGCGGAATTCTTCTGGGGTCACGAAGCTAGTGTATAATCTCGTCCGTATGCAGAGTTGTGTTTCGTCCGCGCGGGCAGCGGCGGTTTTGCTGGTTTTGAGCCCGCTCCTTTCGGGCCAGCAGCGGAGCAATAGCGGCGCGGAGATAGCGAACGGCAGGGAGCTCTTCAGCGTCCACTGCCAGCCCTGCCACGGCCCGGACGGCGATCTGGTTCCAGGTGTCAGCATGCGCCGCGCCGAGTTCAAGCGCGTCTCCACCGACGATGAGATCGTACGGTTGATTCTGAGCGGCGTCCCGGGCACCGGCATGCCGCCCACCAATCTGCCGGAAGCGTCGCGAGTGGCTATCGTCGCCTACATCCGCTCGCTGCACGATGCATCGGCGCGCGCCGCCGGACCGGGCGACGCAGCGCGCGGACGGGAGCTGTTCGAGGCCAAGGGAGGATGTCTCGGTTGTCATCGGGTGGCCGGCAAAGGCTCGCGCAAGGGTCCCGATCTGAGCGACATCGGATCCACTCGCAACGCCGCCGCCCTGGAGCGCTCTATTCTCGATCCCGCCGAAACCGTGCTCCCCCAGCAACGCTATGTCCGTGCCGTCACCAAGGACGGAAAAACGATCACCGGCATGCGGCTGAATGAGGACACGCACAACGTTCTTTTGATCGACGAGAACGAACGCCTGGTCGCGCTCGCCAAGTCCGACCTGCGAGAATACACGCTGCTGAAGACCTCGCCCATGCCGTCCTACCAGGGGAAACTCAGTTCTCAAGAAGTCGCCGACCTGGTCACTTACTTGCTCTCTTTGAAAGGCTTGCCATGAATTTACGTATCCTCGGCCTGTTGTCTTTGATGGCCGGCGCGCTGGCGGCGCAAGTTACTAATGATCGGCTGCTGCACACCGAACGCGAACCGCAGAACTGGCTCACTTACTCGGGCAGTTACTCGGGCCAGCGCTATAGTCTGCTCAATCAGATCACGCCACAGAACGTCAAGAATCTTGAGCTGCAGTGGGTGTTTCAAGCGCGGTCGCTCGAGAAATTCGAGGACACGCCGCTGGTGATCGACGGCGTGATGTATGTCGTCGAGGCGCCCAACCACTTGTATGCACTGGACGCCAAGTCCGGGCGCCCCTTCTGGGACTACGACTACCGGCCATCGCGCGATGCTCGCCCCTGCTGCGGTTCGGTGAACCGCGGCGTCGCGGTGCTGGGCGACACATTGTTCATGGCGACGCTAGACGCGCACTTGATCGCCATCGACTCGAAGACCGGACGTCCTCTGTGGAATATCGTGGTCGGCGATCCCAAACTCGGATACGCTCTCACCCACGCGCCGCTGGTGGTGAAGAACAAGGTGATCGTCGGTGTGGCGGGCGGCGAATACGGCATTCGAGGATTCATCGCCGCCTACGACGCGGCCACCGGAAAAGAAGCCTGGAAATTCTACACCATTCCCGGCCCCGGCGAGCCCGGACATGAAAGCTGGGCGGCCGACTCCTGGAGCCACGGCGGCGTGCCGGCCTGGCTCACCGGATCCTATGACCCGGCGCTCAATCTGGTCTATTGGGGCACCGGCAATCCCGGCCCGGACTTCAACGGCGACAAGCGCGAGGGCGACAATCTCTACAGCGATTCCGCCGTCGCTCTGGA
>JAIQFN010000085.1 GCA_020073265.1 Terriglobia bacterium | reverse complement strand
AGACCAGCGTCATGGCGCCGGACGAGATCATCGCCCAAATCCGATTGCCGAGAACCACTGCCGGATGCGCGCAGTATCTCCGCAAAGTCGGGACCCGCCGCGCACAGGCCATCGCCAAAGTCGCGCTCGCCGGGCTTGCCAAGATGAGCGGCGCCAGGGTCGCAAGACTCCGGATCGCGCTCGCAAGCGTTGCGCCTGTCCCGCTGCGCTGCGCCAACACCGAACGCATGCTGGTGGGCCGGCATCTCGATCGCGATCTGATCGACCAAGGCAAGGTGCTGATCGCGGTCGAGATCGCGCCCATCACCGACATTCGGTCGACGGACCGATACCGGAGACTGGTCGCGGTGAACTTGCTGGAGGAATTCCTGGAGGGCCTGCTGCCATGACTCTGGCCGAGCTTAACAAACTGCCGCGCTACCGGGCCGAGGAAGAATTCCTCAAATGTTGCGGCTCCACTGGCTGGGTGCGCGCGATGGCCAGGCGGCGTCCGTTCGCAAACTTCGAGCGGCTGCTCCAAGCCGCTACTGAAATCTGGCGGCGCCTGGACGCATCCGACTGGATGGAAGCGTTCGGAGCGCATCCGCGCATCGGCGACCGAAGGCCCGCGGCGGCCTGGTCGGCCGAGGAGCAATCCGGAATGAACCGCGCGGCGACCGCCGTGGCCACCGCGATCGAAGAGGCGAACCAGGAGTATTTTAAGAAGTTCGGATTCATTTTCATCATCTGCGCGTCTGGGAAGTCTGCCGAGGAAATGCTCGCGAGCCTGCGGTCGCGGATGTCGAATCCGCCCGAAGAGGAGATTCGGGTGGCCGCCGAAGAACAAAACAAAATCACGCATTTGCGTTTGAGGAAACTTTTCATCCCATGATCGGAATCAGCACACACGTCCTCGACACCTCGACGGGCCAGCCGGTGCGTGGCGTTCGAGTAGTGTTGGAGCGGCCTTCGCTCAACGGCATGTGGTTCCCCGAGGGCGAGGCGAGGACTGACAGCAATGGCCGCATCTCGCAGTTCCTCGCGCCTGGAGATGCCCTCGAAGAGGGCATTTACCGACTGACCTTTTACGTCGGCGAATACTTCGAAGGACAACAGCATTTCTATCCCGAGATTTCGGTGCAGTTTCTGGTGCACGATCCGTCCATTCACTATCACGTTCCTCTTTTGTTGAGCCCCTATGGATACACCACCTACCGAGGCAGTTGACGCCGTTCTGGCGGCGGACACGTACGGAAAATCGCGCGTGCGGCTGATCAAGCTCGCGCGGCGCCCGGATCGTCACGATCTGAAGGAAATCACGCTCCAGATTCTTTTCCGCGGTGATTTTGCGAGCTGCTATGAAACCGGCGACAACAGCAAGATCCTGCCCACCGACACCATCAAGAACACGGTCTACGCGATGGCGCGGCGGCACGATATCGACGCCATCGAAGAATTCGCCGAACGGCTGATCGATCATTTCCTGAAGAACAATCCGCAGGTGTCGGAAGTGCGCGTGGAGATGACCGAACACTTGTGGTCGCGCGTCGCACCGGCGGCGTTCACGCGCGAAAGCCAGAAGCGCACGGCCATGGTGACCGGGACCCGCGACGGCGTGACGATCCAAGCCGGAATCGACGACTTGACCATCCTGAAGAGCGCCGGGTCGGCGTTCGAAGGCTACATCAAGGACCCGTACACGACGCTGAAAGAAGCCAGCGATCGGATTTTCGCAACCGCGGTGCGCGCGATGTGGCGCTACTCAGCGGGCGCGGTGGATTTCAATGCGCGCTGGACAGCCATCCGGCAGGAGATTCTGGAGACGTTCGCCGCGCACGACAGCCGCTCGGTGCAGCACACTCTGCACGCCATCGGCCAGGAAGTGCTGAAACGATTTCAGGACGTGGCCGAGATCGAGCTGACCATGCCGAACAAGCACGCGCTGCTGGTGGACCTCGCGCCCTTCGGCCTCGACAATCCGAACGAAGTCTTCCTGCCGATCGATGAGCCGTCCGGCTACATTCAGGGCAAGCTGGTTCGGCGCGGCGCGGTCAGCGGGCGCTGATCGTCCTCCAACACAGGTATCCGGCCACCGGGCACAGAGCCGCGAGCGCGAACGCCAGGTTGTACTGGCTCAAGTCGAACAAGCGGCCGAACAGCGGCATCAACACCGCGAGTCCGGCGCCATAAGATCCCGAGGCGACTCCGCCCAGATAGCCGGCGTAAGAGCGCGAGAAAACTTCGGTGCCGTAGATCAGCGGCAGGATCTGGAACGCCGCGGCGACGAACATCGCGAGGAACAGGTGCGTCATCACCAGCGGAAACGAGCGCGTCCATCCGGTTGCAGCCAGCGGCAGGCTCAACAGCATCGCGACCGGCAGCAGCCGCCGCACGACGTCGATCCGCGACCCGCGCATGCGATCCGCCAGCCAGCCCCAGAAAAACACGCCGATCTCGGAACCCAGCGGAGGAATCCACAGCACCGCGCCGATGGTTTTCTGCGATTCGCCCAGCGCGCGATTCAGGTAGATCGATGCGGAGTAAACCACGAAGCCGAGCGGCAGCGCGCCGAGCGAGTAGGAAAGCAGGTAGGCCCAGAAGCGCGGATCGCTCAAGCGCGGTTTGCCCGCAACGGCGCTCGACTCGATCTCATAGGCCTCGATCTTGCGGACGTCAGAGCGGCGGCTCAACGCGAGCCACCCGACCACCCACATTGCCCCGAGCAATCCAGTGAACCAGAACGCGGCATGCCAGCCCCACGCTTCGGCCACCGGCGTCATCAGGAACGGCGTGAGGATCGCGCCCGCCGAACCGCCGCTAAAGGTCAGCGCCATGCCTCGCGAGCGGCTGGAAGCGGGCAAAGTCTGGACCACGGTCCGCAATCCGCCGGGTGAAGCCGCGCCTTCGCCGAGTCCTAACACTGCGCGCGCGGTCGCGAATCCGCCGAACCCGCCGGCGAAGGCGTGTGATGCCGACGCCAACGTCCAGAGCGAAACAGCGGCGCTCATTCCGCGTCGCAATCCGATGCGATCCAGGATTTTTCCCCACAGCGGATTGCCGACAGTGAACAGAATCGAGTACGCGGACACCACCCAGCCGTAAGCCGTCACCGACATATGCGTGTCCTTCAGGATGGTGGGCGCCAGCAGCGCGAGCGTGTTGCGATCGACGTAGCTCAGCACCGACACCAGCATCATCGAGCCGGCGGGCAGCCAGCGGTTCAGTCGCTCGCTCACGGAACTAATACTTTATCTTGGTTTGCGAGCGCTCCCACTCCTGGAAGACCTGGAGCGCCTGGTCGCGCAGAATCTGGACCATCGGAATCTTGCGGGCCTCGAGCTTCAGCGCGAGCTGATCGTAAATGAACGAATCGTCGAAGCCGACTTTCGCGGCGTCCTCGCGAGTAGTGGCGTAGTAAATCCTGGCGATACGCGCCCAGTAGATCGCGCCCATGCACATCGGGCAAGGCTCGCAAGTTGTGTACAGCTCGCAATCGCTGAGCTGAAAATTGCGAACGGCCCGACAAGCCTCGCGGATCGCGACGATTTCGGCGTGCGCGGTGGGGTCGAGCGTGCCGGTCACTTGATTGACGCCGGTCGCAAGGATCGCCCCGTTGCGGACCACCACCGCGGCGAATGGTCCGCCCGCGCCCGAGCGCACATTTTCCACTGAGAGCTGGATGGCTCTCTCCATGAACTGATCCACTGCGCGAGACCTTTTCATGACTACCATAGCAGAGAAGCCATGAAAACCACGCTCACGTCCGAGATTCTGGATCCGATTCTAGCGCCGCTCGCTCGGGCCAACGCCGCGCGTGATGCTTTGTTTCCCGGAGAGCCGGCCGCCCGACAGCCGGTCCACACGGTGTATGGCGGCGCGCATCTTTTCAAGACGGAAACCGCGGCGACGCTGGGGAAGCTGGCACTGCAATTGATGCGCGAGTACGCGCCGGATGCGGACGCGCTTGCTCAGGCGGTGGGCTTCACGGGCGACAAGCGTCTGGCGCGGACCGTGTATGACCGGACGCTCGCAAAGCTCGAGCGCGAGCCGGTGGAGGATTACCGTATCGACTTCGAGGACGGATACGGCAACCGGCCGGACACCGAAGAGGACACGCACGCGGTCTCGACCGCCGAAGCGGTGGCGCGCGGCGCGGGGAAGCCGGGGTTTCCGCCCTTCATCGGAATTCGGATCAAGCCCCTCACTGAAGTGCTGAAAGCCCGCGCGATTCGAACACTGGATTTGTTCGTAACAACGCTGGTCGAAAAGACCGGCGTCGTGCCGGAGAATTTCGCGGTCACGCTGCCGAAGGTCACGGTGCCCGACCAGGTGACGGCGCTAGTTCGGCTGCTGGAAGCGTTGGAATCGAAGCACGGCCTGCGCCCCGGCGCGTTGCGGTTGGAACTCATGATCGAGACGCCGCAGTCGATTTTCGATTCGTCCGGCACTTCCGCGATCCCGAAATTGCTGGCTGCGGCCGAGGGCCGGTGCCGCGGGCTGCATTTCGGCGTCTATGATTACACCGCGAACTGCAACGTCACCGCCGAGTTTCAGAGCATGCTCCATCCGGCCTGCGATTTCGCGCGGCACGTGCTGCAGGTGTGCGCGGCCGGCCGCGGCGTCACGTTGTCGGATGGAGCCACCAACATCATGCCGGTTCCGCGGCATCGTGCGGCGGCGTTGACGGCGCAACAGGCGGAAGAGAACCGGGCCGCCGTCCGGAGCGCGATGCGGCTGCATTTCGAACAAGTCCAGCGGTCGCTCGCGCACGCCTACTATCAGGGCTGGGATCTGCATCCCGGCCAGCTTCCGACGCGCTTTGCGGCGGTGTACGCATTTTTCTGGCAGAGCTTCGACGCGGCCGCCGTGCGATTGCGGAACTTCGTCGAGAAGGCGGCACAGGCCACGCTGGTCGGCGATGTGTTCGACGATGCCGCCACCGGGCAGGGGCTGCTCAACTTCTTCCTCAGAGGCGTCAATTGCGGCGCGTTTACCGAGGAGGAGGCTTGCTCGGCCGGAGTGACGGTCGAGGAGTTGCGGGGACGGTCGTTCTTGAAAATCTTGGAGAATCGGCGGAAGCGGAGTTAACCGCCAGGCGTTCACACGAGTGTGAACGCGGCACGCACGAGTGCGTGCGCCACGCAATTCCGTCAGCGCTTCACCGTTACGTTGACGTTGTGGACGGTCTCCAGCAACCCGTCGCTCGCGATGGCTTGCACCCAATATGTCCCCGGAGCGCTGAAGGTCGCTTCGGTCGCGCTCTCGGCCGGCTGGCCCGGCGTGGCGCGCGTTTCCGGCGGCGCGAATGTCACCGCACCCGGACCGCGATACTGGATCCATCGAATGCTCAGGCCGCGCATGCCGCGAGGCTTGGGGATACCGTCGTCGATCGCCGACGCAGTCAGCTTGACGGGCTTCCCAAACTCGATGGTCTGATCCGAGCTGCCTCCCGTGATCTTGGGAGCAGTGTTGGGCGGATCGGCCGGCGGCGCGAGTCCCCCGCCCCCGGCGTTCATCTGACGAACGCCGTCGTCGACCTGCCACTCCGGCTGGAGCCAGCCGATCGCGGTGCACGTTTCTCCATGCGCGGTCAGCGTCCAGATCAGCTTGCTCGACTGGTCCCAGTCCTTGGGAAGATCCACTTTGAAAACGTACTGGTGACGCTTGGTATAGAAGTGCGTGGGCTGCCCCCGATCCGCCGCACCGGAATTGAAGCTGTTCTCGCGGCCGACCGGAACGTCCACCTGTTCCTGGCTGTTGCGATTGTAATAGCCGAACCACATGCTGACGGTTCCATCGGCGAAGCGCTGCCACCCATCGAAAACCGGTTGCACGCTGTCGCCGGTGAGCCGCTGGACGCGCACCTCGGGCGGAAGCTGATCCTTGAAACTCTGGGCGCCCGCTCCAACACAGGCGGCGGCAAGTAACGCGGCAAGAATCGGCACGTTGCGCTTCATGCTCAGCCTGCGCTACTGAAGGCTCGCGGACGTCTTCCTGGCTTTGGCCTGGCGAGCGGCGATGGCCTGCTTGTACTCGTCGTCAGTCAGGTAGTACCAGTTGATCCACGAAAAACCCATCTCGTCGATAGTGCGGTTGCCCCAACCAACCCAATTGGTGGGATCCGGATTGAACTTGTTGCCGGTGGTGTTGTCGTAGAGCGAGATCACATGCAGGATGGTTCCGGCCGGAACGATCGGGGCCACGTCGTCGGCATATTCATAGACCACGTGCCAGTCGAATTTGAAGCGGTCCACGCAACTGGCCATCTCGGTCCGGACCGCGCCGGGTCTCTCGCCGCCGCTCATGATCGGGTAGATCAGCTCCAGGCACTGCGCCTGGCCGCGGTTATGCATGTGCGGCTGGAAGGCGGTGATGACGGCGGGCTTGGGAAGCACGGTGTATCCGTCTGCGCGGACGTTCTTCATGTTGGGGCGGATGTCTAAATCGCCGGCCGAGCCGAGCTGCTGCGCGTGCGCGATGTGCTTCGGCACCACGTTCTCCGGATAAAGCTTCAGCGCGATCGCCAGATTGACGGTCGTGTCCTCGCCGTCGGAGTGAACGTGGGTGTTGGCGAGAATGTGTGCGCCGGGCTTCAGCAACATGCCCGTTCCCTCCGGAAAAGAGTCGCCGTACTTGCCCACCGCGTATTCTTCCAGGTGCTGGCGGCCAGCCGGGCTTTCGTCGTCCGGATCGATCAGCGTCGATTCGACGTGGTGCACCACCTTGACGCCCTTGATCGGCTTGATCTCCATGGCCTGGATGTAGCGGTTGGTCTTGAGGCCGAGGTCCTGCATGTCGAGGTCGAGCCACTGGTCGGCGGCGCGGCCTTTGACCAAAACTTCTTTCTTCAAGGTAACCACCACGTCGGGCTTGCCGATGTGCCAGCGGTCGCTGTCGTCGAACTGTCGCGGAGCCGGTAGATCCGCGGGATTGCCGAGCGGCGCGCCGAGGTCGACCCATTTCGAGATGATCGCGATTTCCCGATCGCTGAGCGCGGCGTCGTTCTTGAATTGCTGGATTCCGACCGTGCGATCGATGTACCAGGGCGGCATGTTGCGCTGCACCACCTGCTGCTTGAGCGACCGCGCCCACGGCCGCGCGTCCTGATACGTCAACAGCGACATCGGGCCGATGCTTCCGGGACGATGGCAGTTCTGGCAGGCCCGTTGCAGGATGGGCGCCACGTCCCTGGCGAACGTGACCTGATCCGGTACGGACTGGGCCGAGCTTTGGGCGCGGCTGAGGGGAGCGATCGCGAAAACGAGCAGCGCGGCTCCCAGGCTTCGGGCGGCGGTTTCGAGCGGAGACATCGGGACCTCCTTAGCGCGACTGGCTATCTAAAGACTATACCTGAATCTGGCGGGACTGGCAGGAGCGGGGGCCCGGCATGTGATAGCATCTTTTGAGCCTGGCAACGGGCGGACAAGAAACGGGAGGTGTGCATGCGCGCAATCGGAATTATCCTCGCTCTCACGCTGGCGGCCGCTGCGGCGATGGCCCAGCAGTCTGCGGTGAAGACCTTCGCCTCTTCAGCGGACGTCGCCGAGCTCATCGCCAAGGCCAAGCGCGACCACAAGGAAGGGCAAGCCAACCTGGTGCAACGGATTCTTTCGCTCGCTCCCTACAACGCGAACCTGGAGTACCGGACCGCGGCGGCGCCCGCGTCAGTGCACGAGCGCGAGGCCGAGATGTTCTACGTCATCGAGGGATCCGGCACGCTGGTCACCGGAGGCAAGCTGGTGGAAGAGAAGCGCACCAATGCCGAGAATTTGAGCGGCTCGGCGGTTGAAGGCGGCAATTCCCAAAACGTCGCCAAAGGTGACTTCATCATGGTTCCGGAGAACACGCCGCACTGGTTCAACAAAGTGGATGGAGCGCTGATCCTGATGTCGATTCACATACCGAGGCCGGTGGCGTCGACTCGCTGACCGGCGAGAATTGAAATAACAGAGAGGTGCAATATGTTGAAGTCCATGATTGCTGTCTTCGTGCTGCTGCTGGCGCTAGCGAGCCTGGCGCAGACTCCGTCCATTCCGGCCACCGACGTATCCAGCGCCCAGATCCACGCATTCATCAACGCCCTGCCGCGCGATGTGGTGAGCGACCGGCCCATTCGCGTCGTCGACGTGGGCGGATACCACGTGGGAGTCTTCGGCGTGTTCCGGCCCGGCGCCATCAAGCAAGAGGCCAACTTGCATCAGACCAAGGTGACGGAGATTTACTACGTTCTGAAGGGCAACGCCACGCTGGTGACCGGCGGCACCCTGCCCGATCCGCATCCGCTGCGAGCCGGAAGCACCACGCTGCAGAGCACTCGCATCGAAGGCGGTGTAAGCCGCAAGGTCTCGCCCGGCGACGTGATCGTCATCCCAGGCCGCACTCCGCACTGGTGGAGCGCGCAGGACGGCGATCTCGAATACCTGATCTTCCGGCCCGATCCCGAGGGAACGATTGCGCTCAAGTAACCGTCCATTGACTTGACGCCGTCCATGGCCACCACCGTCTCGACACCGCAAACCGACACGCGCTTCTTCGGACATCCGCGCGGCCTCGCCACTCTGTTCTTCACCGAGATGTGGGAGCGCTTCAGCTATTACGGGATGCGCGCCATCCTGATCCTGTTCATGACCGCTCCCGCCTCGAGCGGCGGCCTGGGCTTCAGCGTCGCAACCGCGGGCGTCATCTACGGTCTGTACACGTCCATGGTCTACCTGATGAGCGTGCCGGGCGGCTGGCTGGCCGACCGCGTATTGGGACAGCGGCGCGCAGTGCTCTACGGCGGCATTGGGATCGTGATCGGGCAGTTCTGCCTGGGCGTTCCGGGAGTCGCGTCCTTCTATGTCGGGCTGATCGTGCTGGTGCTCGGCACGGGCTTGCTGAAGCCGAACATCAGCACCATCGTCGGGAAGCTGTACGCCGAGGGCGATGTCCGGCGCGACGCGGGGTTCTCGGTCTTCTACATGGGCATCAACATCGGCGCCACCATCGCGCCGTTGGTGGTGGGATACGTCGGCCAGCGCATCAACTGGAACCTGGGATTCGTGCTGGCGGGCTTCGGCATGGTGATCGGATTGATTCAATACGTGCTGGGCAAGCGCTACATGGGCGAGGCGGGACTCGAGCCGATCCGACCGGAGACTCCCGAGGCGCGCGCCCGTCAGAGCCGTCTCATGTGGGCCGGAGCGGGAGCGTTCGCGCTGCTGATCGGCGTGCCGGCGATGCTTCAGGCGGCCGGGTTGATTCACCTCACGGCGGCGGCCGTCGGCGATGCGGGCGGCGTGATGCTGGTAGCGGTGAGCATCGGAGTCTTCGCCTGGCTGCTGTCGAGCAAGGGCTGGACGCCGGTGGAGCGCAAGCGCATCCTGGCCATGGTGGCGCTGTTCGTGGCTTGCGCGCTGTTCTTCGCGGCCTACGAACAGGCCGGATCTACGCTCACCCTGCTCGCGGATCGCAGCACCGACAACCACGCGCTCGGCTGGGCGTTCCCCTCCAGCTGGTACCAGTCGCTGTCGGCGGTCTTCGTGGTGGCGCTGGCGCCGGTCTTCGCGATCCTGTGGATCGGGTTGGGCAAGCGCGAGCCATCCATTCCCGTAAAATTCGCGCTGGGGCTGCTGCTGGTGGGTTTGGGATTCGCGGTGGTGGGAGTCGGAGCGCTGCGGGCCGCGTCCGGCATCAAGATCAGTCCCATGTGGCTGGTCGTCACATATTTCGTGCACGTGTGCGGCGAGCTGTGTCTGAGCCCGGTGGGATTGAGCGCGTTCACCAAGCTGGCCCCGGCCAAGGTGGCCAGCCTCATGATGGGCGTGTGGTTCCTGGGAATCTCCGCCGGCGAGTATATCGGGGGAATTTTCGGATCGCTGTACGAAAGCTTCTCGCCGCAGTCGCTGTTTGCCATCGTGGCAGCCTTCAGCATCGGCGCGGGAGTCATCATGGGACTGCTGGTGAAGCCACTCAAGCGGCTGATGGGCGGCGTGAATTGAGCTAGCCCCTGCGAGTGAGCTTGCTGAAAAACCTTGTAGCAACCGACGCAGAACGCCGATTCCGAGCCGCGACCGTCAGGGAGTGGTTGCGCGGGTTTTCAGCAACCTCACTCGTGCGCGCGCCACCGGCTTACTGGGGGAGCACGTCGCCGATGGGCTTGGCGGCTTGCGGGACTTTTCCGGCGTAGTCTTCCCCGAGCAAGGCCGCCAGCGTGGCCGCGATCTGGCTCTGCGTCACCGGCGCGATGTTGGAACGTTCGCCCGGCGCGCGTGTATCCGGGCCGAGGAAAGCCATCCAGATGTATTTCGAATCCGGAATTTTCTTTCCATGACCTTTCCACTCGGCGGGCGCCTCGCCACGGCCATGATCGGTGGAGACGATCAACGTCGTCTTTCCGCGATATTGCGGCATGGACTGCAGCGTGTCCCAAAGTTCCTTCAGATACTGATCCACGCGATGAGTCGCTTTCAAATACTGATCGTATTTTCCGTCGTGCGCCCAATCGTCGGTCTCGCCCAGCGATAAAAAAAGAACGCGCGGCCGATGCTGCTTCAGGTATTCGAGCGCGGTCTGGAAGGCGAATGAGTCGAAAGGCTCGTCCTCCCAGATGCGCGTATCGGCCTTCACGCGATTCAGCATCTGGAGACGCGCTGTGACGGGCGGCGCCGTGAACGGATCGTAACCGGAGTTGGCGACGATTCCCGCGCGATCGGAGTTCACGATGGAGGAGATCACCTCCCAGGCGCCAAAGGCCGCCACTTTCCCGCGGTAGGCGGGCTTCCGGTGCAGCCACTCCAGCACGGTCACGTTGGGATTCGGAATCTTGTCGTTGCTCGTGATGCGAGGGTCCGGGAATCCGCACAGCGTTTCGCTGTAGCCGGGGTAGGAGAAGTTCATGCCGTTGGTGACGTGCGCGTCGGATCCCAGCGTGCGGTTGCCGTAGACCTGCCCGTTCTTCGCCACTACCTGCCAGAAGAACGGCATCAGAACTTCGCGGCGGCCTGCGGGGGTATCGCGCCAATACAGAGGCTTGAAGTCCTTGAGGTTCGATACGCGGCCGTCTTCCTCGTTGAGCAGCGCGGCATCGGCGCCCTGGAACAATTCCTGCCAGCGCAATCCGTCGGTCATGACGAAGATCACGTTGCGGGTCTTCAGCGAGGGCTGTGCGGCGAGCGTTAGCGATGCGAAGACGCCCAGCAGCAGAAGGGCGCGCATGCGGTATATGAATGGGCGGGTCATATTATGAGTGCGTGATGGCGATGTACAGCATGACGAAGGCCAGGGCGGTGATGCCCATTGAAATGCCTGCCAGCGCGCGCAGCAGCGGTTCCTTCCACATCAGGCGCGCGCGCGGCGTGCTGGCCAGCCATCCGGCCACGAACCCGCCCGCGAATCCGCCGGCGTGCGCCCAGAAATCCACGCCGGGCAGAAAACTCAACACCACGCAATAGATCAGCCAGCGCCCGTACACAGCCTTCACCATGGCTCCCAGCGCCGTCCGGTCCGTCACTCCGAACGCGATCATGGCGCCGATCAATCCGAAGATACCGGCCGACGATCCCACCGAGATATGGAAGCCGATATGCGAGCTGGTCCAGAAGCCGGTCACCGTGGACACGAAATAGAAAACGATCAGCCGGCTGGTGCCGTAGATCTGTTCCACTTCCGCCCCAAGATCGAACAGCACCCAGGAGTTCATCAGGATGTGGAGAATGCCGCCGTGCAGGAATCCGGCGGTGATCAAGCGCCACCACTGGCCGGCCATCATGGGCGCGGGCAGGCTCGCGCCCCAGCGCTGGATGTCGGCCCCGGGAGCCAGATAGTCGCCCAGGAACAGCGCGGTGTTGATCAGCAGGATCATCACCGTGGTGAAGCGCGCGTGCGGGATCAGGCCGCCCAGGATCTCGCCCGGGTTGCGGCGGTCCACGGCGCGTGGACCGATTTGCGCTTCGCAATACGGGCAAACCCGGTCGCTAGTGGTCACGAAAGCCCGGCAATTCGGGCACATCCTGCGATTGTCGGCCAAGACCCATTGTACCTGCCGGAAAAACTCGGGGACAGACGAATCTGTCCCAAGCCGAAATATTCTTCTTCGCAGCGATGAGAGGCCTTCGCGCGTGGACAGATCCGTCTGTCCCCGAGTTTTCAGTCCCCCAGCTTTTCAGCAAGTTCTGAAAACCGGCTGAGCCAGGATTCGCTTCCCCACGCTACAATTGAAAATCCACTTACGTGGCCGCGATGTCGAAAACCGAAAAAGAATACCGGCGCGAGATCGTCGACGTCGGCAAGCTGGTTTACCAGAAAGGCTGGGTCGCAGCCAACGACGGCAACATCAGCATCCGCCTGGATCGCAACAAGGTGCTGTGCACCTGCACCGGCATCAGCAAGGGAATGATGACGCCGGACGACCTCATCATCTGCGATCTGGACGGCAACAAGCTGGAGGGATCGCGCGAGCGCACTTCCGAGATCGCCATGCATCTCACCATCTACCAGATGCGGCCGGACATAGTGGCGGTGGTGCACGCTCATCCGCCCGTGGCCACCGGTTTCGCAGTCGCCGGACGGCCCCTGAACCTGGCGCTGCTGCCCGAGGTGATTCTGGGCCTCGGCTGTGTGCCGCTGGCGCAGTACGGACTTCCCGGCACTCCCGCGCTCACCAAGGACATGCTGCAGTACATCCCCAAGTACGAAGCCATCCTGATGAGCAATCACGGCCTGGTGTGCTACGCCGAAGACGTCTACAAGGCGTTTTTCAGGATGGAGACGGTGGAGCACTTCGCGCGCATCACGCTGGTGGCCGAGCTGCTGGGCGGCCCCAGGGTCCTGCCCAAGCAGGAGGTTGATAAACTGTTTGATTCGCGCACGCGCTACGGCATCACCTCGCGCAGCAGCATGGAGCCGGGCTGTCCGGTGGTGGCCGAAGACGTGGGGCAGGTACGCGAGCGGTTCCAGGTGACGCGCGACGAGCTGATCGCGCTGGTGGATGAAGCCTTGCGCGCGCGCGGCGTGCTAGCGTAGTGTAGTCCAGGAGGTCGAATGGGCGAAGCGTTAGGAATGATCGAGACCCGCGGTCTGGTGGCCATGATCGAAGCCGCCGACGCGATGGTGAAGGCCGCCAACGTCCACATGGTCGGTTGGGAGAAAATCGGATCCGGCTATGTGACGGCGCTGGTGCGCGGCGATGTAGCCGCCGTTCGTGCCGCCACCGACGCCGGCGCCGCCGCTGCCCGGCGCGTGGGCGAGCTCATCGCCGTGCACGTGATCCCGCGGCCTCATCCCAGCCTCGAAGATGTCCTGCCCATCGGCAAGGCGCATGCGGCCGCCAGTGCCAAGTAGCGCAAGGCGCGGCGAGGTGACCTCATGATTCTCGGCCGCGTGGTTGGCACCATCGTTGCCACTCGTAAAGATCCACGCCTGGAAGGATTCAAGCTGCTGATCGTCAAACCGATGGCGCCGGACGGCAAGGACGAGTCCGGGTACGTCATCGCCGTCGACACCGTGAGCGCCGGTTCGAAGGAGACCGTCATCGTGGTTTCCGGCAGCTCGGCGCGCATGGCCGAAGGGTGCAAGGACAAGCCGGTGGACGCCAGCATCGTCGGCATTGTCGACACCGTGAGTCTCACATAAGGAGCCGGAATGTTCCTGGGGCGCGTCGTCGGGCGAGTGGTTTCCACCATGAAGGACGCGAATCTCACCGGCCAGCGATTGCTCATCGTGCAGCCGTTGAAACCCGATCTCACCAACACCGGCAAGCAGATCGTGATGCTGGACGCCGTGGGCGCCGGAGCGGGCGAGCTGATCTACTGGTGCCGCGGGCGCGAAGCCAGCTTTCCGTTCTTGCCGGCCGAGGTGCCGGCGGATAACTGCATCGTCGGGATCGTGGATGAACTGCATCTCGAGTAACGTGGCGCACGCACTCATGCGTGCCGCGTCGAGACTCGTCTCGACGCCTGGCTGGCCTGGCTGCCGGAGGCGTCCATGCTAGTCGCGCGCGTGATCGGCGAGCTGGTTTCAACCCACAAACACTCCAGCCACGTGGGACGCAAGGCCCTGATCGTCCAGCCGCTGGATCTCGACGGCTCGAAGCGCGGCGATCCGGTGATCGCTTTTGACGCCGTGGACGCCGGCGTGGGCGATCGAGTGCTGCTGGTGACCGAAGGCTTCAGCGCGATGACCAGCGTGGGCCGGCCTCAGTCACCGATCGACATGGCCGTGGTGGGCGTAATCGACCGGCTGGACCTCGACGGCCCTGACAGCGCCCCGGCGCCAGCTCGGAAGCAGAAGAACCGCTAGCCCAAAAGCCATCACCAGCTTGACCACTTCCATCACGCCGTAGATGGCGTGCAGCTTCATGAACTGATTCTCGGATGTGTCCAGGTGCGCGGCCAGCGAGAGCATTTCCGGCGTCACCAGAAAATGCTGGAAGGCCACCAGGATCGCCACGGCGCCCGCCAGGCTCGCCAGCAGCCGGCTTGCCATGCCGAACAAAAGAAAACCGACTAGCGCGACCCCGATCACCAGTTCGGCGCGCTCCCAGTTCACGAAGAACAACTGGTTCAGACGGCCGGCCATGTCCCGAAGCGCTGCATGTGTGTCCGGATTGCCCAGCGTGTCGGCCATACTGAAATTCTGGGTGGCCACGAAGATCATGAAAAGACTGCCCAGAATCCAGGCGCCCAGGAGAAACGCGGCGATGCGCTGGTGGTGCATCGGACACCAGTCTAACGCAGGGGGCCTGGCGCTCATGCGAACGCGTGGCCTCGCTGCGGTTGACAATACAGTGTAAGATAGGTGTGCTGAAGTTGTTATGATCAGCTTCGAGGTGACAGCGGCAGGCTGCATCGCCTAGGAACCAGGTCAGTTTGGTCCTGCGCGAAAAAGGAGTCTGCCATGAAGCCTTCCGAATCCGACCCGCGCGGACGGGACAGGCCCTCGTTCGGGGCGCTTTTGACTTCGTCCGATCCTCTGGCCCGAATACTGGATCTGGCGGATGACGCCATCATCTCCATCGACGGCGCGCAGCGCATCATCCTCTACAATCAGGGTGCGGAGAAGATATTCGGATACTCCGCCGCGGAGGTGAGCGGGCAGCTTCTGGACATGCTCCTGCCCGAGCGGCTGGTGGGCGCGCACCAACGGCATATCGACGAGTTCGCGGCTTCTCCGGTAGTGGCCCGGCGCATGGGCGAGCGGCGGGAAATCCGGGCGCGCCGCAAGAATGGCACCGAGTTTCCCGCCGAAGCTTCCATCTCCAAGGTGAACTTCAACGGTCAAACCATGTTCACCGTGATTCTCCGCGACGTCACCGAGCGCATGCTGAGTGACGAGCGCATCAAGGCTTCGCTGCGGGAGAAAGAAGCGCTGCTCAAGGAGATCCACCACCGCGTCAAGAACAATCTCCAGGTGGTCTCTAGCCTGCTGGGGTTGCAATCGCGCGCGGTGGCCGATCCGGAAACGCGCAAGATGTTCCAGGAGAGCCAGGACCGGATTCACTCCATGGCGCTGCTGCACGAGAGCCTGTACCAGTCGCACAGCCTCTCCGAAATCAATTTTCCCGAGTACATCCGGCAACTGGCGGCGCATCTGTTCGATTCCTACGGCGTCGCGGCGGACCGGATTCACCTGCGCACCGATCTCAAGATTCTGACGCTGCATCTGGACGCAGCCGTGCCGTGCGGCTTGATCATCAACGAGCTGGTATCGAATTCCTTGAAATACGCATTTCCGGACGGCCGTCAAGGCGAAATCCGGATCGAGCTGTACGAGCTTGCGGACGGGACCACGCGGCTGCTGGTGGCCGACAACGGAATCGGGCTCACCGCCGACGTGGACTGGGAGAACACGCGCTCGCTCGGTCTGCGGCTGGTCCGGACGCTGGCGCAGCAACTGGGCGCCAAGATCGAAGTGGACTCTCACGCGGGCACCGAGGTTCGGCTGGCATTCGCAGCGGCGGCTTAACCGCTTCCAGACTCTGGACAGCCTGTGCGATCATGAGAGGCGTCGAAAGCTGAGCCTCCATGCTAGCGTGCGCCTCATGCGGCGGCCAGATCGCCGAGAACAACCGTTTTTGCCCGGCCTGCGGCCAGCCCGTGGGAGATGCGATGGCCACTCGAACCGTCGGCCCATCGCAGCCTGGAACTCCGCGATCGTCTTCCAGGCCGGATGGCCGCTCACCGCGTCCCCGGACCTCATCGTCGCCGTCGGCGAGTGACGACCGGTTCCCGCCTGGCGCTGTGCTGGCGGGGCGATATCGCATCGTATCCTTGCTCGGCAAGGGCGGAATGGGCGAAGTGTATCGAGCCGACGATCTCACGCTCGGCCAACCGGTGGCTTTGAAGTTTCTACCCGAAGCAGTGGCACTGAACCAAGCAGCGCTCGCGAGATTCCGCAATGAAGTCAAAGTCGCGCGCCAGGTCTCGCACCCCAACGTGTGCCGCGTCTACGATGTCGGCGAAGTCGAAGGACAAGTATTTCTTTCGATGGAATATGTGGACGGCGAGGATCTTGCCTCGCTGCTGCGCCGCATCGGACGGCTGCCCGCGGATAAGGCCGTGGAGATCGCGCGGCGCTTGTGCGCCGGCCTGGCCGCGGCGCACGCGAAAGGCGTGTTGCATCGCGATCTGAAACCCAGCAACGTCATGCTGGACGGCCGCGGGCAGGTGCTGCTGACCGACTTCGGCCTGGCCGGGCTGGCCGATGAGATCGAAGGCGCCGAGATCCGCAACGGCACGCCCGCCTACATGGCGCCCGAACAGCTCAGCGGCCAGGAGGTGACGGCCAGGAGCGACATCTACGCTCTGGGGCTGGTGCTGTACGAGATCTTCACCGGCAAGCGGCCGTTTGAGGCCAACACCCTCGCCGAGCTGGTTCGAGTCCGCACCGACACCACGCCCACCAGCCTGACAACTTTGGTGAAGGATCTGGATCCGGCAGTGGAGCGCATCATTCTCCGCTGTCTCGAACCGGATCCCGCGCGCCGGCCGTCGTCGGCAATGGGAGTGGCTGCGGCGCTGCCCGGAGGCGATCCGCTGGCGGCGGCTTTGGCGGCCGGCGAGATGCCTTCGCCGCAGATGGTGGCGGCCGCGGGTGAAGGCGCCGGGTTGACGCCGCGAGTCGCCATTCCGTTGCTGGCGGTGGCGGTGGTCGCATCGATTGTATCCTTGCTGCTTTTGGCGCGGCGCGACGCCTTAGAGCAGATCCATCATCCTTACTCGCCTGAGGTGCTCGCCCAGAAGGCTCGTGACATAATCCAGAGCTTCGGATATTCGAGCGCTGCGGCCGACGATGCGTACGGTTTCAATTGGGATCAGTCGTTCGTGGATTACGTCCGGAAGAACGACAAGCCCGATCCGCGCTGGGGCGAAGTGCTCGCCGCGCGGCCGCCTGCGTTGCTGTTTTGGTACCGCACCAGTCCGTACCCGCTCACTGCGGTGGAATTTCACGACGATCTGTTGACTCCCGGCCTGGTGCAGGTGGACGATCCTCCGCCGGTGCTGTCGGGAATGACCACACTCGGTTTGGATTCGGAAGGACGTCTCCAATACTTCGAGGCGATTCCGCCGCAAGTGCTGACGCCGGCCAAACCCGCCGCTGTGGTCGATTGGAAGCCGCTCTTTTCGGCGGCTGGATTGGATCCAACGCAATTTCATTCCGCGGATCCCACTTGGAACTGGCTGGCCGGCGCCGATTCGCGCGCGGCCTGGGACGGGACTTGGCCGGGTTCGGGACGTCCGCTGCATGTCGAAGCCGCGGCGCTCGGTGGCAAACCAGTAGCCTTCAAATTGATTGGTCCGTGGACGCAGCCGGACCGTATGCCGCCATCGGAATCGCCAGGCAGCGGTCAGATTCAGCTCGCCATTCTGATCGGCATTACGGTGGTGGTGATGGTGGGAGCCGCGCTGCTGCTGTACCGCAACCAGAAGCTCACGAAGACGGGCGATACCGATGGCGCCACCCGGCTGGGATCCTGGATCGGCGCCGTGCTGATCGGCGTGTGGGCCTTCAGCAGTCATTGGGGAGCGTCGACGGGCACGTTTGGAACTTTTCTGGTGGCGCTGGCGACCGCTATTGCCTACGGCTTCGTAGTTCGCATGATGTACCTCGCGCTGGAGCCGTATGTGCGGAAGCGCTGGCCGCAAACCATTATCTCGTCCACCGCCATTCTCCGCGGCCGCGCCCGCGATCCGGTGGTGGGGCGCGACATCCTGATCGGAATCGCGGTGCAAACCAGTCTCACGGTGATCGCCAGGCTGATCGACATGCAGGTGCTCGGAGCGAGCCCGGAGCCTCGGCTGGGACCGGTGGAAGGGTTACTGGGGATCAGAGTAACCGCCGCCTTGTGTCTGGGATCTCTCCTGCATGGCATTCGAGAAGCGCTGCTGTTCTTCTTCCTGTTGTTTGTGCTGCGAGTCTTGCTGCGGAATCAGTGGGCCGCCGTGGTGGGCGTCGCGGCGCTCTTTGCGACGCTGGCATTTCTCGGAACGAATCATCCGGTGCTGACCGGTTTGGAGAATCTGATTGCCAACGGCGTGATCGCCTACATCGTGCTGCGATTCGGACTGCTCTCGCTGGCGGCCTCGGTTTTCGCCGGCAATCTGATTTCAAACCTGCACCCCACGCTGAATTTTTCTTCCTGGTACGCGTGGAACGCAGTGTTCGTACTCGCGCTGATGGTGGGGCTGGCGGCCTGGGCGTGCTACACGTCGCTCGGGGGTCAGCAGGTTTGGAAGCAGGACTGGCTGGAGTCGTGATCAGCGGCGCAGCTTTGATTCGCCCCGGCGAATCGAGGTTGCAGGAAAATGGTTACATGGCGCTCAAATTCACAACCTCTTATATGGAAGATTCGCTGTCGGTCTTCAGGCAGCTCAAATCGCTTTCGGAACGAGCCATGGGGCAAGTCAGCGACGAACAGCTCTCTACCGCGCTGGATGGCGAGGGCAATTCAATCGCAGTCATCGTGAAGCATATTGCCGGCAACATGCGATCGCGTTGGACGGATTTTCTTACCAGCGATGGGGAAAAGCCCGATCGCAATCGTGACACCGAGTTCGAAGATCCGCCTGCGACGCGCGCTGCATTGATGAGCTTATGGGAGCAAGGTTGGAACTGTTTGTTTCAAGCGCTGGAGCCGCTGTCCGACGCCGATCTCGAGCGCGTGATCACCATACGCGGCGAGCGGCATTCCGTGATGCAGGCCATCAACCGGCAGGTTTCGCACTACTCGCTGCACTGCGGCCAGATCGTTTTTCTGGCGAAGCATTTGGGCAGCGAGCACTGGAAGGCGCTCACTGTCCCGCGCGGGAAGTCGGCGGAGTTCAATAAACGCGTGGTGGCGGGCGAAGCGAGCCAACGTTAACGGGCGGCGTTGGCGGCTTGCTCGTGGATTTCCTGGAGACTCCAGACGCGAATGGGGTCGCGCCGGCGGGAGCCGACTGCTTCGGCTGACGCTTTCGCGCCGCTGATGGTGGTGATGCACGGGATTCGATACGCGACCGCGGCGCGGCGGATGGCTTGTTCGTCGCTGAAGGAGTGGCCGCCGGTGGTGGTGTAGATGACCAGCTTGAGCGAACCGGCTTTGAGCAAGTCGACCGCGTTGGGACGGCCTTCGTTCACTTTGAAAACCGTCTTGACGGTGAGGCCGGCGGCTTGCAGCGCGGCGGCGGTGCCGCGAGTGGCGGCGAGCGAAAATCCGAACTCGGCGAATTTTCGCGCGACTTCCACCGCGACCGCCTTGTCGCGATCGTTCACGCTGATGAAGACCGCTCCGCTTTCGGGCAGCGGCGTGCCGGCGCTGAGCTGGGCTTTTCCGAAAGCTTCGCCGAAATTTATGCCGACGCCCATCACTTCGCCGGTGGATCGCATCTCCGGGCCGAGCGCGGGATCGACGCCGGGAAATTTCGCGAACGGGAAGACCGGCGATTTCACGAAGCACTGCGAGACGGGCAGGACGCCCGAGGTGCGGCCGCCGGTGAGGTTCGAAAAATCGCGCAGCTTCTTGCCCAGCATGAGGCCGACCGCGATCTTGGGCAGCGGCACGCCGGTGGCTTTGCTGACGTAGGGCACGGTGCGCGAGGCGCGCGGATTCACTTCCAGCACGTAGACCTGGCCGTCCTTGATGGCGTACTGGACGTTCATCAGGCCGATGACATGCAGGGCCTGCGCGAGCCTGGTGGTGTAGTCCTCGATGACTTTCAACACAGCCGCGGAGAGACCTTGCGGAGGCAGAACGCAGGAGCTGTCGCCGGAATGCACGCCGGCTTCTTCGATGTGCTCCATGATGCCGGCGATCAACACCGAGCCGTCCTGGTCAGCGAGGGCGTCCACGTCCACTTCGGTGGCGGCTTCGAGGAACCGGTCGATCAGCACCGGCCGCTCTTGCGAGAACACCACCGCCTCGTGCATGTAGCGCTTCACCATTTCCTCGTCGTAGGCGATCACCATGGCGCGGCCGCCGAGCACGTAGCTGGGGCGCACCAGCACGGGGAATCCGAGACGGCGCGCGACGGTGCAGGCTTCGTCGGCGCTGGTGGCGGTGCCGTTCGCGGGTGACGGAATGCCGAGTTCGTCGAGCAGCTTTCCGAAGAGCTTGCGATCTTCGGCGAGATCGATGTCGGCCGGATCGGTTCCGATGATCGGCACGCCGGCGGCTTTGAGCGGCAAGGCGAGGTTCAGAGGCGTCTGGCCGCCGAACTGGACGATCACGCCGTCGGGCTTCTCGACGTCGTAGATGTTCAGCACTTCCTCGCGCGTGAGCGGCTCGAAGTACAGGCGGTCGCTGGTGTCGTAGTCGGTGGAGACGGTTTCGGGGTTGCAGTTGACCATGATGGACTCGTGCCCGAAGTCCTGCAAAGCGAACGAGGCGTGGCAACAGCAGTAGTCGAACTCGATGCCCTGGCCGATGCGGTTGGGACCGCTGCCGAGAATCATGACCTTCTTGCGGCCGGTGGGGGCGGATTCGTTTTCAGATTCGTAACTCGAATAGAGGTAGGGTGTGAAGCTTTCGAATTCGGCGGCGCAGGTATCGACGCGATTGAAGACCGCGGCGATGCCCAGTTCGATGCGCTTCTTGCGAACCGTCGCGGCGCTGGTTTTCCAGAGCAGGCCGAGGCGGGTATCGGAGACGCCCTCGCGCTTGGCTCTGAGCAGTTGCTCGCGCGAGACGGTTTCCAGAGTCATTTTGGCGAGCGCGGCTTCGAGCTCCACCATTTCGCGGATCTGGGTGAGAAACCAGGGATCGATGGAAGTGATCTCGTTGATCTTCTCAATGGTCCAGCCCTGCTCGAGGGCGAAGCGGACGTAGCCCAGCCGCTCGGGATTGGGCGTGATCAGGCGCTTGGGTATTAGGTTCGGATCGAAGGTTTCGGCGCTGGCGGCCTTGCCGGTCTCGAGGCTGCGGATGCCTTTCGCCAGCGCTTGTTTGAAGGTGCGGCCGATGGACATCACTTCGCCGACCGACTTCATCTGCGTGCCCAGCACCGGTTCGGCGCCGGGGAATTTTTCGAACTGCCAGCGCGGAATCTTGACCACCACGTAGTCGATGGTCGGCTCGAAGCAGGCCGGTGTGACTTTGGTGATGTCGTTCTTGATTTCGTCCAGGCGATATCCGACCGCCAGCTTGGCCGCGATTTTCGCGATCGGAAATCCGGTGGCTTTCGACGCAAGCGCGGAGCTGCGCGACACGCGCGGGTTCATTTCCACGATCACCATGCGGCCATCTTTGGGGTTGATGGCGAACTGGACGTTGGAGCCGCCGGTGTCGACGCCGATCTCGCGCAGGCAGCGCAGAGTAGCGTCGCGCATCATCTGGTATTCGCGGTCGGTGAGCGTCTGCGCGGGGGCGACGGTGATGGAGTCGCCGGTATGCACGCCCATGGGGTCGAAGTTTTCGATGGAGCAGACGATGATGGCGTTGTCGGCCAAGTCGCGCATCGCTTCCAGCTCGAACTCTTTCCAGCCGAGCACGCTTTCTTCGATCAGGACTTCGTGGACGGGGGAGAGATCGATGCCGCGCTCCAGAGTTTCGTGAAGTTCTTCGAGATTGTACGCAATGCCGCCGCCCGAGCCGCCCAGAGTGAAGCTGGGGCGTAAGATCACTGGAAAGCCGATGCGGGTGGCAAAGGCAACGCCGTCATCGACGGTTCTTACGAGCTGCGACTGCGGGGTGTCGAGACCGATGCGGCGCATGGCGTCCTTGAACAGCAGGCGGTCTTCGGCCTTCTTGATGGACTCGACTTTGGCGCCGATCAGTTCGACGCCGTAGCGGTCGAGCACGCCCGCCTCGGCCAGCTCGATGGAAAGATTCAAACCGGTCTGGCCGCCCACGGTGGAAAGCAGCGCGTCGGGGCGTTCCTTGCGGATGACTTCTTCGGCGAAGGCCAGGCTGAGCGGCTCGATGTAAGTGCGGTCGGCCATTTCGGGGTCGGTCATGATGGTGGCCGGGTTGGAATTGATCAACACCACCTGGTAGCCGTCGGCCTTGAGCGCCTTGCAGGCTTGAGCGCCGGAATAGTCGAACTCGCAGGCTTGGCCGATGATGATAGGGCCGGAGCCGACGATCAGGATGCGATGGATGTCGTTGCGGCGGGGCATTAGTTAAGGTCGCGGCGGGAACGGAGCCGGCTGAAAGCCGGCTGCAGGCAGGATTGCCTGCCCCACTGAGTCCCTGATTAGCTTCATGAAGTCGTCGAAGAGGTAGTGGGAGTCGTGCGGGCCTGGGGACGCTTCGGGGTGATATTGGACGCAGAAGACTGGTTCGCTGCGGTGGCGGAAACCTTCCAGGGTCTGGTCGTTCAGGTTGACGTGGGTTAGTTCGATTTCGTTCTGGTTGAGCGAATCGGGGTCGACGGCGAAGCCGTGATTGTGCGAGGTGATCTCGACTCTCTGCGTGATCTGGTTCAGCACCGGGTGATTCGCGCCGCGATGGCCGAACTTCAGCTTGTAGGTTTTTCCGCCGAGGGCGAGGCCGAGGATCTGGTGGCCGAGACAGATGCCGAAGATCGGTTTCTTGCCGACCAGTTTGCGGACCTGCTGCGCCTGGAACTGGAGCGGTTCGGGATCGCCGGGGCCGTTGGAGAGAAAGACGCCGTCGGGATTCAAGGCCAGGACGTCTTCGGCCGGCGTGAGCGCGGGCACAACGGTGACGCGCGCGCCCACGTGAACCAGGCGGCGCAGGATGTTGCGCTTGATTCCGAAATCGTAGGCGACGACGTGACACCAGGGTTCGACGGGGGCCGCGACGGGATCGGACGGCGAGCACGGCTCCACGGGCTGGTCCCAGCCGTAGCTCGACTTGGTGGAGACGCGCGTGGCGAGATCGAGTCCTGCCATGGAAGGCGAACGGCGGGCGCGTTCGATCAGTTCGGTGGGGTCGCCTCCTTGGGCCGAAAGGATGCCGCGCATGACGCCGCGAGTGCGGAGGTGACGCACCAGGGCGCGGGTGTCGATTTCGGCGACCACTGGAATGCCTTTCGCCGCGAGAAACTGCTCGGCGTGTTCTTCCGAGCGCCAGTTGCTGGCGATGGAGGAGAACTCGCGCACCACCAGACCCTCGATGTAAGGGCGCGCGGCTTCCTGATCGTATTCGTTGGCGCCGTAGTTGCCGATCTCCGGGTAGGTGAGCACGACGATCTGGCCGGAGTAGGAAGGATCGGTGAAAATTTCCTGATAGCCGGTGATAGCGGTATTGAAGACCACCTCACCGAGGGTGGCGGTCGGCGCACCAAAACTCTTGCCCTCGAAGACCGTTCCGTCCTCCAGGGCGAGTATTGCCTGATTCAATTCGGATTGACCTCCAGTAGTTCCGAGGGGAGTGTAACTAATATTGAAGCATGGTTGGAGGCTGGGGTTCAACGGCGTGGCGGCCGGCGCCAGGAAGATTCGAGGACAGACGGATCTGTCCACGCGCGAAGAGCGCTCATCGCTCCGAGTAGAATGTTGCCGCTTGGGACAGATTCGTCAGTCCCCGTAGACGGTTGCGTTCGGCGAAGCGTTCGACTTGGTCTTTTGAAAAAACGAAGCCATGATCGGCGGGGTCGAAGGGAACTCCTTTGTGTTTGTGGAGTTCGAGGAGGGCGGCGGCGTCTTTGAGGTCGCGGCGCTCGCGCTCATGGCGGTCGGCTTGGATGTCGCGGAGCTGGTCGAGGGCTTTTTGGAACTGGCGGGAGAGGCGCTGGCTTTGGATGGAGAGGTTGCTCAGCAGGCGATGGGCGTCGACGATGTCGAAGTCGATCGCGGCTTGTTCGTTGGG
>JAIQFN010000013.1 GCA_020073265.1 Terriglobia bacterium | reverse complement strand
GCAGGCGTTCACACGAGTGTGAACGCGGCACGCACGAGTGCGTGCGCCACATTGTTCAGTTTAAGTCTTTGAGACCCTCCGGTAGGTTCACTTCGATGCGGCGGCTTTGCAGATCGATCCTGGTGAAAATTGACTTCGCGAATGGAATCAGCAGCTCCTTGCCGGCTTTGGACCGCACTTCCACCAGCGGCGCGCCTCCGGTGTCCTGCCAGTTTTCCACCGTTCCGAGCGGCTGGCCCTGCTGGTCGAACACTTCGCAGCCCACCAGGTCCGAGCGATAATATTCGCCCTCGGGAATTTCCTCGCGCTGCTCGGCCGGAATCGCCACGTCCGCGCCGGCCAGGCGTTCGGCGTCTGAGATCGTGTCCACACCGGCGAACTTGAAGATGACGTGATCGCCATGCATCCAGGCTCGCTCCACTTCCATGGGGACCTGGTTCACCAGCACGTTCTTCACCCGCGTGACCTGGCTGGACAGGGGCAGAGCCGCAACTTCCCCCTTGTTTCCGCGCGCCCGAACCAGGCGGGCAATGGTGACCAGCTTCAGACTATTCCAGAATTTCCAGGGTGAATCGCCGGTTGAGCTTCATGCCGGCAGCGCCCAGCAGCGTGCGGATGGAGCGCGCGGTTCGACCCTGCTTTCCGATGACCTTTCCCAAGTCGCTGGGAGCGACTCGTAGCTCCAGCACCGTCACCTGTTCGCCCTGCACTTCCTTGACGCTGACTTCGTCGGGCGAATCCACAAGAGCCTTCGCGATGTCTTCGATTAGTTGCTTCATCGACAGGTATGCCTGCTTGTAGTTTAGCGCTGTCGGGCGACCCGGAGTGGGATTTGCCTAACCGAGAGGATTGCGCCACTTCAGGCCCGGGAAGCGGGCAAAGTCGGAATCCAACGTGCAGATCTCGGCTCCGTGCTCGATGGCTAAAGCGGCCAGGTGCGCATCAGACGTGAGGTTGCCGCCTGTGCCCACCGTGACCAGGAGCGCGCGCAATATGTGCAGGTGTCGCGGGCCGGGATGGACTAACGTCGCCGAGGGTTCATCCAGCCAAGACGCGATCACGTCGAACGCCGTCTCTGGCGGGAGTGGGCGACCGAACAGACCGGGTCGAGTCGTGATCCGAAGGAAAGCGAGGAGCACGTTCCATGAAAAGCCGATGGTGTCAGTTTTTGAAAACGCCGACTCCAGCCAGGACTTCGCCCTTTGGTAGAGAACCGCGTCCCGGTTGACGGCGTATATCAGAATGTTGGTGTCTACGAGTATCACTTTCGCAAGGACAGCTTCCGGGTGATTTCCTCGTCTTCCATGGCCTCCGCGGCGGCGAGAGCCTTGTCCCAGCGGAAGTACTGCTCAGCTCCCATGTGGAACGAGGGCTGCACAAACTTCTTCCGCCGCTGCGGGCGTTCAGGGCGCAATCCGGCGCGCGCCGCTTGATTGAGAGCTTCTTTGAAAGAGACTCCTCGATCTTTCATAGCGTTCCGGATCAACCGTTCGACATCCGGGTCCAGGGTGACGGTTGTTCTCATGTTGCTATCATAGCATCAATCGAAATGCTGTCATGATGCAGATACGCGGCTGTCATGAGTCTTTACGCGGCGTTTTGCCGGGCAGGCCGGCGGGATTTTCGTGCACCCGCTCGCGGAAGCGGCCCCTCAAGCCGGTCGCGAGTGAAACGCTGTCTTCGCCGAACTTGTCGCGGATCCGGTCCACCGCCGACAGGGCCTTGCGCCAGCGGTTGGTCGAGTCCTCGGCCAGCAGGTTGAGCTGGCCCTCGCCCGCCTCCAGCCCCGAGGCGTGCACGCCCAACAGTCGCACCTTCGATTTGGCCTTGCGATTCTCGCGGAATAACGCGCGCGCCTGATGGAAAATCTCGGTGTCGAGCTGCGTGGCGTGATCGAGCGAGCGGGCGCGCGTGATGGTGGTGAAGTCCGAATAGCGCAGCTTCAACTGCACGGTGCGGGCGTACAGCGCATGTTCGCGCAGCCTGCGGCCGACCATTTCCGAGAGCCGCGCCAGCGTGGATTCGAGCAGGTCGACATCGGCGGTGTCTTCGTTGAAGGTGAACTCGTGGCTGATGGACTTGGGGTCGCTGTCTTCGCCCACCTCGCCGTCAAACCAGCCGCCCGCGTCCAGGCCGCGCGATTTTCCCGCCAGCGCCAGTCCCCATTGCCCGAAGTGCTCGCGGAGGAAGTCTTCATCGAGCGCCGCCAGATCGCCGACCTTGCGGATGCCGCGGGCCTGCAGGTTTTTTTCGGTCACTTTTCCGACGCCAGGAATCTTGCGGACGTCGAGCGGCGCCAGGAACCGCGCCTCCTGGCCCGGCAGCACCCACAGCACGCCGTTCGGCTTGGCCTGGTCGGATGAGACCTTGGCGACCATCCGGGAGGTCGCAATTCCGATGGAGCAGTTGAGCGACGTCTCGCGCTTCATGGTCTCGTGCAATCGATGCGCGGCGGCGAGCGGCGGGCCGTGCAGCTTCTCGGTGCCCGTGAGATCCATGTAGGCTTCGTCCACCGAGGCCATCTCCACCTGCGGCGAAAAGCTCTGGAGCACTTTGTAAACCTTGCGCGAGTAGTCGCGGTAACGTTCCGGGTGGCCGTCGACGAAAATCGCGTGTGGGCACTGCCGGTAGGCGGTTCTGAGCGGCATGGCGGAATGAATGCCAAACTTGCGCGCCGCGTAGGATGCCGCCGAAACCACGCCGCGCTGATCGGCCTGGCCACCCACCACCACGGGCTTGCCGCGCAGCGAAGGATCGAACAGTTCTTCCACGGACACGAAGAACGCGTCCATGTCCACGTGGAAGTAAGTCTTCATGGGACCCGTCTGGCCGAGAGCACGCGCGGCAGTCCTGCCAGATCCGCCTGGACGACGATTTCGCTCCAGCCCGGGCCGAGCATCGCGCGCACCGGCTCTACCGAATTGTAGCCGAGTTCCACCAGCAGCCAGCCGGCGGGCCGTAGCACGCGGCGTGCGTCCGCGATGAGGCGCTCGTAGATTTCCAGACCCGTGGGGCCGGCGAACAGGGCCACGTGCGGCTCCCAGTCGCGCACCTCGCGCTGGAGGCCAGATCGGTCGGCGCTCGGCACGTAAGGCGGATTCGAAACCAGCACGTCGATGCTGCCGGCGCGCAGGCAGGTCGTGAGATCGCAGGCCAGAAACGTCACGTTCGCCGAGAGGCTGCGCGCATTCGCGGCGGCGACGGAGAGTGCGTCCAGCGAGACGTCGGTCGCAAGAACGCGCGCGCCCGTTTCAAGCGCCAGCGTAACGGCGATGGCGCCCGAACCCGCGCCGGCATCGAGAACCACATCTCCTGGACGAATCAGCTTGAGGCTCGCTTCCACCAGGTGCTCGGTTTCGGGGCGGGGAATCAGGACGTCGGCCGTGACGCGGAACTCGCGGCCGTAGAATTCCTGCCGGCCGATGATGTACTGCGTCGGCTTGCCTTTCAGCCGCTCGTGCAGATAGCGGCCGTAGTGGATCCAGGCCAGCTCGCTGAGTTCTTCTTCGGGATGCGCGAAAAGATAGGGGCGCTCGCGATGGAGGGCGTGGGCTAGCACCACTTCGGCGGTCAGGCGGGCGGCCGGCACGGCGCCGTCTTCCAATAACTTCGCGCCTTGAACTAGCGCGGTGTGGATCGTCATGAGCCACCAGGCGTCGCGATGAGTCGCGACGCGGCACGCACGAGTGCGTGCGCCACAATGGGTTACGCCGCTTGGCCTTGATCTCCCAGCTTCTCGGCCTGGTAATGCGTGGTGAGCGCCGTGATCAGCGGATCGAGCCTGCCTTCCATCACCAGGTCGAGCTGATGCAGCGTCAGGCCGATGCGGTGATCGGTCACGCGATTCTGGGGGAAGTTGTAGGTGCGGATCTTCTCGCTGCGATCGCCCGAACCCACCATGCTGCGCCGCTCCGCGCCGATCTGCTCGCGCTGCTTCTCCAGCTCGATCTCGTATAGCCGCGAACGCAGCACGCGCTCGGCCTTGGCGCGGTTCTTGATCTGCGACTTTTCGTCCTGGCACGACACGATCAGCCCGGTGGGCAGGTGCGTGATCCGGACGGCCGAGTAAGTGGTGTTCACCGACTGCCCGCCCGGCCCGGACGAGCAGAACGTGTCGACGCGAATGTCCTTGGGATCGATCTTGATCTCGACTTCGTCGGCCTCCGGCAGCACCGCCACCGTAATAGCCGAGGTGTGGACGCGGCCCTGCTGCTCGGTCTCGGGCACGCGCTGCACGCGGTGCACGCCGCTTTCGTACTTGAGCCTGCTATACACCTTGTTGCCGCTCACCAGGGCGATCACTTCCTTGATGCCGCCCACGGCCGACTCGCTCATGGACGTGATCTCCACGCGCCATTTCTGCGTTTCCGCGTAGCGGCTGTACATGCGGAACACCTCGGCCGCAAACAGAGTGGCTTCGTCGCCGCCGGTGCCGGCGCGGATCTCGAGCACCACGTTCTTGTCGTCGAGCGGATCCTTGGGCAGCAGCAGGATCTTGAGTTCTGCTTCGATACGTCCCAGCTCGGGCTCCAGCCGTTGCACTTCGTCGGTGGCCATCTGACGCAACTCGGGGTCCGGATCTTCGAGCATCTGCCGGCCCTCGTCGTAGTTGCGCTTCACCTGCTTGTACTCGCGGTACTTGGTGACCACTTCTTCGAGCTCCGAGCGCGCGATTGCGGTCTTGCGATACGCGTCGCCGTCGGAGATGACCGCGGGATCGGCCATCTGGCGCGTAAGCTCGTCGAACCGAGCTTCGATCTCGTCAAGTTTTTGCGAATATTGCATGTCGGGCCCCAGGCGCGGGCGAGCGCCCTAAGCGATAACCAGCTCGCCGCCTTGCGACTTCTCGAGTTCCATGGCGCCGGTGAGCGCATGGATAGCCACCGCGGCTTGATCGTCGGTGGGCGGCTTGGTGGTGACGCGCTGCAGCCACAGGCCGGGCTGCGTGAGCGCCGCCATCAGGCCCTGCTGATGCTTGGCCGCAAAGCGGATCAATTCATAGCTCACACCCAGGACCAGCGGCAAAAGCGCGATCCGCGCCGCCAGCTTGATCAGGAAATTGTCGAACGGCAGGAAGGCGTAGACCGGAATGGCGATCAGCATCACCACCAGCAGAAAGCTGGTGCCGCAGCGCGGGTGGAAGGTCACGAATTTCTGCGCGTTCTCAACCGTCACCGGCTGGCCGGATTCGAAATTGAACACCACCTTGTGCTCGGCGCCGTGATACTGGAACATGCGCCGCATGTCCTTCATCCGGGAAATTCCGAACAGGAACAACAGCAGCAGGCCCAGCCGGATGAAGCCGTCCATCAGGTTCACTTCCAGGCGCTGATGCGCCGACGGGAACATGTGGCCCAGCTTGGTAGCCAGCAGCAGCGGCAGGAATTTGTACATCGCGATGAACATCAACAGCGAGAAGCCCAGATTGACGCCCAGCATCCAGCCGGACAGCTCCATCGGTTTCTCTTCCGGCTTGGCCAGATCGGCCAGCGACGCATTGGCGGAAAATCGCAGCGCCTTGACGCCCAGGTACATGGCGTGTCCCAGAGTCCCCAGCCCGCGCAGGATCGGGAACCGGAAAATCGGATATTTCTCCGAAATGCGCGGCAGCGGGTTCTCTTCGGTGACGATCTCGCCGTTGGCCTTGCGCACGGCTACACAGTAGCTGTGAGGAGCGCGCATCATGACGCCCTCCATCACGGCCTGTCCTCCGACCAGCGTCTCTTCGCCGCTCTCGAGGACCGGCAGCATTTGAATGTGCGCGCTCAGGCGCAGAAAACTTGGAAGCGTCAAGCGATGGAACTCCTTTTCAATTATACCGCGAAGGCCGGGATCGCGATCCCGCGCGTTAGAATGGTTGCTGGGATGGGGGTTTATGCAGGTCTTGTCCGCGGGCGACCATAAGTTCCTGCTGCTGGAGCTGGATCCCGAGTTTGTGGGAAACATCGCCCGGCAGGCCGGCTTCGAATACCGCATCGAGGACAACCCGCGCTGGCTGTGTCTGGACCTGCTGGCCGCCGACCGCCAGGCGCCCTTGCTGCTGTTCGACGCCGCCGATCCGGGCAATCTGGGCTGGTTTTCGCGCTGCCAATTCTACGTGGACGGCCAGTCCGGCTCAGTGCTGCAGACGCCCATTTCGCTGGCGAATCAAAAGGACCGCTCCGGCCACATGCTGCCGCACTCCATCCGGCTGCAAATCGCCAAGGAACTTCCCGCCTCGTACCGGTTGCCCGGCAAACAGCCGGTGAATGAACAGATGGTCTATCACGTCCTGGTGAATTTTCTGAATGCGCTGTTGAACACCGGCGTGGGCGTGTGCGGCGGTCCGGTGGTGAAACCGCTGGCCGGCCGCTCCGAGGCCATCGGTACTCGCAATTAGCGTGGCAACGCGCCCGGCCTACTTGCCCACCACCAGAATCGAAAACGAATCCGGTATCATCTGACCGCGGCCACCTCGTCCTCCCGGCGGTGGAGGCGTCGCGGGCTGGCCGAACTCGGCGGCGATCAGCAGGATGTGGTTGGTCTTGGAATCTATCGTCATGGTCTTAGCGGTCCGCATGGTTTCCAGGTTCTGTTCTACCGTGAAACTGGCGGGGCTGTTTTCCTTGATGACGGTCAGCGTGCCGTCGCCCTGCGAGCTGAAGGCCTCCATGGTAGCGGGATTGAAGCCCGCGCCATCGGTGCCTGCGCCGATCGGCAGCGCGTCCAGAATCTTGCCGTCGGCTGCGTTGAGAATCACCATGTTTTGCGGATTGCGGCAGGAGGCGAACAGGATGTTGTTCTTCAGATCCAGCGCCAGGCCCGCGCACACGCCGCCTTTTCCCGCCAGATCGTAGTGCGCCGTTACGGTGAGCGTCTTGGCGTCCACCACGGCGATGTTGGCTTTGTCTTCGATATCGACATAGATGTGCCCCTTGCCGTCGCTGGCGGCCTGCTCCGGCGCGCCGCGCAAGTCGATGGTGCCTGCGATGGACCCATCCGAAGCGTTGATCACCGTCGCGTTGGGCGCGCGGTGGCTCAAAACATACACGCGATCGTTGAAGGCGTCGTACAACATGCCGTCGGGGCCCCCGTCGACATCGATGGTTTTGATGACGGCTAGCGTCTTAGGGTCGAACATCGTGACCGGCTTGCTGCTGGCGAATCCGTGACCGGACTTGGTGGAGACCACCGCTCCGTGCGCAGTCACTTTGGGAATTTCGCCCGCCGGCTCGAGCGTATCCAGATCGAAGACCGTCATGCGCCCCTCGGCGCCGCTGCGCGCAACGTACAAACGGCGACCGGCCGAGTCCGCGTAGACGTAGTCAAAGCCGCCCGCACCGCCGACTTTGGCCGTCTTGAGCACCTTGTAAGGTCCGCCGGATTGGGCGAATCCGGTCGCTATTGTCGCGAGCGCAATGGCAAATGCCAGGCTATTTCGACGCATAGTGGTTCTCCTCTCGACTGCCAGCCAGTATACATCGCGAAAATCACACTGGTGTGAACGCTTAGCGCGGCGTCAACACCGAATTCAGCGATCCCTGCCGGTAGCCTTCCAGATCGATGGTGACGTAATGAAACCCGAGCGGCTTGAAAATTTCGACGAAGGCCTGCGCCATTTCGGGCGTGAGCGCCCTGGCCAGCTCGTCCCTGGCCACTTCGATGCGCACCAGCTCGCCGTGAAAGCGCACGCGAAATTGCCGGAACCCGAGCGCGCGGATGGCTTCTTCGCCGCGCTCCACGGTCTTTAACGTCTCAGGCGTCACCGGCGTGCCATAAGGAATGCGAGAGCTGAGGCAGGCGGACGCAGGCCGGTCCCAGGTGGAGAGCCCCGCGACGCGCGACAGCTCGCGAATTTCCGCTTTGGTCAGGCCGGCATCCACCAGCGGAGCCTTCACCTGGTGCAGCTTCGCCGCGCCTTGGCCGGGCCGGTAGTCGCCCAGGTCGTCGACATTGACGCCGTAGATGATATGCTCGACGCCACGCTCGCGCGCGATCGCGTCCAGGCAGGTGAACAATTCATCCTTGCAATGGAAGCAGCGGTCGGGATCGTTCTTGACGTAGTCGGGATTGTCGAACTCGTGCGTCTCGATATATTCGTGCCGGATTCCGCACTCGCGCGCGAAGGCCTCGGCATCGCGTTTGTGCGACTCCGGGATGGAGGCCGAATCGGCGGTGATGGCGACGGCATCGTCCGCGAGCACGCGCCGCGCCGCCCAGGCAAGATAAGCCGAATCCGTTCCGCCGGAATAAGCGACAATGACGCGCCGCATCGCGGCCAGTTGCTCGAAGAGCTTCCGCTCCTTGTCGGCCAGCAGTGCAGCGTCCGGCTGGAAGTTCAGATTGACCAAACTCGCCACGATCCCAGTATAACGACGTGGCGCACGCACTCGTGCGTGCCGCGTTCACACTCGTGTGAACGCCGACTGAAAGCTACCGCTTGCCCCCGCCTCGCCTTTCCTGCTACATTCATCACTTCACCGCCGCAGTTCCCCCGCACGGCGCCGTGCTGATGCTCCTCCGAGAGAGGCTAAACTTCGGTTGAAGTTCGAAATTGAAATCAAGCTTCGTCTTCCGGCGAAGCTCGGCAAGATCCGGCGCGTGCTCCATCAAGCGGGCTTCCACATCGACAAGCCTCGCGTGCTCGAAAGCAACATCCTGTTCGACAACTCCAAGCGCGGTCTCCGCAAGCACGGCCAACTGCTGCGCCTCAGAAGGGTGGGTCCGCACCGCATCCTCACCTACAAAGGCCCGTCCCAGCCCAGCCGCTACAAGAAGCGCCGCGAGATCGAGATCGACCTTCGCGACGGCGCGGGCCTGGACGAAATCTTCACGCACATGGGCTATCGGGCCGTCTTCCGCTACGAGAAATATCGCACCGAATACGTCAAGCCGCGCAGCGAGGGCAAGGTCCTGCTGGATGAAACGCCCATCGGCAACTTCATCGAGATTGAAGGCAGCCCCCGCTGGATCGATCGCACCGCCCGCCAGCTCGGTTACAAGACGGGCGACTACATCACGCGCAGCTACGGCTACCTGTACCTGGCCTACTGCCGGGAGCGCCGCATCCGGCCCAAGAACATGCTGTTCGCCGACAAGCAACTGAAACGCGCGCGGAGAAAGTAGCGGTGCTTCACGAAACGCGTTTCCGCGTGCGCTACGCCGAGACCGACCAGATGGGCGTGGTCTACTATGCCAACTACCTGGTCTGGATGGAAATCGGCCGCGCCGAATATTGCCGCGCCGCCGGAATTCGCTACAAGGACATGGAATCGAACGACGGCGTGCGGCTGGCGGTAGTGCATGCGCAGTGCCGCTACCTGCATCCGGCGCGCTACGACCAGGAGATCGCCGTCGAAACCCACGTGTCGCGAGCGAATCGCAGGATGGTGGAGTTCCAGTACCGCATTCGCGACGCCCAAACGCAGCAGGAACTGGCCGCCGGAGAGACTCGCCACATCTTCCTGGGCCCGGACATGAAGCCGCTGAAGCTGCCCGAAAAATACTACGCGTTCTTCGGGATCGCTCCGGCTACTGGTTGAACTTGATGATGGATTCGCCGCTGAACTTGTGGTAGTTGCGGAACTCGATCACGTTGCGCTCGCACTCGTTTGACCCGCGCGCGCAGCTCAACACCTCGGCCCGCACCGGCAGCAGGAATTTCTGCGGAGTCCCCAGGGTGATGTAGTCGTAATCCACCGCGGTCTCCACCGTGGCGCGCGGAAATTCTTCCGGAACTTCCCGGGCCTGCATCTCGATGCGCAACGTGTGCGCGCTCTCCTTGTCGATCCACACCGACCCTTTGTAGGCCGGCATGATGTACTGGCCCGGAACACGAATCTTCCAGGAGGATCGCAGACGCTCCACCGCAAAATCGTAAACCGACGCGGAGCGGTGCGCGATCGAGTCATCCTGCGCGTATTTGAACGCGGCGGCGGAGCCGGGCGAAAAAACCTCGGCCAGGATGGTGCCGAATTCGCCGGTGGACCAGGCGCCCGAATCCTCAGGCGACTTCTTGGACGGCTTGCCATTGATGGTCAGGTTGCGGTAGCTCTCCTTGCCGTCTTCATAGACCACCTCGGCGGCCACGACGTCGACCACATTCCAGCTCGGCTCGCGCGTTTCGCTCATATAGCGCGTGGTGATCTCCTGGCAGACGTAGTTCGGCAGGCCCTCCAGGAAACTGGCGGCCACCTCGCGCGCCTTCTCGACGAAAGCCATCCGCGAATTGTTGGCCGGCGCCGGCGCGCGTGGAGCTACCGTTTCTGCCGCCACCGCCACTTCCTGCCGCTGAGGCGGCGCGGCTTCCTCTTCCTTCCGCTCCTTCGCCACGCGCTCCGGAATGCCTCGCTTCAGCTTGGGCGGCGCATCGCCGGGGTCGTAGCGCTGATCCGGCCGGACCAGGATGGTGGGCGGCGGGCCGGTCCGCTCCTCCACCGGCTCCGGTTCAGCCTGAGCCTGAGGTTGATCGGGCGCCTTAATGACTCGAGTAAATTTCGGATTCGACTTGATGCTGACCGCCTGGTACAGGCCGTCCTTATCTTGCGTGGCGACCACGTCCACCCCGTCGCCCGCCTTCAACTGATCCGGCTTGGTGGTGGTGTCGGTGATCTGGATGGTCAGAATCCGGGTGTCTTCGGCTTCCAGATCGAGCGACTTCGCGTCCACGTTGCGGATCGTGCCGCGGTAAGTCTGAGACAACGGCTTCTGATCGGTCGTGCTTCGTCGCGAGCGCCCAGGAATCCCAGGCCCAGACGGACCACGTCCGCCGGGCGGATACTGTCCAGGAATCCCGCCAGGCGGATACTGTCCAGGTAGCCCAATTTGCGCGAACAGTGCGCCTCCGAACGCCAGCAGTACAATCGCCGCTTTCAATCCTCTCCTTAGACGAACCCGCCAACCTCCAGGGTACAACGAGAATCCAAAACCTGACACCTGACACCCGGCGCCTGAAACCTGCCCACTACCCCTGCACCCTCTTCTCCTTGCCGGCCCAGAATTTCTCGCGCAGCACCAGTTTCCGGATCTTCCCGGTCCCGGTCTTAGGCAGCGGCCCGTCATGAAAATCGATGATCCGGGGCAGCTTGAACTTGCCCAACCGCTGCTTCAAGAAGTCCTGCAATTGATCGGACGACAACGCCGAGCCCGGTTTCCGCACCACCACCGCTACCGGCACCTCGCCCCATTTTTCGTCCGGCGCGGCCACCACGGCGCACTCGAAGACCTCCGGGTGCGCGAAGATGGCCTTCTCCACTTCCAGCGACGAAATATTTTCGCCGCCGCTGATGATGATCTCCTTTTTGCGATCGACGATGTGGATGAAGCCGTCCTCGTCCCAGACCGCCATGTCGCCGCTGTGGAACCACGGGCCGGTCATCACCGACGCGGTCACATCCGGCTCGCGGAAGTATCCTTCCATGACGTGATCCCCGGCGGCCACCACTTCGCCGATGGCTTGCATGTCGCGCGGGACGTCGTTCATATCGTTGTCCACCACGCGGACGCGGACGCCCGTAATCGGCCAACCGGCCATGGAGCGGCGGCGATGCCGATCCTCATCGTTCTTGTATTCCAGCCCCGGCTTGGGTCGCGACGAAGTGAGGAACGGCGACGTCTCCGTCAAGCCGTACCCGCAGTAGACGTCGGCTTTGAAGGCCTGCTCCATGCGCGCCACCAGCTCGGGCGACGACGCCGCGCCGCCCAGCGTGATGTTCCGCACGGTGGAAAGATCGTAGTTTCCGAGGTCCGGCGCGTTGAGCAACGCGTTCGCCATGGTGGGAACCAGGGCCATGTCGGTGGCGTGATGCTCCTCAATCAGCTTGAACACGTGGGTCGGCTCGAAGCGCCGCACCATGACCTGCTTGACGCCCAGCATGGTGGCAGCCTGAGGATGTCCCCAGCCGTTGGCGTGAAACAACGGAATGGTGTGGAGATCCACCAGCGTGTCGACGTCTTTGAAAACGCCGGCGGCGTCCAGCGCGTGCAGATATACGGTCCGGTGCCCGAGCATCACGCCCTTGGGCGTCCCGGTGCTGCCGCTGGTGTAGAACAACTCCGCGATCGCGTTCTCATCGAAGCTGTAGATGTCGGCGCGCTCGGGATGGCCCTGGTGGATGATCTCCTCGTACGTCATGTCCGCCACCGGAATCTTCTCGTTGACGGTGACGAAGCGCTCGATCTCGCGGCAGGCCGGCCGCAACTGCTCCACCAGCGGCGCGAAATCGTTTTCGAAAATCAGCATCCGCGCGCCGGAGTGATTCAGGATATTGACCAGCTCCACCGGCGACAAGCGCACGTTCAGCGGCATCACGATGGCGCGGGCCTGCACCACGCCGTAGTAGCCTTCCAGCAACTGGTGATTGTTGAAGCTCAGATAGGCGACGCGATCGCCGTGTTGAATCCCTGCCTTGGCGAGTCCCGTGGCAAGCCGCTCGCATCGCTCGCCGAACTCCGCATAAGTGAACTGGCGCGAGCCGCACACCACGCCGATCCTCTTTCCAAACAAATCCACGGCTCGGTGCAGACAGCGAACCGGAGTCAAAGGCACAAACATGGTCGCATTGTACCGTTCTAGCGGCCCGTGGCGCACGCGCTCGTGCGTGCCGCGTTCACACTCGGGTGAACGCCCAACCAGGTTGTTACGATAAGATTTCTCTACCGTTGCGCCTCGGCCTGCACACCTCCATCTCCAAGTCCCTCGAGCACGCGGCGCTCAAAGCCGCCGAGGTCGGCGCCAACACCTTTCAGATCTTCTCCGCCAGCCCGCGCACCTGGCGAGCCTCGCCTCCGGCGGCGAGTGAAGTGAAGCTGCTCCACCGCGCCCGCGAGCGCCACGACCTGCACCCGCTGGTGATCCACGACAACTACCTCATCAATCTCGCGTCCTGCACCGAATCGCTGCGGCAGCAATCCACACAAGCCTTTCGAGGCGAGATCGAGCGCGCGCTCGCCATCGGCGCCGAATACCTGGTGGCGCATCCGGGAAACTGCAAGGGCCATTCCGTCGAGCAAGGCCTGCACTCGGTGATCCGCTCGCTCGCCGAAGCCGCCCAAGGCCTCGACACGCGCGGCCTGACGGTGCTGCTCGAAAATACGGCCGGCGCGGGCGCGGCGCTCGGAAGCCGTCTCGAAGAGCTCGCCATCATCCGCCAGTTCGCCGCCCAATTCACCGGCCTGCGGATCGCCTTCTGCATCGACACCTGCCATCTGCTGGCGTCCGGGTTCGACCTCGCCACCGCCGGCGGCTTCAAACAAACCGTCGCCGAAATCGACCGCGTGCTTGGAATCGAAAACGTTCCCGTGATCCACGCCAACGACTCGAAAGCTCCGCTCGGCTCGCACATCGACCGTCACGAGCAGATCGGCCACGGCTACATCGGAGAGCAAGGGTTCCGCCGCATCCTCAACCATCCCAAACTCCGCGCCAAAGCCTTCATTCTCGAGGTGCCGTTCGATCAGGAAGGCGACGAAATGCGCAACCTCGAAATGCTAAAGAAGCTCTCGCGCAAGAACCGGAATCGCGCCCCAGCAGCGCCGCATCCAAAACGCTAGACTTTCTACGGAGGCCAGCGTGTCCATTCGACCGGTCAAGCGGCTCATCAAGGCCAAGCCAACGCTCGAGGGCGCCGGCGTACATCTGCGCCGCGCGTTCGGCTTCGGCAGCACGTCCGACTTCGACCCTTTTCTGCTGCTCGACGACTTCCGCAACGATGTTCCCGACGACTATCTCGCCGGTTTCCCCTGGCATCCGCACCGGGGAATCGAGACCATCACCTATGTGCTGGCTGGAACCGTCGAGCACGGCGACAGCATGGGCAACCGCGGCGCCATCGCCGCCGGCGACGTGCAATGGATGACCGCCGGTCGAGGCATCATCCACCAGGAGATGCCCAAGGGCGATCAGTCCGGCCGCATGCACGGCTTCCAGTTGTGGGCCAACCTCCCGGCGGCTCTCAAGATGACCGCGCCGCGCTACCAGGAAGTGAAGGCCGCCGAAATTCCGCTGATCACCGACGACGACGGAACGCAAGTGCGCATCGTGTGCGGCAGCTTCTGGGGCAAAAATGGACCGGTGGACGGAATCGCAGCCGATCCCATGTACCTGGATGTTTCGGTGCCGCCCGGCAAGCGAAAAACCCTGCCAATCGAGACCACGCGCCACGCCTTCGCGTACGTTTTCGCGGGCGAGGGAAAATTCTGCAACGCGTCGGGTCCCCTGGCGGTGCCGACCGAATCGGTGGGCTGGGCGGACACCACGCCTCCCTCGGATGCCGGCAACCGCTCGCTCGTATTGTTCGACAGCGGCGACGAACTCTCGGTCCAGGCCGGCGAGGAAGGCATCCGCTTCCTTCTGTGCTCCGGCAAACCGCTCCAGGAGCCGGTAGCCTGGTACGGCCCCATCGTCATGAACACCCAGGAGCAGCTTCGTGAAGCCTTCGACGAGCTGGAACAAGGAACCTTCCTCAAGCAGCAGTAAGTGGGGCGGCCAATCTTGGCCGCAGCCGGCTTTCGAGCCGGCTCAAACCTCGTTAATATCCGAAGTCTCCAGCACTCGCTTAGCCGCGCCGTGCTTAGCCACCTTCAACATCGCGCGCCCCACTTGCTCAGTCGTAGTCACGTACTTCGGCCAGCGCGAGTACATCCACGGCAGCAACGGTCCCGCCACCGCGTAAAACATCCGATAAGCCCTGGTCTTCGACTTGATCCCATGCAGCGGAGCAATAGTCCCTGGCCGGAACATATAGGCCGCGCGGAACGGCAGCTTCAGCAGCGCGTTCTCGGTCTGACCTTTCACCCGCGCCCACATGCTGCGTCCGTGCTCACTGCTGTCCGTGCCCATGCCGGACACATAGATAAACGTCATGCCGGGATTGAGTCTCGCGAGCGTCCCGGCAGCCGCCATGGTGAAGTCGTACGTGACGCGCCGGTAGCTCTCCTCGGTCATACCAGCCGAAGAAACGCCCAGGCAGAAGAAGCACGCGTCGAACCCCGCCAACTCCCGCTCGATCCCCGAGAAATCCAGAAAATCCCGGTGTACCAACTCGCGCAGCTTGGGGTGCTGCTGCCCAGTCGCGCTGCGTCCGACCGTGAGAACCTTCGCAACATCCGCATCCAGCAGGCACTCCCGCAGAGAGCCTTGCCCCACCATCCCGCTGGCGCCGAACAGAATCACATTCACCTGTTCATTACATCCCGATTCAGCCCGCCGGCGCTCGTTGGTCTTCGTTTTTGAACGCAGCTAAGTTCGGAAGATGAAAATGAAAAGGATGGCAGTCCTGGGACTCGGTGACAAATTGAAGGCTCGTCAGATTGAATGGGCCGCCACGCGGGGAATCACGCCAGATCCCAAAGGTTACGTTCCGAGCCTGGACCTGAATCTCTTTCAACCGATGTCGCCGGATACCGTCGCGGAATTCAGTCGCGGAAGTGGCGGCGAGCTTCGGCCCAGACGGGCAACCAGCCCGCCCAAAATTCACGCCTTGCACTCGTCGTCCGTGCTGGCCTGCAACGCCTTCGATTACTGGCGCACAGCAGGAATCAATCTCGTCGCGGAGGCCTTTCGAATCGACCCGCCGCACGTCGGCAGGCTCACGTTCGAGGCTCAGTTTCCCACTGGCCTCCCCGGAAACCCTCCCAACCTCGACGTCGCACTATGGCTCGAATCAGGCCAGGTCTGGGCGATCGAATCGAAATTCACTGAGCCCTTCGGTCGCAAGAAGAGCGGACCCGCGTTCAAGGCGAAATACTTTCCTGCTGGCCTCCCCGTCTGGACCCACCACGGCTTGCCTCGCTCGGCTATGATCGCGTCCGCCCTTCAAAGCGGTTCCGTATCGTTTGGCCACCTTGACGCAGCCCAACTTCTCAAGCACGCCCTTGGACTTCAGATCCGCGGCGCTGGCCGGTTTACGCTGTGCTATCTCTATGTCGGCGACGACGCACCGGAAGGCAGCTCCCACGAAGCCGAGATCCTCCAGTTCCGGGAAGCGGTCTCGGGAGATTTCCCGTTTGTGCCCGTCTCCTACCAAGCTTTCTTAAGAAGCCTGCGCTGCCTCGTGCCGCGGAATCATGCTGCCTACTTCGCGTACATGGCGGAGCGCTACGGGTTTTGAAATTTACACCCGAGCCAACAAACCTCCAAAACGAATCTGCTACGATCTACTTTCTATCCCATCAGGAGGCCTTCATGCCGTGCGATCCCAGTGTGCTGAAGAATGTCCCGCTTTTTGCTTTGCTCGACGACGAAGAGACCGCGGTGCTGGCCAGCCTGGTCGATCTTCGAACGTTTGCTTCGCGCGAACGCATCTACAAGATCGGCGACGCGAGCGGCCCGGCCTACGTAGTGGTCTCGGGAAAAGTTCGCGTCACTACCGTCGACGAAGATCAGCAGGAAGTAGTGGTCGACGAGCCAGGGGACGGCCAATTCTTCGGCTTCGCCTCGATGATCGAGCAGACGCCGCACCAAACCAGCGCCATGGCGATCGAGGAAAGCTCCTGCCTGGAAGTATCGCGCGTCGACATCGCCGTGCTGCTCGAGCGCAAGCCGCTGGCCGGAATGGACCTGCTCACCACGCTGGGCCGCCAGTTCCACGCCACGCAGGGACTGGTGCGCGTTCGCGCCAGCCGCAACCCGAATGAATTGATCGAGGAACAATCCACCTGGGGTGAACGCATCGCCGATTCGGTCGCGCGCTTCGGCGGCTCCTGGTCGTTCATCATCTCGTTCGCGATTCTGTTGACGATCTACTCTTCGATTAATGTCGGCTTAGGCAAGCAGGCCTGGGACCCGTATCCTTTTATTCTGCTGAACCTGTTCCTCTCGATGCTCGCGGCCATCCAGGCGCCGGTCATCATGATGAGCCAGAACCGCCAGGACACCAAAGACCGGCTGCGCGGCGAACTCGATTTCGCGGTCAACCGGCGCGCTGAATCCGAGATCCAGGGCCTGTCCCGCAAACTGAACCTGCTGGACGACAAGATCGACGACATCGAGAACCTGCTGCGGAAAAAGTAGTAGCGTGGGGTGTACTATTCGATAAGGCGACAAGTTTCGAATGTCTCATCACGACCACGAACACCAGGCCGTCCCCTCCGACCTCACCCTGCGGGTGAAAGCGCTCGAATCCCTGCTGGTCGAAAAGGGCCTGGTCGATCGCGCCGCGCTGGACGCGCTGGTCGACAACTATGAGCACAAGGTCGGCCCGCGCAATGGCGCCCGAGTGGTGGCGCGCGCCTGGGTCGATCCGGCATATAAGCAGCGCCTGCTCGAAGACGCCACCGCCGCGATCGGCGAACTCGGCTACGGCGGCGCGCAGGGCGAGCATATGGTGGTGGTCGAAAACACGCCCGCGGTCCACAACCTGATCGTGTGCACGCTGTGCTCCTGCTATCCCTGGTCGGTGCTCGGACTTCCTCCGGTGTGGTACAAATCATCGGCCTATCGCTCGCGCTCGGTGATCGACCCGCGCGGCGTACTGCGCGAATTCCGACTCGACCTCGGCGCCGGCGTCGAGGTGCGCGTTTGGGACAGCACCGCGGAGCTGCGCTACCTGGTGCTGCCCGAGCGTCCGGCGGGAACCGAAAACTGGAGCGAGGAGGCGCTGGCCGCGCTCGTGACGCGCGACGCCATGGTGGGTGTCGCCAAAGTTCCCGCGCCACCGAAGGGCGCCACCGCATGAACGGCATCCATGACATGGGTGGCATGCAGGACCTCGGCCCGGTTCAGCCGGAGCAGAACGAGCCGGTGTTCCATGCACCCTGGGAAGGGCGCGTGTTCGCGATCAACATCGCGCTAGGCGCCTGGCGCAAGTGGAACACCGACGCGGGCCGGCACCGGATCGAGCTGATCCCGCCGGCCGACTATCTGCGCATGAGCTACTACGAGAAGTGGCTCCAGCGGATCATCCAGCTTGCGGTCAATGCCGGCCTGGTCACGCGCGATGAAATCGAAAGCGGCCGCCCGGCGCAGGGTTCCGAAAAGGCCACCCCGCCCTTCACGCCCGACCGCGTGGCGCTGTTGCAGCGTACCGGGGCGGGCGCCCGTCGCGACGTCCCGGCGGAAGCACGCTTCCGAGCCGGCCAGCGCGTCCGCGCCCGCAACATCCATCCGCTCGGCCACACGCGCCTTCCCCGCTACGCTCGCGGCAAACTCGGAACCATTCACCTGGACCACGGCGTCTACGTCTTCCCAGACACAAACTCGCATTTCCTGGGCGAGAACCCGCAGCACGTCTACTCAGTCCGCTTCGCTGCGCAAGAGTTGTGGGGCGGGGAAGCGTCGCCGCGCGACGCCGTCTATCTCGACATGTGGGACAACTACCTTGACCCCGCCTAGACCTGTCCGTGACGTGGCGCACGCACTCATGCGTGCCGCGTCGACACTCGTGTCGACGCCTGGCTGTGATATTCTCCTATGCCCAACCCACTAGACGCGCTCCCCAACCTCCCGCGCGACACCGCCGGCCCAGTGTTCGCCGAACCCTGGCAAGCCCAAGCCTTCTCGCTCGCCGTGAAGCTCTCCGAGCAAGGCCACTTCACCTGGAAAGAATGGGCCGCCACCTTAGCCGACGAACTGAAGTCCGCCGCCGGCCGCGGCGAACCGGATGACGGCACGCGCTACTACCAGCACTGGCTTCAAGCGCTGGAACGTCTGGTCGCCGCCAAAGGTTTGTCCAACCCGCAAGAGATGCAGGTCCGCAAGGAAGCCTGGGCCGATGCCTACCGTCACACGCCGCACGGCAAGCCAGTGGAGCTAGGCACCGGATCGCCCGATCAGAAGCCTTCGCGATCCTGAGCCGCGCGGATCTCGGCCTCGAGATCCAACGGCCGCCGGTGAAACGTCCCCGACGGGCTCTTCAGGTTGTACGTGAGAATCCGCCGGTTCAGCTCAGCGCCGCGCTCGCGAAACTCTTGCACCGCGCGCTGCCAGCCCCGATGATCCACCGCATGCCTGCGTCGCGCCTCGGAAAGGTCCGTGCGCAGCCGATCCGCCGTCTGCTCGATATCGCGCCCCTCTTCGATCCATGGCGGCGCGAACCCGTTCACCCGGAGCAGATGATGCGCCATCCACATGGAAGGGTCTTCGAACGGATTGGTCTCGATCGGGATGGGCTTGCCCTTGTTCGGCAAATTGTCGAAGGCGCCGGCCTCCATGGCTTCCCGAATCTTCCGTCCGGCGATGGATTCCCACTTGTCCACTGCTGCTGTTTCCAGTGTAAAGCAGGCGGTCGCGCCGGCGCGTGTGTCACGAACGATCACCGCGCCGGCGTTATGTGAGTCTTACTTGCTTCCGACCGCCGCGTCGGCCTTACTCGACTCGAACAAAAGCTTCAGCGCTGTGCCGGCCAGCCGGATCTCATGCAGCACCTTGGTGTCCTCGCCACCATAAGCGACCGTGGTGAGTTGGAATTTCTGTGGGGCCGTTTCGACCTTCACGTTCGATTCCACCGAGGTCTTGCCTTGTTTCAGGGTCGCCTTGTCGCCCTGGATCTCCAGCTTGTAGTCGCCAGGATTGAGTACTGTTCCGTTGACGGTAGTGGGCTTCGACAGAGTCACGTGGTAGGACGATGCTGCATAAGCCACGCTAATTCCGATTGCCAACATTACCGCGAGTGCCTTTTTCATTGAGTAGTTCTCCTTTCGGACTTAGATACGAAAGACAGCCCGATGGTAGCCGGATTTATTTTTCAAAACAATAAAGAAATCAACAAGTTACGGATACAGCAACCGTTGCGCAACGGTTGGGACGACGGTGTTTTCGGGAACCGCTGGGCGCGTGGAACGGTTCCCCGCTCCTTGAATTCACAAACTTGCGCCGATGTTCGCGCCCGCTTCAACTAACGGTTGCTTCGCGCCGTCTAAAACTGATGAAAGGCTTGCGACAAGGTACAATGGCAATAATGCTTGCCGCGCCGGTGGCGCTCTCCAGGCTGAACGAGCTGGAAGCGGCCCTGAATTCCGCGATTCGTGGGAAGCCGGACGTAGTGCGTCTGTCCATGGTTTGTCTGCTCGCGCGCGGCCATCTACTAATAGAAGATGTCCCGGGCGTCGGTAAGACCACGCTCGCGCAGGCCATGGCCCGCTCGGTGCATTGCCGGTTTCACCGCCTGCAGTTCACCAGCGACATGCTGCCCAGCGACGTGCTGGGCGTCACCATCTACAACGCGCACGCGCAGGAGTTCGAATTCAAGCAGGGACCGGTCTTCACCAATTTCCTGCTGGCGGACGAGATCAATCGCGCCACGCCGAAGACGCAGTCGGCGTTGCTCGAAGCAATGAACGAGCTGCAGGTGACCATCGAGAGCCACTCCTACTCGCTCGAGCAACCCTTCATGGTGATGGCGACGCAGAACCCGGTGGAGCACCACGGCACCTATCCGCTGCCCGAGAGCCAGCTGGATCGTTTTCTGATGCGCATTCGCATCGGCTATCCGGATCGCGACGCTGAGCGCGAGATTCTGCGCAACAAGGACGGCGTCCACGCCGAAAGCGTCAGCGCCGTGCTTTCCTCTGAAGAGCTGCTGCAGTTGCAGGAGCAGGTGAGCCGGGTGAAGGTGGATGACTCGCTGGTCGACTACATGCTGGCCATCGTCGAAAAAACCCGCCAGCACGAATCGCTGGCCCTGGGCGTGAGCCCGCGCGGCGCACAGGCGCTGTACCGTGCCACCCAGGCGCTGGCGCTGCTGGAAGGCCGCGACTACGTGATTCCGGATGACATCAAGCGGCTGGCCATCCCGGTGTTCGCGCACCGCATCGCGATCAACGCGCGCGCGTCGCTGGCCCAGCGCAGCACCGAACTGAGCGAACGAATTCTCCTGGAAATCCTCACCCTGGTCGAGGTTCCTCTCTAAAAACCCGTTCTCATGAAGACCGCAATCATCGGCCTGCCCATGGTGGGCAAAACATCTCTGTTCACGATCCTGACCGGCGTGCACGAAGCCATGCGCGTGGGTGTCATGGAAGCCCGCGTCGGCGTCACCAAGGTCCCGGACGTGCGCCTGGACGCGTTGGCCAAGATCTTCGAGCCGCCCAAGATCACGCACGCTACCGTCGAGTATCTGGACTTTCCCGCGATTTCCAAGGAGGCGCTGCGCGATCCGAGTTACCTGGCCAGCATGCGTGTGGCCGACGCGCTGGCCCACGTCCTGCGGCTCTTTCAAAGCGATACGGTGCCGCACGAGAAAGGCTCGGTGGATCCCCTGCGCGATCTTGAAGACGTGGAAACCGAGCTGATCCTGAGCGACCTGGTGGTGGTGGAAAAGCGCCTGGAACGGCTGGACAAGGATCGCAAGAAGATCAAGAGCCCGGAACTCGATCACGAGTTCGCTTTGCTGGAGCGCTGCAAGGCCACGCTCGAAGGCGACAAAGCGCTGCGCACGCTGGAACTCACGCCAGATGAAGAAAAACTGATTCGTGGTTTCCAGTTCCTGTCCCAGAAACCGATGCTGTTCGTTCTCAACATCGGCGAGGAAGACGCCGGCCGGATGCACGAGATCGAAGAAGAATACCGGAAAGGCCCGCTGGCCGGGCGCACCCACACCGCCGTTACCGCGATCTGCGGCAAGATCGAAGCCGAGCTGGCCGAACTTTCAGCCGACGAGGCGCGCGAATACCTGGCCAGCTACGGTCTCAAGGAGTCCGGACTGGAGCGCTTGATCGCGGCCACCTATGCGCTGCTCGGTCTGATGTCATTTCTCACCGCCGGCGAAACCGAAGTGCGCGCCTGGACCATTCCCATGCATAGCAAAGCGGTGAACGCCGCCGGCGCGATCCATAGCGACTTCGAAAAGAAATTCATCCGCGCCGAAGTGGTGAACTGGCAGGCGCTGATCGATCACGGCGGTTATCCCGGCGTGCGCGAGAAGGGACTGCTGCGCCTGGAAGGCAAAGAATACATCGTCAAGGACGGCGACGTTCTGGTGATCCGCCACGGATAGCGGGGTTGTAATGCGGCAGTTGCGACCAGAACAGCGCCACCGCAGCCGCCACCAGACATCCCCACGCCAACCAATCGCCATGCGCCGTATAGAAAGTAATCGCGCTGGTGTAGTCGTAGCTGGCGCGCGCCTCGGTTTCCTGATACATCGGTAGCCGCTCGATGACCCGGCCGGCCGGATCGACAACCACCGTTATGCCGTCATTGGTCGAGCGCAGCAGCCAGCGCCGATTCTCAACCGCGCGCATCCGCGCGATCTCCAGATGCTGCTCGCGCGCCGCCGAGCGCCCGAAGTAGCCGTCATTCGAAATATTGACCAGCAGCTCGGCGCCGCCGCGCGCGAACTGGCGGACCTGGTGCGGAAAGGCCGCTTCATAGCAGATGTACACGCCCATGTGATGACCGTCCAGTGGAAAAACGACGATGCGGTTACCAGGCGCAAAATCGCCGGCCTCGTGCGTGATCCGATTCACGAAGCCGAAGAACCGCGGCACGTACTCGCCAAACGGAACCAGGTTGATCTTGTCGTAGCGGTCCACGAAGTCGCCGTCGGGCTTCAGCATTACCGCCGAGTTGAGCGGAGCGCCCTGCGGCGTCTGCCCAACCGTGCCGAAAAGAAAATACGCCTGGGTGGTGCGGGCCAGCGTGGTCGCTTCATCGCGGAATCTCGGATCATCGTAGTAGTAGATCGGCCCGGGCACTTCCGGCCAGATGATGAGCCTCGCTCCGGACTGCGCCGCTGACTGGAGCGTGTACGCCACCAGTTGATCGCGCGCCTGGACGGCTTCTTCCGCCGTCCAGTCTTCTTTTTCGGACATGTTCGGCTGCACCATCACCGCGGTTTCAGTTCCGGTCTGGCGCGCGGGCAGGTCCGGAAGCAGCAGCGTGGCTAGAACGATGGCCAGCCAGTACAACTGCCGGCGGCCGCGACGCAGAATGATCAGCGCGACGACTGCGGCGGTCAGCGCGAAGATGAACGAAAGACCGTACACGCCGGTGAAAGGCGCGAGGCGCAGCGGCAGCGGCATGTCTATGCCCGCGTCGCCGAGTGCGAGCCAGGCGAAACCGAACGTGGCGTGCGTTCGTTCGATGCCGGTCCACAGCGCTGCGATGGCCGGCGCCGCGAAGGTGGTGTTGAGCAGCACAGCGGCGAACAGGCTGAAGACGGCCAGGTGGATCGCTTTCGCGACGCAGAACAGCAGAAACGTCCCCCAGCCTCCCCAGCGTCCCATGCCGCCGTGAACTTCGAGCACGAACTGGATCCAGTAGCAAACGCCGAACCAGTACACGACGCCGGTGACTTCGCCGAGCAGGAAACGAAACAGCGGCCGGGGTTCGCGCGCGAGTGCGATCAGCAACGGCGTCAGTGCCAGCGGGGCGAGCCAGGGAAGCCCTTGGTTGGTCGAAATCAGATTCGGAGAAACCAGAACCAGCAGCACTGCCGAGAGCAGCGCCAGCGAAAAGTTAACGACCGGCGCGCGATGCTTCGTCATTCACCAGGTCCGCCATGTAAGAGCTGCGGACCAGTGGACCGCTGAATACCATCTTGAAGCCGATGGAGAGACCGTAGTCGCGGTAGCCGTCGAACTGCGAGGGCGCGATGTAAGCGGCCACCGGCAGGTTGCGGCGGGTGGGTTGCAGATACTGGCCGATGGTGGCGACGTCCACGTCCGCCGCGCGCAGATCGCGGAGCAGTTCTTCGACTTCGGGCGGCGTTTCGCTCAAGCCGGCCATCAGGCCGGACTTGGTGAGGATCTCGGGGCTATGCCGCCGGGCGAAGCGCAGCACCTCGAGCGACTGCCGGTAGTCGGCTTGCGGCCGGACCCGGGCGTACAGGCGCCCGACGGTTTCCATGTTGTGATTGAAGACGTCGGGCCGCGCCTCGAGCACGCGCGCAATCGAGTCGAGGTCGCCGCAGAAGTCGGGAGTCAGCACTTCAATGCGGGCCTCAGGAAGCGCCCGGCGGACCGCTCGGACCGTTTCGGCGAAGTGATGCGAGCCGCCATCGTCGAGATCGTCGCGGTTCACTGACGTGATCACCACGTAGCGCAGCCGCAGGGACGCAGCCATGCGCGCGACATTGGCCGGCTCGGCGGGGTCGAGCGTGAAGGCGCGCTTGTGCGGCGAGCCCTTCGGCACCGAACAGAATCCGCACCCGCGCGTGCAGAGATTGCCCAAAATCATGAACGTCGCGGCGCCGCGCCCGAAGCATTCGTGCATGTTCGGGCAGCGCGCCGATTCGCAGACCGTGTGCAGGTTCAGACGGCGGAATTCGGTCTTGAGCTCATGCACCGCCTGAAAGTGAGTGGCGTTTTTCCGAAGCCAGGCAGGGAGGCGAGGCGCTGCTGGCGGCCGTGGCGCGAGCTGGACCAAGGAGTCGGGCGGCAACTCAGTATTTCCGTACGATCGGATTTTTGAAGCCCGCGGCTTCGAGCGCCGTGCGGGTTTGCGCCTGAGCGGCCGAGTCCTTCAATGGTCCGACCAGCACGCGGAACACTCCGTCCTTCGGGGCCGGCGCCAAAACCGCGTGGAAGCCTTTTTTCGAAAGAGTCTCGGTGATGATTTCGGCGTCGGGACGAGCTGTGGCTACCACCTGCCAATAGTCACCCGGCGCGGGCTCGCCGGCGGAGGCGGGTGCGGTTACGGGCGGACCGGAAGCCCGCGGTTTTTCCGGCGGGGCTGGCGGAGGCGTGGGCGTGGCCTTGGGGACAACCGGCGCGGCTGGAGGTGCGGCCTCGGGCGTCGTCGACTCCGGCGGCGCGGCTTTGGCCTGGCTTACGTCGGCGGGCACTGGCGTCGCGATCGCTGGCTCCTGCGAGGCGGCATCCGGAGTCTTGGCCGAATCCGGCGGGGGCCAGTGCACTTCGACAGGTTTGTTGTCGCGCGCGGTCTCCGCCGCCGCGGGAGCTGAGTTGCGCCCCACGATGTATCCCATGGAGAAAAACACGCCCAGCAGGATGACCACAATCAGGAACACGCTGATGAGCTGCCGGTTGCCGAGGATTAATTCAAATTCGCCTTCTTCGTTCTTCGCCAAGCGGTTAGCCTTCCTGTTTCTTGCCGCTCAGAGCATCGAGAGCGCGGCCTACAGACGAGAATATATCGATGGGCAGCGGAAACACAACCGTGGTGTTTTTTTCGGAACCGATTTCCACCAGGGTCTGGAGATAGCGGAGCTGGATGGCGGCGGGCTGCTTTTGGATCAGCTCGGCAGCCAGTGCCAGCTTTTCGGCGGCCATGAACTCGCCTTCGGCGTGAATGATCTTGGCGCGGCGTTCGCGCTCTGCTTCGGCCTGCTTGCCGATCGCGCGAATCATTTGATCGGGCAGATCCACCTGCTTCACTTCCACCACCGTAACCTTGACGCCCCAGGGTCCGGTGTGTTGATCGAGCACCGTTTGCAGGCGCAGGTTCAGTTTTTCGCGCTGGCTGAGCAGTTCGTCGAGTTCCACTTCGCCGAGCGCGCTACGCAGCGTGGTTTGCGCGACCTGCGACGTGGCGTATAAGAAGTTGCTCACTTCGATGACCGCCTTGGTGGGGTCGACCACGCGGAAATAGACCACCGCATTGACCTTGACGGTGACGTTGTCGCGCGTGACGACGTCCTGCGATGGAACTTCCATGGCCTCGATGCGGAGCGAGATGCGCGCGATGCGGTCGATGGGCGCGAAGACCAGGATCACGCCGGGGCCTTTGGGCTGCGGCAGCACGCGCCCCAGGCGGAAGATGACGCCGCGCTCGTATTCGGCCAGGATTTTGATGGACGAAAACAGATAGATCACGATGATCAGGATGGGCAGTAGAATGGTCAAGTCGGGCATGGCGTCTCCGAGGTCACTTCAATATACCTCCGCGGAAGGATGAGAAGTTATTCCAGCTTGCGCTCGCATGAGTATGAACGCAGCCTCTGAAGCGTGTGCCACAAGGCCTGTGGTACCTTAGAAGATCACCGCGATGAAGGAATACCTCGCGTTAACTAAGCCGCGAATTACCTGGCTCATTTTGATGAGTACGGGGATCGGGTTTTTCTTTGGCGCTAAGGGCGGGTGGAGCTTTGGCATCCTCATCCACACCCTGCTCGGCACCGGGTTGCTGGCTTCGGGCACCGCGGCGCTCAACCAGTGGTTCGAGCGAGAAGCAGACGCCAAGATGCGGCGCACGCGGTTGCGTCCGCTGCCGGCGGGAACGCTGAGCGAAGAGCGCGCATTGCTTTTTGGGCTGGTGATTTCGGCGGCGGGATTTTTCGATTTGCAGCTTTTCGTGAATCCTCTGGCGGCGCTGCTGGGGGCGCTGACGCTGGTCAGTTATCTTTTCATCTATACGCCTCTCAAGCAGCGCTCGCCGCACTCCACCACCATCGGCGCGATTCCCGGCGCGATGCCGCCGCTGATCGGATTCGCGGCCGCGAGTGGAACGCTGACCTGGGAAGCCGCGGTGCTGTTCGCGATTCTTTTTCTCTGGCAGTTCCCGCACTTCTACGCCATCGCCTGGATGTATCGCGAGGATTACGAACGCGCCGGCATCCGGATGCTTCCCGTCGTGGAACCGGACGGCGAGTCGACGGCGCGGCGGATCCTGCTGTTTTCCCTGGTGCTGATTCCGATCAGTTTGATGCCGAAATATCTCGCGATGGCCGGGAACGTGTACCTGTTCGGCGCGCTGGCGCTCGGCCTCGTGTTCCTGTACGCCGGCGTCCGCGTGAGCTTCGATCGAACGCGGCAGCGGGCGCGGCGGGTTCTGCTGACGTCGGTGGTTTATCTCCCGGTCCTGTACGGTCTGTTGGTCTTCGATCGTCCGGCATGAAGTTTGCAGTACTCACCGCGGCCCTTCCTTTAATCCTCATCTCTTGCTCCAGGCCGGGCAGCTCGCTGCCGGTTTACCTCGATGTGCTTGAGTTTCATCTGATCGCGCAGGACGGCCGCGAGTTTGACAGCAAGGTGCTGCAAGGGAAGATCTGGGTCGCGGATTTCATCTACACAACCTGTCCTGGGCCGTGCCCGCGCATGACGTCGCAGATGAAAGAAGTGCAGAACGCCATCCAGAAAATGCCGGACGTCAGGCTGGTTTCGTTCACCGTGGACCCGGAGCGGGACACTCCGCCGGTTCTGGCAGAGTACGCGAAACTGCATCGAGCTTCGGCCGCGCTTTGGTATTTCTTGACAGGGCCGGAGGCAACTCTGCAGACCCTCGACCGCGACGTGTTCAAGCTGGGCAACCTGGACAAATCGCTCGAGCACAGCACGCGGTTCGTGTTGGTGGACCGGCGGTCGAGGATTCGCGGGTATTACGAGACGTCGGAAGCGAGCAGCATCCCGAAGTTGATCGACGATATTCACGAGCTGGCGCGCGAGCGGTCCTGATGGACGTGCACACGCTGCCGGCGGTGAACGCCACGCTGAATGCGACGGCGGGCGTGTTGCTGGTGACCGGGTACACGTTCATCCGCAAGAAACGCCCACAGGTGCACAAGCGCGTCATGTTGACCGCGTTCGCGGTGTCGATCGCGTTTCTGATTTGCTACCTGATCTATCACGCGCAGGTCGGATCGGTGCCTTATCAGAAGCAGGGGGTCATTCGGTATGTTTATTTCACTATCCTGATCAGCCACACGATTCTTGCCGCGACCGTGCCGGTGCTGGCGATCATTACGCTGCGGCGCGCGTTGCGCGAGGATTTTGTGCGGCACCGGCGGATCGCGAAGTGGACCTTTCCGATTTGGTTGTATGTCAGCGTGACTGGGGTGGTGGTTTACCTCATGCTCTATAGGTTCTGATGGTCTCGAATTGGCTATTTGAGAAAGCGAAGTGTGAGCACCATAGCGAAACGGGCCACAGTTCCCCATCTATCGGTTGAGACGGCTAGTGTAGACCTGCGAACGGGTTCACCACCCGGACGGTGCCATACAGGCGATCATGCTGAAGATCTTCGGTGAGGATTTCGGACAGGCCATAGTGTTCCGCGTATGACCAGAGGTGCGCGTCGAACCAGTTCAATTGATAGGCGGCGCATCCGCGCATGGCATCGCGGAGTAGAGCTTCATTGGGGTAGAGAACGGTGAACTGTTTCAGAAATTCTTCGGCTTCGCGCAGCGCGTCGGCTTGCTGGAGGATGATGTAACCGCGAATGGGGCGTGTTACCGCTGCGACGAACTCTATGATGGCCTGATGCGGCAGACGCACGGAGTCTTCGAAAATGCCGCGCCTGAGAATCTGCGTTGCAATCTTCTGTTTCTCGGGAAAGCGGCGATCGAACCGATAGACCAGAACGTTGGTGTCAACGAGAGCGGCCACGCCGGTAGAGATCCTCTCTTCTCCAACCACGGTCGCGAGGCCGCCCGTTGGTGCGTGCCGATGGACGCTTGCGGTGGCGTTCGGTGGCTTGATCGAACAAGCGGAGCTGTGACTCCCGATCTTGTGGTACCGCCGCCTTGCCTGGAGGAATGACGCGAATCACTTCGCCGGCGGGTTGCCAGTAGATGTCATCGCCAGGACGGATATGGTATTCCTCCGCGATTGTCCTGGGTACGGTGACTTGGTATTTGGATGTGACCTTGGCCATGCTCGTTCCCGTCCTTACCATAGCAAGGAACAGATCCTTGTTCAAGCAGTCGCTGTTTCTGGCGTTCACACGAGTGTGAACGCGGCACGCCGAAGCGTGCGCCACAACGCTTGGATTAGCTCATCGCGACGGCATCGATGGAGTCGACGCGCACGACGATCCGGCTGTATTCGCGGCTGCGCAGTTCCACCGTGTCGCCCGAAAGCTTCACGACGGCTCCGGCGATGCTCTGGCCTTTTACGTACAGCATGACGCCTTTCTTCTCGTTCTGGCTGGCCTCCAAAAGTTCTCGCATGGTATCGTTTTCCTTTCCTTTGAGAGTGGTGCTCGCCGCGAGGGTCGCCGCGAACACGGTGAAACAGGTTCTTCTCGTCATTTGCATGAGGGTTGTAACCGCCTTCAACTGTACGGGCGCGAATCGGGCGGAAAAACGATCAACAGCCCCGCTACGGCTGCTTTTTTAGCGTATAGATGTAGTCGTTGAGGCCGAACGCGGCGGTGGTTGGATCGATGAAGTGGTAGTTGATTTCGATGGCGCAGCCGGTTTCGAGCGTCTTCCAGCGCGAGCCTCGGAATCCCACGCTGGCGGCGATCTTGGCCGGATCGGCGGACTTGTCGCGCGCGTGCATCTCGCCGAACGCGCCCTCGAAGAGCATGTCGGCTGGATAATCCTTCACCTCATAGCGCACGCTCGCGCAGGCGACGGCTCGCGGGCCCAGGATGGACTTCGGCGTGATCGTCACGGTCTTGCCCACCAGCGATCGCATCTCATTCGCGTCCGGTTTATGATCCTTGCCGTCCCACCAGGGGGCGACCGCTGCCGAAACGATCTTCCATGTTCCGAGGTAGAAGGCGTCGGCCGGGGAGGCTGTGGGAATCGTCGGGGCGAGAATGAGAGCTGCGATGGTCAGGCTGGAATTGAGGTGGCGCTGGATGCGGGGCATGTCAGTCCCTGCGTTCGTCAGATCTCTTTGGACGTGATTTCGTACTTGAAGGTGTCCGGGTCCAGGCAGTCGAGCCGGCCGTCGGCAGTTTCCGCCTGCGGGTACATCAGGAAGCCGACTGGGGCGCCGGCCGATCCGGGCAGCGCGACGTCGTGCGCGAAATTGTAGGCCATCCAATTCATCTCCCAGGAGCCGAACAGCCGCGCGCGCGCCGCCTTCACCATCTCGTCGTCCAGCTTGCGATTTCCGGGTGGTTCCTCGAGCACAACTTTGCGCACGTCGGCCGGATCCACCGGGACCCAGCCGTAACCGTTGAGGTACACTTCGGCCCGGCAGTGCTGCGCCTTGGTGATGTTTTGCGTCGAAGCGCCCAGGCTTTTGTAACCCAGCTCCGACTTGGCGACGCGGATGCCATACACGTCGCGCGCCGGCAGGCCAGCGGCGCGGGCCAGACCGACATAGAGCGCGTTCAAGTCGGCGCACTTGCCGCCCAGATCCCTGGACTCCAGCATGAAGCGGATGTTGCCGATACCGCAGCCGCGCGTTTTCGGATTGCGGAAGGTGTTGTCGACGATCCACTCGTAGATGGCGCGTGCCTTTTCAAGGTCGGTCTTCGAGCCGCTGGTGATTTCGGCTGCCGTGGTTTTCACGATACCGTCGGTGGGCAGGAGCTTGGTGGGGCGGAGGAAATGCTGCAACTCCGCGTGGTCCGCTTTGGGCGCCTTGCCGGGAGCGGAGAGATCCACCGCGTAGTTCCTGGTCGCGACCCGGCTGGTGAGCGTGAGCACCGGCTTGACGCCGGCCGGAAATTCCGCGGTGAGGACTCCGATCGCATCGGCTTTGGCGTCCGTGATTCTGGCCGTGCCGCCCTCTGCGCTGAAGTGATTGGAGAGCGTCTTCTGGAAGGGAGTCTTTTCGGTGAGGGCCGCGGGCAGCCACACCCGCGTGGCGCCGGACGATTTCAGGATTTCGACGCGCGTGGTCACTTCGAAGGTGCGCCAGTTGTCAGAGGATGCGCCGGCTGCCAGCAGGCGCCCGGGCTTGGCAAGCGCGAGGCTGCCGGACACGACGCCGGCGGACCGCAGAAAATCGCGACGGTTCACAGTGGGATCCTTTCGATTGGAATTCTTGGATTGAAATTGCCGGCTAACCGACTATCGTACAACCTGATTCAGCCGCCGTGCAATCGAGGCGCTATTGGACGCTCAGCGTGACGCCGGGTTGGCTGGTTGCGTCGCCGACGCGTAGTACCACGGGAACGGCGCCGGAGCGGATGCCGTCCGGAAGGACAACATTCACCTGCACGATGCCGGCGACCAGGCCCGGCGCAGCGCCCTCATACAGAACTTGCGCCGATTTTCCGTCAATGGTCACTGAGACCGGAAGCGCTTGCGTCGGTACAATGTCGAGCGCCAGCAGGCCGTCGACTCCTGTAGGACTGGTCTGGCCTGCGCCGGTCCCGTACAGCACCACCACCGAACCCTGGGGCGCGGGATTGGAGGCGGAGTTCAGCGATCCGTCCTGGTTGAGGATTGCGCCCGGCCCACTGCCGCTGGCGTCCGCAGTGAACAATGCCGGGGCGCTGGCGGTCACTGAAAGGGTCGACACCAGCGAGCGCGTTCCATTGTTCTCCACCACCAGGTCGGTCGTCGAATGGCCCGCGACACCGTATGGCACGCTAGCGTTCACTTGGCCGTCGCTAGCGGAAATGAGCGGAGCCGCGACGCCGTCAAAGAACACTCGAGTCTGCGCCAGCGTCGTGGAGACTCGTCCAGAAGCGGTGAGTTGAAGGCTGGCTGGATCGCTTGGTCCAAGGCCCGAGCCGAATATGGTTACCATTTCGCCCGGAGCGACGGAGCCCGACCGGAAACTGGCGGCGTTGACGACCGAAGCGACAGCCGGGGCGGGCCGGTTGATGGCCGTGCGATTGAGCAGTATCGAGACCGTGCTCGAGAGGCTGTTGGCCACCACCAGATCGGGTTTGCCGTCCGCGTTCAAGTCGGTCACGCTGATCCAGGCAGGTCCGTTTCCCACTTGGAAGGACTGCTGCGGCAGGAAGGTTCCAGTGCCGATGCCCAGCAGCACCGAGATGGTGTTGGAACCCGAGTTGGCGACCGCGAGATCGAGCCTGCCGTCCAGGTTGAAATCGGCGCCTACGAGAAAGGAGGGATTGCTTCCCACCGTGGAGCTCAAGGGAGCCAGGAAGACCCCGTTTCCCTGGCCGAGCAGCACAGAGACGGAACTGGTGAAGAAGCCGGTGGCATTGGCCACTGCCAGGTCGGCCTTACCGTCGCCGTTGAAGTCGCCCGCGACCACGTAGACCGGAAGTTGTCCGGCCGCGAAGTTGAGAGCGCCGCGAAATGTGCCGTTGGTGTTGCCGAGCAGTATGGAAACGTTGTTCGAGTTGGTGTTGGCGACGGCCAGGTCGAGCATTCCGTCGCCATTGAAGTCGCCGGTCGCCAGCGAGACCGGGTGGTTGCCTACCGAGGGGCGAAAGACTGGCAGGAAGGCTCCGTTGCCGTTGCCGAGGAAGATGGCGACGCTGTTGGAATTGGCCTCCGCGACGGCCAAGTCGAGCCTGCCGTCAGCGTTGAAATCGGCGACGGCCAGCGCTGACGGTCCCTGCGCGCTGAGGCTGGCGACGGATCGAAAGGTTCCGTTGCCATTCCCCAAGAGTACGGACACGGTGTTGGAGGCAAAGTTGGCAATGGCCAGATCCAGGCGTCCGTCGCCATTGAAATCACCGGCCGCAATCGCGCGCGGGCTGACGCCGGAGGGCTGACTGGCGAGCTGCGCGAAGAAACCATTGCCGAGGCTGCGCAGGACGGTGAGGGTGGCGGATGCTTCGCTGGCCACCACCACGTCCGGGGCTGCATTGCCGGCGAAGTCGCCGATGGCCAATGAGACCGGGTCGGCGGCGACGGACACTTGCGACTGGGAAACGAACAGGACGGTTTGGGCCGAGAGGATGCCGCTCAGCGCCAGGACGCCGAAAGCGTGAAAGATCCGCACTATAGCCTTTCCCGATGACTTTTCAGATAAAGGATGCTCGCCTCGGTGGCAAGGTTTCTAAACATTCACCTACACAGTACTATGTCTCCCAGTTGGTTGTTTTGTCCGTGCTTTTTTCTGCGGACGGCCGGTTTATGCGATGCTCGGAAGAAACGAGGAGCTTGAGGCTATCCACATGAGCAATCGCTTTTTCGCATTCTTAGCGTCCTTCGGGCTGCTGGCGGTGGTGATCGCGGCGCCGCTTTCCGCTCAGACGGCAGCGCGCGCGGCATCCAAGGGCAAGAGTTCGAACGTGCCCCGCTTGGCGGACGGTCATCCGGACTTGCAGGGCACTTGGACCAACGCGACGCTGACGCCCATGGAGCGTCCGGCCGTGTTCGCGGGGAAGCTGAACGTTAGCGACGAGGAAGCAGCGCGTTTCGAGAAGGCGCAGGACGATGAGCTGAAAGCGGGCGACGGCAAGTCCGAGGGCGAGTTCCATCGGCGGGCCGGCTCGGGCGACACCGGCGGTTACAACGCGCTGTTCATCGATCGCGGGTCCGAGCTGGCGCGCGTGGATGGGGTGAAGCGCAGCTCGCTGGTGATCGATCCGACGGATGGCCGGGTTCCGCCGATCACGGCTGAAGCGCGCCAGAGATTCGCGGCCGTGCGGCGCGGTGGCGCCCTGGATGCGGCGCAAAACCGGCCTTTGTCGGAGCGCTGCCTGTTGAGCTTCGGTTCCAGCTCCGGGCCGCCCATGCTGCCGGTGCTGTACAACAACAACTATCAGATCGTCGAAACCAAGGATCAGGTGATGATCCTGGTGGAGATGATCCACGATGCGCGCATCGTCCGCATGAACGCGCCGCATCTTCCGGAGAACGTACGGCAGTGGCTGGGTGATTCGGTTGGCCATTGGGAAGGCGACACCTTGGTGGTGGACACCACGAATTTCAGCGAGCAGGTGAATTTTCGCGGGTCGTCCGCGAACCTGCACGTGATCGAGCGCTTCACGCGCGTGGATGGCGGCACGTTGCTGTACCGGGCGACCATCGACGACCCCACCACGTTTACCAAGAGCTGGACCATCGAGTATCCGTTCCACGCCACGCCGGGTCCGATCTTCGAGTACGCCTGCCATGAAGGCAACTACGCGATGGAAGACATTCTGGGCGGCGCGCGCAAGGCGGAACGCGAGGCGCAGAAGAAGTAGGGGCGGCGGGCGGACGGGTCTTCGAGTCTAAGTCTGGCGCGGGACGAAGCGTAGCGCGGATTCGTTGATGCAGTAGCGCAGGTAGGTAGGCTCGGGACCGTCGTTGAAAACGTGGCCGAGGTGGGCGTCGCAGCGCTTGCAGAGCACCTCGGTTCGTTCCATAAACAGGCTCATGTCGCTGCGGGTGCGGATGTTCTCGCCGGCCACCGGCGCGGTGAAACTGGGCCAGCCCGTGCCGGAATCGAACTTGGCACGCGAACTGAACAGCGCATTGCCGCAGCAGATGCAGCGGAACAGGCCGGGGTCGTGCATCCGATAATACATGCCGGTGAAGGCAGTGTCGGTTCCAGCGCGGCGCGTGACGTAATACTGCTCGGCGCTGAGCAGCTTGCGCCATTCGGCGTCGGATCGGACGATTTTCTTTACACGAATCGGGCCCAGCTCCTGATCCGAGTCGTTGAAGTCGACGATGGTGAGGTCCTGGTTGGCATCGCTCGCTGAAGCGGTGTCCTTGGAATCGTCTTTCTTGCGAGATGAGATGGCGACCAGGCCGGCAAAAGCGAAAGGAGCAATCAGCAGCGCGCGCCGCCGCGTGATCGCTTCGGTGAGCTTAGGTGGCACTGAGCTCATTGTCGCACTCTGCGCCGGGGAGGTCGCGCTGAAGCCCGCGCAGTATGATGGTAGCCGATGCGTTCCCGGCTCGTGCTTGTGATCGGCGCCGCGATCGCACTGATCGGCTGCAGTCCGAAGACGGAGCGGTTGACGTTCCAGGTGAAAGTCTCGGACCTCCGGAAGCCGGGCAATTCCCTGGCGAAGGACAAACGTCCGGACGACCAGGTGACGATCACGCTGCCGGGAAAGCTGCTGAGGCCGCCCGCCGCGGTGCGCCTGGTGGGTCGAGACCAGGCCGACTGGAGCACGCCCGAACACGCTGCGGCATCCGTCCTATCGGCGGGAGCGGCCGGGGAAGTTTCGTGGATCGTCGAGAATTTCGTGCCGGCCGAGCGCGCCAGGGTCGGCCAGCAGTTCTCGAATCCCGAAGTGGTCAAGCGGACCCGGGACTACTACCGCAGCCTGGGAAAAGTCGTCATCACCGGACAGGCCGATGTGCATGGGGTCACGCTGGTCTTCCTGCTGGGGCAGGATGCGGACGGTGATTCGACACTGGTGGCGGCCCCGCTTTCGAAGACCGCGTCGGGGTGGAGGCAGACCGGAGCATTGGCGGGAGATGACACCTACGACGTGGTGTGGGCGGCGCTGCACACCGGCGAAGTGCGCTGAGCGCTCGTGCAATACCCTTGACCTGGACGGGGTGCGGGTGTATTCTCAATGCAAATAGGAAAGGGCCCGTCTTCCAGAGGACTGACGATGGTGGATTGGTTCGTTGGCAACTCAGACTCGACGCAGGCAATGCTGCTGGCGGGAATCCCGCTGTTGCAGGTGATCTGGGTCTTGATCGGAATCATCGCGCTTGTCGTCCTTGCATTTGCAGTACTGCATATCATCCATGGCCTTCGGTCCCAGGAATCGCACGTCCAATTTCACCAGTTTGGCGACGCCAAGCCGCGTGCGCGGTCTGTGGCAGCCCGCCATACTCGACCAACCCGAAGCTGATCGTCAATACTCAATGGGCCGCGCCGGCGTGATGCGTGCGGAGGCGTGTCGCCAATGACCCGGCGCGAGTGGATGTCTCGGGTGGGCGCGGGAGTGACTGCCGCCGCGCTCGGATCGGGGCAAACGCAGGAGGCGCCCGGGGCGGACGCAAGGGATGCCGACATCACGCTGCGCATCCAGGAGGTCGAACTCGAACTGGACTCGCGGCACTCGGTGAAAACCATCGGGTACAACGGCCAGGCGCCCGGTCCCTTGTTGCGCGTGCGGGAAGGCAGGAGCATCGCGGTGGACGTGGTGAACGACACGAACGCCGACGAGCTGGTGCACTGGCACGGGCTGCACATTCCCCCGGAGGTTGACGGATCGCACGAGGAAGGCACGCCGCATGTTCCGCGGCACGGCCAGCGGCGCTATGAATTCACGCCCCGGCCGGCGGGGACGCGCTGGTATCATACTCACGCGATGGCTGGGCGGAATCTGCACGCCAGCACGTACACGGGTCAGTTCGGAATGCTGATCGTGGATTCCTCGAACGAACCGGGCGCGTACGACCTCGAAGTGCCGATTCTGCTGCACGAGTGGGATCCGAGCTTCGCCAAAGACGGCCCGATGGACGTCGAATACAAGTATCTGTCGATCAACGGGAAGATGCTGGGCGGCGGCGAGCCGATTCGCGTCAAGTACGGGCAGCGCGTGTTGTTCCGGATGTTGAACGCGAGCGCCACCGAGCATCATCAACTGGCGCTGGCGGGTCATAGGTTCCGCGTGGTGGAGCTGGATGGCAACGTGGTGGCTGAGCCGCGAACCGTGCCAGTGATCGAGTTGGGTCCGGGCGAGCGGGCGGATGCGATCGTGGAAATGAACACGCCGGGTGTCTGGATTCTGGGCGAGGTGCGTGACCGCCAGCGCAACGCGGGAATGGGGATTGTCGTCGAGTACGCCGAGCGCGGAGGTGCGGCTCGCTGGCTGCCGGCCGTGTCTACCTGGGACTATCGCGCCTTCGGAGGACAGGCCATCGCTCCCGAACCGGACGGACGGATTCCGATGGTGATCCGGCAGCCGGAGGGCGGCCATCACTGGACCATCAACGGCAAGTCGTTTCCGAAGACCGATCCGATCGTGGTGGAGGCGAACAAGCGCTATCGGATGATCTTCGACAATCAGAGCGCGGAGGCGCATCCGCTGCATCTGCATCGGCACACGTTCGAGATCACGCGCTTCGACAAGCAGGCGACGTCGGGAGTCTTCAAGGACGTGGTGGTGGTTCCGGCGTGGAAGCAGGTAGAGGTGGATCTGATCGCCAACAATCCCGGTCTGACGTTGTTTCACTGCCACCAGCAGTTTCACATGGACTTCGGGTTCATGGCGCTGATGCAGTATTCGGGGTGAGTGGGGAGGGCGTTCACACGAGTGTGAACGCGGCACGCATAAGTGCGTGCGCCACGAGCATTTCAGGACTCCGGGCCATCTTCCCATGGCTCGGCGATTTCGTCGTTGACCGCATCGAAGTCCTTCTCGAGCTCACGGACGTCCGGATCTGAATTGACGATTTCGCACGCTCGGATTAGTCGCCGGTTTTGTTCGAGTGCGCCCAGGCGATTTCCCATACAACCCTACTCGCTCTCGCCGCTGCTTACTTTCAGCACCGCCAGGAAGGCCTCCTGCGGGATTTCGACGCGGCCCACGCGCTTCATGCGCTTCTTGCCTTCCTTTTGTTTTTCGAGCAGCTTGCGCTTGCGCGTGATGTCGCCGCCGTAGCATTTGGCCAGCACGTTCTTGCGCATGGCCGGGATGTTTTCGCGCGCCACCACCTTGTTGCCGATGGCGGCCTGCAGGGCGACCTCGAACATCTGGCGCGGGATCAGTTTGCGCAGCCGCTCGATGAGAGACTTGCCGCGCTCATAGGCGAAATCCTTGTGGACGACGATGGTCAGCGCGTCCACCGGATCGCCCGCCACCAGCACGTCCAGCTTCACCATCGGCGACACGCGGTAGCCGGTGAAATGATAGTCGAGCGAGGCGTAGCCGCGGGAGGCGGACTTCAGGCGATCGTAAAAGTCCAGCACGATCTCGTTGAGCGGCAGCTCGTATAACAACATCACGCGGCCGGTGCCAATGTATTCGAACTTCTTCTGATTGCCGCGCTTTTCTTCGAGCAGCTTCAGGATCTCGCCGACGTATTCCTCGCGCGTGATCACGGTGGCGTCCAGAATCGGCTCTTCGATGTGCTTGATCTCGGCCGGATTGGGGAACTTAGTGGGGTTGTCGACTTCGATCACGCTGCCGTTCAGCGCGGTGATCTTGTAGCGCACGCCGGGCGCGGTGGTGATCAGGTTGATCTGGAACTCGCGCTCCAGGCGCTCCTGCACGATCTCCAGGTGCAGCAGCCCCAGGAAGCCGCAGCGGAAACCGAAGCCCAGCGCCACCGAGTTCTCCGGCTCGAAGCTGAAGGCGCTGTCGTTGAGACGCAGCTTTTCCAGCGCCTCGCGCAGCCGGCCGTGCTCGTGCGATTCCACCGGGTAGAGCCCCGCGAACACCATGGGCTTCACTTCTTCGAACCCGGGCAGCGGCTCGGCTGCGGGATTGTCGACGCCGGTGATGGTGTCGCCGATCTTGGCGTCGGAGACGGTCTTGATATTGGCGAACAGGAAGCCCACTTCGCCGGCCGAAAGCTCATCGCAAGGGATGGGCTTGGGCGACTGGTAGCCGAGGCCTTCGACTTCGAACGTGGTGCCGTTGGACCACAGCTTGATTTTCTGCTTCATGCGCAGGCGGCCGTCCACCACGCGCGCCAGAATGATGACGCCGCGGTAGGGGTCGAACCAGGAGTCGAAGATCAGGGCGCGCAGCGGGGCTTCGGGCGAACCTTTGGGCGGAGGCACCAGATGTACGATAGCTTCGAGCACGTCCTGGATTCCGGTGCCTTGCTTGGCGCTGACCAGCAGCGCGTCCGAGGCAGGTAGCCCGACTACTTGTTCGATCTGCTCGCGGATCCGCTCGGGTTCGGCCGACGGCAGGTCGATTTTGTTGATGACGGGAATGATCTCGAGATTGTGGTGCAGCGCCAGATAGGTGTTGGCGAGCGTCTGGGCCTCGACGCCTTGCGAGGCGTCCACCACCAGCAGAGCGCCTTCGCAGGCTTGCAGGCTGCGGGAAACTTCGTAGGTGAAATCGACGTGGCCGGGGGTGTCGATGAGATTGAGCTGGTAGAGCTGGCCGTCGGTGGCGCGATAATTCAGCCGCACGGCGTGGGCCTTGATGGTGATGCCGCGCTCGCGCTCCAGGTCCATGCTGTCCAGCACCTGCTCCATCATTTCGCGCTGCGAGAGCGCGCCGGTGACTTCGAGCAGCCGGTCGGCCAGCGTCGACTTGCCGTGGTCGATGTGCGCAATGATAGAGAAATTGCGTATGAACTGGGGATCCATGCGGTAGAATGAGGACCTGAACCCAGTTTAGCCCATATGTCCCAGGTGACCGAAGGAAATCTCGATGCGCGCGGCCTGAAGTTCGCGATTGTGGTCGCGCGGTTCAATAGTTTCATCACGGATCGGCTGCTGGCCGGGGCCGAAGACGCGCTGAAGCGCTCGGGAGCCGCGGCCGAGGACGTTGAAGTGGTGCGTGTGCCAGGATCCTGGGAGCTGCCGATGGCCGCGAAGGCGCTGGCCGCTCAAAAACGCTTCGATGCGATCATCGCGCTGGGCGCCGTGATTCGCGGAGAGACGCCGCATTTCGATCATGTCGCCGGTCAGGCTGCGAGCGGGCTGGCGGCGGTGCAGGCTGAAACCGGAGTGCCGGTGGCGTTCGGCGTGTTGACCACGAACACGGTCGAGCAGGCCATCGATCGCGCCGGCGGCAAGAGCGGGAACAAGGGCTTCGATGCTGCCATGACTGCCATCGAGATGGGCGATCTGATGCGGCGGCTGCGGAAGTAGCGGCGATGGCGGCCATGTCGGGATCGGGCCACAATTGCCGGCTGAATGCCGGCTGCAGCCAGGATTGGCTGCCCCACTAATGGCGGCTCGGCATCGGTCGCGGCAGCGGGCTTTGCAGGTCCTGTATCAATGGGACTTGCGAAAACAACCGGTGGACGAGGCCATTTCATCTTTCTACGACACGCTGTATTCGGAGGAAGAGGAGCAGCAACCGGTACGCGACGAGTTCATGGAGGAATTGGTGCGCGGCACGTCGGAACTCGCCGCGGACATCGATCAACGCATCACCCAGAAAGCCGAGAATTGGAAGCTGGAGCGGATGCCGCTGGTGGATCGCAATATCCTGCGCATGGCGATTTACGAGATGGACCGGAAGGAGACGCCCGCCGCGGTGGTCATCGATGAGGCGCTGGAGCTGGCCCGGCAGTTTTCGGGCGAAGAGTCGGTGGCTTTCATCAACGGCGTGCTGGATGCGGTGCGGAAGCAGGAAGGCGCATAGCTGATTCGGCGATGAACATCCTGATGGTGGCTTCCGAGGCCACGCCTTTTGCGAAGACTGGTGGATTGGCGGACGTCATCGGGTCGCTGCCGGCGGCTCTGGCTGCGCGCGGGGAACGCGTGGCGGTGGTGATTCCCGGATACCGGCAGAACGTCTATCCCAATCCGCCGCGCGAGGCTTATCGCAGCCTCTGGATTCCGCTGGGGCCGGGCTACGTGGTGAGTATCTTTCAAACCACGGAGCGCGGCGTCGACTTCTACTTCGTGCATTGCCCCGCGCTGTTCGATCGCGACGGGATTTACGGGCACGTCGATGACTTTATGCGCTTCGCCGTGCTGTCCAAAGCGGCGCTCGGCGTGGCGCGCTATCTGTTCCGGCCGGAGGTCATCCATTGTCACGACTGGCAATCGGCGCTGGTGCCGGTCTATATGGCCGAGCACCTCCGATTGGATCCCACCTACAGCGGCGTCAAGGTCCTGTTCACGATTCACAACCTGGGCTACCAGGGCATGTTCGGACGGGAGACGCTGGCTCCGATCGGCCTGGATCCGCGGCTCTTCAATCCGGAACAACTCGAGTTCTTCGGCAAGGTCAATTACCTGAAGGGCGGCATCGCCTGGAGCGACGCGGTGAGCACGGTGAGCAAGGGCTACGCGCGCGAGATCCAGACTCGCGCCTTCGGATTCGGTCTGGACGACTTTCTTCACAAGCACGGGCCGGTGGCCGGGATTCTCAACGGCGTGGACTACAGCGAATGGAATCCCGAGCATGATCCTAATATCGCGGCTCACTACTCCGCCGATGATCTGGCCGGAAAGCGGGAGTGCAAACGTACGCTGCTGGCTGAACTCGGCCTGCCTGCGGGTCTGGATCGTCCGCTGGCCGGCATCGTGTCGCGCTTCGCCGCTCAGAAGGGTTTCGACTTGATCTCCGAGATCGCCTCGCGACTGCTAGAAGAGGACCTGTCGCTGGCGGTGATCGGTTCGGGCGACGCCGAATATGAGAGCATGTTCCGCTCGCTTGCCGAGTCCTATCCTGACAAGGTGGCCGTGCGGATCGGCTATGACGACGCGCTGGCGCACCGCATCGAGGCGGGCTCCGACATGTTTCTGATGCCCAGCCAGTATGAGCCTTGCGGCCTGAACCAGATCTACAGCCTGCGCTATGGGACCGTGCCGGTGGTGCGCGCCACCGGAGGCCTGGATGATACGATTGATGAGGAAACCGGGTTCAAGTTCCGGGAATACTCCGGAAGTGCATTGCTGGACGCGATTCGCTCGGCCCTGGCTGCTTATCAGGATCGGGCCGCCTGGGTTGGTATGATGCGAAGTGGCATGCGCAAGGACTTTTCGTGGGGCGCCTCCGCGGCCGAATACGCGGCGCTCTACCGGCGGTTACGGGCTGAATCTTTTTGAACGGTCCCTACATCTGATAACAGGAGAGATTAAACGAGTATGGCTGGAGCGAATACTGTGACCTTCACGGACGCTACTTGGGACAGCGATGTGCTGAATTCCGACGTGCCAGTTTTGGTTGATTTCTGGGCGGAATGGTGCGGGCCGTGCCGAATGATGTCTCCGACCGTGGACGCTATCGCGGCCGACTACGCGGGCCGGGTCAAGGTCGGCAAGCTGAACGTCGACGAGAACGGCGCGACCGGCATGCGGTACAACGTTCGCGGAATTCCTACTCTGTTGCTCTTCAAAGGCGGCCGAGTGGTCGAGCAGAAGGTTGGCGCCTGCGGCAAGACCGACCTGCAAAAGATGCTCGACGCGCACGTATCCGCGCCAGCGTCTAAATTGGCGTAGTCAGCGCCCCTTCCGCGGCTGATCCGACCAAAGCCACGTATTTTGCGAAGACGCCCGAGCGGTAACGCGGCTCGGGCGCTTTCCATTTTTTGAGGCGGTCGCGCAGCACGTTTTCCGGGATCTCCAGGTTTATCGTGCGCCCGGCGATGTCGATGTGGATGCTGTCGCCTTCTTCGATGGCGGCGATCGGGCCGCCCACCGCTGCTTCGGGCGCCACGTGGCCGACGCAGAATCCGCGCGTGGCTCCGCTGAAGCGGCCGTCGGTCATCAGCGCGACGCTTTCCGAAAGCCCGGCGCCGACAATGGCGCTGGTGACACCCAGCATCTCGCGCATGCCCGGGCCGCCACGCGGTCCTTCGTAGCGGATTACCACGATGTCGCCGGCGCGGATCTTCCCGTTGAGCACGGCCGCCATGGCAGCCTCTTCGGATTCGAACACGCGGGCCGGTCCACGCTGCTCGCTACGCTCGATTCCAGTGACTTTGATGACGCAGCCTTCCGGCGCAAGCGAACCGCGCAGGATCACCAGGCCGCCGCTTTTCTTGATCGGATTGGTCAGCGGGTGGATCACTTCCTGGCCGGGCGTCTCCTTGGCTTGAGCGGCTTCTTCGGCCAACGTGCGGCCGGTCACGGTCATAGTGGAACCGTCGACGTAGCCGCCCTGGATCAGGCGCTCGACCACCACCGGGATGCCTCCGGCTTTGTCCACGTCCACGGCTACGAATTTTCCGGACGGCTTGAGATCCACCAGCCAAGGCGTCCGTTCGCTGATGGTCTGGAAATCGTCGATGTGCAGCGGAACGTTGGCTTCGCGCGCCACCGCGAGCAGATGCAGCACGGCATTGGTGGAGCCGCCCGTGCTGGCCACCGAGGCGATGGCGTTGTCGATGGCTTTACGGGTGACGATATCGCGCGGGCGCCGTTCCTGTTTGACCATGTCCAGCACCAGCCGGCCGCAGCGGGCCGCCACCTCACGCTTGCGCTCGTCCACTTGCGGGACCGAGGCGGTGCCGAGCGGCGAGAGTCCGATGAATTCGAGAACCGTCGCCATGGTGTTGGCGGTGAACTGGCCACCGCATGCGCCGGCGCCCGGGCAAGCCGCGTTCTCGATGGCCAGAAATTCCTCATCCGACATTTTTCCGGCGACGTTGGCGCCCAGCGCTTCGTAGACGTCCTGGATGGTGAGGTCGCGGCCGTGGTAATGGCCCGGCAGGATGGAGCCGCCGTACAGGACCAGCCCGGGAATATTGAGCCGCAGCAGCGCCATCATGGCGCCGGGAATGGTTTTGTCGCAGGCCACCAGCGCGATGATGCCGTCGAACATGTGGCCGCGCGCCACCAGCTCGATGGAATCGGCGATGATGTCGCGGCTGACCAGCGACGCCTTCATGCCTTCGGTGCCCATGGTGATGCCGTCGCTGATCGCGATGGTGTTGTACTCCATGGGAGTGCCGCCGGCTTCGCGGATGCCGCGCGCGACGTCCTGGGCCAGGTCGCGCAGCTTAAAGTTGCACGGCATGGTGCCGATCCAGGTGTTCGCGATGCCGATGATCGGCTTCTTCATATCGGCGTCGGTGAGGCCGATGGCTTTCAAAAAGGCGCGGGCCGGGGCGCGTTCTTTGCCCTGAGTGATGGTGTAGCTGGGTAGCTTCATAGAAATTACCAGTGTAAGCGAGGAGCGGCGCGGAGGGAACTTCCGTCACAGTATGTTGACGGCTCGCGCGGCGATGAGCGCCACGGTCATCAGAGAAATCGAAGCCTGCACGATCATCATGAGCTTGGCCCAGCGCGAAAGCACGGGCACGTCGGTCGGCGAAAATGCGGTGCTGGTGTTGAACGCCAGGAACAGGTAGTCGACGAAACCGGGTCGCCAGGTACGCGCGTGCTTGCCCGGAATCATCATTTGAGGAAACAGGAAGGCGCCTTCAGTATGTGACTCGCGCAGATCGCGCTGGTGCGGGCCGCCGGCATCCAGCCGCCAGTACCAGGAGGCGAACACTAATACGTTAGCGATCCACAGCGTGGCGGCGGCCCCCAATAAGGTTTTGGGGGGATCGCTATGCGACGGAAGCCGCGCGATGAGCAGCGCCAGGGACCAGACCATGGACGCCGTGACCAGAGCCGCCACCGTGTGGCTGAGGACGCGGTGCAGGCCGGTGCGGCCGGTCCGGTACGCTATGATGCTCGGGATCTCCAGAAGGCATACCACGATGAGCAAAAGCCATCCAGGGCCGAAGGTCAACTGCTCCGGTAGCACGACGTTCAGCGCAGCGGTGGCCAGAATGGCCAGGATGGCCGGCCACTTGGGTTCGCCGTCTGGGGGAGTGCTTGCGGCTGGCCCGGCTGGCTCACTCATATGGGACTATGATGAATGTAGCAGGACGCCTCCCCCCCCATGAAGGTTGTAGTTCGCAGCTCGTCGCTGATCTTCGCGGTGCTCTCCATCGTGTTTCAAGTGCCGATCGCAAGAGTGAAGCGCCGGATCGCCGAAGCCCAGCCACCGAAAAAACCGCCGGAGCGCGAGGTTCTGCTCGACAGCCTGCCGCGTAAGGTTTCCGGGCTCAGGGTTGAGCGGCCACGGCCGTAACGGCCTTGTACAACAATTCCGTGCCGTGCTTGAGATTCTCAGGGGAAATGCGTTCGTCGTTGCCGTGCGCGCGACTCTCGCCGCCTTCGCGCAGGAACAGCGGCACGCCGTAGACGGCCATGCCCTTCTGCCGTAGGTACGAGCCGTCGGTGGCGCCGCGCGACATGAACGGTACCACCACTGCGTTCGCATCGGCCTGCTTGAAGACCTTTTCCATCGCTACATACAGGTCGGTAGTCAGCGAACTCGGCTCGGTGGCCGGCATGTCCTGGCCGGCTTCGGGCGCAATGGCGACCGCCGGGTCGTTGATGATGTTACGGAAGCGGCTTTCGATCTCCTGGCGCGTTTCGTTGGGCAGGCGGCGCACGTCCACCTGTGCGGCGGCTTGGTTGGGAATGACGTTCACCTTCATGCCGGCGGTCAGCATGGTGGGAGAGACCGAGGTTCGCAACATTGCGTTCAATTCCGGATCGCGGGCCGCGATTTGATCGGCGGCTGCGAGCGCGGTGGCCGGATTTTCGAGCTTGGCCAGCATCGGCTGGAGCCACTGGTAGTCCGGGAGCTTCGCAATCTCGGAGAGGTACCGTCGGGTGGTGGTGTTGAGCTGCACCGGCTGGCTCGCGTCGGCCAGCCGTGTGATGGCGCGTGCCAGGTGCACTACGGGATTGTCGGGGCGCGGCAGCGATCCGTGCCCGGCGGTGCCTTTGCCGGTGAGCACGACACGAGTCGGGATCTTCTCCGAGGTCTGCACCTGGTAGAGGCGCGCCCGCGACTTGGTGTCCAGCGCCGCTCCCCCTTCGTTGAGCGCAAACTCGGCCTGGATCTTGGGCCAGGCGTTACGAATCAGCCAGGTGATTCCGGTGGAGCCGGCTTCCTCGTCGCATTCTGAAAGCAGAATCACGTCGCGCTTCAACCGAACGTTGCGCAGCTTGAGTTCGACCAGCACGGCCAGCTCCGCGGCCAGCAGCGACTTGTCGTCCTGCGCTCCGCGTCCATAGATGAAGCCGTCGCGGAACGCGGCGGAAAACGGTGGCACGGTCCACTGCGACGGATCGGCTGGAACCACATCGCTATGGGCTATCAGCAATAGCGGGCGCGCGGCGTCTGCGGATTGGCTGCCGGCCGTAAGTCGCGCCACGAAGTTCAGCCGCGCCGGTTTCTCACCCAGCAGTTCGGCGGTGATCCCGTTCGCTTCCGCCACCTGCTTCAGGTAGTTGGCGGCGCGCGTCTCATTGCCGGGAGGATTGGTGGTGTCGATCCTGATCAGGTCCACCAGATAGCGCCGGGCGCGATCGCCCAGGCCGTTGGGTTGCTGGGCCTGAGCGGCCAGCGCGGAGATCAGCAGCAGAAGGATCAAGCGCGGCATTGCGAATCATCTTAGCAGGACGATAGCGGATATGAGTACTGTCCAGGCTGGTACGGCTCCACGGGCTGGCATTTCATTATTTGCGAATCTCTGTTAGAGTAGCCTCAGTTCGCAATCGTCCGCCGCGGCGATACGTCACACACTAGGAAGACTGAAGCATGGCAACTCCCGAGTTCGTAGTTGTCGGGACAGGGGATCGCGCGTCGACCGATCACCCGGCCGGCGTCGAGGACGCTGGACAACAGAGCCTGGACTTGCTGTCGGCAATCTGCCGCATGGTGGAGGGGCAGCGGGCGGGGACATTGTGCTCGCTGATTCAGGTTCGCGACGAGATGCTCTATTGGTCGGCGGCGCCCGGTTTTCCGCAGGCTGCCTTGGCGTTGCTGAATTCGGTCCGAGCTGCTCCCGCGGCCTTGAACCTATCCGGAGCGGAACCGGCGCGCTCTGCGACCTTTTGGGAAGACATCCGAAGTTGTCCGATTTGGGCCGGCTGCGCGGACTTGGCCGCCGGGCTCGGCGTCGAGTCGTGCCTCGCCGCGCCTATCGTATCGACGCACGGCCAGGCGCTCGGGATGGTCATGCTGCACTACCGGCGCGGCCTGTCGAGCACGGACGCCGACAGGGATTTGCTGCAACTGGCGAGTCATATGGCGGCCATCGCGATTGCACGGCGCGAGCTGCAGGAAAAGCTCGAGCTTCAGGTGCGGCACGACGCTCTCACGGGATTGCCCAACCGCCCCCATTTCATGGAGCTGCTGAGCGGGGCTCTGCGGGAGGCTCGAGAGCGAGCTGGAACGCTGGCCGTGCTGTGCATCGGACTGGATCGCTTCCAGCAGATCAACGACACGCTGGGGCACGCGATGGGCGACCGCCTGCTTCAGGAAGCCGCGCATCGGCTGCGAGAGCGGCTCCACGCGGACGACCTGGCCGGCCGGGTGGGCGGTGACGAGTTCAGCGTGGTTCTGACGCGGCAGCCCGATGAGCAGCGCGCCGCGAGGGCCGCCCAGGAGTTGTTGAACGCGTTTCGCGCGCCGGTTCAGGTGGACGGCCACGAGTTGTTCGTCACGGCCAGCATCGGCCTGGCGATGTTTCCCGATCACGGCAGCAACGCGGCGGAGTTGCTGCGCAATGCCGATGTGTCCATGCATCGCGTCAAGAGCGGCGGCCGCAACGCCGTGGAAGTCTTCCGTCCCGAAAACCACAGTGAGGGCCTGGAGCGGCTGCGTCTGGAGACTGCGCTGCGGCGGGCCCTCGAAAACCGCGAATTCGAAGTGCGATACCAGCCCGTGGTGGACATGCGGGGAAGAGTGCAGGGTCTGGAGGCGCTGCTCACCTGGCGGCATCCGGCCTACGGGACTATTTCGCCCGGCCAGTTTATCCCCATCGCTGAAGAGACCGGCCTGATCATCGACATCGGAGCGTGGGTGCTCGAGCAGGCCTGTCTGGAAGCGGTCCGGTGGCGCAAGGCCGGGCATCGGCACGCGCGCGTCTCGGTGAACGTATCGGCTTTGCAATTCGGGCGCCGCGATTTTTTGGAAACGGTGGCGGCCGCGCTGGCCATCAGCGGCCTCGCGCCTGCGTGCCTGGAGCTGGAGCTGACCGAAAGCTCCGTGATGCGGGATCTTCCGCAGTCGGTGGCGCGCATGTCGCAGATCCGCGAGCTGGGCGTCAGTATCGCGATCGACGATTTCGGCACCGGTTACTCCTCACTGAGCTATCTGAGCAAGCTTCCCGTGGATGTCCTCAAGATCGACCAGTCGTTCCTGCGCGGCATGCTGGAGCCGGAAGGTTCGCTGCCGGTGATCCAGAGTATCGTGCGGCTGGCGCACAGCATGAATCTGACGGTGGTAGCCGAGGGCGTGGAAACCAGCGAGGAAATGGACCTGGTTCGGTTGCTGGGCTGCGACAAAGTGCAGGGGTACTTCTATGGAGCCGCGCTTGCCCCCGAAGCGGTGGAGGAATTGCTGGCCGGGGAGGAACGAAAAGCAGCGGTGGCCGGCTAGACGCGCAGCGCGAGCAGCGTCGCGAGCCGTTCAAACTCTGCCGCCCACTCAGTGTCGCCGCGGTCCTGCATCTCCGGATAAACCGTCTCGAGCAGCGCGTAGCATCGATTCTGGATCGACCATAGCACCAGGGGAAGCGGCAGCGACGTGGCGGCTTCCATGGATGCGCGGCACTTGCTGAGGCTTTCCAAATCGCGCGGAGCATCGAAAAAACTCTCGCAGTCCTGCTCCAGATTGCGCCGCAGAATCTTCTCGAGAGCGGCCGTATCCAAAGTCACGCCGGCCGCTCGAACGTCGTCGAACAGAGTCCGGAGCAGGGACAGGTTCAGCTCGCTCGCTTCGAGAGCGGTCCGCAGCAGGCCGGTGAGGGCGACTTCGGCCGCGGCTTTCAGGTCCTTGGGAATCGGAATGTAGCACTCGCTCATGAAGCGCAGCAGCGGGGCATTGCTCTCGTAAATCCGGCCATAGGAAGCTGCGGCCTCCTCCCGCTTGGACTCGATCAACTGGTCCACGATCCGGCGCTGCTCGTCCCGGAACATGTCCTTGAGCGAATAGGTGTGGCCCTGAAAAGCTTGCTCCAGGCGCCGAATTGCCTCGGGAAGATACGGGTGAACGAAGGCCTCGCGAACCGTTCTGGCGAGCCGGTGGTAGGCCTCGTCGCCTGGAAACGTCCCCACTCCGCCGTGCAGGTTGTGGTCCCCGGACTGGATCACGCCGGTCATGAGCAGCTCGGATTCCTGCGTGATCTCGGACGTGAACCGGGCTTTGCCGAACGCCAGTCGCATTTTCCCGGATCGCTTCAGCCGGTAGTCCTTGGATTCCACCGAATAGCAGTAGACGCGGTCGATGTCCTCGTGCGCGAAGAAGACCGAACTCAGCGCGTAGTGCGCGGCCAGCTTGTGCAAGTCCACCCTGGCGGGCCTGACGAACCTCTCATAGATGCGGGCGCCGTCGCGATGCTCGGGAATGTTGCTCTTGGCCTCTGCCAGTCGCTCCAGGAAGCGCGGCTCTAGCGATTCGCCGAACAGCTCCTCGGCCAGTTGGACGACGCGTCCGGCGTATTGCATGATCTGCACGGTTTCGAGGCCCGACAGCTCGTCGAAGAACCAGCCGCAACTGGTGTACATGAGCATGGCGTTGCGCTGGAGCTCGAGCAGCTTCCACACCTTGATGCGATCGGCGCGCTGGACATGCTTGCGGCGGAGGTGCCGGGCGGCGAAGCGGTCCTGGCTTTCCGCCGAGCGGTCCAGGATGACGTGGATGTAGTCGTCGCGCGCGGCCCACGGATCCTTGAGGTAGCCTGCCGCGGTGGCTTCGTAACGCGTCGCGATCTCGTCGCGCAGCCAGTCCAGCGCCTGCCGCAGCGCTGCGCGCCATTCCTGGTTCCAGGCCGGACGGCCGCCGGAATTGCAGCCGCAGTTCAGGCTCCAGCGGCCCACGCCGTGAATGCAGCTCCAGGCGGTGTTCTCCAGGATCTCGACCTCGTGCGCGGGCGGGTGCAGTTCGAGAAATTCCCCGTAGTTGGTGAGTTTCGTCAGGCCGTTGGACTGGATCTGTTCCAACGCATAGGCCAGCGCCATATCGCCATGCGCGTGGTGATGGCCATAGGTCTCGCCATCGGTGGCGATGTGGGCTAGCTGCGGCTCCGTGCGCTCAGCGGAAAAGATGTCCAGCAGCCGGCTGGCGAATCGTTCGCCGTTGCTGAGCAGCTTTTCAAAAGCCACCGAGCGCGCCACCGGCCCGTCGTAAAAAAAGATGCTGATGCTGCGGCCGCCGGGCAGGTTCTGGCGGTAGGCGCGCGTCGGGTCAATCTGCTCGCCACTGGCGTCCTCGCCGTCGACGGAAGCGGCTTGCGACGGCGCGAGTATGGTGTACTTGATCCCGTTTTCCGCCAGGATCGCCAGCGTTTCCAGATCCACGGCCGTCTCCGGCAGCCACATGCCTTCGGGTTCTCGGCCGAAGCGGTGCCGGAAATCTTCGATGCCCCAACGCACTTGCGTCCGCTTGTCCCGCGCGTTGGCGAGCGGCATGATCATGTGGTTGTAGCACTGTGCCAGCGCCGAGCCGTGGCCGGAAAAGCGCTGCGCGCTGGCGCGGTCGGCGGCCAGAATCTCGCGGTAGGCTTCCGGGGCGTGATGCTGCATCCAGGCCAGCAGGGTCGGGCCGAAATTGAAACTGATGCTCGCGTAGTTGTTGACGATTTTCGCGATGCGGTGATCGGCGTCCAGAATCCGCGCGGCGGTGTTGGGAGCGTAGCACTCCGCGGTCACGCGCTCGTTCCAATCGTGATAGGGAGACGCGGAGTCCTGGACTTCGATCGCTTCCAGCCACGGGTTCTCGCGCGGGGGCTGGTAGAAGTGACCGTGAATGCACAAGTACCGCAGGGGGACCGTCGCGTCCGCCATGTGAATCTATTTCGCCGGCGCGGCGATCACGGCGGTCCCGTAACACAGGACTTCGGTGACACCCTGCATGATCTCGGTAGCGTCGTAACGGACGCCGACGATGGCGTTGGCGCCCATCTGCGCGGCGTGCTGCGACATGCGCTGGAAGGCGTGCGCGCGGGTCTCTTCGCACAGGTTGGTGAACAGCGTGATGTCACCGCCCACCAGCGTTTGCAGGCTCGCGCCCACGGTGCCGAAGATGGAACGGGAGCGCACGATGATTCCGCGCACGATCCCGAGATTCCGGTCGATGTGATATCCGTCCAGCGTGAACGCGGTAGTGATCATCTGTGGGTCGACGGCCGGCAGTTGTTCTTCCATGGATCCTCGTAGTGGAGCCCGTATTCTAGCATCGCAAGGTAGTGCATCAGTTCTGAAATCAGAACTGCTTCCAGTGGTAACCGGCGATTTCGGTTTTTCCGTCACAGGCCCTTCGCTGACATTCCTAAAGGCTGGGCGACATCTACGACGTCAATGACCCGATGGTGTTCCTTCACGCACGAGCGCTGCGGCCAACAACCACAAACATGACCGCGCGAAGATCAGCCAGAACTTCCAGGGATGAGTTATATTGGACCGGCGGTACCCGAAAGAGGATCTTCCGCATGCCTCTAACTACTTTTCACTTGTCCGGCAAATGGATCCTGTCGGGTACCATCGTTGCCAACTGGGCACTGCATTGGGCGTCTTCCAACGCGCATTTGAACAAACGGTTGTCTTCGCGTGAGCAGGGCAGGCGACTTGTTTTTTGTGAGCAAGCCGGAAAGCAATTGTTAGACGAGCGCTCAGGCGCTTAAATGATTCTACGAAACGAAAACTCGCCATCTTTGCATTGGAAATTGGCAATTCTGGGTGCCGCTGTCGTTTTCGTGTTTCTGGCTGCGTCAAACATTGACCTCCCCGGCCTGTACTATGACGAGTTGATACAGGTCACCCCGGCCCTCAGTTTCGTCAAGGGGCCTCTGCAAGTCCAGGTGTTTGGTGAGGCCGGCACGGAAATTGGATTCCATGGACATCGGCTCTCCTGGATGACCATGGGTTATCTTGGCGCGCTGAAGACCATCGTATTTGTGCCGATCGCGGCAGCGTTACATCTTGGCCCCAAGAGCGTCCGGTATTTCACGATCATGATCGGTGCACTAGCGCTGATTGCAATATCAGCTTTCGCGCGAAGGTTCTTGGGACCAATGGCGGCTGCTTTAGGAGCCTTCTTGCTTGCGACCGACCCAAGCTATTTGATCTATTGCCGAACAGACTATGGTCCAACAGTGCTTATGATGCTGCTCAAGGGCGTGGCTTTGTGGCAATTGCTTGTTTGGTGGCAAACCAGAAATTCGTGGTCGCTGTACCGAGCAGCTTTCGCTATGGGGTTAGGTCTTTACGACAAGACCAACTTCCTGTGGATCGTGATCGCAATAGCTGGTGCCGTGCTGATGGTTGCGCCCCGATCCTTCACTCGTTTGACGCGACAGGAAGTGATGCGTGCTGGGTGCCTGTTCATCGTCGGCTGCCTGCCTCTGATCGTGTACAATCGCCATTGGCCGCCGCCAACCTGGACTGCTCTTAAAACTCAGAATATGATGGCGCGGCGCGGCGAGACTGGTGCGCCGCGGTCGTTCCCGGAGTTAGAACACCGGTTGATGCAGCGGGCTAGGGTTCTAAACAACCTTTTCACGGCATCGACTGTGAATTACGTGCGAGGTTACCTTGCACCCCGCCTGGCGCCAATGTCCGTTGTGTTTTTCGTTGCATCGGTAATCACGGTAATCTGTTATATGCTACGCCGTCTGCGCCGTCGATGGCGAGGCGAGATGCTGCTCCTCCTGGCGACGTTCCTCATCATACTATTCGCTGCGGTCACCCCAGGCGCATACGAGGGTCATCATCTCATCCTGTCCTATCCGTTTCCTCATCTGTTGGTTGCCGCAATCGCGATTCGATGTATGAGGCTATGCTCTCAAATGCGAAAACCTCTCGGCACAATCGCCGCTGGTGCAGTATTTCTCGCAGGTGTCGCAGGGCCGGTGACAGGCAGCACTTTACGCTATCGGCAAGTAATGGTCCAATTGCAGAAGACCGGCGGCACAGGCTCTTGGTCAGATGGAATTTATGCTCTTGACTCATGGCTTGAGCAATACGATTCCGCACAGCCGGTGGTGGCTGTCGATTGGGGCATAGGGCAACCTTTGGCCGTGCTGTCCCAAGGACGTCTTCACTGTGTGGAGCTGTGGTCGGTTCACGACGCTGCGGGATATCAAGGCCTCTTTAACGGACCAGGATCCCGCTATGTGCTCCACCCACCGGACGGGACGCACTTTCCAAAGGCCCGCGATATTTTCCTCGAAGCCGTTCGAGTGCGTGGCCTTCAAATTCACTTGGTCAAAACCATCACAGATCGGATGGGACATCCAGTCCTTCTCGTTTACGTACTGTCCCGGAACATTGGCAGCGAGCCTCTGTCGGAGCGGCAAGGAACAGCTCGTTAAGGCGCGAGGACCAATGCTCAGTGTCTCAAGTCACCCTGCAACATTCGTTGACGCCACTTTTCGGCATTAGTCCTGAATGACGCGCAATCCGGAAGTTGACTCACTTCTCGCCGATGGATCCTTCCTGATGCCGCAGCGTCTACCGGCTCAGGCGGACGCATAGCCGGCTGACTACTCCCCGCCTGCGCGATCCGAGCTAACGCATCACTTCATGGCCATCAACGAATTTGATTACAACCTCGTCACCCACGCCCTCGATGTGGTGATAGAGCCACTCTTCATAATCCTGGATAGGATGGCTTTCGATTTCGTCGGGCGGGCCATACACGATGTAGACCCTGCCGCGGTCGGTCTTCCATCCGGGAAGCGCGCCATCCTGAAAACGGTCGTTGACCCATGCGATGCGGCGGTAGTGTTCGTCCTTGTACTCGTTCGCTGGGGTGCCGCGCGTCGGATCGCGTCGAAGCCAGAATTGCTCGATGAAATGGTCGCGTTCCTGGTTCGTGGACAACGCGCGGAAGGCGGCTCGCTCACTATCCGTGATGATGTACGCCACGTCCTCGGTGAGCCACTTTTTGTAGTTTGCCGGGAGCCTGGAGTCCTGGGCAACGATTCTCGGAGCGTCCCAGAGAAATAGCGTTGCCAGGATCAAGACCAGCGCGCCGGCCGGCCAGGCCGATCCCTTATTCTCCGTGCTGTACAGAATGCGCCGGACTCGCGACTTGAGTGACGCACCGCCCGCGGCTACAGCCATTTGCGGCAATGCGCCGCGAGTTTCTTCCAGTTGGACCAGCGCGCTCGCGTAGAGCAGCCGGCCCCCGCAGGCTGCGATGGCGACGTCGTCGCAGCAATGCTCTCGCTCGATGCGAATCTGGCGGGAGACCCACCACACTGCCGGATGATAGAAGAACAGCGTCTCGATGGCCGTCTGCGCGAGATTGACCGCGTAATCGCAGCGGCGGATGTGAGCTAGCTCGTGGGCAAGCACCGCCGCCAGTTGATCCGGCGCGAGACCCGTGATCGCGCTAGCCGGGAGCAGTAGCGTGGGCCGAAGCCAGCCTGTCGGCTGGACGGACCAACACCTGTCTCGAGACTTGAAGCTTAGTGCGCAGCGTGGCGAGCATGGCTTGAAGCTGAGGCGGCGCACTGGACCGGCTGGAGCGAATCCGGAACTGGAGCCAGGCCCACGACACAATCCATCGCATTGACAGCACAACCACGCCCAGCAGCCAGGCAGCGGTGATCCAGGGAAGCAAGCGGTCGATCAGCGTGTCTGGTGGAAGCGCGGAAAGGTCCGCATCCGGCAGAGCAATCGCCGCGCGCGGGAATAAGCCTGATGGGGAGAGAGCAGCGGACTCGCGCAGGCGTAGAAAGGTCGCGACCGGCGCAGCCAGCATCAGAAGCAAGCCGAGGCATGCGGCGACATACCTGGCCTGGGCGCTGGGCGGCCGGAACACACGCAGAACCAGAGCGAGGGCCACGGCGATCGCCAGGTCCTGCCAAAGCGAGTGAATCAAACTCCAAGCGATTGCGTAGGTCATGATTGGCTCCTTTCAAACTCATCCAGCATTTTTCGCAGCTCGGCCAGGTCTTCCGGCGAAGCCTGCTTGGCCGACGCCAGCGCCTGTTGCGCGAGTTGGAGCGCCGAGCCGCCGAAAGCGCGCTCGGCCAGATGCGTCAGAAGCTGCCGCTGCGTTTGCTCGCGCGAGACGCTCGCCTGGTAAACATGGGCCCGCTGGCTTTCCTTGCGCTTCACCAGTCCCTTGGCCGTCATGATTTGCATGAATTTCAAGACGGTGGTGTAGCCGCTGGCGCGGCCCTTGGGCAGCGCTTCGAAGACTTCCCGGACGGTGGAAGGTCCGCGCCGCCACAGCACGGCCAGGATTTCCAGTTCGGCTTCGGTGGGGCGGGGAAGGCGGCGCGATTGCGTCATGAGGCGATCATGTACGAAGTGCTTCGTAGTTGTCAACGAAAAGGTTCGTAGGTTGCGGCGTGGGCGGTCAACGCAGCCGAAGACGGGCGGCTACCGGCGGGCGGGATGCGGTCTCGATGGGCAGCTCGAAGTCCGAGGGATGATCCACCAGGCTGACGCCGCGCGCGTGCACCACCAAGCTGTATCGCCCGGACTTCGGCACCACTGCGCGGTAACGGTGCGGGCCGTCGACATGGGCGAAGGGGTGCAGAGCGGCGCGGATGGATCCGGACGAGTCCTTGACAAAAATCTGCAGCGCGGCGGCGGACGGATCGAGCGCTCCGACGGGATCGTCCACCAGCACCGTGAGGCTCACGCCGCGCTCCAGCCGGATATTCACCGTCGCTTCGGATGTCCCCACGCTGGCCTGGATGCCCGAGGACCAGTCGCAGGGGTCCAGATAGGCGATCTCCTGGTCGATGCCCGCGCTCATCTGCCACAGATCGCGCCGCGAGCCGTGGGTGGCGGCGGGTTTGTACTGCGCGCAGATGGAGTAGTCGCCGGGGGGGACATTGGGGATCGAGTAGCGGCCGTCGTCCGCTGAGGTCGCTTCTAGCAGAATAGGGGCGGCGTCGGGGCGTTGGCTGGCCGCGACCAGGTGAACGCCGCTGAGAGCGACGTTGCTATCCAAGCTGGTGACGGTTCCCGTTATGCTGCCTGGTGGCTGGGCGAGCAGAGGAGCGATGAATAGCGCCAACACCAAGCGTCCCCATGAGTGGGGACGCGGCACGCTGAGAGCGTGCGCCGCGTCAATACACATTGACTTGTCCGATCACGGCTGGTACCGGCGACTGGCCGTTGTAGATGGAAACTGTCCAGACGCCTGGGGCGACGCGGGCGTCAACAGTGGTCGAAACATGCAGGGCGTCCTGCTCGAAGAAATGTCCGGGCTGGTCGCCGTGAAACATGAACACGTCCTTGGAACCGGGCCGGCTCCAGCGCAGGGAATTGATGGGCGTGAGCGCGAGTCCCTTTCCGGAGAAATAGAAGATTTCGTTAGCGGCCACTGAGACCGGCTGACCGGAAAAATCGGCGCCCATCACTTTCGAGATCGCCGGCGCCAGGCCGACCTCGACGTGCACGACGATGCGCTGCTCCTGGCCGCCGTTGTGAGCGCTCAGAGTGTAGGAATGATCGCCGGTCGTGTTGCTCGCGCTGGCGAAAGTGAATGCGCAACTTCCGGCCAGGGTCGAGCTGAACGCGCGCCCGCCCACGAAGGAATCGGCGGAATCGCAAGCCCAGGCGCCGCCCTGCGCATTACCATCCAGAGCCAGGCTGGTGGTCTCGGTGGCGGTCCAGATAATCTTCGGAGTCTGGCCGACGGTGACGTAATCGCTGAACGGCCAGGCGGTGACGTTGGGCGGCGGGTTGGCGGGACACGGCAGAGCGTCGGGCGCCTCATTGTAGAGCGCCAGCGTCGTCCAGGCCGGCTTGAAGCCCGACGACGGCGGCTCGAATCCCAGCCCCCAATAGCCATTCCAGGCCAACTGCTGCCCCGCGTTGAACCAGGGCGCGTTCGTCCACAGGCTCGCGGCATCGTACATGGCCCAGTAAGCGTACTTCTCGATGCCGAGCGATCGAAACGCGCACAGCGTATTCCGCAGCCAGGTATCTTGTCCGCTGACGCTGGTGGTGGGCGTCTGATTGTCGCCCCAGGAACCAGCGCCCGTTCCGGCGGACGAGGTGGCGAACTCGATGGGAAAGATCCGGTCGGCGGGCACGGTCATTCTCGACGGGTCGCCGTCGTTGGAATGAATGAGCGCGTCGACACTTTTTGCCAGGTCCGCCGCATTGGCGTTGTAGAAGGAAAACATGTACAGGTCGGGCGACTTGGACTGGCCATACAGCGCGGTCAACTCGTCGGTCATGGTCTTGACCACGCGCTGGGTGGTGGCGACGTCCCAAATGTAACCGCCCTGGGGACGCCGGAACTGCCGGCCCGCGTCAGTGCCCGACGGTGCCACAAAAGGAAACTCGGGGTTGACGCCGATCAACCCGACCGTTCCGGCCATGCCCGGCGGCGCGCTCTGTCGCGCGATGATGTCCACGGATTGATAGATCTGGCCGAAGCAGCGGTTGAACACGCTGGGATGGCCGGTCAAGTCGGTCTCATCGCTGGAATCGGCGCCGAACGCGAAGGCCACTCCCCACAGCGCCACGTTGCGATGGATGGGCGTGAGCGCGGTGATGAACTGACCCGCCCAGCGGCTGAATCCTGCGGCTAAGTTGTCGCACGAAGGAATCGCGCTGCCGGGTGGCGGGGATTGCTGGCCGAGCCGGCCCTCTTGATCGATCAGCGCGCCGCTGGCGAAATGCAGCGCGACATAAAGTCCGTGGCTTTCGGCGCGGGCCACGAAATCCTGGAGCGCCGCAAACTGGCTGGCGCCCTCCGGCGTGGAGGTGGGACTGTTCGGGAAATTCGGAAAGCCGGCGGGTTCCGAATACGGCGGCGTGCATCCGGCGGGACGGCGCCCGGAATCCGGATCCACCGGGCACCAGCGATCCAGCACGGCGTCGTCCAGAAGTTCCTTGTCCCAGAGGTAGAGATGCAGCAGGTTGTATCCGTTTCTGCTCAGCAGCTCCATGTCTTGGTCGGCGGCCTGATAGACCAACATGCCCAGCTTCGGGTCATATTGATTCCAGTCCTTGAGCATCCGGAAGTAGGAATGATAGCGGGGAGAATAATTGATGCCGGTCCAGCGCGGCGGAGGCGCAGCCAGCGTCACACCCGGACCCGCCGAGCCATCGGTTGGAACGATGACGCGCGGGACGCTTGCGCCGGAAACCTGAATCAAGACGCGACCAAGGAAAGCCGCGCCGTTCATGTGCCAGACCGCGAGTGCGGAGTCGTTGCGCCAGACGATGTCCGGATGCCGGTCGCCGTCCAGGTCTCTGACTCCGGCGATGGCGAACCCGGGCTCGGCGGCGCGCACGACGAATTCGAAACTGCGGAGAAATCCGGCGGGATTCAGGTACCAGATGCCGGCTTGGTGCGTGGTGTCGTTCTGCCAGAGGATGTCGGCGTTTCCGTCCCGATCGAAGTCGGCGACGCCGGCTGCGCTCCATCCGGGCAGGCTGCCGATCACCGCGCTGGCCAGAAAATGGTTGCCGTTCCCTCCGGTGAGATACCAGACCATGAGTTGGCGCGCCGCGGGATTTGAGCCGGGAGCAGTTCCTTCCAACAGCATGTCGGGGTGGCCGTCGTGATTGAGGTCCGCGAAGCCCACCACCCTCCAGCCGCTGAGCTGGCCGGGTGCGCTGATGGTTTCGGCGTGGCCGAACGTGGCGCCGGACTTGTCGGTCATGTACCAGGCGGAAACCTGACCATAGTTGTCGGCCCAGATGAGGTCGGGATTGCCGTCCAGATTCAGGTCCGTCACCGCCACCAGGTTCAAGCCCGGCGTCGGCGAGCCTTCGTTGATGGGCTGAATCGCCTGCACGCGGTCGCCGGTTGGTTCCAGCATCCAAACGTTGGCTGCGTTAGATTGAGACTGAACGAACAGTTCAGACTGCCCGCACAACTTCCCGGAAACAGCCAGCAGAACTAGTGAGACCAACAGCAGGCGTTGCATCACTCGCGGTTAAGATACAATCTAGCATTCGGCAACAGCGGCGGCGGCAGATCGTCTGATAGGCTGAAAGATCGCCGAGTACTGGATTGAACCCGGTGGGAGCCCCGAAGCCTTCCCGGCAGCATTTCGTGTCTAATGCTGGCGTCCTGGATCTGCCGATCATCAGTCTAGGAGAAAATCGAGCGTAGCAGCTTAAGAAGAGAATTTAATGGCCCGCAAGTCACTGGTTTAAACCAGGCTAGCGGTCCGGCAGTCCAGCGATGCGGTTGTCACGCGCGCCGGGTGTTATATTGAGAAACACATCCTAGTTTCATGCCCTTTCAGATTCAACCGGTTAAGGAGTTCCTCGTCCGGCCCGCGCTTCCGCCGGCCCTTTCGAGGATGAGCGACCTGGCTTACAACCTGCTGTGGAGCTGGGACCATACTATCCGGTCTCTGTTCCGCAGACTCGATCCCGCTTTGTGGAAGGCCTGCGGGCACAACCCGGTGCTGATGTTGGGGCGGGTTCCGCAAGCCACGCTCGAGCGCGCGGCCGCCGATCCGAGATTTCTCGCGGCCTATCGCCGCGCTTGTGACCGGTATGTCACCTACCTGGAGAAAACCGAGCCTTCTTCGGATCGCCTGATCGCGTATTTTTCCATGGAGTACGGGCTGGTGGAGTGCATGCCCATTTATTCGGGCGGCCTGGGCGTGCTTTCGGGCGACCATCTGAAGGCGTCCAGCGATGGCGAGGTCCCGCTGGTCGGAGTCGGGCTACTGTACCAGAAGGGATTCCTGCAACAAGTGCTGAACCCGGATGGCTGGCAGCAAGAGCGTAATCCGGTGAACGATTTTTACACCCTGCCGGTGCGGCCGGTGCGCGACGATGGCGGCCACGACGTGCTGGTCTCGGTGGATCTGCCCAGCGGCAAGGTTTTCATCAAAGTCTGGCGCATGGACATCGGGCGCGTGAAACTGTACCTGCTGGACACCAACGTGATGGAAAACGAGCGGCCGGATCATCGCGAGATCACCGACCAGTTGTACGCCGGCGACACGGTGACGCGCATCCGTCAGGAGATCGTGCTGGGAATCGGCGGCCTCAGAGCGCTGCACCGCCTGAACCTGAAGCCGACGGTCTGGCACATGAACGAAGGACACTCGGCGTTCCTGGCGGTGGAGCGCATGCGCCTTCTAATCGAAGAGCAGGGGCTCGGCTTCGACGAAGCTTTCGAGGCCTGCCGTTCGAACAACGTGTTCACCACGCACACTTCGGTTCCGGCGGGAATCGATATTTTCGATCCGGGGCTGCTGTACGAATACTTCGGAGACTATTGCCACAAGGCTGGAATCCCGTTCGAAAAATTTCTGGCATTGGGGCGCTTTGGTCCGGATAACCATTCGGAGCCGTTTTCGATGGCCATCACGGCTATTAAGACAGCGGCCTTTCGCAATGCAGTGAGCTGTCTGCACCGCCAGGTTTCGCAGGAGATGTGGCAGGAACTATGGCCGCGGCTGCCGGTTTGGGAGGTGCCCATCACCTCCGTCACCAACGGAGTCCATCTGCCTACCTGGTTGAACGGCGATCTGGCGCAACTTTACGATCAGTATCTGCAGCCGGACTGGCGCGACCGTTATCCCGACCCGAAGATCTGGGACCTGGTGGAAGACATTCCCAGTTCGGAATTGTGGGAGGCGCATCGGCGCAGGAAACGCTACCTGGTGACGTTCGTCCGGGAGCGCGTTCTGGCTTCCGCGCTGGGGCGCAAGGCTTCCGCCGCCGAGCAGCGCCGGCTTGCGGACGTGCTGGAGCCGGACACGTTTACCATCGGGTTCGCGCGCCGGTTCGCTACTTACAAGAGAGCCACGCTGCTGTTTCGCGACATCGAGCGGCTGAAGCGCCTGCTCACCAACAAGGACTGGCCGGTGCAGATCGTGATCGCCGGCAAGGCGCATCCGCGGGACTTGCCCGGCAAGACGCTGATCCGCGAAATCGTGCAGCTTTCGCGCGCGCCCGAGTTCGCCAAGCACATCGTGTTCGTGGAGGACTATAGCATGGGCGTCGCCCGGGAGCTGATCCAGGGCGTGGACCTGTGGCTCAACACGCCGCGGCGCGGGGAAGAAGCCTGCGGCACCAGCGGCATGAAGGCCGGCATCAACGGCATCCTGAACTTCAGCATCTTGGACGGCTGGTTCGATGAGGCCTATGAAATCTCCGGGGGCTGGGCCATCGGCGACCGGGAACCCTATTCCGACGACCAGGACGAAATTCACGCCCGGGCCATCTACTCCATGTTGGAAAACGAAATTGTGCCGATGTACTACCAGGACCGCGACGAGGGCGTTCCGGTGGACTGGATGCGCCGCGTAAAGCAGTCGCTGATGCATATGAGTCCGCAGTTCAATTGCCAGCGGATGATCGGCGAATATGCATCGCAGATCTATGAGCCCGCGCACCAGGCCTACCTGGACGTGTCCAGGGACAACTTCGAGCCGGCTCGGGAGCGCGTTCGCTGGAGCGAGCAGGTGCAAGGCGCCTGGGACGAAGTTCGGTTTGTGGAGGTAGGGCCGGGTCCGGATGTGTCGGTGTTGACGGGTCGCCCGGTTCCCATGCGGGCCCTGGTGAATCTGGCGGGTCTTTCACCCAAGGATGTGCGTGTCGAAGCCGTGATCGGCCGGGTGGGCGTGAACGGAAACCTGGAAGAAACTCAGGTGATGACCCTGCCGCCGGTGCAGCAGGAAGGGGACGCTTTCGTGTTCCAGAAGGAGTTTGTGCCCCACCAAACCGGACGGTTAGGGTACTCGCTTCGAGTCAGTCCTAATCATTATGACGATCCCCTGACACGTCCCTGTAACGCACCGTTAAAGTGGAGCGCTGGCTAGAAAGCACGCGAGCTACGGCCTGGCCAGCGAAGGCAGATTACATTTTGAAGAAGCCGCAGCGGCAGTAGTACGAAATATTGATGGCATCCAGCGTTGTTTCGTGGTACATAGTAGGTAGGCAGCGGGACTCGTCTTTTTCCAGCCTAGCCGTTTCCCGCCGGAATCCTCCGATTGTTCCTACACTTTGAACAACCATGACACCTGTGCGGAATGCCGCCCCGGCCGAATGTGCCTCATGGGAGGGCCGATTCCAGGAGTCGATTTAACGCATGGACGATGATCGTAGATACCGACAACGCGGGTACCAGGATTCCGACCGGGAATCCCGAGACCGGCGACCGGGAGACCGGCCGAAACCTTCCGGCCCGCGCCCTCCCCTCGACGTAACGGGTCCGCGCCTCCCGCGCCTGTTGCAAAATGTCGTTGCGGCGCGCTGCTTCAACTGTTCCATCACTCTGCCGCCGGATATCGATTGGAAGGGTGCGTGTCCCAAGTGTGGCGCCGCGTTGCACTGTTGCAAGCAGTGCGCTCACTTCGAGCCGTCCACGCGCTTCCAGTGCCTGAAGCCGATTCCCGCGCGCATCGCGGCCAAGGACCAGGCCAACGAGTGCGAGTTGTTCAGCCCGCGCGTCACGGTGGCGCGCGATGCAGCTCCGGGGGGCAACAATGCCGCCGCCCCGAGAGAAGCCCCGCGGTCTCCCACCGACGCCCGCGCCGCGTTTGACAATCTCTTCAAGAAGCCGGAATAATTTCCCCAACCCGCAGCCAGGAAGTAACCCTCGAATTCACTGCAGGAAGAAGTCCAGCGCCTTGGCGAGATAAGCCTTCAGTTCCGACCGCTTCACCACCGCATCCAGGAAACCGTGCTGCAACAGGAATTCGCTGGTCTGAAAGCCTTCCGGCAGCTTCTGGCGGATGGTTTGTTCGATCACCCGGGGGCCGGCGAAGGCGATTAGCGCGCCCGGCTCGGCGATGTTCAGATCACCCAGCATGGCGAAGCTGGCGGTGACGCCTCCGGTGGTCGGATCCGTCAGCACGCTGATGTACGGGACCCCGGCGTCGTCCAGCCGCATGAGCGCGGCCGACACCTTGCCGAGCTGCATCAGGCTCACGGCGCCTTCCTGCATGCGCGCGCCGCCGGATGCAGAGACGATGATGAGAGGCACGCGCCGTTCGAGTGACCGCTCGATGGCGCGCGTGATCACTTCACCCACCACCGCCCCCATGCTGCCCAGGATGAAACGAAGCTCCAAGGCGCAGATATGGATGCGCCGGCCGTTCAGATTGCCGCCCGCGGAAATGATCGCATCGCGCAACTGGGTTGCCCGGCGGCTGGCATCCAGGCGCTCGGTGTAGCGTTTGGAATCCACGAAATCGAGCGGATCGGTGGAAGCCAAGCCTTGGTCGAATTCGTCGAATTGGCCGTTGTCGAAAAGCAGCGCCAACCGCGCGCGGGCCCCGATGCGCTCGTGATGTTCGCACTTCGGGCAAACCTGGAGGTTGTCCTCCAGCGCCTTGCGCCAAATGATCTGGCCGCAGTGCTCGCACTTGAGCCACAGCCCTTCGGTGCGGACCCGCCGCTCGCCCTCCTCCGGCTTCAAAGCCGGCTTGTCTCGGGTGAACCAAGCCATACCAGAATTCAGTGTTACATACTAAGGGAATGAAGTTCTGGCGCATGGGAGATCCGCACTGGTACTGAGAGTGCCAGTATCAGTACCATGGATCTTTGTCGCCGAGGACCGTGGATGTTAGTGTAACTATGGGACATCGAAAAACAGCATGAAAGTATCCATCATAGGTACCGGTTATGTGGGGATCACCACGGGAGCTTGCCTGGCCTATCTCGGCCATGAGGTCACTTGCATTGATTCCGACGAGAGAAAGATCGCTCTTCTGCGCGCCGGCAAGACCCCCATCTACGAACCGTTCTTAACGGAGCTGCTGGCGGATGCGCAGCGGAACCTGCGCTACTGTACGAAATACGCGGGCGCGATTCAGGATGCCGACGTGATCTTCATCGCGGTCGGAACCCCGCCCTTGGCAGACGGCAGCCCGGACTTGCGTTATCTGTCGCAAGCCGCGCGCGGCATCGGCGAGCACTACGCCGGCGACTTCGTGGTGGTGGTGAACAAGTCGACCGTGCCGATCGGAAGCGGCAATTGGGTGGGATCGCTGGTTCGCGAATCCTATGAGCAGCACCACGGCCACAAGGCCAATGGGCACTTCTCGGTGGCCTCCAATCCGGAATTCCTGAGGGAAGGCACGGCGCTGTCCGACAGCTTGTACCCGGATCGCGTGGTAATCGGCTCCGACGACGAGCGCTCGCTCGAGACGCTGTACAGCTTGTACCGTCCGATTCTCGATCAGACCTTTGCGCCGCCGCCGTACCTGCCTCGGCCCGAAGAAGTCGGCGCGGTTCCACTCATTTCCACCGATCTGGCGTCGGCCGAGCTGATCAAGTATGCGGCCAACGCTTTTCTGGCGTTGAAGATCAGCTACATCAACGAAATCGGCCAACTGGCCGAGAAGGTCGGGGCGGACATCATCCAGGTGGCCAAGGGCATCGGCCTGGACGCTCGCATCGGAACGCGCTTCCTGCAAGCCGGCATCGGCTGGGGCGGATCCTGTTTCGGCAAAGATACCGCGGCGCTGGTCTCCACCGCCACCGAATACAATCTGAGCATGCCCATCGTCGCCGCCGCGCGCGAGATCAATCGCCGGCAGCGCGACCGCGTGGTGGAGAAACTGCTGGGCGAACTCAAGATCCTCAAAGGGCGCAGCATCGGATTGCTGGGCCTGGCCTTCAAGCCCAATACCGACGATCTGCGCGAGGCGCCGGCTATCGACATCGCCCGCAAGCTGATCGATCGCGGCTGCAAGGTGAAGGTGCACGACCCGGTGGCCATGGAGCGATTCCAGCAGGAATACGGCGACATGGGCGCGGTGTGCTGCACCACGCCCGAAGAGGTGGCCGACGACGTGGACGCGCTGGTTCTGGTGACCGAGTGGCAGCAGTACCGCGAGCTGGATTGGGAAGCGCTGGCCGCCAAGATGCGGTCGCGCATCGTGCTGGATGGGCGCAACGCGCTGGATCGCGCACGGCTCACTCGCTTCGGCTTCCGCTACGTCGGCGTCGCCGGCTAGTCTAGCCTTTCACGCACACCATCGGCTCGAGCCGCGCTATTTTGCGCGACAGGCCGGCGCGGTCGGCGGCATCCACCACGGCGCTCACGTCCTTGTAGGCGCCCGGCGCTTCTTCGGCGACGCCTCGCAGGGAGGGACTGCGGATGATGATCCCCTGCCGGCGCAGTTGGTCCACTAGCTCGCGCCCGTGCCACTGCCGGGTGGCTTGATGGCGGCTCATCTGCCGTCCCGCTCCATGACAGGACGATCCGAACGAGCGCGCTTCGCTCTCCGGCACCCCGGCCAGGATATACGAAGCCGTGCCCATGGTTCCGCCGATCAACACCGGCTGGCCGGTCTCCTGCAGCGCCGCCGGAACATCCGGATGCCCGGGCCCAAACGCGCGCGTCGCACCCTTGCGGTGCACGAACAGGCGCTTCGAGCCGCCGTCGATACGATGCTCTTCCACCTTGCAGGTGTTGTGCGAGACATCGTATAGCAGCCGCAGCTCCGCCTTGGGCAAGACTTGCGCGAACGCCTGTCTCGACAGGTGGGTAATGATCTCGCGATTGGCCAGCGCGCAATTGATGGCCGCGCGCATCGCTCCGAGATAGGTCTCGCCGATCGGCGATTCGATCGGAGCGCAGGCCAGTTCGCGATCGGGAAGTTCAATTTGCCGGGCTTCCGGCGCCAGAAGCATCTGCTTCAGGAATTCGGTGCCGATTTGATGGCCAAGCCCGCGCGAGCCGCAGTGGATGCTGAGCACGACGTCATCTTCGCGGATCCCGAAGATCCTCGCGATTTCGGAATTGTAGATCTCAGTCACCCGTTGCACTTCCAGGTAGTGATTCCCCGATCCCAGCGTGCCCATTTCGTCCTTCTGGCGTTTTTTCGCGAACTCGGAAACGGCGTCCGGCCTGGCTCCTTTCATGCATCCGTGTTCTTCGATGCGATCCAGGTCCTGCGGCAGGCCATAACCGCGCTCCACCGCCCAGGCTGCGCCGCCGCTCAGCATGGCGTCCATCTCGGCGGGGTCCAGATGGATGCGGCCCCGGCTTCCGACGCCCGCGGGCACGGTCCGGAACAAGGCGTCCGCCAGTCCTTCCGCGACGGACTCCACATCGGCGCTGGTGAGGCCGGTGGTGAGCGTTCGAACGCCGCACGAGATGTCGAAGCCGACGCCGCCGGCTGAAACCACGCCGCCATGTTTGGGATCGAACGCGGCCACGCCCCCGATCGGAAAACCGTAACCCCAGTGCGCATCCGGCATGGCGTAGGCCGCCCGCTCGATTCCAGGAAGCGCGGCGACATTCACGATCTGTTCGTAGACTTTTTCATCCATGTCGCGCATCAATTCCGCGCTGCCGTAGAGGATGGCGGGCACGCGCATCTTTCCGGCCGGCGCGATCCGCCACTGGGAATCGGATTCCTGCGTGAGTTTTTTCAGATCCATGGTTCCTCCTCAGACGTCCACGACGCACTGCGCGATCCAGGCTCCGTCTTCGCCGCGCTTGACCTCTAGCTCGGTGTAAGTAGCGCCCTTCACCTCGACCGCAGGCTGGTGCTTCGCCACGTCCACCGGTTGCCCCCACAAGTTCCCCTGCAAGCGGTTCCCATCGAAGCGCACTTGGAATCTGCCGAACAGCATTCTCCGGGTCGCCATCTCGTACACGATGGCGTTCAGCCAGTCCGCAAACAACAGTTCGTCGTTGGGAGCTTCGCATTCCACCTTCACCAGGTCCTTCGCCTCTAAAGAGCCCACTTCGGTGATGACGGCGGTCAAGGCTAGCCCCGCCTGCTCGAACGCTTCTTCCTTAGTGGGGCCGACACCGCGCACGCCGATGTCCGCCTGATGATAGAAGTGTTCCCAGTGTTTCTCGTCCATCGCCCTTCGAACCACCTTCGGTCAAGCAGGTCGCATACCAGACCGTTGCCTCACGGTTCGCTTCCTGGTATTCCACATGCATCTTTTCAATCGGAGTGTGTCGCCATGCAGGAACTTAACAAGAACAAGGCCGGGCTCATATTAGCGTCCTTCCTGGGATTGTGGCATTTCGCCTGGAGCGTGCTGGTCGCAACCGGCGCGGCTCAGACGTTGCTCGACTGGATTTACTACCTGCACTTCCTGAACAATCCGTTCCACGTGGCCGGCTTCAGCCTAGGCACGGCCGCCCTGTTGATCGTCATCACGTCGGCGCTGGGATACATTTTCGGCTGGCTGCTGGCGCTCTTGTGGAACGTTTTTCACAAGCCAGCAGGACTTCAACTGGAGGCCAAGGGCGCTGGAAGGCCGTCCGCAAGTGCGCTAGCTTCACGGCTCTGACCGGCTCGCCGATCCGATTCCGCCACTTTGCGCCGGATAACCCGGGTCTTGGGTGTGTTGGAACCCTCAAACGGTCGATGCATTGCCGCTTCCAACTTGGGCGGTCGTCGAGCTATAGCTAAGGCGGTCCGCCACAACGCACACTAGTCGCGATCCCGCGTTTCGTGTAGGGGTTTGCGTCGCAAGGAGCGCTGGCAAGTGGCGTGCAACTCTTCTTTGTGATCAGGAGGAACTATGCTAGTCGAGTTGACCATCAATCCGCTCGGCCGAGGCACGCATCTGAGCAAAGACCTGGCCGAGATTCTCAAAATAGTGGACGCCAGCGGGTTGCCGTATTGCCTGACTCCATTCGGAACCTGCATCGAGGGCGACTGGGAGCAGGTCATGGGCCTGGTGAAGCAATGCCACACTCAGGCCAAGTCCTTCTCTCACCACGTGATGACCTCGATACAGATCGAAGACGAAGACCGCGCGGTGAACAAGCTGGAAGAGAACGTCGCAGCCGTCGAGCGCCTGGCCGGTCACAAACTGAGCCGTCCGGGACACAAGGTGGTGGAGGCGGAAGCCTAGGCCGAATCGAGGACACAGAGTTTTCATGCAAGGGAGCAAGACGTTATGACTTTGCCAATCCAGATCACTTTTCGAAATACCGAGCATTCCGACCGGATCGAAGCCAAGATCCGCCAGGAAGCAGCCAAGCTGGACAAGTTTTATTCTCCGATCATGAGCTGCCGGGTGGTCATTGAGACGCCCGAGCACCGTCGCAGGTACGGCGGTCTGCACCACGTGCGCATTGACCTGGGCGTACCCGGCGGAGAGCTGGTAGTCAAGAACGAACCGAGCCTGCATAGCTCGATCCCGGAAGGGGAAGACAATACAGCCAAGCATCTGGAAGTGGACTCGCCCCACAGACAAATCGATGTGGCGATCCGCGATGCCTTTCGATCCGCGCGCCGGCAGTTGCAGGACTACGCCCGGCGGCAGCGAGGCGACACCAAGATTCATGAACCACAGCAGGCACAGGTCGTCGAGCTGTTTCCGGAGAAAGGATATGGCTTCCTGGAAACCACGGATGGACGCCAGATCTACTTCCATAAGAACAGCATTCTGCATGCAACCTTTGGCCGGATGAAAGTTGGATCGACGGTGATGTTTGCGGAGGAGCAAGGCGAACACGGCCCTCAGGCCAGCACGGTGAGGCTGGTTCGATAGCGAAGCGCCATGATCCTGTTTGCGCTCCAGAAGTACGAGGCCATGGCTGCCGCGATGGTGAGCGCGCTGCCCTGGTTGAGAGCGGGCCAATCCCAGGTGGCTCGCTACGACAACGGCGAGCTTCACGCGGTGGTCAACAGTCCGGCGGCGTTCGAACACTGCGTGGTCCTGGGCTCCATTGCGCCGCCGGATGAACAGCTTTTGTCGGCCCTGCTGCTTGCGGATACGCTCAAGAAAGAAGGGGCTGGCAGAGTGAGCGCCCTGCTGCCTTACCTGGCATACAGCCGGCAGGACAAGGACAAGCCGGGTGAAAGCCTGGCGACGGCTCTGGTCGGCCGTCTGCTGGCAGCCGTGGGTGTCGATGAAGTGTTCACGGTTGACGTGCACAGCGACGCGGATCAGCAGTTGTTTCCAATACCAATCACTTCGTTCAGCACCGCCCGGTTGTTTGCCGATGCGCTAAAGAAATATGAGCTGACCGGGGCGACCATCGTGGCTCCGGACAACGGCGCGATCGCCCGGTGCGAGGCCGTCAAGGCAGCAGCGGGTCTCACGGAGGCCGGAACTCCTTATTTCGAGAAGCGGCGCACGGAAACCGGCATCACGCATGTAGGGCCGATCGGCCAGGTTGGGCCGCAAGCCGTGATCGTCGATGACATGCTCGATACGGGCACGACGCTGGTTTCCGCGTGTCAAAAACTGGCAGAAGCCGGCGTGCGAGAGATCTACATCCTGGTCACGCACGGCCTGTTTACAGGAGAGCGTTGGAAGCAATTGTGGTCGCTCGGAGTCCGGCGAATCATTTGCACCGACACGGTTCCCCTTCCTGTCGGCCTGGACAGGAGGGGTATTGAGGTGCTCTCTATCGTTCCTCTATTGCGGCAGCAACTTGAAAGGAGGTACTCCTATGAAACCAGATCTCCCTTATCGGAATCGTTCGGAAGCGGGCCGTCTGCTGGCGGAGAAACTCGCTCACTACAAGTCAAAAGCTGATGTACTGGTGTTAGGGCTGACGCGCGGCGGGGTGCCTGTCGCGGCGGAAGTAGCCAGCGCTCTCGAGGCCCCGCTGGACGTGGTGGTGGTCCGCAAACTCGGTGCTCCCTTCCAGCCCGAATTGGCCATGGGCGCGATCGCCGGAGACGGTACCGAAGTGCTGGATAAGGAGCTCATTCACGCCTTCGGCCTACTCGACAAGGATGTCGCTGCGGTTACTACCCGCGAGCGTGCGGAACTGGAGCGCCGCGAGGCCCTGTATCGCCGCGGCCGGCCCGCACTCGACTTGAAGGAGCGCACCGCCATCCTGGTGGACGACGGCCTGGCGACCGGCTCAACCATGCTCGCTGCCGTCGCGTTCGCCCGAAAGCGGCTGGCCAAGCGGATCGTGATGGCGGTTCCGGTGGCGTCGGTCGAGGCCCTCGAAAGACTGCGTGAAAAAGTCGACGAATGCGTCTGCCTGGCCACGCCTGATCCGTTCTTTTCAGTCGGCGAGTGGTATTGGAACTTTCTTCCAACCGCGGATGCCGAGGTCCTCAAGCTCCTGGAGGAGAGCGTTAAACGAGCCACGGCTTCCGTGCCGGCGGCGTAACGGGCAATCAGGCCGAATGAGCTCTCGGCACGCGTTCGACGGCCAGGTTATTGTCGACGTTACAGACGCCCGGCGTGGTCCACGCCGCCCGCTCCACCTCAGCGCGTTCGGACAGTGAAGTGACCGTTCCCCGCAGGATCACGTGATCGCCGCGCGTCTCGATCTTGATATGGTTCAAGTGTTTGCCGAAGCGCCGCCGGAGCGCCGCTTCGATATGCGCCTTGACCGCATTGCGGACGCTGGCCGACTTTACGGAGATCTTGTCGGTGACTCCCGTGACGCCTCTCAGGTGGCAGACTGCATCGTGGGCCGCGACCTTTTGATAGTGCCAATCCACGCCGCCTTCCAGCGTGATCCAGCCGCTCCCCACTTCGACCTTGATCCGGTCTCGCGGGACCAGGGAATTCCACGCCAGCGCGCTCAGGGCGGCCCGTGCGATGTCCTCATCGGTTACGCGGCTGGAGCCAGGCAGCTTGATGTCCAGCTCGGTGGCCACGGCGCCGACACCCAACACCCTGGTAACGCAGCGTTCCGCAGCCAGCTTCTCGGAGTAGCTGGCGACATGACCTGAAAGCGTTACGATCCCGTCTTCCACCGCCACGCCAATCGCGCTGGCATCCAGGCTTGGTTCCGTAGCAAGCTCGTCTTCAACATCTCGCCTTAGTTGTTCGTCGGATTTCATTGAGCGACCTTGAAGAGGAATATGCAAGAGGACTTCCAAACTGCGGTGGCCCTTCGCGCCCGGCCGCGGCCTCCGAATAATCGCCCCTTAATCAACCTCATGGCCTCTAGCGGAAGTCCAGGATTGAGTAGTACATAAACATGTACCGGAAGTACAGCATGTTGAGCGTCCCAAGGACGGTGCCCGCGGCCAGGGAATTGACGTTGTTCGAGCTGCTGCCCACAAACAGAAAGCCGTAAGGGTAAGAGTCTGGCGCCGAGGTGCTGTTTTTCGGCAGAACCTCAAGGATCCAGGACGGAACAGTGAACGCACCCGCACTGGGGTTCTGAGCGCACATGAAGGTTACGCGCGTCTTCAAGGCTTCGTCCGCCGAGGAACCGCCCACCACAACGTACTCCCGTCCGTCCACGCCGCCCGACCATTCAAACCGCAAGTCCTGGCCGCGGTTGACTTCCGTCAACTGGGCCTTGTTGGTCCAGTGAATCTCGCCTGGAATGCTGACGGAAGCCTGAAGATCATAGCTTTCGGGGGGAGATGCGTCAGCGGGAGGCGGTGGCGGCGCGAGGTTATCAAAGGTATAAGCGCCAGGACTCATGAACTGCGGGGCGGCGCTACCGCCCAAGTCCGTCATCCCACCCAAGCGACCTTCATATTCACCGGGACCCGCATGATCGAGAGGCTTCTTACCCGCCGGTCCTTGAATCTTGAGATAATCGCCGGCCTGCATCGGGACGGTGGGGAGGTTCGGCTCCTCGGGATACATGTTCTGCATCTGGTCGGCATTGTTCCAGCGGTTCCAGGCAACGCTGCACGTCCCCGGCAGCACCTGCAAGTCGCCCAGGCGCGACAAAGAGTCGATGCTGTTCCACAGAACGTCGAAGAAGCGCGCGGTGCCGTCCTCGGACCAGAAAACCGGTGAGCTACTGGGTGTCGAGTACTCTTCATGAGTCATCTCGACAATGCCGACCCTCACATCGGCGGCCGTGCCAACGAACAGCCGTCCCCGCCAGGATACGTCGTCGCCACAGATCGTTCCGCTCGAGACGATCGACATCGAGGCGAAATTGCTCATCACACTCCCGGCTCGCACCACTAAAGGCACATAGCAGCCGATAATCCCCGGGGGCACTTCGAAGTTGATCTGATCCAAGCCTGGATAGGTGGGAGAACGGCCGTGGTACAGGACCTTGGCCGCCTGGCCGCCCACCAGAACCTCGACGTCAACGGGGAGATCGCCCGCCGGAGGAACATCCGCATCGCTTTGGCTTATGGCGCCGAGACCGGTCCCCCATAGTATGGCCAACTGCCCCGCCGCAGTCACCTGGTGCAGGCCGTTTAGAATAATGCTGCCTGAGATCCAATTCTGCAGAACCGCGGGGCCGAATCCAGCTTGGTTCCGGGTGAAAATTCCGAATGCGGACTTGCGGACCTGGGTCGTAAAACGATTACTGTCGCGGCCGTCGTAATTCACGATCACATCTGCTTGACCTTCTGGTACGGAGGAGGGAAGGACGCCCCCTACCGCTGTTGCCGAGCTGTACAGCAGGGGCACCGGATAGTCCGTGCCAGCCGCCGAAATGCGAACGCTCGTGCCGGCGACTTGGGTTTCTAAAGGAAGGCGCTGGGCCTGGACCACTTGCGCCGGACCTAAGCCGCCGCCAAAGATGGCAAAGATTGAACCTTGTGCGATGCCGGCGTTAGGAAGACCGGGCGTCAGGTAGCTGGCCGCATTGACCGCGCTCGCGATGTTGGGTTGAGCGGCTAAGCGAAGCGACACCGAGAAAGCAATCCAGATCCATACTCCACTTCTCATTGCGCACCTCCGTGAGTCCGGTCTTTGTTCTCGTCGGCTTCGGTGTGGTCTGAAAATTCAGTGGCACGCCGACTGCCAGCGCAACGGACTTCGCTCCGGCGCCCGGCAATGTCTGCTCGATTACAGAAAATGGCCACGAGCGCCTCAACTACCGCTGGATTGGCCTGTCTGTTGCTGGTACCGTCGGGAGAGAATGTCACTATGAAGATTCTTCTGGCAGTAGATCCTCCAGAGCAAACCGGCGCCACCGTCCGTGAGGTGGCTGCCAGGCCCTGGCCGGCGGGTACCATCGTCGAAGTGCTGAGCGTGGTGGAACTCTCCCACGTCTGGGACGTGCCGTCCATCCTGGAAGGCCTCCAGGAAGCCGCCGAGGATACTGCGCGGTCGGCAGCGGAGAAGCTGCGTTCAGCCGGGCTCAACGCCACGGCGCGAGTTCTCACCGGCGACGCCAGGTCCGTAATCATAGATCGCGCCCGCGAGATGGCCGCTGATTTTGTGGTGGTCGGCTCGCGTGGGGCGACCGGGCTCACGCGGTTCCTGCTGGGCAGTGTCGCGTCGGCAGTGGCCCGATTTGCACCGTGTTCAGTGGAGATCGTGCGGGCTGTGCCGTCCGATGAGCCACGGCGCGCCGCAATGAAGGTATTGCTGGCAACCGATGGTTCGGAGTGCTCCAACCTCGCGGCTCGTTCCATCGCCGAACGCCCCTGGCCCGCTGGAACGGAATTTCGAGTCCTCAGCGTGGCGGAACTTTCCGTACCTTTGCTACAGGTGCCGTACTTCAGCCCCAGCGCCATGGAAAGGCTCCGCGGCGAGGCCATGCAGAGGGCCGAGACTGCCGAGATGGGCGCCGAGCAGATCCTGGCGGACGCTGGTCTCACTGAGTCCGGAACAGTCGCCGTTCCGGCCGCCACGGAGAAAGAACTCATTCTTCAGGATGCCGCCGAGTGGGGAGCGGACCTGATCGTGTGCGGTTCGCATGGCCGGCGTGGGTTCAACCGCTTCCTGCTCGGAAGCGTATCGGAAGCCATTGCCTCGCATGCTCAGTGCTCGGTGGAGATCATCCGTCAGGCAGGAACTCAGGGCGGCAGCGCCTGACACGCATTCGGAGCGAGGACATCCATCGTGCGCGCAAGCGACGAATTCTTCAACCTCTACAATCACGATCTTGTGCGTGTCGCGGTGGGCATCCCGGAGGTTCGGGTCGCCAATCCCCGATTCAACGCCGAGCGAACCATAGCCCTGCTGGAGGCAGCCGCCGGCTCGCATGCGATGCTCGCGCTGTTTCCCGAGTTGGGACTGTCGGCCTATTCGTGCGACGACTTGTTTCACCAGAAGGCGCTGGTGGACGGCTGCCTGGACGCGCTGCAACGGATCGTGGAAGCCTCCCGATCGCACTCCTTGCTGGCGGTGGTCGGCACGCCGCTGCAGATCGATCAACTGCTCTATAACTGCGCCGTAGTCATCGGCCAAGGCCGCATCCTCGGAGTGATCCCCAAGACCTACCTGCCTAACTATCGCGAGTTTTACGAGCAGCGCTACTTCGTTCCCGCCGACGCAGCCACGCGGAGTGAGATCGACTTGGTGGGCCAGCACGGAATTCCATTCGGGAATCGGCTGCTGTTTCAGCTCGACCAGCAGCCGCTGCTCACTTTCTATGTCGAAATCTGCGAGGACCTCTGGGTTCCCATACCGCCTTCTTCGTATGCGGCGCTGGCAGGCGCCAACGTCCTGCTGAACCTGTCTGGGTCGAACATCACGATCGGGAAGGCGGACTACCGGCGTCAGTTGGTCACGGGGCAAGCGGCGCGTTGCCTGGCTGCTTACCTGTATGCGTCGGCCGGTCCGGGAGAGTCGACCACCGACCTGGCGTGGGACGGGCACGCCATCATCTGCGAGAACGGCAATGTGCTGGCCGAATCGGCGCGCTTCAGCCGATCGCCGCAAGTGATCACTTCCGAAATCGACCTGGAGCGCCTGGCGCAGGAGCGAACGCGCATGGGAAGCTTCGGCCAGGCGGTGATTCACGAGCGCTCCCGGCTCCAGGACTTCCGCACGATCCGTTGTCCGGTGAGTCTGCCTCGCCAGGGCCGGCTGCTCCCGCAGAGAGTCTACGAGCGGTTCCCTTATGTGCCATCCGAAGCCACGCACCGGGACGAGCGATGTCGCGAGGTCTACCAGATCCAGGTGCAGGGCCTGGCGAAACGCCTGCAGTCTACCGGCTTTGAGCGCGTAGTGATCGGCATTTCGGGCGGGCTTGATTCCACACAGGCGCTGCTGGTGTGCGCCCAGGCCATGGATCAGCTCGGGTATCCGCGCAGCAACATCCGGGCGTACACCATGCCGGGTTTCGCCACCAGTGCGCGAACGCTGGAACAGGCGCACCGCCTCATGTGCGCGATCGGCTGCGATGCGCACGAAATCGACATTCGCCCGAGCTGCCTGCAAATGCTGCGAGACATCGGACACCCCTACGCCTCGGGTGAGCAGGTCTATGACGTCACGTTCGAAAACGTGCAGGCGGGCGAGCGTACCAGTCATCTCTTCCGCCTTGCGAACCTGCAGCGTGGGCTGGTAGTTGGAACCAGCGACCTCAGCGAACTGGCGCTGGGTTGGTGCACCTATGGCGTCGGCGATCAGATGTCGCATTACGCCGTGAATGTCAGTGTGCCGAAGACGCTGATCGGACATGTGGTCCGCTGGGTGGCGCAGAGCGGTGCGTTAGGGAGCGAGGCGAGCGACACGCTGCTGGCGATTCTTGCAACCAGGATCAGTCCGGAACTGGTGCCCGGCGACGCAGCCGACGCGCAACCCGCGCAGCCGACCGAGGCGGTGATCGGTCCCTACGAACTGCAAGACTTCCATCTGTACTACATCCTGCGATTCGGCTACGCGCCGCCCAAGGTCGCGTTCCTGACCTACTGCGCCTGGCGCGATGCGTCCATGGGCTCCTGGCCGGACGTCGCGGCCGGACAACGCCGGCAATATGACATCGGGCAGATCAAGTCGTATCTTCGGATCTTTCTGCAGCGCTTCTTTGAGTTCAGCCAGTTCAAGCGCAGCGCGATCCCCAACGGTCCCAAGGTCGGATCGGGCGGTTCACTCTCTCCGCGCGGGGATTATCGCGCCCCCAGTGACAGCGAGGCCGCCGCCTGGATCGATCAACTCGCACTTATCCCCGATAGAGAGAACTAAAGTGCCCGCCAGCATTTCAGACAACGGCTTGAAGGTGCTTCGGGCACGCTATCTGCGCCGTGACGCTGAAGGCCGCGTCGTGGAAACGCCGGATCAACTGTTTCAACGCGTGGCGCGGGCGGTGTCAGAAGCAGAGCTGCTGTCGGGCACCCCGGCCGGCGCGCGCATGTGGGAGGAGCGATTCTGCGCCATGCTGTCGTCGCTCGACTTTCTGCCCAACTCGCCCACGCTGATGAATGCCGGCACCCAGCTTGGCCAGCTCTCGGCGTGCTTTGTGCTTCCGGTTCACGACAGCATGGAGTCGATCTTTGACGCCCTCCGGAGCATGGCCCTGATTCAGCGTACGGGCGGAGGCACCGGATTCTCGTTCTCCCATCTGCGCCCGGCCGGCGATGTAGTCGGCTCAACCGGCGGAACCTCGTCCGGTCCGGTGTCCTTCATGAAGATTTTCGACTGCGCCACCGAGAACATCAAAGTCGGGGGCAAGCGCCGCGGCGCGAACATGGCGGTGCTGCGGGTCGACCACCCGGATATCGAGCAGTTCGTGAACGCCAAGCGGGATGGTGTATCCTTGCAAAACTTCAACCTCTCGGTCGGAGTCACCGACGAGTTCATGGACGCGGTTCAATCCGGCCGCGATTTCGCGTTGCGGCATCCCGCGGACGGGCGTGAAGTCGGACGCACGCCGGCGCGAACGCTGTTTTCCGGCATCAGCGACGCGGCCTGGGCCACGGGCGATCCAGGCCTGGTTTTCCTCGACACCATCGCACGCTCCAATCCGACTCCGGCCGTCGGCCCGATAGAGTGCACCAATCCGTGCGGCGAAGTTCCGCTGCTGCCGTACGAAGCTTGCAATCTGGGATCGATCAACTTGGTCCACTTTGTCGCCCGGCAGAACGGACGCGCTGGGTTGGATTACGATCGCCTGCGCGGCCAGGTCCACACCGGGGTCCGCTTCCTGGACGATGTGATCGCGGTGAACCGCTATCCTTTGGAAGCCATCGAGAAGATGGCGCTGGCCAACCGCAAAATCGGCCTGGGAGTGATGGGTTTTGCCGAGGCTTGCATCGCGCTCGGCATACCTTATTCGAGCGAACGGGCGATCGAGTTCGCGGACCAGTTGATGGGATTTATCGCGCGGGAGGCGCGGCTCGCATCGGCTCAATTGGCTGAGGAGCGCGGCGCATTTCCGAATTGGGCTCAGAGCGTGTACGCCGCGGGCGGCGTGCGCCTGAGAAACGCGACCCAGACCTCCATCGCGCCCACCGGCACCATCAGTATCATCGCCGGCACCAGCTCCGGCATCGAGCCGCTGTTCGCCTTGGCCTACCGGCACCAGAATGTCCTCGGGAATGAGACGCTGGCGGAGCTGAATCCGCTGCTCTACGCGTACTTGCATTCACGCCACATCGGTACGGACGAAATTCTGAGCAGAATATTGGAGCAGGGAACTCTCGACGCTATCGAAGGCATCCCGGCCGACGTGAAAGAGCTGTTTCAGACGGCCCTGGCGACACCGCCCGAACATCATGTCCGAATGCAGGCGGCGTTTCAAAAGCACGTCGACAACGCGGTTTCCAAAACCGTGAATCTTCCCCACAGCGCCACGCCCGACGACATCGCCCAGGTCTACCTGCTGGCTCACCGGCTGGGGTGCAAGGGAATCACGGTCTACCGGTACGGATCGAAGTCCAGACAAGTGCTGGAATTGGGAGCGGGCGAAGACGCCGAATTTCGAGAAAGATTCACTAAGTGCGATCCGGAAGCCTGCCGGCTATAGCGCGCCTACGCACTGATGGCGTGGCGGCGCGTTGCATGCCGTGCCAACCAGCGATGCAGTCTGGCAAAAGGCCAGGTGTTGACCACCGGCCGCGGCTCGATCCATCCCCGGCGGGCTTGATACACGCCAAAGCGGATCTGATCCATCTGCGGCGTGCTGTGCGCGTCGGAGCCGATGGCCAGAAGCGCTCCCGCTGCCTGGGCCGCTTTCGCCTGCACGTCCGTCAGGTCCAGGCGATACATCGAGCCGTTGATCTCCAAAGCCACGCCGGCCTTGATCGCGGCGGCCACCACGCGTTCGAAGTCCAGTTCCACCGGCTCTCGCGCTCCCAGTTGACGGCCTCCAGGGTGGCCGAGAATGTCGACGTGCTGGTTCGCGATCGCATCCAGCACGCGCCCCGTCATGCGATCCCTGGCTTGCCGGAATGCGGAATGCACCGCTGCGACGACGACATCCAGACGAGCCAGGATCTCATCCGGGTAGTCGAGCTTTCCGTCCGCCAGGATGTCCACCTCCGCGCCGCACAGGATGTGCGGTTTTCGATTACCCCTCTTCTTGCGCAGCCGCTCGATCTCTTCCATTTTCTGCTCCAGGCGGTCCAAGTCCAGCCCGCGCGCGATGCGTTCCGAAGGGGAATGATCCGTGAGCGCGATGTATTCGTAGCCTAGCTCGGCGGCATGCTCCACCATTTCCTCGAGCGTCGCCTTTCCATCCGAAAAGGTGGTGTGAGTGTGCAGGTCGCCCTTGAGATCGCCGACGTCGATGAGCTTGGGCAGGCGCTCCTCGAGCGCGGCTTCTATCTCGCCGCGGTCCTCGCGAAGTTCCGGAGCGATCAGCGGCATCTTGAGCAAGCCGTAGACTTCGTTCTCGTCCTTGCCTCCCAGACGCTTGTTTCCGCGGAAGACTCCGTACTCGTTGATCTTCAACCCGCGCTCGCGGCCGAGCAGCCGCAGATGCACGTTGTGCTGCTTGGATCCGGTGAAATACTGCAGCGCCGCTCCGTAGGATTCTTCCGGCATGGAACGGATATCCACCTGAATGCCGCCTTCGATCATTACGGTCGCGCGCGTGTCTCCCAGCGCAAGCACCTGCTTGACCACCGGCAGCTTCACGGCTTGTTCGAGCGCGCGCGGGCTGTCGCGGGAGATGATCAGCACATCCATGTCGCCAATGGTTTCGCGACGCCGCCGGATGGAGCCTGCAACGTCGGCGCGTTCCACCAGGCGGATCTTCCGCAAGTTTTCGAGAAGGTCTTCGGCCAGAGGCATAGCCACGCCCAGCAGCATGCGCTGCTTGCCCCCAAGCCACAGGTCGATGCCGCGCCTCAGATTGTCGATCTTCTTCTGGCCAAATCCGGGCAGGCGCGAGAGCGTTCCCTTGTCGATGGCCTGCTTCAGGCTGTCGAAATCTTTCACGCGGCAACGTTTGGAGAGCAGCGCCAGCGTCTTGGGGCCGAGCCCGGGAATAGCCATCAACTCGATAAGCCCTTCGGGAATGCCGCGGCATTCGCGCTGGTAGCGGCGGATGGACCGGGTCTTGACATACTCTTCGATCATTTCCGCCAGGTCATGGCCGATGCCCGGAATCTCTTGCAGATGGCCCGCTTCGGCGATCACGGCCAGGTCCTCTTCCAGGTCACGCAGCGACACGGCGGCTCGTTCATAGGCCATGATGCGGAAGCGGTCTTGACCCTTGAACGCCAGGACGCGCGCCATGTTTTCGAAGATGCGGGCGACTTCTTCGTTCAGCATCGGGTTGTTCTTCATCGGCAGGTGCAAGTCCGAAGCCAAAAGGGGCGCACGCACGGACGCGCCGTCTCGGGCCAGTTTCCAAGCTTCCATGAGCGCTATGGCTCAGAATTGGCTGCGCGATTTCACACAAACTAGCCGGACCGGCAGCGCTTGGCAACGCCGGCGACCTGGGCTGAAGGGCCCCGCCAGATGGTTGAGAACTTGCTGAGTGCCGGATGTGATCGAGCATGGGAAGAATCGTGTGCTCCGGCTCCTCGCGCTGCTGTCTGCCGGCGCGATGTGTTGCTATCCGCAGGCGCCCGATTCACTCTGCAGGCTCGCGGCTCTCACTGACGAGGAATGGCAACTCCTGGAAGGCGGCAACGTCGTTTCCAAAGCTTTGAAGCCGAATCATGAGCGCGAACTGGCGGTCGCCGGCGTGGCCCGGGTGCGTGCTTCCAGGGAGTGTTTTCTGGAGCGCTTTCGTGATATCGAGTCCTTCAAGAAGAGTCCCTCGGTGCGGCAAATCGGCAAGCTTAGTGCGCCGAGCGACGCATGGGACCTGGCGGGCCTGAGCCTGGATCCGCAGGACGTGGAGGCACTCCGTGACTGCGACATCGGAAGTTGCAAGGTAAAGGTGCCGGTCCGGGTGATCCAGCGGCTGGCGTGCGAGCCGGAAGGCTCCGCGCGAGACTACTCGGCACGCGCCAACTCCATTTTCCGCGAAGAATTGCTGACGTACCTCCAAAGCTATCGTTTTCAGGGAGACCGGGCGCTGATCCGATACCGCGATAAGGACGGCCCGCTCTCCCTCGCTGAACAGTTCCACTCGCTATTGAGCGGCTGGTCGGAGTTGAACGAGCTGGCTCCCGAATTCAGCAACCTGCTTGCCCGGGGTTCGCCGCCGGCGCTCGAGAACGTGGAAGAGTTCCTGTATTGGTCCAAGGAGGCCTTTGGGCTGAAGCCGGTGATCAGCGTCACTCACGTGATCATCTATCAACTCCCGGACCGGGCCTGGATCGCCTCCAAGCAGATATACGCCAGCCACTACTTCGACGCTTCTCTAGCGATCACGCTAGTGGTGGACGATCCCGCCGATCTCTCCGGACACAGCATCTACCTGGCGTACCTGAACCGCTCGCGCATCGACCTTCTCGGCGGCATACTGGGCGGCTTGAGACGCAGCGTGGTGCGTGGCCGCCTGGTTGGGGGCATGAGCAGGAATCTACAGCAGACCGTCACCAAGCTCGAATCGTCGTGTCCAACTCAAACGACGTCTCGCGGCGGGTTGTGCGGACCAGTGCTGGCGCGGCCTTCCCCGCAACGCTGAAGTACCGTCGACGGCTAGTTGCGCGGAGAGGGAACCTCAGCTTCCCTCGACCAAGTGAATACCGATATACAGAGCACCAAAGAGCACGATCGAGAGCAAAACGATGAACGCCCAACGCATCATGCGCTCTTGTTTCGTGGTCGCCTTCTGGTCATCGATTCTGATTTGTTCCTCAAGAGTCTGAAACATGGGACTGCCTCCTTTCGTGCCGCATCAGCTTGCGGCAACCGACGGCTGGAATTCCTGCTGGAGCATGCTGAGAAACTCCTCTGCACGTGGTGCACCACGATCAGCCTCTCCGGGATTCGTGCCTTGAGGACAGTCGGCGAGCGAACCTGGCGGCCTGTTGCGTGAGCGGTATGGCGCAGATGTGCACGGTCCCACAGGAGTTGGAGGCTTTTGTGGCGTTCCTCCGACCGTCTGAATGACTTGCGACCCTTTGTTAGTGAGAATGTCAGTCAGCTTTCCGGCTCAGGTGCGTACCGGAGCTGACTAACGGCTCCTGCTCCGTTTCCGGAGTATCGGTGATTCCAAATGACAGTTGGCGTGACACTTACCTGGGTGTCCTGCTCCACGTCGGGTTGCTGCGTGCGCCGCATGGTTCGGAATTCATATCTGTGAAATTCCACCGCGAAGTTGGATTCCGCACTGCGCACTACCTTGCCGACCGCAATCAGTTGCAGACGAATTCCGCCATCCAGCTCGGACGGCCACTGAATGCTGATCTCAAGCCAGGCGCCCGGATTGACCCCGACCTCGGAGGTGATCAGCAGACCGTTGCTGCTCATGTCCAGCGTTCGGCCGGTTCCGTTGATGGGATTTCTCTTGGCGAGGCTATGATAGTGGAGCTGAAGCTCGATTGGATAACGCGCCTTGGTCCTTCGTTCAATCTTTGCTTTCTGACCCAACGCTTCCATCGATCGATGTTTTGCAGCACCGCGGCCGGCGCTGCCACGAATAGACTCGTGAAGCAGCATGCGAGACTTATTCCTCCTTAGTTCATAACTAAGTCCATAACTCTCCAACTGTTAGCACGCTGATGGCCACGCGCTAAGGTGAAAGTACTAAGCAACTTACGCCGCGACGCGCGCGATCTGGCTCACCTGAACTGGGCTGTCTCGCTCTGCTTAGGTTCAAGTACCTACAGGACTAAGACGGTTGCAGCGCTTCTTTCATGGTGATTGAACTGCCACAGAAAATGATGGCGACGTCTATGGCATCACTCACCATCAAGTCCGAAAATCCACCGCCTCCCGATCTGGGGGCCGCCGAAGTGTCACTCACGCCCAGCGCTTTGCCAGAGTACCTGGCCCGAATCGGGCGGTCCGAAGCTGAATGCGTCGTTTACCACGATGGGTATCGGGTCTGGACCTACAGCTACGCGGACATGGCCCGCTTGGCGGGAGCGCTCGGGGCGCGGCTCCGCGCCGGCGGCGTGCACAAGGGCGAGACGGTCATGATCTGGTCCGAGAACCGGCCCGGCTGGGTGGCCGCGTTGTGGGGATGCCTGCTCGAAGGCATCGTGGTTGTGCCGGTCGACCAACAATCGTCCATCGACCTGTTTGAACGCCTGCGGCGCAAGGTGCAGCCGCGCGCGCTTCTACTGGGGAACCATGTCCCCGAGGTGCCGGATGACGGCCGCACTCTCATCTTGCGCCTGGCCGACCTGGAACGCGATGGCCGGGAAGCGCCGCAAGGCACGAGCGCGTCGCTCGGCAGCGAGGACATCGCGGAAATTGTCTTCACCTCCGGCACGACGGCCGAACCCAAGGGCGTCCTCATCAGCCACCGCAACCTGGCCGCGAGCCTCCAGCCGGTGGAGGACCAGCTTTCTCCCTTCCGCAAGTATTACCGCTGGTTCGGACCCTTGCGCATCCTGAATCTGCTGCCCATGAGCCATCTGTTCGGTCAGGCGCTGGGTTTGTTCCTGCCGCCTCTGGTTCCGGCGTCGGTGGTTTTCATTTCCAGCCTGAGCGCCCAGGAAATCGCGCGGCAGATCCGGCTCCGGCGGGTGTGCGCGCTGGTGTCGGTGCCCAAAGGGCTGGAAGTTTTGCGCGACTTCGTGGTGCATCGCTTTCCGGAGGCGGCCGATCCGTCGCACGCCGGCGACCCCTGGCCGCTGCGCTGGTGGCGGTATCGCGCAGTCCATCGCGTCTTCGGATACAAATTTTGCTGCTTCTTTGTCGGTGGAGCGCCGCTCGCGGCGGAGCTCGAACAGTTTTGGGCCAACCTCGGCTTCCTGGTGGTGCAAGGCTACGGGCTTACGGAAACCGCGCCCATCATCAGCTTCAGCAGCCCGTTCTATGTTCACCGGGGAACTGCCGGAAAACCGCTGGAGGGCGTGGACGTCAAGATCGCTGAAGATGGCGAGATCCTGGTGCGCGGCGACAACGTAACGCGCGGCTACTTCCAGGCGCCCGACCAGACCGCCGCCGCGATTCACGACGGTTGGTTTCACACCGGCGACATCGGGCTGCTCAATGCGGAAGGCGACCTGGTGGTCCGCGGCCGAAAGAAGGAGATGATCGTCACCCCCGAGGGTCTCAACGTATTTCCCGAAGACGTCGAGACAGTGCTGAATCGGATTCCCGGAGTGCGCGACTCGGCGGTGATCGGCACCGAGCGCGTGCATGCCGTGCTGGTTCTAGATCCCGGCGCCGACCCCGACCAGATCGTGCGCCACGCCAACGACCTGCTGGAGGAGCATCAGAAAATCCGCGCCGTCTCGGTCTGGACGCAGGGCGAGTTGCCGCGCACGGCCACCACGCGCAAACTGCGCCGGGCCCAGATTGCCAATCTCGTCCACCAGGGCGCGGCTACTTTGCCCGCGGGTCAGGAGACCGGCATCGCGACGCTGCTTCGAAAGTACGCGCCGGGCCGCATCGTGACTCCGGAGACCACCCTCCAGGAACTGGGCCTCAGCTCGCTGGATCGGGTGGAGCTGATGATGGACCTCGAAGAAAAGCTCGATACCACCATCGATGAAGGCGTTTTCGCCACGCTGACCAAGGTCGCGGATCTGCAGCGGCCCATGGCGCCGGTCGAGGAGACGCGTTTCCCGACCTACAACCGGCGCTGGCTCGCCAGGCTGGTCCGGCGTTTTTCGCTCGCCGGCATCCTGCTTCCACTGAACCGCGCCATCGCTCACGCCCGGGTCTCCGGTCTCGCGAATCTGGACGGACTGCGCGGCCCTGTTATCTTCGCGGCCAATCATCAGAGCTATCTGGATACCACTTCGATTCTGGCGTGCCTTCCGGGCCGCTGGCGCTACCGCATCGCGCCGGTCATGTGGAAGGAATATTTCGACGCGCACTTCACTCCGCGACACCATTCCTGGAGAGAGCGCTGGACCAACACGCTGTTGTATCGTCTGATCACGCTGCTGGGCAACGCGTTTCCGATCCCGCAGACCGAGACCGGAGCGCGCGAATCCATTCGCTACATGGGCGAGCTGGTGGACGAAGGCTGGTCGATTCTCATCTTCCCGGAGGGCGAACGCACGCTGACCGGAAAAATCGGCCCGTTCCTGCCCGGCGTGGGGATGATCGCTTCGCGTCTAGAGCTGGCGGTGGTGCCGATCCGGCTAACAGGGCTGGATAGAGTCTTACATCGAACCAGGAAATGGCCGCGTCCCGGACCGGTGGAGATCCGGATCGGCGCTCCCGTCATCGTGAAGGGGGAGTCTTACGCGGCGCTGGCCCGGCAGGTGGAAGAAGCCGTCCGGCGCCTGGCTTAGTATTTCGCGGTTAAACAGGTTCGCGACCATCCGGGCCCGCCTCGATCTGATCGAAGTATTGTTCCACCGCGACCCGCACCAATTGAGCCCGATTGCGCACGCCGGTCTTGTTGAAGAGCTGCTGCACGAAGGCCTTGACGAGCGGTTCCGATATGCCCAATTCAAAAGCGATTTCCTTGTTCAGCATGCCGCTGCAAACTCCCCGCAGCACCTGGGCTTCGCGCGGTGTAAACGAGGAGCGCGCAGCCGCGGTTTCCACCTGGCCCAGGTCCCCTGCCGGTACGGACAACGGGACGGGCACTTCGCCGTGTGCGATGGAGCGGATCCGGTCGATCAACAGCGTCGGGCGCTCGTGCTTGAGGAAAATTCCGGCACAACCTCTTTCCAGGAGCCGGGCTGCTTCGCGCTTGCTGACACCGGCTGTGACCACCAGGATGCGGCCGCGAAAGCCGCAGTCGTGCGCCAAACCCAGGAAAGCGCCTCCCTGCTCGGAGCCGAGATTGATATCCAGCAGGACGATGTCCACAGGCTGGCTCTGGATGATGTCGACGGCCTCTTCGATCGTGGCCGTCTGGCCGGCTACCTGAAAGTCCGGCTGGGCCGCCAGAAGCCGGGCGATGGCCTCGCGAACCAGCACGTGATCGTCAATCAAGAGTATGCGGATTCTGTCAGGCACGAGTTGCTTCCGCGGTGACGATGGACGGGAGCTCCACGATGAAGCAGCACTCGCCGGGCCGCTGCGTGTGGTGCAGCTCTCCGCCGAAGGTACGCAGGCAGGCGCGCGATACGAACAGCCCCAGGCCGCTGGCGGCTGCGCCGGGCTGAAAAGGCTGAAAGACGGGTTGCTCGGGCGAAATGCCCGGGCCGTTATCGGCGAACCGGATCACCAGGGAATCGGCCAGGGCATAAGCAGTAATCCGCAATTTCCCTCCGGTCCTGCCTTCGAGAGCCCGGCAACTGTTCTGAGCCAGGTTGATGAAAACTTGCAGCAGGCCGGAATGATTGGCTCTGACGCGCGGCAGCGAGTCCGGCACTTCCAATTCCAGGCGCGCGCCGGCCTCGTCGAAGGCCTGCGTTACGATCAAGCGTAATTCCTCCAGCACCTCGCTGACGTCGGCGCCCTCCAGCGCTTCCTCCGGATCCGCTTCCACATCTTCGGAGGATAGCTTGAGAGTGCTCTCGATCACCTTGCCCAAGGCCTGGAAGTCCGCGTTGTCGGCGATCCCGTCCAGGTGGCTCAGGTTGTGGTGCAGCACGGAGGCGGCGCCGGTCAAATTGCGGATCTCGTGGGAGACCGCGCCGGCGATGATCTTGGAGCTGCTGAGCAGCTGGCGCAGCCCGGCTTCCTCCCGGTCGCGAAGCTGATCGGTGGCGTCGGAGACGATGGCCGCCAACTGCGGGCCGGAGGCGACCTCGTAGGAGGAAACCCAAAATTGCAAATAACACGATTGGCCATTACGGCGGCGCCCGCGGGACTCGATCATGGTGCGCAGCCGGGGCAAGGTCGTCTTAGACTGCACCAGTTTCGCCAGCACCGGTATGTATCGTTCCACCGGCTCGCCTTCGAGCGAGAAGCCCTCGAATCCCAGCAGGTGGTGGGCCGCCTCATTAGCCATCGCGATTTGTCCCTGGCTGTTCACGGTGAGAATCGCGGATGGGCTACCCTCGATCAACGCACGTAATTCTCGCTCGGCGTCGGCGCGGGTGCGCGCTTCTTCCTGAGTCTTGCGAACCAGGGCCATGGCGAGCCGCCGATTCCGAAACATCTCGCCGGCGAACAACGCTCCGCCGCTGAAGGCGAGCATGCTCAAACTGAGCCGGGCGGGCGCGTTTCCAGCCCAGGCGTCCGGCTCCCAGGCTTCGCGCGCAACGGCCAGCAGGTTTGCGAGTATGAAGATCGCCCAGCGGGGCACGAAGGCCGCGGCTACCAGCAGGGGAATCATGAAGAGCGGGCCCAGAAGCTCGCCGAAAGCCAGATAGCGCTCGCAAGCCAGGAGCGCGGCGGCCGCCGCACTACACCCGAGCAGCACCAGCAGGCGCTCGCGATCCCGCAACTGGTTCTTCGGATCCATACGCGTGCCTGTGCGCCAATTCGATCATAACGCGGAAGCGATCCGCTGCATCGGTATTTTGCGCGCCGGGTACGCTGCCGTGTGACTAAGCGCCCGCGCGGCCGGCCGGCTTTTTGATCACCGGTTCGGCATCCACTACCGACACGACAGTGATGCGGGCGCCGCATCCCAGTATTGGGAACTGGGGATCGCACGCTGCGCGAATGAGATCCGACTTCCTGCAATCGCAAGAGAGTCTGCCCTTCAGCACCGCTTGATCATCCTCGGCGAAAGTGTAGACTTTTCCGCCATACTCGAGCGTTACGGAAGCCAGTGCCACGCAAGAAACATAACATCCGGGGCTCGCGATGCGTGAGTGACTTTAGTCCTGACAAGTTCTGCTCCAGTGGCTGGTACGGCCGTACATCTTTAGTACCGAGTAGTACGCGGCGACATGAACTCCAGCCTCCGAACCGGCGGTGCGAAAGGCCGGCTGGGTTAGAATGTGGTTGCTATGCTTGCTGTCCTGGTGATCGCGCGGCTGCTGCTGGCTGCGGTCTTCGCCGTCTCAGGAGTCGCCAAGATGGCGGATCGGGCCGGATCCAGGAAAGCGGTGGTGGATTTTGGGTTGCCGGCATTCCTGGGGCCGCCGGTGGCCTTGCTTCTGCCGCTGTTTGAACTGGCCTGCGTCGCGGCGCTGATTCCTGCCAGCTTAGCCTGGTGGGGAGCCGCTGGCCTGCTGGCGATGCTGGTGGCTTTTACCGCCGCCATCAGCGTGAATCTGGCTCTGGGCCGCCGTCCGGATTGTCACTGCTTCGGTCAACTGCACTCCGGAGGCATCGGCTGGAAGACGCTGGTCCGGAATGGCGCTCTTCTGAGCCTGGCCGCCTTCGTAATGTGGCAGGGGCCGCGGCAAGCAGACGCGAACGCGCTGGCGTGGTTGGGTGGACTCGACCGCTTTGAAGCCGCGGTGCTGTGCTTCGCGGCGCTCGCGGCAGCGCAGGTTTGGTTCTCCGTCCATGTGCTGCGCCAGAACGGACGCCTCATGCTGCGCATGGAAGCTCTGGAGGGCAAGCTAGGATCGAGCGCCGAAGCACCGCCCGCGGGCCTCGTGGTGAACAGCGCCGCGCCGGCGTTCAGCTTGCAGGCGCTGGACGGCGGCAGCGTGACGCTGGAGATGCTGCGCGAGAAAGCCAAGCCCATTCTACTGGTGTTCGGCGAGCCGGCTTGCAGCCTTTGCAATGCGCTGTTGCCCGATGTGGCGCAATGGCAGCGCGAGTATGCCGACCGCTTGTTGATCGTTCCGATCAGCCGCGGCACGGCAGAGGAAAATCGCGCCAAGATCGCGAAACTCGAACTCAGAAGTATGCTGCTTCAGAAAGACCGCGAGACCGCCCAGGCCTATTTGGTGACCGGTTCACCAACCGCGGTACTCCTCAGAGAAGGTTTGATCGCAAGCTCGCTGGCTGAAGGCGCCGACGCCATTCGTTCGCTGGTCGGTCGAGCTACTTTGCCGCCGCCGGTGAAGAAGGGAGATCCGGTGCCATCGCTCAAGCTGGCCGATCTCACCGGCAAGACCATGGACCTGGCCACGGTCCGAGGTAGCCGTACGCTGCTCCTGTTCTGGAGCCCTGCCTGCGGATTCTGCCAGCAGATGCTCGCCGAGGTGAAGGACTGGGAGCGCCATCGCGCGCCGGGTGCGCCGGACCTGCTGGTGATCTCCGGAGGTTCTTTCGAGTCCAATCAGCAGCAGGGCTTCCGGTCGCGCGTGCTGCTCGATCCGAACTTTGGGGCCGGCGAGGTGTTCGGCGCCGGCGGGACGCCATCCGCGGTCCTTCTGGATGAGGACGGCCGCGTCGCTTCCGAAGTGAGCGTGGGCGCCCAGGAAGTGTTCGTGCTGGCGGGCAAGATTTCGGCCGGCAATGGCGGCATTCGACCAGTCTCGCGCTAGAGATTAGGCCCGAAAATGACAGACATTTGTCTGACAAAGACGGGCAAAACTAGTACTGATTCAAAGTAAATTAGTAGCCGGATCTTCGGCCTGTTGGGACTATAATGAACTTGCCGGTCCAGCGTGCTGACATGAACCATCTCGTCGATGACGCCGCTCGCATCCTTGCCAGTCCGATACCGCGACGCCGGATGCTGAGGATGCTAGGCGGTTTGATAGCCGGGGGCCTTCTTGGCACGGTTGGGATCAAGCGAGCCAATGCGGCAACCTGTTCGCCGGCCTGCAAGCCGGGCCAACTGTGCTGCCCGGGCGTGGGAGGTCCGGCGTTCTGTATAGCCGCGGGCAAGCTGTGTTGCGGCAGTTCATCGTGCAACGCGGGACAAACCTGCTGCAATGGTCCGAGCGGATCAAAGATCTGTTCGCCTGCCGGCGGATTCTGTTGCGGTACCACTACCTGCAACGCGGGCCAAACCTGCTGTGGTAGCGGCGCCTCGGCGTACTGCATCGCTGCCGGCAAGCTCTGTTGCGGCACCGGGTCGTGCAACGCCGGGCAACAGTGCTGCGGGACCGGGACCTCGACGTATTGTTCGCCGTCCGGTGGTTCTTGCTGTGGCAATACCGGCCCGGGTTGCAGTGCGAGTCAACACTGCTGCGGCAATATGGTGTGCTGCGGGCCGACTCAGCAATGCACCAAGGATGGACGCTGCTCGGCGTCGAACATCTGAGTCACTGAAGGGGCAGACCCGCTGATCAGCGCTTTTCTTTTTCCTGCTGACGTTGAGGACGCTCGTCCATCCGCACCAGACGGACCGAGTCGATCCAGGCGGTGCCGGCGATCAGGCTGTCGAATTTCAGCGATGGCTGGCGGATCACCCGGACTACCAGGAGCCGCGCGCCGGGCGGAACCGTGACCGGGAGCTCGATCTTTGTCCAGTCGTTGGTGCCGAGAAGTTTCGCGGTCTTCAGGTCCAGCCGAGGGACATCCGATGAGATCTCGAAGCCAATCCCCTCGTCGGTGGTGATTCCCTCGGTCCGCACGAAAGCTTCGAAGCGATAGGCGCCTGGAGTCACGAAGGTGGTTTCGGATGTGTGGCCGTAGTTGACGTTGTCATTGCCGGTGAAGTGAATACGCACGGAGTGCGTGCCGGTGTGCGCGATCTTTGAATCACGCGCGGCCTCGACCTTGTCGCCCAAGCCCTCCACGCGCCAGTCGAACGGCATTCCCTCCGGTTCGGACTCGAAGTCGCCGTTATAGAGAAAGTCGGATTCCAGATACCCGTTGCGGTGCTCGCCCAGGTAGTGAGCCCAGGCCAGTGCCGCGGCTTCGTACTTCCGAGCGTTGAAGACGAAATTGACGTAGCTCCGCGCGACCTGGTCGTCGGCGTAGGAGCGCGAGAGCATCCAATCCCACACCGCTGAGGCGTTGTCCATGTTCTGAAGAGAGATCCAGTAGCGGAGATAGGCCTGCGAGGCGCGGCGGTCGCCCGCGAGACCGTGCGACAAGACCTCCGCGAGGGGAATGTTCTTCTCTCGGTACCAGTCAAAAATAAGTGCGTCATAGGTAGGCGTCTTCGCCAGCACGCGCGCGTTTTCTTCGAGTGCCCGCTGTTGCTCACGCTGGTCGAAGAAGAAATGCGAGGCTCTCATCAGGACCATGGGAACGTAGGGTCCCAACTCCAGCGCATTTGCGAAACAGTAGCGGGAACGTTCCGTCTGTCCCTGCTGGGCGAACGACTCGGCGAGGTCGCACCAGCGGGCCGGTGAGGCGGGATCTCTTCGGAGCGCTGCAACCAGGTCGCCGGCAGGCAGCGCGGCCACGTTTCCATTGTGGCTGGCCACTTGCTTGTCGAGCACCGCATCGGTGTCGCAGATGCCGAGGCGGCAGAATAGCCTTTCCGCCGTGGGGTCGCTGCGATAGGACGTGCCGAATACGATCCACGCAGCGCCATAGATCACCAGCGCCACGCTTAGGACCAGTGCGAACCTGCGGAACAAGACGGCGCGGTGAGCGGTGGACTTGTTCCGAGAGGGAAGCGAGGCGGCGATTCCGGAGATCCAGGCCAGCACCATCGCATTGGCGGGGATGTAAGTGTTGAAATCCACCAGGCTATGCACCGCGATGGCCGCAAGAGCCCCGGCGCATCCCAGGCCGAGCAAGCGCGCCAGGCGATCTTGATCGCGGGTGGCCGCCGCGAAGGCCTTCCAGAAGACCCCGAGCATCAAGGTCATGACGATCACGAAGCCAACCAGGCCGATTTCAGAAGCCAGTTGCAGATAGTCGTTGTGCGCGAAGGTGAAGTCGCGGTCGATGATGGCGGTCTGGAACTTGAGGAAGCCGGTTTGGAAATTGCCGAGGCCGCAGCCAACCAGCCAGTAGGAACGAATCAGGCCCAGCGCGTTGAGGAAGATCGGAAAGCGCCCCTCGCCAGTGGCCCATTCATCCGAGGCCAGAGCGGAAAAGGCCCGCATCAACTCGTCGGACGGCAGGAACACCAGGCCGAACACGAACAGGACCACCAGAGCGGCCGCCGCGAGCCATCTGCGCCAGCCTTGGAGCGAAGTCCAAAGCGCCAGTGCGCCCATCACCGCGAGTCCCGAGATCCCGGCAACGTAGCCCATCTTGGAGATCGAGGCCACCAGTCCTCCAACGATGATCGCCGCGAGCGCCAGAACCGCACCGCCTGAGAGCGCGCGCGAGGTGGACGGGCTGGAGCGAGAGCGCCGGCCGATGACCAGCGCGAGTCCGAAGACCACCGCCAGCGGCAGGACCATTTCGAGCAAACCGGCGAAGTGATTCTTGTTGCCGTAGGTACCGTGCGCGGATTCTTCTCCGTTGACACTCTGCGCCAGCCCGAGCGCCGCTTCGATGGCAGCGATGCCGATCAACGGGATCACAGCCGCCATGGAGTTGCGCTTGCGCGCATGCCAGGCCAGCTCGCGGACCAGCAAGAATACGAGTGTGTAAGCGGCGATCCGCAGGAGATACACGCTGGTTGTGGCGGGCGCGATGCTGAGGGGAGCAAAGCTGGCCGGCGAGGCGACGTGCGCCAGTTTGTCGAGCAGCTCGGCGCGCGCCGGACTCAGGACTCCCAGCACCGGCACGGGCAAGGGAACCAGTTGGATTGCGACGTACAGTGGAAGGAGCAAGGCCGTCCAGCCCAGCCATGGATCCAGCGGCGGGGCGAGTTCAGCGTCGGGAACACGCAGCCAATAGACGGCGGACAGCATCCCCAAGCTCACCAGGCAGATGTTCCAATTCAGTTGCAGCACGCCCGCCTGCGAGTACTCCGCGAAGGCGATCAGGATCGCGAGCAAACCTAAGTAGGAGCGCCGCGACCTAGGGGTGGACATCCGCGATGCGATTTTAGCACCCCGCGGCTCGATCCTAGAAAGGATTCCTCCCCAGCTCGTACCATTTCCTCTTGCGGGGCTGCGGTTCGAACGGCTCGATGGTCTCTCCGGTCAGAGTGGCGCGCGGGTTGGTGACGAACAAAGCTTCGGCTCGAGCCTCGCCGTAGTTCTTAGCGATGTATTGACGTGCTTCCGACAGAACCGGCGGCCGCCGCTCGGGATCGTGTCCGTCGCTTGCGACAAAGTGGATCAGCCCATTTCTCATGAGCGTGTCGGAGAAGGTTTTGGCTGCTTTTCCGAAACGCCCCAGGAAAGACTGAGCTGTGACCTGGACCCGGCAGTCGTTTTCGACCCAGGTTGCGATTTGATCCGCGCGGTCGTGCAACAGGCGGTTTCGCTCCGGATGCGTGATGATCGGAACCATGCCGGCCGCGCGCAAGCGGCCGAGAATTTCGTCGGTGCTGGGAGGAATCACGAAGTCCGAAAATTCCACCAGAAGGTACACGCGATGGTTGATGGTGTACTTGGCGGGATGGGACAGGGCATCGTCGATATTGGTGGCGCTCAAGTGAAAGTCGCAGCCGGTGTGGAGGTTGACCAGGTGATTGGTGGCCTGCTGGAGCTCCCGGATCTTGGCGGCGATGCGTTCCGGATCGAAGTTGTAGTGATGGTTGGCGTGCGGAGTGGCCACGATGTCGGTGGTTCCCGCCGCGCTCGCCAGCTTCACCATGGCGACGGACTCCTCGAGCGACTTGGCGCCGTCGTCCAGCCCGGGCAGGATGTGGCAATGGATATCGACCATCTGCGTTCATGCTACAACACGCCCGGCCGGCCGCCGTGTTCAGGGAGCAGCGCCCGACTAACGTGCTCCCTCATAAGTTTCAGTCCTGGAAAGACTTATAAGTTAATGCTCCTTCCTCTGGCGGCCGATAGAAAGAGGAAGACTGACAAGTTCATGCTGGACGCGCGTAGGGTGACAAGTACGTCTTGGCTCCGGCGAACCGGCGCGCTTTGCGGCGCCTTGGCCGGCACGCTCGGGTTGCTCGTGCTGGCGGGATGGGTTTTCCATTCAGAGCTTCTCATTCAAATCGCGCCGCATCTGGCGCCCATGCAGCGCAACACCGCGATCAGTTTGGTCTTGAGTGGGACCGCGCTTCTGGCCGTTCTGATGGGCCGCTCCAGGCTGGTCCTCATTTGCTGCGGGATCGTGGGAGCTGTGGCAGGCCTGTCGCTTCTCGAGTACCTGCTGGGCATGAATCTCGGGATCGATGAGCTTCTGGGCGCAGGGTACATCAACACTCAGGTCTCGGACGCCGGCCGGATGTCTCCGACGGCGGCGGTATGTTTTCTCGTGCTAGCCACCGTTCTGGCGCTGGGCCAAAGCGTGCCGCTCAACCGAAGATCGCCGCTGCTCGGCATCGGAGGTCTGGTAGTTGCCGGCATCGGCGCGGCCTGCTGGATCAGCGTGTTCTCGGGATCGAGCGACGCTTTTGCGTGGGGCCACGTGACGCGCATGGCCGTCCACACCGCGGTGGGGCTTTTTCTGCTGGGCAGTGGCGTCACCGCATTGGCTTGGGATCTGAGCGAGTCCGTCGTTGGCGCGTCCATCTGGGTGCCCGTCGGTTGCACTCTTTTCGTTGCGGCGGCCAGACTCGGAATCTGGCGGGCGTTGTCGTTTCGAAATCACATCAAAGTGGACCTTTTCTCCAGGCTTACTCTGCTAAGCGTGCTCCTGAGCGCGGTTTTGTTAGGAGTGATCGTTCACCTCGCCTTGAAAGCCTATTCGCAGCGCGAAGTCCTGCGGCGCGTGAATCGCAGACTGGAGCAGGAGATCGCCGAACGCCGGCTCGCAGAGGAGGCAGCGCAAGCAGCCAATCGAGCCAAGAGCGTGTTTCTGGCGAACATGAGCCATGAGATTCGCACGCCGATGACCGGCGTTCTGGGGATGATCGACCTGGTTCGATTGAGCGCGCTGCCCGCCGAGGAAAAGGAATACCTGGAGTTAGCCAGGTCGTCGGCCGACTCGCTGCTCTCTTTGCTGAACGACATCCTGGACCTCTCCAAGATTGAAGCCGGACGGCTGGACCTCGCTCCCATGGCCTTTTCGATCCGCCGCTCGGTGGCCGAAGCGGTCCGCATGTTTGAGGTGACCACGCATAAGAAAGGTCTGGAGTTGATCGCCCAGGTGGACAGCAACGTCCCGGACATGCTGGTTGGCGATCCGCTGCGGCTGCGACAGGTATTGGTGAACCTGGTGGGCAACGCCGTGAAGTTTACCGAGCGCGGATCCGTATCCGTGCGCGTTGGACTGGAGACCAAGAGCAGCTCGGAGGTGATCGTTTGCGTTCAGGTCACTGATACCGGCGTTGGTATCGCGGCGGAGAAACAGCAGATGATTTTCGATCCGTTCCGCCAAGCCGACGGATCGACCGCGCGACGCCACGGCGGCACGGGCCTGGGGTTGACGATTTCAGCGCGCCTGGTGGAGCTGATGGGCGGGCACATCCGAGTGGAGAGCGAGCTCGGGAAGGGCAGCGCGTTCTGCTTTACCATCCGGCTGGTCCCCGCCTCCGTCGAGGCAAGAGTTCAACTGGCGCATGACTTGCGCGCCGCGCCGCTGGGAGCCGGCGCCGCGCATTCTCGAAAGCGCTCTCTTCGTATCCTGGTCGCCGAAGACAACCCCGTAAGTCAGAAGCTGGTCGGCGAGCTGCTCAAGAAGGAGGGACACGATGTCGCCCTGGTCGGAAACGGGGGCGAAGCAGTGGCGGCCGTGCAGGCCAATCCTTTCGATCTGGTTCTGATGGATGTCCAGATGCCGGCCATGGATGGATATGAAGCCACCGCCGCGATCCGCCGGGCTGAGAATGTCCGGCGCACACCCATCGTGGCCATGACGGCGCACTCCATGAAAGGCGACGAGGAGAAATGCATCGAAGCCGGCATGGACGACTACCTCAGCAAGCCGATTGACTTCGCGAATCTGCGAGCCATTCTCGAACGGTGGGCTCCGAGCGAGTCGTTCCCGGAGCGTCCAGCGCGGCTGGATGCGGTTCGGTAGCCGTTCTATTTCCGCCTGGAGCGCCGGACGTTTGCCGCCAGCAGGGGAAGGGGCTACGCGCCGACTGACTTTGCGGTCTCAGAGCCAGGCGCATTGGTCAGCGGAGTGTACGAGCCGAGCAGCAGGCCGAAGGCTCGTTTGAGAGGCACCCAGTAGAGGCTCCAGACCGTCTTTAGCTCGGAGTCGACCCCCTCGCTGAGTCCAAAGTCAAGCGTCTCCTGCCCCTTGGGAATGTACAGCGTGCCACCGATCCAATCGAAAAGGGAGAAATACTGCGCCAAGTTGGTGTCCAGGTGTTGCGGGGCCGTGCTGTGGTGGACCTGATGCTGGGCGGGACTGATGAAAATGTGCTCTAACGCCGGGCCAAAGGAAATCCACACGTGCGAGTGCGTGAGGCTGCCAATCAGGAAATAGGGAACGATGACGGCATTCATCCCCACGAAGGTCATCAAAGTCTGATCGGCGCCGTAGAGGTAGTAAAAGCCCGCGATTCCCAACGCCTGCAAGGGGCCCTGAAACACACTAACCAGGATTTCTTCAACCGGATGCACCCGGTAGGCGGTCACCGGTGTCAGAACCTCAGCCGAATGGTGAACCTTGTGAAACTCCCAGAAGAACGGAACCTTGTGCAGGATGTAGTGACCGATGTAGTGCCCGAGATCGAAGAGCAACAAGCGAACGGCCCCGAAAATTATCAGAGCAGTGAGGCTTGGCGTCCACGCCGGCCCGGGGCCCAGCCATGCAGCTAGTAGCTTCGATCCCCAGTTCCCCAGCGCCAGCGCGGACACCAGCATGGGTCCGACGACGAAGAGCATAACCAGCCGGTCGACGAAAATGAACTTGTAGTCCAAGACCGCCGACGGGTGCGAATAAATCCGCCACGGAGCGGCGTAAGACCAGAAGGCTTCCAGCTTGGGCCGGTTCCAGAATCTGTAAAGCAGATCGGTGGCAATGAGTGCGCTAACCAGCCACAGCCAGTCGTGCCGTTCATTCGGCCCAATCAGCTGCGCGTAACAGTGCCTGGCCCACTCGGCCAGTGGGCCCAGGACTTCCCTCAGATTTTGACCAAACGTTTCCAGCATGCGTCCCGGACCGCCCGATGGGACTCGCCGACCCGCCGAAGGTTACTGCTTCCGCCGCGCCCGGAGAATGATTAATGCGCCCGCGAGCAGACCCACGGCGCTTGCGGCAGAGCCTGCGCCGATCTCGGGTACGCCGGTGGCCCAGTTAGCCGACGCAAATCCTGCCACAGCTATCGTCAACAGTGCAACATTTAAGGCTATCTTCACAAATAGTATCCTTTCAGAGTGATTTCAGACAGGCTTGCCGGAACCTGTCGTCGGCGCCCACGATGATCTCGCGCACCACTGCGTCGGTCAAAACACGCCTCCAAGCGCCAAGAAACAGCGACATCATATTCCGACAATCTCGTCGTGTACCGTAGATCATCACACGGAGTCTGGTAAGCGTCAAGCACCAGACCAACGAATGAACCTAATGAAACTACTAGTACGAAATCACCGTTTGCCCTCCATGGGGTCTCTTCGCGGAATCGGTGTCCACTTTGGTGCTACTTTCATGGCTGGCTCGCGACGGCGCAGTTCTTATGCCATTTCCACGGCCGCGGGAACTGCCCTCGGTCAGCGGAGTTCCCCCCGGAGCGGGGTTTCAACGCGCTTGCAGACGACCGGGAATGGTTTGGCTCCTGCTACAATGTCATCTGCTCGAAAGGAGCGACATGCCTAAGAAAATCGATCCCCTCAACAAGAAACAATACGGCGCCGTGACGGCCATGCTGACAGTGCCGGATGTGAAAGCGGCGGCGAGCTTTTATCAAAAGGCCTTTGGCTTTGCAAAACGCGGAATCATGAACGGGCCGGACGGCAAACCGATTCACGCCGAGCTGACGTTGCGGAATACGACGCTCATGCTGGGGCCGGAGAATATCGAGCGCGGCGCTCGAAGCGCCAAGACGCTCGGGGCATCGCCAGTGACGCTGTACCTAACAACGGAAAACGTAGACCGGCTGGTCGCGAAAGCGGTAAAACTCGGAGCCACGGCGAAGGGGCCGGTGATGGACATGTTCTGGGGCGACCGTTGCGGTAACCTGGTCGATCCGAGCGGATACACCTGGATGGTTGCGACTCACGTGTCCGAGCCGACGCCTAAGGAAATGGCCAAGGCCATGAAAGAGATGATGAAGCAGATGCAGGCCCAGGCGACACCTGCCGCGAGCGGCGCGTAATAGCGAAGCACGCACTGTACAGTCCAGGCCGTGCACGTGGCTTATACGTCGCCGCATAGGTTTGTCACGCTCGGGGTGGCTATCGGCGCCCGAGTTGTAGAAGGGCGCTACGGCACCAACGCCTTCCAGATGGGCTGAACCCAGGCGTCACGGGCCATGTCCCAGAGCACAAAGTCCGAATCGAATTGCCAATAGGTCCACGCCCAGCCGAAGCGCTCGGCCGCGCGGGCAATGCACGAGATGTAGCGGAAGCGCGAATCCATGTCGCCCTTGTCGTAAGCTCCGAATTCACCGAGCAGAACGGGGCGCTTCTCGTTCTTCGACCATTGCTGGACAGCGTCAAAATCTTCTTCGATACGGCGCTCTTCCTGGTCGGTTCCCCACTTCACACCGGAGAGACTGGTAGTGGCCGGACACCAGTTCGCTCCCTGATGCGTGAATTCCATGGGGAGATAGTAGTGGACCGTGACAATGATGTTGCGGTCGTCGGCCGGTAGCTGAAGCTGGTCGAGAAAGTGGATGTCGTTCTCGGAGGCCGGGCCGATCACAACATTGCGCCGTGGATTGGTCTTCCGGACGATCGCCAATGCGTCTTTCATCAGCGCGTTCCAGGCTTCGGGCGTAAGTTGGGTATTCGGTTCGTTGAGAAGCTCGAAGACCACGCCATTGGGCGCGTCTTTGTAACGCTCCGCCACCTGCTCCCAGAACGCCAGAAGCTTGGGCTTACAGCCATCCGGGTCGGTTCCACAGGCGCGAAAGTCATGTTCGTCCAGGATCACCTGAAGGTTGTTGGCGAGAGCGTTCTGGACAGCCCAATCCAGGGTCCGGAACCAGGCGGCGTTGAGTCGATTGGCATCGTTCATGTGCCGGAAAGCGTGGAGGTTGATACGGACGGTATGGAATCCGCCTTCATGAATGAGTCGAAAATGGCGTTGCTGAAAGCGCGCGCGTCGAAAGTCGTCCCAGATGGGATCGTAGCCGAGGATATTGACTCCCCTTCCCATTTTCGTTATCTGATCGAACGGGTCCAGGGGAGTGAAGGGCTGGCGCCGCGCTGTGAATCTCGCGACGGCGAGGGGGGCGCGCGAAAGCCGCCGGAGCGATCCGCCAAAAACTTCCTCGAGCATGCCGAATCCGATGCATTATGATAACTCGGGTCGCCCAAATACAGCTCTCCGAATCCGGAGTCCATAATTTTGGTTGCGAGACACTCCTATGCCGTTGGTTCCATCAGTATCGGAACTAATGTTCTATTGTCTGGAGGTGAGCCGTACTGCCATGCTGGGGCAAGCAAAGGCGCCCATCGCCATTTGGAGGATCCGGCAATTAGTCGAACTCTGGTGAAAGAGCAGGTAGCGATCGGAAGCGATGCCACGATTCTCCGCCGGTCACAATCGGACAACATGCGCTGACCGCAGCCAGGACAGTCAGTCACTAAGGATCACTAAGTATGCAATCATGGCCGGTGTGCCGGTGTGTATGATCGGATACGTTAGAGAACGCAGGGGACGGAAGTGATCCAGGTCGCGATTCTAGGCTACGGCTATTGGGGCCCGAATCTTGCACGTAATATCGCGGTAAATCCTGAATGCCATCTGGTGGCGATAGCTGATCCGAGAATCGACCGTCTCGCGGACGCACAGCGAAGATACCCGGGGATTGAGACGTGCGAGAGCCCCGGAGATTTATTGAAGCGAAAGGACATCGATGCGTTCGCCATCGCGACACCGCCGCGCAGTCACTTCGAACTGGCCCTCGCCGCGCTCCGTCACGGCAAGCATGTACTGGTGGAGAAACCTCTGGCGGGGTCGAGCGAGCAAGCCGAGTGCCTCATCGGGGAGGCCGAGCGGCGCGGGCTGACGCTGATGGTGGATCACACCTTCGTCTACACCGGCGCGGTCAGGAAGATCTGCGAACTGGTCAAAGATCCTGAGTTTGGCGAGGTCTACTATTACGACTCGGTTCGGGTAAACCTCGGAATCTTCCAGCCCGACTTCAACATACTCTGGGATCTTGCCGTGCACGATCTCTCCATCATCGACGGCCTGCTGGATCAGCCCATTCGTGCGGTGTCCGCCACCGGCATGAGTCACTTCGAGGGCGCGGAAAACATTGCCTACATGACTTTGTTCTTCGATGGCCCGCTGATCGCCCATGTCGGCGTAAACTGGCTCGCTCCCGTGAAGGTGAGGCAGACGCTCATCGGCGGAAGCCGGAAAATGATTTTGTATGATGACGTGGAGCCGAGCGAAAAAGTGAAAGTCTATGACAAGGGCGTGGAAGTGGACACCACGTCCACGCCGGAGAATGTGCGGCGATACCTGAGGGCGTATAGGACGGGTGACATGTGGGCGCCCAAACTGGACACAACCGAAGCGCTGCGCCACGTGATTGCCGAGTTCGTGCGGAGCATTGCGACTGGCGCTCGTCCCCTTACGGACGGTCAGGCGGGTCTGCGCGTCATACGGACGCTGGAAGCAGCCACCGAATCCATGCGTCTTCGAGGACAGCCTGTCGAGATCAGCCAGCAGGTGTTCATCCGATGATTCCCTTCGTCGATCTCAAGGCGCAGTACCAATCGATCAAGGATGAGCTTTCGGCAGCGGCGCTTGGGGTGCTGGAAAGCGGTCAGTATGCACTCGGATCCGAAGTGCAGTTCTTTGAGCGGGAGTTCGCGGCCTATTGCGGCACCGAGTCTGCCGTAGCCGTCAACTCCGGTACCAGCGCGTTGCACCTCAGTCTGCTGGCCGCCGGCGTGGGGCCGGGCGATGAAGTCATCACGGTACCGTTCACGTTTGTCGCCACCGTGGCAGCCATCGTTTACACCGGCGCCCGGCCGGTGTTTGTCGATGTTGAGCCGCACTCGCTGACCATGAACGCATCCATGCTTGAGCGCGCCATCGGAGCCAGAACGAAAGCCGTTGTCCCGGTCCATCTCTACGGGCAGGTGGCGGAAATGGACCCAATTCTCGAGATCGCCCGCGCCCGGCGAGTGGTTGTCATCGAGGATGCCGCCCAGGCCCACGGAGCAGACTACAAAGGCCGGCGGGCGGGGTCGCTGGGCCAACTGGGATGCTTCAGCTTCTACCCTTCCAAGAATCTCGGCGCGTGCGGCGAAGCGGGTATGGTCGTAAGCAGCGATCCGGAGTACCTCCGTACCCTGCGAATGCTTCGTGACTGGGGCCAGGAATCGAAATACCGGCACGTGTTGCGTGGCTTCAACTACCGAATGGACAATCTGCAGGCGGCGATTCTGCGGGTCAAGCTCAGGCATCTGGAAGAGTGGACGATCAAGCGGGGGGCACACGCCGCTCTATATAACCGGCTACTGGATGGCTCCAGGGCCGTGCCCGTGGGTCTTCGGCCGGAGCGGCGTCACGTGTATCACGTGTACTGCGTCCGGACCGCGCAACGGGACCTGCTTCGTGAACGCCTGCGCCAGCGCGGGGTTCAAACCGCGATTCACTATCCAGTCCCGGTGCATCTTATGGAGGCTTGGTGCGGCAACCAGTATCGCGTGGGCGATTTCCCCGTCGCTGAGAGAGCCGCTTCGGAAGTGCTCTCGCTGCCCATGTATCCCGAGTTGGAGGAAAGCGCAATTCGCAGGACGGCGGAAGTTATCGCGGAGCTTGGCATGTCGATGCAAACCGAGCCGCCCGGCGGATTCTCGTCTGCCGGCGTTAGTGCATGAGCCAGGCCGTCGAAGACTTAATCGTTACGCGTAGGCGTCTCGGTTACTTTGTCTGCGGCCCACGCGACATCGGAGCAATAGGTTCCGAGAAACAATCCATGATTGTAGTTGCGGCAGCACCTGAGAAAATTTCTCTGATTGGATTGCTTGCGAGACCCCTCGAAGATGCGTCGATCGTCGCCATGAGCCAGGTGCAAAGCAGCTCCTTTCAGAACCCGCCGCAGCCCTACGGCGTATTGCAGGCGAACTAAGATATCATCGTCTTCCCATCCCCAGCCTTCCAGTTCCGAGTTATAACCCTGAACCTCTAACAATTCACGTTTCTTAGAGAGAAGCAAGCCCGGGTTTGCGTGTCTGTTGCCGAACGCATCTCCGCGACTCACCTGATGTTGAACGGTACTGCCACCCCGAAAACGGAATTCCAGAAAAGCGCTGGGACCCAGTGCAATCTGATTAGAGGTGTTGCCGATGTCCCTCTGCTTCAAGCTGTCAATCGCCGCTGGCTCTGCCTCATACAACCATTCGATCGTCACGAATGAGCCATCCTCCGGGAGCATTCTGGCTTCTCGAAGAGCGTCATCTAACAGGACGATGTCAGCGTCCAACGTAAGAACGATATCGGATCTGCTATGCGCGAGGCCAATGTTCAGCGCCAAGGATTTGTTGAAGCGCGGAGCAGAAATATCCAGTTGACGGACACCCGAGACTTCCGATGCGGCAATTAGGGCGTGCAAGCGCCCGCTGTCGCCGCCGCAGTTCAATACCAGCACTTCTGCTTTTTGTGCAGCGAAGAATGGCCCATTCGCGGCGAGCGTCAGGCGAAGTTCGTCCCGCTCATACCACGGGATCAGGACAGAAAGCGCTGGCTTATCGCTCATCGTAAATGCCGCTCAACGAGTCCGGAGCCGGTCGCCAGGAGGTGCCGCGATTTCGATTTTTCCCAGCGCGAGTTCCCTTAACGAAACCGTCCGGGTGCCTTCCTCCACACGGTTCAACAGGCTGCGGAGATGCAATTTCTCCGAGCGGCGCCGAAGACATCGGGGGTGCAGCACGATACCCGCATGGCCGTCCACGCTGGCTTCGGGCGCCAGTTTGCGCATCACCTGATCCGCGCTGAACGCACGATCCATGGTCCAATCCCACACATCCACTCCCGCGCGTCTGACGGGCAAGGGCGAACCCGGCACGGAGTTAGTGTGAAGGCACGATACGAACGTACCGCCCAGCGCATGCCAAGCCGCAGGCAGCCAGGGGGGCAGGGCATCAAAGGGTGGCGAAAATCCGCCCTTGAACCGATTGGGGAATGCCGCCTCGATTTGCTGTTTGCCCCGCGCAATGACTTCAACGTCCTCCGGCGTGGGCGCGGTGCTTTCGGGGGAAAATTCGCAGCGCCGCCCGCTATCGGGAGTGCGAGGAACGTGGGCATATCCGTGTTGAGAAACCTCGAACAACTTCCTGGAAGGATCGAAGCGGTCGAGCAAAGTCTCGTCGAACTGCAAGAGATAAGGGACCACCTCGAGCGAAGCGCGCAGGCCACGCCAGGCAAGCAGGTCGAGCAGCCAACACAGCGCCGGCTCCTGGCACACTACATCGTCAATGCGAATCACCAGCGGGAGTCCCTGCTTGGCGCTGCTCATGCGGTGCGTGCTCCGCTTCTGCTTTGGCGTCACGCGCGTCCTCTGCCGATCGAGAATCAAACGCTGCAGCTCCCGTGGCTCGGGCATACCGGAGTGCTTTGCAACAATGCCTCTGGCAATACGGCGATACTCCTCGCGCCACTTGTCATCGAGCCAGAAGCTTTCTATGTTGGGCGGGACCAACCCAAGCGACGTCAGGCGGTTCAGCCGCTCTGTCACAGGCTCAGCATAGGTGGTGCCGATCAACGGAAGAAACGGTGTCCCGGCAGCGATGCACTCCCACGGAGTGTTGAAACCCGCGCGGACGACCGCTCCCTTTGCAATCTTCAGCAGTGCCGGCATTTGGTCTTCGTCCTGCACCACCTCGAATCGCGGAGGGATGGGGATGCGCGGCGGAAAGTAGGGTCCCTTCACGAAAAGCAACCGAACACGCGATCCCGCGGCCTCGATGACATCGGCCACTTGCAACGCCAGCCTCAGGAAACGCACAAAATCCTGGCCCTTCGGGTCGTTGACCTTGGCGCCGCCCCCGCCCATGCTGAAGACGCACACCTCCTGATCGCCGGACAGATGATGGCGGGCCCGCACCTGGCGGACCGCATCTTCGGAAGCCGTGCGGTAGACTGGGCCGATGACGCGCCAATTTTTCCAACGGGCCAACTGCCGGGTTTGGGCTTGGTCGTAGGGCCAAGTAGGGGAATCCGGCGAATCGCACAAAAGGAAGACCGAATACAGGCCGCTGTAGCTTTCGTTCAGACGGACCAGATATTCGAACGAAGTAGGACGAACCAGCAGCACGCGGCGAATCGCAGCCGGCAATTGAATCGGCGCTGGGTGGGTATCTTCGACCACCACCGCCGGCAACGAAATGCTGGCCAACGAGTGCAGTTCGGAGGCTACGCGCTTGCGCACCTCGTCGGTGGCGCCCCACAGCGAGGGCACCACCCGGACTGGAAACTGCTCCAGTCCTCCGGGCTGATATTGGCCGCCTGAAAAGATCACCGGCCGCTCGCCCACGGAAGCGAGAGCAGTGCTTACGATCGTGCCGCGGATCAGATGGCCGAGGCCTTGCCCATTCATCGCGAATACTACGACCGCCACGATGTTCCTCCCGGCAACGCCGTCCTGGTGCGCGACTGGAATGGCAGCATAAGACGCTAACCACCCGAAAGTGCGCGGCGCCGGTCCAGCAGCTCTTTCACCGCGCGCAGATACTCCCGGCGCTGGTGTTTGTGCGTGCGTTGATAGTTGTCCGCGTGAATGCGCCGGTAGAGCACCGTTTCCGGCAGCATTTCGATGTTCATTCGCGCCAGCAGCGCGCGACCGTACCAATCGAGAAAATCGCCCGTGCCTCGCTTTTCAGAAAACAGTCCCACGCGATCGAAGGACCGCCGCCGCGCCAGCATGGCGCCCTGCAACAATCCGGGAAGCGGCCGCAGCGGAACGCGAAAGCGCGCACGCTCCTCCAGCGGCATTTCCGGAGTGAAAAAATTCAGTATGTGGCCGAATACCAAGTCGAGCTCCGGATCGCGCTCGAAGCTGGCGATCTGGCGTTCGAGCTTGTCCGGACTCCACAGGTCGTCATGATCCAGGAACGCGAGAAACTGGCCGGTCGCTGCACCAATGCCCGCATTTCGCGCTGCCGGATGCCCCCGCTGGTCCTGTTCGATCAGGCGGACTTTCGGAGCGTATGCCCGCACGATTTGGGCGGTGGAATCGGTGGAGCCGTCGTCGACCACCAGAATTTCGAGCGGCCGTTGCTTCTGAGCGAGAATGCTGTCGAGCGCGGAAGCGATGTACCGGCTATTGTGCGCCGGGATTACGACGCTGACCAGAGAGTCCATTGGATCGCCCCTTCCGGATCGCCGATATAGTCCCGAAAAAGAAAGCGCCGCTGCTCGGTCGGATCCACCTGGCCCGATCGAATCCGGTCCACCCGCCGTTTCATCACCATCAGATGAGATCGAAAGTTGTTGCCGCGCGAAATGTTCCCATCGTGCCGGCGATAGACTAAGGACACCTCCTCGACGTTGATTTTGACAATGTCTTTTTCCCAGCAGCGGTACATCAGATCGTAGTCTTCTCCGAGAGGCATGGTCTCGTCAAGGCCGCCGCTGATCTCAAACACTTCTCGGCGGAACAGGCAGCTTTGTATGTAAGGCATCCGATAGGGGCCGCTGATCCGGTCGCCCGAGAGCTGCCGCATGCGCCCCTGTGCAATGCCTGCTTCCGGATGCGCGAGAAGAGCAGCGTGAAGCCGTGAGAGATGTCCGGGAGTCCACAGGTCGTCGATGTCGTGGAAGGCCAGGAATTCGCCGCGCGACTCACGGATGCCTCGATTGTAGGCTGCCGACGCTCCCTGGTGCGGCTGGCGAAAGTAGCGCACGAATGCGGGAGGCCGCAGTTCGTCCTCCGATCCATCATCGACCAGCAATACTTCCCGGTCGGCGAACTGCTGGGCCTCGATCGACGCGAGGGCCGAATCGAGAAACTCCGCGCCGTTATACGCCGGAACTACGATGCTGATCATAAACCCGACTACGCAGCCAACTCACTACCGCGCCTCGCTCGTTCGGTATCGTTTCCAGAAACTCATTGCGGTGTTGTTTGTAGTACTCCCAGGGCAACTCCCGGAACCGGCCGAGCGCTTCGATCTCTTCCTTCGATCTCCTGCGCGACGGATTCAGTCGCCGGATCAGGGTTAGTCCCGACGGAGCTGTCCGGACCGTAATAAGCTCCAAGTCGGGGCGGTAGTACTTCAGAAATGGAATTACCTTCCAGACGTCCCCCGTATAAAATTTTGCGCGGCGGTCCCGCGCGGCGTTTTTTCGTCAAGGGGCATGGTGTCGTGAACGGCGACCACCGATTCTGGCTGTGCGTAAACCTCCAGGCTAAAGATATCCTCGATCGTCTGTTCGAATTGGTGCAAACCGTCGACGAATGCGAATGAAAAACGATCGGTCCTAAAGAATTCCTCGGGGGTGTGCTTCGCGAAAAATTCGCTGCTGGGCATCCGCGGGACGTGTGTCTCGGTTCTCCAGCGATCGTCGACCTCGGGGCAGGGATCGATGCCGAGCGCAATGGTCGGCGGCATCGCCAGGCTCAAGGAATGTCCCCGAAAGACACCGATTTCTAAATAGCTTTCCGGTAGTAAGTCCTGGTGCAGCCATCGCAGCACTTCGCAATAGTCGGGTCCCGGGAAGCGCATCGACGCCACGATGCCGTGCATGGCCGCTTCACGCGGGTCGAAGTTCATCGCGGAAGCCTGCCAGCAAGCTTCATGTCGCCGCCGGCTGGGAGGGCGGAGGCCAACCCTCGTCATCCACTTCATGAATCGGGTCCAAAAGGAGAAGACCTTCCAGATCCTTGAAGGCCTCCAAGCTGGGCGGAACGAATGGCAACCCGCTCTCATCTCCAGCCACCCGGAGGGGTTCTCGCGGCTTAGGCGTTTCCACCCGTACGATCAGTTGTTCTTTCTGAAGTTCTTCCAGAAACGGCGCCAGCGCGGTCAGGATCTCGCTGGATGTTGCCGCGTACCTGGTTGCGAGCGCTTCAGCCAGCTCCGCCGCGGTCGCTTCTTTCGACAATAAGACGAACGCGTCTGTGGCTACGCCAACCATGCTGTGATACACACCGGTGCCCATATGAATGGCGACCAACTCGTTGTCGAATTGCTCGTAGACGACCGATGGCGCATTGACTCGAAAACACCACTCACCCATATCTTTTATTATCGAATCCACAACGATGGACATTCAAGCGGTACGGGGTGATCCGTAAGTACTGTACAGTCCGGGTACGAGGCGAAGTCCACGCTGGAAGCCGTCTCACGTACACTAGCTGCGGTGACAAGTTTTTCGAAGGGGCCGTTTCGGCCGCTATTATAATGGACCACGAGCATGCAGCACGATTCTTTGTCCGGAAGTTCTGCCCAAAGCCGATACATCCTGGCCAGAGCCTGGCACAGTAAGGGCAAGCTCGCGGCGGCGATTGCAGGCTTCCGCGAGGCCTTGGCTTTGGACCCCGGGCACCTCCAGGCCGCCATTCTGCTGGGCGCTGTGATGCAGGGACAGCGGCGGCTGGACGAGGCGATCCAGGTCTATCGGCAAGCGCTGGAACATCATCCTAACGAGGCCCTGCTCCACAAACACTTTGTGAATGTCATGCTCACGCAGGAGGGCCCTGAGGCGGTCTTCCGCCACTACGGACTGGTGCGCAAGGATCCACGATATCTCAATCCACGGCCGGCAGAACCACTCTGCTGCACGGTCTTGAGAAACGAGCTGGCTCGCCTGCCTTACTTTCTTGAGTACTACCGCAATAAGGGCATACGTTCGTTTCTGGTGGTGGACAACGGTTCCTCAGACGGCAGTGCCGAGTATTTACTCAATCAGCCTGACGTTTATCTTTGGCAGTCCTATTTCTCTTTCAATCGAGCAAACTTCGGCGCAGGCTGGTTTGAGCCGATACTTCGGATGCATGGGCGAGATCACTGGTGTGTGATCGTCGATACCGACGAGCTGCTCTATTACCCGGACTGTGAGCATAGAAGTATTGTGGACCTATGCCGGCGGTTGGACCTCAAGGGGAAGCGAGCCTTCAAAGCAATTCACCTGGACATGTACTCTGACCTGCCAATTCAGGACACCCGCTACACGCCGGGAAGATCCTTTGAGGAAGTATGTCCCTACTTTGATCGCCGCTTCTACCATGAATACGACAACGCTGCCGGACCGTTTCACAATCAGACGGCCTACTTCGGCGGACTCCGGCAGCGAGTCTTTAAAGAGGATAGATGTTACCTGAGCAAAGTTCCACTGCTCAAGTATGATGAGGACTGCATTCTAGCCGGTGGCCAACACTGGACCAATCTGCCGCTCGATCAGATCGCCGTCGAAACGGGATGTCTGCTCCACTATAAATACTTCTCATGCTTTCACGGCCGTGTTTCCGAAGAAGTCAGACGCAAGGAGCACTACGGTGAGGCGATACGATATCGGGGGTACGAGCAAGCGCTCAGCGAGCAACCGTCGCTTAGCTGTTATGATCCGGCACATTCGGTGAAGCTGGAAGACAGCCGGCAACTTGTCCGTTTGGGAGTGATGCAGGCGGATGAACCGGCCGACGCGTCCGCTGCGGTGGTCTTTCCCAAAATTGCCGAGGTGTCCTCCCGGAAACGGCCCTTCTGGTCGGTTGTGCTGACGGTATATCGACGAAGTCGCTATCTGGAGCAGGCGCTGCGGAGCGTTCTGGCACGATCGCCCGGCCCGGAGGAAATGGAGATCGAAGTGGTGAGCGACGGTCCGGATGATTCGCTCCAGGCTGACATCGAAGCAACGGTCCGATCGATCGCCGGAGAGAGGGTCGGTTTGTACCGGCACCTGATCCGCGCCGGGCAGCCGGAGATATTCAACGTTTGTGTGCGGCGGGCCCGCGGGCGATGGATCCATCTCTTGCACGACGACGATTGGGTGGCGCCGGGTTTTTACGAAGCCATGCAGGTGGGGATTCGTGAGGCGCCGGATATCGGAGCGGCCTTTTGCAGGCAGGCCTACGTCGATGAAGAGGGACGGAGCGCTGGTCTGTCGTTCCTGGAGCGCGAGACGCCCGGTACGATCGACGGCTGGTTGGACCGCATCGGATGCTCTTCCCGTTTGGCGACGCCGTCGATCGTGGTCCGGCGCGAAGCCTACGAGCGGCTCGGCGGATATTGTCCTCAAGCCAAGTCTGCTTACGATTGGGAGATGTGGCAGCGGCTTTCGGTTTACTATCCGTTTTGGTATGACCCCAAGCCGCTGGCGTTTTTCCGGCGAAGCAGTGGGTCCGAGAGCGCTCGGGTAATCGCGTCCGGCGAGCAGATCGCAGACACGCGCGCCGTGATCGAGATCGCCAGGAGCTATCTGCCCAGCGCAAAGGTGGACACCCTGTCGCGAAGAGCAGGTGAGGCCTACGCGCTGCGGGCGTTTGAGCATGTGCGCGAGCAAATGGAGCGAGGCAACCTATCCGCGGCCATAGCGAATCTTCGAGAAGGCATCCGGTGCAGCCACTCGGATGAGACTAGAGAGAAGCTCTTTTCCTTGTTGAGGCGAGCGCAACCGGTGGAGACGGGGGCGTGAATGGGGTTTACGAGTCAGGACCTTCCGCGCTCGCATGACACGCCGGTTCGATAGACGGTTCTTAACAATGGACGGCTTACCCGCGACAGAACAAGAACAAGCGCGCTTCTTCGCCCAGCTCCAAGAAGGGTACGCAGCCGCGTCCGCGCGGGCGGGCGAAATCGTGCGCGATTTCCGAGTGGCTGGCACTTCTGTCAGGCTCCGCTTTGCGGGCGAAGCTCTGATTCCGGCGATCGTTCCAGGACTGGCCTGTCCTATTCTTGGCGTGCAGGCCGATCCTCACTGCGAAATCTGCCTCTGGGATTCGGAAACCACCGGCGTTCGCCTGGCGCCATCACCCCGGCCCTGGAGAGACTTCACCGCGAGCGGCAATATCTGGGGTTTCGACAGTCTCCGATACCGCTCCGCCTACCAGTGGGGCGAGGGGTCGGTCAGCGGGATGGATCGCGAGACTCGCCAGGCAATGTTCTGGGTGCGATCGAGCAAACAGCTGCCGCCCTGGGTCCTGGCTGCACCGCTTCGCAGTATTCTCCACTGGTGGATGGAGCTCAACGGCCGTCAGCTGGTGCACGCGGCGGCGGTTGGGTATGACGGCCGAGCCGTACTGATGCCCGGCCGCGGAGGATCGGGCAAATCCTCGACCTCTCTGGCGTGCCTGCTGGGCGGACTGGACTTCATATCGGACGATTATCTCGCCCTGGCCCTGGACCCGGAGCCACGCGCATACCGGTTGTATTCGACGGCCAAGCTGGACCCCCAGAACTTGAATCTGTATCCCGAGCTTGCAACCCGCTGCCGCACGGTGCATCAGCCTGGTTTCGACAAAGTGGTGCTGTTTCTCGAAGACGAATACCGCGAGCAGTTGCGAGAGAGCCTGCCGCTCAAGCTGGTGCTGAAGCCGCGGTTTTCTGGAGTGCCAGAAACCACACTGGGACCGGTGGAGCCATCTGAAATCGAGCGCGCACTCGCGTCAGAAACTCTCGTGCATCTGCCGCACGCCGGCGTCCAGACGCTGGAATTCCTGGGTCGTGTCTCCAATGAGATTCCGCGCGCGGCGATTCACTTGGGAACCGACCGGTCGCGCATCCCGGCCGCCATTCAGGGAGCTCTAGAAGCGCGGATCACCGCTGCGCCCAATCGCCGAGCCGGAGAGCGGCGGCCGTTTGTTTCCGTAATTGTGCATCTTTGCGAAGAAGATCATGAGGAGCTGAGGAGTCTTGCGGCCGGAATTGAAGAGCAAGGCTACCCCAGAACGGAGCTCATCGTCGCGGCCGGCGGTCCGGCGTGCGCCATGACGGACGACGCGGCCAGTCTCCCGGGGAGCGTGCGATTTCTTTCCTTCCCGGAAGCGGTCGTCAATGCCCTGGCCTGGAACTGTGCAATCCGGGAGTGCTTTGCCGAGTTGCTGGTTTTGCTCGAGCCGGGCGATCGATTGCAGCCCGGCGCACTGGATGCTCTGGTGCGTGCCAGCGAGAGGGACCCAGGAGTTGCCTGGGTTCGCGGCAGGGTTGTGTCTTCCGAGCAGGAGGACGAATCCCGCATTTCTCTGCGTGGAGCGTTGATCCGGAAGAGCGCATTCCGCGAGTGCGGACTATTCACTGAAAATCCATTCCTACAGGGATCAGAGCATCGGGACTGGCTCAGGCGGGTGGAGCAGAAGCAGTTGACCGGGATACAGCTCGATACCGTCACCCTGCACGCCGCAGGCGCTTCCAAGAGTCGACCCTGCCGTCTTCCCCCCAAAGTGGCCTTGGGCATGTTGAAAGCTCATGTGGATAGGCGCCGGCAGCTCGACGAGGCAGGAAATCGCGGGACACAAGGAACTATCTTGAGCTAAACAGCGCGATCAGATCGAGGCGCCGACATCCGGGCTGGATTTGTGCCGGTGACACCTGCCTCGTATTCCACGGTCCACTCCAGCTTCGGCCGTATTGCAGCCCCGATATGACCCGTGAAGTAGCCTCGCGCGGTCCCGGCTCCCAGGGTGTCGACGGCCTGAAAACCTACTGCGTCAACTTCACAAAAATGCTCCGTCCGGGGAAGGAACGAGTGGACTGCCGCACTGACCGTCATGGCGCCGGCAGCCAGGAAATTCGGAGGAATCCAAGCGATCACCCGGTAGCGGCCGGGCGGTCCCTTCCGTCCATGCCATTCGGTACCGGTGTCGGTCGTCCAAAGCACTTTCGTTCCCCACTCGTTCCGTACGCTCAGCACCGGAAAGAGAACGCTGCCGTCTTGCACCTCGAACTCCATCGCGAGATTGTAGGCCAACACCTCTCGCCAACCCGAGTTGCGGTGCACCAGTGTCTCGAAGTAGCGCCGCTCCGCATGGTCGACCCGCACAGCCTTGAGTTCCTCCACAACCTCTTCGGGTATGGGGGTCGGAAATGTCGTGCGCAGGAATGACAAAGAGGCGCCCAGCGATATGGTGACGTGCAGGTCTCTGGCCAGATTCACGAGCCGGGTCCAGTCCATCGGAGTGCTCCGGAGTATAGTAACCGCGTCCGCTATCCAGCGAATCGGAGGCATCATCTCGTCGGCCGCAAAGCCATGCACGCACGCATGCAGGAGCTGATCGGTAGGATTGAGCGCTCGACTCGATCGTGTTCACCAAGAGCGGAAGGCTGTTGCTCCAGAAGGACCGATCCGCCCCTCGGAACGTAGCTTCGGAAAGCACGTGCCAATGCAGGTCCAGAACTCCGTGGTCTGAACGGGTCAACCCTACCGCGTGGGTATAGCGGTAAAAGTAACGGTGTCTTGGCGCGCTCGGAAGGTAGTAGAGTACCGTTTCATCCGTCACGCTGCACCAGGCCGACGACTTCGGGAGCCCGGTCCTCCGGCACGAGAATGTCAAGGTCGGACATGGGACGGAGCGCCATATCCCGGTAGTGAAGAAGGGTTAACGCCATGCCTTTGAGGACCAGCGTGGGACAGCCATGTGCCTCAAACCAGGACAGCAGTACCTTGTAAGCGGTGGAAGCGTTTTTGATTGTCAGCCCAATATTCGTGATGCACTAGCCGGAGATCATCTCGCCAGGGCGCGGGAATGAATGCCTTCGCGTTCCGGTAGACCAGCGGGAGCAATCGCCTCGAGGCTGTTCCAGGCCGCGAAATCCAGAGCGAGCTTCTCCATTCCGAAGCAGGGCGAGCCAGCTCTTTGCCGCTTCCGCGGCCGCAGGTCCTTCCAGGAGAGCAGCCCGCAGAAGCGAGAGTTCGGACGGAGTGGCGAACTGGATCTCGGCCGGGTTCGGCATTTCCGTCATCTCTAAGATTCTAGCCCCATCTCCCCAGGAACCCAATTCCAATAGCTCTAGTGGGTTGTCTCTAAGTACTCTTTACTAGCCCAGGTAACGTCATATGATTATGACGTTGCGTTCTCGCATTACCTTGACTCCAACTCAACGGGGCGAACTGCAAGCGCATTTGCGGCGTCGCAATCTTCCGGCCAGCGTGGCCGTCCGAATGAAGATCGTACTGATGCTGGACGAAGGCTCCAGCTACAACGACATCAAGGAGAAGCTGGACACCACGGCGCCGACCATTTCGCTATGGAAGCGGC
>JAIQFN010000084.1 GCA_020073265.1 Terriglobia bacterium | reverse complement strand
ATGATGGCCAAGCGCGCCCGCGGCCGGGCTTTTGCGACCGCCACCAGCAAAGACGGAGCGCTGTCGTGCCAGATCGCCAGCACGCAGCGCCCGGGCACATCCGGCCAGGCTCTCGCGCCCACGCTGGCCAGCCGCGACGTTCGCGCCGTCAGCCACGCATATAGGTAGAGCGCCAGGCCGAACGCGCCTGCCCCCAACCAGTGCAGCGGCGGCACGTAGCGCCGGATCCACAGCAGCACCGCGTCGACTTGCCTGGTAAGAATGTTCCGCCCCACGGCGCGAGGGCCGGGATGAGGAGTGGTCCCGGCGCGCCGCACCAGTTCCGCCAGGCGTTCAATCTTATCGGTCATTCATTCTCTGAACACTGTTATACTTGAACTTGGCAGGCAGTTTGCTTCCGTTTTCCTCCCCACGCATTGGATTGGCTTTGAGCGGCGGTTCCGTTCGCGGTCTGGCCCACATCGGCGTCCTCAAAGTACTTACCGAGGCCGGCATCCATCCCGCCATCGTCGCCGGCGCCAGCGCGGGCAGCATCATCGGCGCCGGAATCGCCGCCGGAATGACCTGGCAGGACCTGATCGAAATGGCGCGCGGGGTGTTCTGGCCGAAACTGCTGCATGGAGACACGCTGGAGCGCTTCTGCGCGCGCCATCTGCCGCACCGATTCTCGGATCTGCGCCTGCCTTTCGCGGCCATCGCGACGGCGCTTCCGGGCAAGCGAGCCATCGCGCTCACCACCGGCCATCTGGCCTCGGCGATCAACGCCAGTTGCGCGATGCGCGTGATCCGCGGCCGCGTGCGCCGCGAGGGGCACGTATTGAAGGATGGCGGAATCGCATGCGTGCTTCCCGCCGATGTCTGCCGCCAGATGGGGGCGGACTTCGTGATCTCTTCCGATGTCTGGGAAGTCAGCTCGGTTTTGCGGGACATGGGCTTCCACCCCGCTCATCGGCATGCGCACCGCGTCTACCCGGCCCACTACCGGACTTCGCTCCGTCACACCGATCTGCACATTCACCCGCGCGTTCCGATCGCCGGGTACTGGCCGGGCGATGCGGGAATCAAGCGCATGGTCGCCGCCGGAGAACTGGCCGCGCGCCGCGCGCTGGAGCGTTTCTCGAAGAAGCAGCAGGCTCAAATGCCCGAAGGAAACGTCTCGGCCGGCTCGCCGATATTCCACTCCGACGTGCGCTCCAGCGGTTCCACCGCGCGCGTCTGATCGAAGTGCAGGATCGCGTCGAACTGGCGCGGCAGGCTGGCGTAGAAATAATGACTGGCCAGCTCGTTCTCCGGCAAGTAGATTACTCCGATGGCGCGTTCCAGCATGGGCTCCGCCAGGATCTGCGCCAGCCGGCTCGCGTCAGTGAGTTTCAGCAGGAAGCGTGGAATGCCCGCCTCATGAAACAGCCCTTCGTAACTTTGCGGTAACGCCGGCCGCACGCGTTTGCGCTCCGCCGCACCGCCCCAGTTGGAAGCCGCCGTCACCGTTCCGGTGTAGGTGCTGAAACCGATCAGCCGGGATTCTTTTCCGTAGCGCTCGCGCACCAGTTGGCCGAGGTTCAACTCGCCCTGCCGTCCCATTTGCGTGGCGCGCGCGTCGCCCAGATGCGAATTGTGAGCCCACACCACGAATTTCGCACCGGGTTCGCGCAGCTCGAAGTAGTCCACCAGCGCGTCCAGCGTTTCCCCCATATGGCGGTCGCGCAAGTTCCACGAGGAGATCCGGCCGCGGAACATGGCGCGGTAGTATTCTTCGGCGTTGCGCACCAGGCGCGCGTTCTGCTCGGCGTAGAAGAAGTCATCGGAAGCGATGCGGCCGTCGCGGCGCGCATATTCCGCGGCCCGGCGCTCGAGATCGATGAGCTGTTCGATCACCTCGCGCTCGCAGGTGTCGCTCAAGCCCAGCCCGGCCGAGTAGCCGTACTCCTGCGGATCTTCGCCGAAGTTTTCGAAGCAGGAATAGCGATGCCGCGCGCGGCGCGCTCCTTCCGGGTCCACTTTGTCGAGGTATTCGAGCACGGCTTCGATGGAGGCATGCATGCTGTAGAGATCCAGCCCATAGAATCCGGCTTGCGCGTGCCCGGGAGCGAGCGAGTCATTGTGCGCGCGCAGCCAACCGACGAAATCCAGTACGTCGGCGTTGCGCCACATCCAGGCAGGAAAACGGCGGAACCCGGCGAGCGCGTCCACCGCGTCCGAGTCCGTGCCCTGGCCCCGCACGAAGCGGTTGATGCGATAGGCATCCGGCCAATCCGCCTCCACCGCCACGATGCTGAAGCCTTTCTCCTGGATCAATCGTTTCGTAATCTGCGCGCGCTCCCGATAAAACTCGTGCGTGCCGTGGCTGGCTTCGCCGATCAGCACGAAGCGCGCGTCTCCGATCAGATCGAGCAGCGGCTGGTAATCCTGAGCCGCGCCCGTCAGCGGGATGGCGGCGTCGTGGACCAGATCCGTGAGCAGTGTTTCCGTTGCGTTCATGTTGAACCTCCCTTACTGACCGCTGGCGTGCGGCAGACGCGCACCGTAGTATTGCGCGCATTCCTCTTCGCGCCCGCGCACGATTCGCCGGCCCTTCAGCGCGCCGAACTGGCTGGTGATCACGGTGGACTGGCGCTCGCCCCGCGCGCCATCGTAGTAGAGGATCACCCAGTCTCCGGTCTTGCCCAGCTTGTGCGCGCGGGCGGTGTTGGAAAACAGCGCGGTATAGTGCCGGTCGCCCCGGTGCGTGTGCAGGATCGGAAGCCAGGCGTCGCCCAATGGATTGAATCGGCGCGGCGCGATTTTGTGGAGCTTTCCGGCGTCGGCCGATTCGCGATATTCGCGATCCACGTCCAGCAGCTCGTCCACCGGAGCCTGGTCCGCATCGGCCGGAGCAGGCGGACGCAGCCGGCCCAGCCGGGTTGCCAGCGAGTCCATGATGCCGGTCACGCGCTTGTGGCCGAGGCCCGCCACATCGGCCAGCCTTCCATCGTGCGCCGCGGCTTCCAGGTCTTCCAGAGAATCGACGCCCAGCTCGTGGTGCAACCGCTCGGCGTGTACCGGCCCGATGCCCGGAACGGTCTGCAACAACTCCACCGGATCGGACTCGCCGCGCAGACGATCCAGCATCGGAAGCCGGCCGAAATGCAGGATGTCGCGGATCGCGATGCCCAGACGGTCGCCGATGCCGGGCAGCTTGCGCAGCCCCTCCAGGCCTTCCTGCTCGAGAATCTCGCTGACGGGCCGGGGCAAGCGCCGCACTGTTTCAGCGCCGCGCCGGTAAGCCTGGACCCGGAAGGGACTGGCGCCCTGTTCCGCGAGCAGATCGGCCACCTCATCCAGCCGGGTTGCAACCTGTGCATTCAGGTCCATTCGACTGCTCCGATCCGCGCGATCTCAGATGCTGATCACCGGGCAAGGCGCTTCGCGGATGATGGAGTATGCGCTGCTGCGCAACCGCCCCATCTTCTTCTGCATTACGCCGCGGCCGATGACGATCAGGTCGGCTTCATGCCCGATGGCGGCCTGATGCACGGCGCGCTCGACGCGTCCGCCGAGAAAGCAGATGTCGAAATTGGTTCCGGCTTCGGCCTGCATCTTGGCGAGCCGCTCGCGAGCCACGTTGAAAAGGAATTCGTACATGCTCGGGTCGCTCTCTCGAGTGAGCGTGGAGTCCGCGCCCTGGACCGCGTGAACCAGCCGCAGTTCCAAGCCCTGCTGGGACCCGAACTCGGCCGCCCATTTGAGCACGGCCACGTCGCGAGGATCGCTGTCCAGCGCGCACAGCAGGCGTTTCCAGCGCTCCGGCGGATGCGCCTGCATCTGTTCGGTGTGAACGCCGGTCCAGACCGGGCAGCGCGCGTCGTGCAGCACCTTGGCGGTGATGGATCCCAGCAACATAGCGCGAAACGGACCATAGCCCCGCGTAGGCATCATGATCAGATCGGCATAGTCGTCGTGAGCGTGGTCCACGATCACCTGGCCGGCCTCGCCTTCGTCCACTTCCGCAATCACCGGAGTGCCGGTAAAGGTCCGGGCTGTAAAGCGGTCCAGCGCGATCCGGCCTTCCTCGCGCATCCGCTCGGCATTGATGAGCGCCGCCCAGGACGCGGCTTCAGGCGACCCGAACCAGGTGGCAGGCAAGTCGACCACATGCAGCAGCACCACCTCTGAATTGAAGCGCTTCGCCAACGCCTTCACGGCCGGCACGGTGGCCGTGCACTGCCCTGAAAAATCGACCGGAAACAGAATACGCTTGAAAGCGATCATGCTCCGCCTCCTTTCGGTTGGGTGAGCGGATCTAGTACGTGACCAGGCTCGCCACCGGGTTCACCATCAGCAGATTCTCGACGTCGCAAACGCCCGGCGATCCCCAGGCCGCGCGTTCCGCTTCCTGGCGTTCCACCCAGGACTGAACCGTGCCGCTCAGGATCACCCGGTCTCCGCGAACGTCCACGCGAATCCCGTTGGCGTCCAACTTCGCGTTGCGCAGCAGCGCGGCTTCAATCTGAGTCTTCACCGCCACCTGGTCCGCGCTGGGCTTGACGACGATGTGATTGTTCACGTCCGTCACTCCCGCCAGATAGCGCACGCACCGGTCGGCCGACTTGCGCTGATACTGCCAATCCACCGAGCCTTCCAGCGTGACGCGGCCTTTGTCCACCCAGACCTGGATCTTGTCTTTCGGCAGCAGCGTGTTCCAGGCGAGGGCATTCGAGGCTGCGCGGGCGATCTCTGCATCGCTTCGCTCGTAGTGCGAAGGCAGCTCTACTTCGAGCTCGCACACCACCGCTTTCACTCCTCGGACCAGGCCTGCCACTGTTTCGGCCTCGCGTTGTTCGGGATAACTAGTAACATGACCGTTTAACGTTACGACACCGTCTTTAACTGAAACCCCAATTCCTTTGGCGTTGATGATCGGCTCCCAATCGAGCGCCTGTTCGACTGCTTCCCTCAATTCTCTGTCGCTCATACTCATCCTCCTTTCGCTCCGTGACACGTCTACACGTTTGCCCACTTTTGTTTCCGCAAGAGGCGTACCGAACGCTGGCGCTTTTGTTTGTTCACCATGCCCGGTATATAAGACGCTGTGAGCGGAAAGCCTCAGCCAAAGAGTGCGTGAAAGCGCTCAAAGACCGTAACGGGGGGCTGGCTGAAGCCGGCGGCAGCCAGAATTGGCTGCCCTACAATTAGTCGACGCCCATCTCCGATGCGACGCCGGGTGCGGCCTTCGGCTCCCGCTCCTCGGTCATCGTCGCCTCGGTGAGCAGCAGCGTGCCGGCCACCGACACCGCGTTTTCCAGCGCCACCCGGACCACCTTGGTGGCGTCGATGATGCCGGCTTCCATCAGGTCGACGTATTTGCCGGTGGAGGCATCCAGGCCGCAGTTGCCCTTGCACGAGCGCATGCGATCCACCACCACGCCGCTGTCCATGGATGAGTTCGCGGCGATCTGGCGGGTGGGCGCCTCCAGCGCCTTCTTGAGGATTCGCAAGCCGGTCTTTTCGTCTTCATCGCACCTGGCCTCTTCGGCCTCCACGGCGTCGATGGCCCGCAGCAGCGCCAGACCCGCGCCCGGGAGGATGCCCTCCATTACGGCCGCCTTGGTGGCGCTGATGGCGTCCTCGAAAGCTTCCTTGATCTTCTTGAGCTCGGACTCAGAAGGCGCGCCCACGCGGATGACGGCCACGCCGCCGGTCAGCTTCGCCAGCCGCTCCTGCAGCTTCTCGCGATCGTAGTCGGAAGTGGTCTCTTCGATCTGCTTGCGGATCTCGCGGCAGCGTCCTTCGATGGCCGCCTTGGCGCCGCCTCCGCCCACGATGGTGGTGCTGTCCTTGTCGATCACCACGCGCTTGGCCTGGCCCAACTGGTCCAGAGCCACGTTCTCCAGCTTGATGCCCAGCTCTTCGGCGATCAGTTGGCCGCCGGTGAGGATGGCGATGTCCTGCAGCATTTCCTTGCGGCGGTCGCCGAATCCGGGAGCCTTCACGGCTGCGCACGCCAGCGTGCCGCGGAGCTTGTTTACCACCAGCGTGGCGAGCGCTTCGGCTTCGACATCCTCGGAGATGATCAGCAGCGGCCGCCCGGCCCGCACCACCAGCTCGAGCGGCGGCAGCAGGTCCTTCACGCTGGTGATTTTCTTCTCGTAGAGCAGGATGAAGGGTTCGTCCAGCACGGCCTCCATGCGTTCCGGATCGGTGACGAAGTAGGGAGAGAGGAACCCGCGGTCGAATTGCAGGCCTTCCACAACGTCCAGCACCGTCTCGGTGGTCTTGGACTCTTCGACGGTGATCACGCCCTCGGCTCCGACTTTCTCGACGGCATCCGCCACCAGATCGCCGATGGTGGCGTTGTTGTGCGCGGAGATCGCGGCCACCTGAGCCTTCTCCCGCTTGCTGGTGACCGGGCGCGACGAGGCGCGCAGCGAATCCACCGCGGCATGCAGGCCGCGCGCGAGGCCGCGCTTCAGGTCTACCGCGCTGGCTCCCGCGGCGACGTTGCGGACGCCTTCGGCGAGAATCGCATGCGCCAGCAGCGTGGAAGTGGTGGTGCCATCGCCTACCGCCTCGCCGGTTCGCTCGGCCGCTTCCCGCACCATTTGCGCTCCCAGGTTCTCTTCGGGATCCTTGAGTTCGACCTCCTTGGCGATGGTGACGCCGTCATCGCAGACAATGGGCCGGCCGAAGCGCTTCTCAATGAGCACGCTCTTGGACTTTGGACCGAGCGTTACCCGCACCGCGTCAGCGAGAATTTCCGCACCCTTCAGGATGCTCTGGCGAGCCTCGTCTTGAAACTGGAACCGCTTGGATGGCATTGGGAGGAATTCCTTTCCGGCTAAAGGATCACTGTTACGTTACGTAAGGACGTGCACGCTGCGTACCATCCGGGGCTTCGCGCCGAGGTGCGAGCACGTACGACTGCATCCGCCACAAACGGGAATGGCCGGAGACGTGCCTGTTCTTTCCAGCGGAGGACGTTTATGACCGAGCTTAAGGTTGCGACGCTGGAATCGCTCGAACTCAAGGACTTGCAGGACCTTATGCGATCTGGCGGACCTTGCGTAACACTCCTGCTACCGGCCTATCGGCCCGGAGCGCAGGCGAAATCCATGGCGGCCATCCTCAAGAGCAGTCTGCAGGAAGCCGCCGCACAACTCGCGGCCCGAAAGGTTCCCGAGTCCGAGGTGAAGGATCTGCTCGCGCCGCTCCAGGAGTTGGCGCGCGAAGACGAATTGCTGGCCGGCTCGCACTGGGGCCGGGTTATCTTCCGGGCGCCGGATGTGCTGCAGCAATTCGAGTTGTTCGAATCGGTGGGCCAGTCGTTAACGGTCGGAGGCTGCTTCGACATCCGGGCGATCCTGAACGACCTGCACCGGCCGGCGGAATTTTATATTCTCAAGCTCTCGAAGAAGAACGTCGCACTCCTGCGGTGCGCTCATCTTCACGCTGAACCGGCGGCGCTGCCCAAGGGGGTTCCGCAAACGCTGGAAGAGGTGCTGGAGTTTGAGCAGCCCGATCACGGTCTGGTGAATCGTTCGGCAGCCGGTCCGTCGGTGGGCACGATGGGAGGAGTCAGCTTCGGCACAGGCTCCGGACGCGAGACCCAACACACCTACCTGGCCGATTTCTACAAGGCGGTGGACCGCGGCATCGGCCAGCTTCTGAATGGCAACAAGGCGCCGCTGGTGTTGGCAGGAGTGACCGAAGACGTGTCTTCCTATCGCTTGATCAACACGTACAAGAAGCTGATGGAAACAAGTATTCAAGGAAGCGCCGGCGATTGGATTTCGAACGAAGACCTGTTACGTCAGGCGCATGCCATCATTCAAGCCCATCAAACCGAGCGAGCTGCCGCGGAACTGGTGGAGTATCGCGAGCGCTCGTCGCCCGCGCGGTTTTCCACCGACGTGGACACCATCCTGCGTGCGGCGGCGGACGGTCGCGTACATCGCCTTTACATCGACAAGCTGGCCCGAAGGCCGGGCGTCTTCCAGGGTGCCAAGCGAGGCGGCCGATGGGATTGGGGCCAGGAGGATCTTCTCAACATAGCGGCGGTCGAGACCGTCCTGCAGGGAGGGATGCCGTTCGCATTGCCTCCAGACTGTATGCCGGATGGCGCAGCGGCTGCGGCGGTTTTTCGGTACTGAGATCATAGTTTCCAGTAGGCGTCTGAGCGAAAGCACGCACACTTTGGTGCGCGAGGACACCCATGGCTCTGTTGGCAGTGCCCGGATTCCAGCTCTTCGGCCTGCCGCACCTCGCGATTATCGGTCTCATTCCCGCTGTGGCCGCCGGTCTGGCAGCGCTGTGCCGGAGGAGCCAGGCAGCGGGCCTCTGGATTCGCTCCGGGCTGGGCGGCTTTCTTCTAGTGAATGAACTGGTCTGGTACGGATACCGGTATCACGCCGAAGGCTTCCGATTCCCGGAAGCCCTGCCTTTAGAACTCTGCGATTTTACGCTCTGGCTGACCATCATCGCGGCGCTTGCGCTCCAGCCGTGGTGTTACGAGTTGGCCTACTACGCGGGGCTGGGCGGAAGCAGCATGGCGGTTCTGACTCCAGACCTATGGGCGCCGTTTCCGTCTTATCCAAGCATCTACTTCTTCCTGGCGCATGGGTTGGTGATCGTGACCATTCTGACGTTGACCTGGGGCGGGCTGCTCCGGCCGCGTCCGAATAGCGTGTGGACCGCCTTTCGAACGGGGAATCTTTATATGGGCGCGGTGGGCCTGTTCGATGCGATCTTCAAGACCAACTACATGTACCTCCGGCAAAAGCCCGCCAACGCTTCGCTGCTGGATTACCTGGGGCCGTGGCCGCTCTACATCCTGGCCGGCGAAGCCGTGGCGCTGACGGTGTTTCTGCTGCTGTGGCTGCCGTTCCGGCGCGGGAAGGCTCCTACGCTAGTTGGCCATCCTGTTGCAAATGACCGAGTAGCGCACACCAGCGCGAAAGGTTCATTGTGAAAATTTTATTGGGGGTGGATTCGACGGCCGCAAGCCAGGTAGCGGTCACTGAAGTGGCGGCTCGCCCTTGGCCTCAGGGTGCCTCGGTCGAGGTGGTCAGCGTCGTGGACCTGGCCCACACGATGAACGCGCCGGAGTTGAATGGCGCGCTGATGGGTTCGGCCGACCAGGCCATTCGATCTGCCGCCCAACTGCTGCAATCATCCGGCATCGAGAGCACCAGCGTGGTTCTTACGGGCGACCCGAAGGACGTGATGGTTGACTACTCCGGACAAACCGGGGCAGACCTGGTTGTGGTGGGATCGCACGAGGCTTCCGCCGTCGTGCGGTTTCTGTTGGGCAGCGTGGCCAGAGCGGTGGTGCGATTCGCGCCCTGTTCGGTTGAAATCGTGCGGTCCCGCTCCGGCGCGGGCGCAATGAAGGTGCTGCTGGCCACCGACGGCTCCCAGTGTTCCGAAGCGGCCGTGCGCTCGGTCGCCTCGCGGCCCTGGCCGGCAGGCACCGAAATCCGCGCGATCAGCGTCGTGGAGCTTTCCGCAGCCTGGTTCCGGACTCCGTATCCGCCTTACTTCGACCCCAAGGCCATGGAAGAGTTGCGCGGCGAGGCCATGAAACGGGCGCAGGATGCAGTCGCGGCCGCCGAGCAGATCCTGGCGGACGCCGGCTTGCCCGAGTCCGGAACCGTGGTGATTCCTTCTGCCTCACCCCAGGAAATGATTCTCAACCAAGCCGCCGAGTGGGGCGCGGATCTGATCGCGCTTGGCTCGCATGGACGCCGGGGCGCCAGCCGGTTCTTGCTCGGAAGCGTCTCTGAACAAGTTGCCTTCCATGCCACCTGCTCGGTTGAGATCGTTCGCGCGCGGAAATGACGTCTGCGCTCTTTACTGACCTGTACGAATTGACCATGGCGCAGGCCTACCAGGCCGAGCACATGGACCAACCGGCGGTGTTCGAGCTGGCGTTCCGCCAGATGCCGGAGAACCGGAACTATATCGTTGCTGCGGGTATCGGCGACGTGCTCGAATTCGTCGCCGACCTGAAGTTTACGGCCGGCGATCTGGATTACTTGCGCTCACAGGGCCAGTTCTCCGGCGAGTTCCTGGAACGCCTGGGGCAACTTCGATTCACGGGCGATGTTTATGCCATGCCGGAAGGCACGCTGGTCTTTCCAAACGAGCCGCTGGTGCAGGTGGTTGCGCCGATCCTCGAAGCGCAACTGCTTGAAACCTTGGTGCTGAACCAAGTCCACTTCCAGAGCCTGGCGGCGGCCAAGGCGGCACGCGTGGTGACGGCCGCGCAAGGCCGCGTGGTGGTGGATTTCGGCTCGCGCCGGGCGCACGGGACCGACTCGGCGTTGAAGGTCGCGCGCGCCACTTATCTGGCGGGCGGCGCCGGCACTTCCAACGTCCTGGCTGGAAAGCTATATGGGATTCCGATCTTCGGCACCATGGCGCATAGCTATATCCAGGCGCACGACCACGAATCCGCGTCGTTCGAAGCCTTCGCGCGCCTCTACCCGGAGACCACCTTGCTGGTGGACACCTACGACACGCTCGATGGCGTGCGCAAAGTGATCGATCTCAGCCGGAAGCTGGGTCCGAAGTTTCGAGTGCGAGCCGTGCGCTTGGATTCGGGCGACCTGGCTGGCCTGGCCGTCGCGACGCGAAAGATGCTGGACGACGCCGGCCTCCAGAGCGTGACGATCTTCGCGTCCAGCGGTCTCGACGAGTACAAGATCCAGAAGCTGGTCGCCTCCGGCGCCCCGATCGACGCATTCGGGGTGGGAACGAAACTGGCCGTCATGGCGGACGCCCCGGAGCTGGACATGGCCTATAAGCTGGTCGAATACGCAGGCCTGGGACGTCTGAAGCTTTCGGCCAAAAAAGTACTATATCCGGGCCGCAAGCAGGTGTTCCGCCAGATCGAGGGCGGCCGCATGGTTCGCGACGTGATCGGGCGGTTCGACGAGCGGCTGCCCGGCGAGGCGTTGCTTCAGCCGGTGCTCGAGCACGGCCGGCCAACCGCCTCGCCGGATCTCAACGAATCACGCCGCCGCTTCCAGCGCGAGATGGAGCGGCTGCCGGAGGACTTTCGCAGCCTGAAGCCCGCCGGGAAACCCTTCCCGGTCTCCATCAGCGAGCGCCTGGAAGCGGACTTTCAAGCCATCTCCCGCCAGGTTCAGCGCTGAGTTCGGCGGTGGCAATCATCGTGCACAGTCTTTCAGACCGGAGGTATAAGATGAAGCTCACTCTCAGTGTCATCAAGGCGGACATTGGCTCGATCGGCGGCCACGTGGCCCCCTCCCGGCGCTTGCTGGACGCGGTCGAAGCATTCATTCACAACAACGGGATCGGTCTCGTTACGGACTACAACATCAGCCACACCGGCGACGATATCGCGATTCTCATGACGCACACGCGCGGCGAAGGCAATGAAGCAATTCACAAGCTCGCCTGGAACGCTTTTCTGGAAGGGACCGCGGTCGCCAAGAAGCAAGGCCTCTATGGCGCCGGCCAGGACCTGCTGAAGGAAGCTTTCTCGGGGAACGTCAAAGGCATGGGTCCGGCGGTCGCCGAGATGGAATTTGAGGAGCGCCCCAACGAGCCGTTCCTGTTCTTCGCGGCCGACAAGACCGATCCCGGGGCCTACAACCTGCCGCTGTATCTGGCTTTCGCGGATCCGATGAACACGCCCGGGTTGCTGCTGTCTCCGCACATGTCGAAAGGCTTCAAGTTCGTCATCATGGACGTTAGCTACACCGAAGGCGACCGGGTGATCGAACTCAACTCGCCGGAGCAGCTCTACGACATCGCGGCGCTGCTGCGCGATCCCGAGCGCTTTGTCGTGGAATCGATCTGGTCGCGAGCCAGCGGCGAGCAGGCCGCCGCCGTGGCCACCACGCGGTTGCATAACATCGCGGGCAAGTACACCGGCAAAGACGATCCGGTGATGCTGGTGCGCGTGCAGATGAACTTTCCCGCCACCGGCGAGGTGCTGACGCCCTTCGCGATCGGCCACTTCGTGGCGGGCGGCATGCGCGGGTCGCATCAGATGCCGCTGATGCCGGTGGCGGTGAATACCGGCATCAGCTATTTCGACGGCCCGCCCATCGTCAGTTGCGCCGGCTTCTGCGTCCACGACCAGATGCTGACCGAGCGGGTGGACAACTTCGCGCACCCGTTCTGGAATGAAGTGCGGGATCACGTGTCGCGAAAAGCGATCGAGATGCGGCGGCAGGGTTTCTTCGGCGCGGCCATGCTTCCGATGGGCGAGCTGGAGTACACCGGCATCATGGAGAAGCTGAACGCGCTCGAGAAGCAGTTCGCGGTGCGGCCTGCGGCCGTCCCTGTGCCAGCTTAGAGGTAACGCTTTTCGGCCAGCTTGGCGATCACGCGCTGGGCCGCAGCCTCGGGCGTTTCCTGCGATCCATGCACCACCACGTCCGGCGTTTCGGGCGGTTCATATGCCGCCTGAAGCCCCGGGACGCTGGAGGCATTGCCTTCGCGAGCCTGGCGATAGATCCCCTTCGGGTCGCGCGTCATGCAAGTCTCGAGCGGGCAATCAATGTAGACTTCTAGAAAGCGCGGGATCTGCTGGCGGGCCCGGTCCCGGTACACGCGCAGATTGGCGGTGGCGTCGAAGATCACCGGCACGCCATGCTCGATCAGCACGCCGCCGATGTAGGCCATCAGCCGGTAGAAGGCATCGCGTTCTTTCTCGTCGTAGCGCGGATGATCGGCCACCACCAGTCGCAGCGCATCGGATTCCAGCACCGCCGCATCCACGCCTCGCGCGGCCAGTTGCGCTTTGAGAGCACGCGCTAGCGTCGATTTTCCGGACGCCGGAAGGCCCGTAATCCACACCGCGAAGGCTGCTTGAGTCTTACGCTCCACAGTAAGTGTTCACCTGACCCGGATCGAAACGCTCGGTTTCAAGCACGCTCAGGATGAAGCTCATCAGCCTCTCGCGGACCGTTCCGGAAAGATGGGGATACCAGACCGGGCTGGCCATCACCAGGCCCCGGAACGCGAAGAACGGCGCCACCACTTGCAGCATTTCGCGATCACCGGTCTTTTCCAGGTAGCGATCCCAGAAGCGCCGGAAAAGCGTTTCGAAAAGTCCTTCCAGGCGCCCGCTGCGCTGCAAAGAGAAGAACAGGTAGTTGCCGGTGAGGCAAGTCACGTCATCGGCCGGATCGCCGTATTCGCCGCGCGACCGGTCCAGCAGCCGAAAATCCGTGCCCGCGCCGAACAAAATGTTCCAGGGATGAAAATCGCCGTGCACCTGGCGGAGCCGGTGCGTCAAATGCTTCAGACGCCAGCGCCACTCCACCGAGCGATGCTCGATCTGCTCGAGCACCTCCGCCGTGAACAGCGCGTGGTGCGGATAGGAATCAGCCAACCCCATGATGCATTCGCCGTCGCCCACCAGTTCGCGGTTGCGGCGGATATAGAGCCCCGGATCATCGATGCGCACGCCGTGGATGCCGGCCAGGTAGTCGCACAACGCATCGGCGCGCGCGAGATCCAGGTCGGCCAGCTTGCCCGAGTCGCGCAGGCGCTCCAGATCCAGTGCATAGGCTTCACCTTCGGCGTACTCGGTCAGCAGGCAGAACTCTTCGACGCCTCCCACCGAAATCAGATGGCCGTTGGTCTCGAAGCCTCCTACGTCGAACGACCGGACGTGCCGCGGCAGGCGATTGAAGGCTTGGTGCGACCACAGCAGCGTGCGCGCCCGGTCCGCCATGTGCTCGTGTCCGAACGGCCCCGGGCTGATGGTATGGAGCACCAGGCTGTGCGGCATGCGGTCGGCAGTCTGATAGTCCACTCGGATGGGAGTTCCGTACCCGAAACCCTTGATCTCCTGATCCGGCTCCTCCCCTAGGTGGGCTAGGCGCAGAACCGTAACGCCATTTCCCAGCAGGGATTTGAGGTAAAGCTCTACTCTTTCGATGTCCAGGCCCGGCGTGGAAACATCAGTGATCACGCGATAAATCGATGCACGTCGGCTGCCACGCGGCTGCGTTACTCATGGTGATGTCGCCGCAGGTTTCGATTTCGGTGCTTTCTTAGGGGCTTGAGCCGGAGCCGTAGCTCTGCTCAATTGATCCAGCGTCTCGTGATCGAGCGGCCGTCCGGGGTGTTCTTCGAGCGCCAGGCGCCGCTGCTCGAATGCAACCGGAGCCGGAGGCGGCGCGCCCCGCAGGATGACCTCCCTCCGGGCGCTCGAAGGCGGTTCCGGCACGCGCAGGCCTGCCGGCGACGGCGCGAGGCTTTGGAGCTTGGGAGCAAGCGGCGCGGTGGCGCCAATCACTCTGGACAGAGCGGCCTCTCGAGCCGATACCGCCACGGTTACGCGCCCCACCGGTTGGCCCGTGGTGAAGGCTTCGCGCGACATGGCTGTGAGTGCGCCTGCCGCGGCGCGGTTCACGTATGTCTGGCGCGTCATATCGACATCCGGGATGTCCGCACGATGTTCAATCACCGTGTCACTCACATTGATGTTGGTCAGGTATCGCCGGCTGCAGCGGTAGGGAGGAACGTACACCTCACCAGGTCCGAGCGGGAACCAGGCCACGCCCGCGCTGCCTCCCACGAAGACCGCCAGAGCCGGCGCGTATATGGACCGCGCACCCGGAGGCCCGGGTATCCAGCCCCAGCCGGAGTCCAGCAGAATCCAGCGGCCGTAGTGAAATGGCGCGAATCCCCAGGGAGCCTGATCGATCCAGGTCCAGCCCCAGGGCTCGATCCAGGCCCAATTCCCGAATCGATACGGCGCCCAGCCCGCCGGGACACGCCGCGGAGTCCAGTAGGCGCCCCACACCGGATGCGTCAGCCAGATGCCCGAGTCGTCGAGATCGCTGTATCCGATCACCTCTTGGGAGACATACTTCGACGATTCGGACCGGTCTTCGCGACGGTCCCGCGCCTGGCAGAATTCATCGAATGCGTCCGGGCGGGAAGCCGCGTTGATCTTATAGGAGACCCGCCTAGTCCCGCCGATGCGGACCCGTTTTCCGGCCGAGACTTCGAACGCCCGCTTAGGGTCCGTCACTTCAGCGTGTCCGGCGCGCACGATGACCTCGGTGGAGTTGGATTCGGGATGCACTTCGACCCGAAATTCACCGGCGCCTGAAGGAGTGACGGAGACATTGGGCGTGTCGATTTCGAACCTAACACCCTCATCCAGCTTGCGCACTCGGAAGCTGATCGCGCCCTGGGTGAGCGTGGCCTGCACGCTGGAATCGTCCAGCGCCAGGAAGGCGAGATGGGTGCGGGCGTCCAGCCGCAGGGCCGCGAATCCGAAATGCAATTCCGCGCGTGCGCTGTTATCGGTCCACAAAGCATCGCCGGCGGTGAGCGGGCGATTCACGACCGCGGGCGACCAGGCTTCGACGCCCGCCGGCTGGAAGGAAACCGGTCCTTCCAGATAGCTCAGACGCGCGACACGGGTGGGCGGATCGGAAAGATCGGGAGCAGGCGGAGGCATGATGTACGATCCGCTCCCAAAACGCATGTCGCATCCGGCCACGGCGAGAAGCGCAATGGCTAGCGCCAGCGCGGTCAGCCAGCGCAATGCGGTTGGCTTCACTCGTTTCGTCATCAGGTGCCTCCGGCTCCAGCTCTCTTGGCCTAATGCGTGAGGACCTTCGTCAGGACGCCCGACGTGAGCAGGCACCCCAGAGATCCGGCGAAAAGAAGCCCAAGAATGATCAGAAGAGCCACACGCTTGAATTCGTTCATGACGTGCTCCTTTCTTCGCGGGCATCCCAAGCGCGACCCATTCGAAAACGAGCAGGCGAGCGGCGAGCTTGGAGTCTCGCGGCCTATTCAGAACAAATGCAAGAGCGGGTCCATCCCTCGGCGCCCCGGGCAACTTGCTGAGGTTGAGCGCGGATCGAGTGCGCGGTTTTGTCCGGCTAAGGCCTTATAGGGGAAATTGTTGCGCGATACGCCCAAAGCAGGGTGGGTGTAGGTTCACAATGCCGGCGTCTGCAATCCTGGCGGAACGCCTGGGCGGCCTATTGGGCCTATCTTATGTCGAGCCGTCCTGCCTCCGGAGCTGCTCCGGTACCTCCCGTGCTGGTCTAAGAAGCGGACTCCTGCCGCCGAAGCGCGGTTTAGGAACCGTGGCCGCGGTTGGAGCTGAGTTGGAGTTATCGCGGCGTCAGCGGGGCCTGAGCTCCACTGGAACGTCCGCGATGGATTGGACAATCCGATGAAGCTCATTATTCGCAGAATCATTTCGCGCAGAATTCTTTCGTTAGTTTGGATGTTGCCGTTGACGGCAGCGCTGCTGGTCACGTATGGAATGGGGCTGAAGGCCGGCGAGCCGCAACGAGACGGACAGCAGAATCCCCAGGAACGCCGGGCGGCGCCCGCGCACCAGGCGCCCAGTAATCCTCGCGCGGTTCCAAACACGGGCAACGCGCCTCGCAGCGGAGCGAACGCTCCGGGACGCGCGACGCCGAGAGAAATTCCGAAGGCCGCGAGTCCGGCGCAGGCGGCTCCGAACGTGGAGCGGCCATCGCGTGGGGCTCAGGATCGAGCGCCGCGCGTCGCGCCCAACGTGGCGCAACCACCACGCGAAACGCCGAAGGCTGCTCAGCCGCGCCGCGAGATCCCCGGACAGGCGCGTCCAGTTCCAAACGCCGCACAGCCTCGGGTAGTGCCAGGCCAGCCCAGCCGTCCGGAGCCGGGCGTGAGCCGTCAACCGCGCACGATCCCTGGTGGACCAGTCCCCGGCGGACGCAACGTTATAACGGAAAGACACATCCCGCAGGGTGAGACCACCAGACATAACGACGGCACCTACTCGGTCCGCACCAAGAGCGGCGGCGAGTACTCGATGAGGCCGAACGGTTCGGTGAGAACCTTCCAGAGCCAGCGCGGCGAAGCTCAGTTCCGCGTGGACGGCTCGGTTCGCAGCGTGCATTCTCGCGACCTGACCGTCGTGCATGGCCCGCTAGGCGGCGCCAGCGTAATCCGGGAGCGGCCCGATCATAGCGTGATCGTCGCCCACGGCGGCGGGCGCGGTTACATTCAACGCCCGTTCGTCGCGCGCAACCACGAGTTTGTGCAACGCACTATTTACGGCGAGCGCGGAGTCTTCAATCGTTTCTACCAGCCGTATCGTTTCCGCGGGTTCATGCTGTATGCTTATGCTCCAGTCATCTACTACCCGCCGATTTTCTACAACTGGATGTTTGCTCCCTGGCCCGTTGGAGTTTATTTCCATTGGGGTTGGATGGGCGCGCCGTGGTACGGCTACTATGGGCCCTACTTCACGCCATACGCGGCTTATCCCGGCGGTCCGTTCTGGTTGACTGACTACATGCTGGCCGCCGCGTTGGAGCAGGACTATCGCGATCGCGTGGCCGGGAACGAGGCTGCTGCCCTGGCGTCGCCGTACGGTGCGGGGCAAGTGCCGATTTCCGACCAGGTGAAGCAGGCCATCGCCGACGAGGTGAGGCGGCAGCTCGCGCTGGAAAATCAAGAGAGCCAAATGGTGGCCAGGAGCGCCATCCCCGACCCGGCCTTGAGCGGCCTGGCTCGGCTGCTCAGCGACAACAATCCACATGTCTTCGTGGTGTCCAGCAGTCTGGATGTCGTGGCCGGAACCGAAGAGTGCGTGGTGACTCCGGGCGACGTGCTGCAGCTCGACGAAGCGCCGCCGGCGGATTCGCAGGTCGCGTATCTCAGAGTGCTGGCGAGCAAGGGCGGGGACTGCGCGCGAGGCAGCATCGTCGCGGTCTCGCTCCAGGATCTGCAAGAGATGCAGAACCACATGCGCGAGGTCATCGATCAGGGGCTGGTGGACCTGCGATCCAGGCAGGGCCAGGCTGGGATTCCGGCAGCGCCCCCAGCGGCATTGCGCGGCCAGATTCAAGCTCCCTATGCCGACGCGGCGCCGCCGCCGGATCCCAATGGCGTTGATGTTCTGAGCCAGACCGAAAAGGAAGGCGGCATCGCCGAGCAGCAGGTGCTGGACCAGGCCTTCCAGCCGCCCGAGGGCGCGGCCAAAACGATGGTGCCGCCCGGCTCCATCCGTCTCGGCCAGAACGTCGATGAAGTGACTGCGATCCTTGGCGCGCCGAGGGTGGTGGTGGACCTTGGCGTCAAGCAGATCTACGTTTACACCGGCTTGAAAGTTACCTTCACTTCGGGGAAGGTGACCAACGTTGAATAGCGAAGGGTCCTCAAGGAGAACGCCATGAGGTTAGCAGGCTTAGTCTTGGTCGTGGGCATTGCGCTTGGTTTGTCGTGGGCGGATCAGGATGGTAAGACGGTTCAGCCGCCGATCCGCCCCACACCGGTGGGCGCGGGCGATGAGATGTACTTGAGTTACTGCGCGTCGTGCCACGGCCGGGATGCAAGAGGCGCCGGCCCGGTGGTGCCCGCGCTCAAGCGGCCGGCCCCGGATTTGACCACGCTGGCGAAACGCAATGCCGGGAAGTTTCCGAGCGCGCGCGTGAAGGCCACCATCCGGGGCGAACAGATGGTGACCGCGCACGGCTCCAAAGACATGCCGGTGTGGGGACCGTTGTTCCGCTACCTGGGAGGCGGGAGCCGCGCCGAGGTCAACGTGCGGATCGACAACCTGACCAGGTACATCGAGTCGCTGCAGGAAGCGGGTCGCTGAGGGACGAATTCTGCGACACCAGCCCGAGCGTGGGAGAATACTTCTTGTTGAGCATCCCCACGCCCGGGTGGCGAAATCGGCAGACGCAAAGGACTTAAAAGTCCGAAAAGTCCGATCGGGTCAGTCGTCGTTTCGTGCTACCTTTGAAATCGTGCGGGCGTGGCGGAATCGGCAGACGCATCGGACTTAAGCGCAAACTTGAGTGCCCGCCGGAAAACCGGCGATGGTAGAACTGCTCAAAGTCGGGGAACCCTGTAACATGGCGATCCCGAGCCAAGCCCGGCCCGAAACGGCCGGGAAGGTGTAGAGACTAGACGGGCAGCACCTGACACCCGGAGCCAAATCCGGGCACGGTGAAGGGATAGTCCAGACCCCAAACCCTGGCAAGACAGCAGGGGCGGCGAAAGCCGTAGCCGGGTATGAAAATCCGTTGGACCGCAAGGTCCGTGAGGGTTCAAGTCCCTCCGCCCGCACCAACTTCCCTTTGGCCCTCGCTTCGAAGCCTTGCCAGGGCGGGCTAATTGTCACGGGTTGGCGCCGGCGAAAGCGCCTCAATAATGCGACAGTCCGCAATAAGCCCATCACCGCGGCAGCACTCGCTGATGCGCCGCAGTTCGGCAGAGAGCCGTGAAAGGTCTAAGACTTTCGCTTCTATGTCTGCCAAGTGGCGCATCGTGATCCGGTCCACTTCGGAACACTCCTCGTTTTTCTGAGAAGCCAGTCGCAGCAGGTCCCGCACCTGTTCAAGCGTGAAGCCCAGGTCTCTGCAACGCCGAATGAAACGCAACCCGCGTATGTGCTCCTGATTATAGGCGCGATAGTTGCCATCGGTACGCGACGGGACCGGCAGAAGCCCGATTTTCTCGTAGTACCTGATGGTCACAACCTTGACACCAGTTGCCTTCGCTACATCTCCGATGCTCAAACGTCCCTTGAAAAACATACCTTGACCCTATAGTTACTATAGACCTTAACCTTTAATAGCAGGAATCATTGAAAGGAAAAAGCCGTGAGCACCACCTGCTGTCCTCCGCCGCCCGCCCAGCAACTCCACGATAGACGCTATCGCCGGGTGCTCTGGACGGTACTTGCCATCAACGCTGCGATGTTTTTCATCGAGGCGATCGCGGGTTTGACGGCAGGCTCAACTTCCTTACAAGCGGATGCCCTCGACTTCCTGGCCGACGCGGCTAATTACGGAATCAGCTTATTCGTAGTTGGCATGGCGCTCCACCACCGGGCAAGAGCCGCCCTCACAAAGGGCCTGACAATGGGGCTTTTCGGCCTGTGGGTCCTGGCCGCTTCAATGTGGCACGCGGCGCATGGAAGTGTGCCGGCAGCCGTAACCATGGGCACGGTCGGTTTTGTGGCGCTCCTCGCCAATGCCGCGTCGTTCGCCTTGCTGTGGGCCTACCGGGCCGGGGACAGCAACATGCGCTCCGTCTGGCTGTGTTCGCGAAACGATGTGATCGGAAATTGCGCGGTGCTGCTGGCCGCCCTTGGCGTATTCGGCACCGGCACAGGCTGGCCCGACGTGGTCGTTGCCACCATCATGGGCGCTCTCGCCCTGCATGGCGCATGGCATGTAGTCAGGCAGGCCCGCAGTGAACTAAGGGGGATATGAAGCACAAGGCGGCCCGGCTTTTCTTCCTCATCAGCACTGTGATTCCCGCGCTCTGCCAGGAGCCGCGCGCCACAATTCGCGTAGAAGTGATCGCGGCAGGCATGCCGGTCAATGACGCCGCAGTCTCCGTCAATGCCGTTGCTCTGCGCAGCGACCCGGATGGACTTGCGGTGGCGACCGTGCCGCTGGGAGAGATACGCGTGACTGTTACCAAGGACGGCTATTTCCAAGCCAAAGCCTCGATTAACGCCGATGCAGCGCGAGAATTTGTGGTGCGAATCGAAATGCAGCAGCAGGAAGAGGTCAAAGAAGAAATCACAGTCTCCGCAACGCGCAATGATGTGCGAATTCAAGACTCTCCGCTCCATGTCGAGGTGTTACAGCGTGAAGAGATCGAAGAAAAGATGATGATGACGCCCGGCGACATCGTCATGATGCTCAACGAAATGGGAGGCATGCGCGTGCAGACAACCTCCCCGTCACTTGGCGCTGCAAGTGTGCGCGTCCAAGGCATGCTCGGCCGCTACACGAGTTTTCTCTCGGACGGACTGCCTCTTTTCGGACAACAAGGCGCAGGCCTTGGCCTTTTACAAATCCCGCCGATTGACCTGGGCCAGGTGGAGGTAATTAAGGGGAACGCATCGGCGCTATACGGAAGCGCCGCGATGGCTGGTGTCGTGAACCTGATTTCGCGCCGACCAACCGCGGAACCCATTCACGAATTTCTCGTAAACCGTTCCACGCTTGGGGCGACCGACGCCTCGGCGTTTCTTGCATCCCCCCTCAGCACGACATGGAGCGCAGCAGTGCTGGGTAGCGGGGATTGGCAGGAGAAGCGCGATGTCAGCGGCGACGGCTGGACTGACCTCGCTGGTTACTCGCGGGGTGTTATCCGGCCCCGGTTCTATTGGGACAACAAGACCGGCAGCACGGCACTGCTGACCGGCGGTTTTACCTACGAAGACCGGGCCGGGGGGACGACCGACGGCGCGACGCTGCCGGCCACGGGCGCGCCTTACACGGAAGCTTTGCTTACGCGTCGGTATGATCTCGGAGGTAGTTTTCAATCGCTCATCGGGAGCACGGTGATAGCCGCACGTTTCTCCCATTCGGAGCTGCAGCACCGTCACCAGTTCGGAGAAACCATCGAGCGCGACCGGCATGAACTATCGTTCGCTGAAGTTTCATTGAGAGGCACCGCGGGACGCAATACTTGGGTGGCTGGAGCTGCAGTACAGCGAGACGCCTATCGTCCGGCGGACGTGCCCCGGTTTGCGTACACCTACATAGCGCCCGGTGTTTTCCTTCAGGACGATCTCAGTGTTAAGCCGTGGCTCAGCGTCTCAGCAAGTGCTCGCGCCGACTTTCATAATCGCTATGGCACGTTCTTCAGCCCCCGTCTTTCGGCACTTATCCGTCATGCCGGTTGGACAAGCCGCTTGTCGATTGGTCAAGGGTTTTTCGCTCCGACGCCACTCACTGAAGAGACTGAAGCAGCAGGTATCTCCCGCCTCACCCTGCCGCGGCCTCTCATCGCGGAACGAGGACGAAGTGCATCGGTTGACCTCACCAGAAGCGTGGGACCGCTCTCGATCACGGGGACTCTCTTTGCCTCGAATATCGCCCACCCGGTATACGTCAATCGGAGCACGGAATATAGCCTCATCAATCTGACCGCGCCGAGAAAAAATCGCGGCACGGAATTGCTCGCCACTTGGCGCAAGGCCCCATTTGCAGCGACCTTTTCCTACAGCTACGTCCGAGCCAGCGAACTCGATCCCGGTGGGCTACGACAAGACGTTCCGCTCACCCCCAGACACAGCCTCGGAATTGTAGGCATGTGGGAAAAAGAAGGAAAAGCGAGGTTCGGTGTCGAGTGCTACTACACCGGCGAACAGCGCCTCGAAAACAACCCCTATCGGGACGCTTCCCGGCCATACCTCATTTTCGGGGCGATGGGCGAACGCAAAATTGCGGCCCACGTAAAACTCTTCGTCAACCTGGAGAACCTCGGGAATGTCCGTCAAACCCGGTGGGACCCCATCTTGCTCCCCGCACGAAGCGCTGACGGCCGCTGGACCGTGGACGCATGGGCACCACTTGAAGGCCGTGTGATTAATGGCGGTGCCAGATTTACGTTTTGATTTCCCAAAACGAAATCCTTTTGAATCGTTCGTTCCCAGTCTGCACTTATCGCGGCCCCTTTTGATCGGCTCAGAAACTCGCACTCAACCGGAGTGATGCAATTGGCGCGGCATCTGCGGATATAGCCTCGTAAACTGCTGGTGTGGCGAGACATACAGCAGCGTTGAACTTACACATTTACTTACACACTTTCACATTTATAAACTGTAAGATCAGTGCTTGTAGTTATTTAGAAGTACAGCTACGGGACTTAAAATCCTTTGGAGGGCAACCTCCGTGTGGGTTCAAGTCCCACCCCGGGCACCAGCTTAACTTCAGATTCTACAGGGTTACGGGCGTCGTTTGGCGGCCTGCGTGTCTTCAGCGTTGCGATTTAACACTCTTGCCCGTGTTCATCAGGAAATCTGGCGTTAAATGGGGACGGATGCTGTTCCACATCCGGTCAGGGATAGCAGGAGCTTGTTTCGGCAGTTCGTCCATTCGCTTCCGCAACTCGGATATCAACTCTTTAGTCTCCTCAGCAGAGGTTGGCGGAAGGGCCTGTGCAGCTTCGATAGCGCGATTGATGGCTCCATAGCTTGCGGCGACGGCATGATGTTGCGACGCACGTTCCGAAAACTTGAAGAAAGTTTGAAGGCCAGCAATCACTGCCGTGAGCAAGCTAGTTATCCCAACCGCCATGCGAGCCCAAAATATGATGTCTTGTTTAAGAGTGGCAAAGATAGAGGTTCCAACCAGGGCGGACAAAACCACAACTGGAATGCCAAGTAAAACGTTGTACCTATGGAGTTGCTCCGCCCTCGAATAGTGAACGCGCTGATTCGTTCGGACTCGTTGACGCCACTTTTCGAGTAGCTCCGAGAGACTCTCAGCAGTAACGTCAGCTTCCATAGTGAAACAGCACTAACCGAGTTTAGCGTATTCTGCGGCTAAGTGACGTGAGTCCGTCGTGGGAAGCAATGGCCGTGGAAATAATGCCCTAAGTTCAGGGAACCACCGTCAATGGTCACTCCCGAGCGAAACGGTCGATTTCTTCCGGTGTAGTTCCCATCACGACAGCCTCTGCAGATTCGTCTTGCCTTCGATGAACCCGCACTATTGTTGCGAAAGGTTTCTTTCCAAATCTCGATCGGAGTTCTCTCCATCGCCTCGCAAGATACCAGGCCGCACCCGATGTGCCCCACTCATCCAGACCAGCACAACAGATCCACGTTCTTTCAGGGAGATTTGATGGATTTATTTTCAAAATGAGGCCGTGATCCTCATTCGGGCGCTCTTCCAAATTGCGGACGAGAAGTCGCCCCGATGCCTTACTAACAAATCGAGAAGCGTCGCATCGCACGAGGCTATTGCTAGTGTTTTCGAGCAGTTGGATTGTCTTTAGATTGCTCATGAGCCCGATCGAAACGAAAGAAAGATCTCTTTGATCCTTGATCTCCTCGTCAGTCGCAATGACTGACCAGTTACCGGCGTTTACGGCAACGCTCTCGACAAGATATTTTGCGGCGCGCACCTCGCAATTTGAGATCACTTGTGAGGCCGAAAATAAGTGCCCAGGTAGCCCCGTCTTGGGGAAAATGTGGATCATGCGATTATTGTTGGCATCAACAACTGGCGGAGGGGCTAACGCCCCTACAGCAATGTATAGGCGGCCTCCGCTTGCATCCGAACCGAAGACGCGAGTATACTTATGCCTCGACAGGCGTAGCCAGCTTCGCCGCCCGACCTCCCAAATCGCAGCCGAAGCAAGGTTTTGCAGAATTCCGGCAGCCGTACCCATGGAACCCTCTTACTATATCCGATTACTAGTTCCGGACTAGCAGTCGGTCTCCCTTTGCTCAGCAGGGACGTCTTGACATGATGTCTATTGGGCAATGCGCGATCCCAGATTGCATCGGTCGCAGATCGCATCAACTTCTGCTCGCAAACGAAGAAGGTGCCGAGCGCGAGTGTAGATGTCGCCGTCGCGAAAAAGCACAGACCGATGTCTTGGTCAGAGCAAAGGATTCGCTGTCCAAGTGATTCGGCTATGATCGATCATTGTGGAGTGGTCCCCAAAAATGAGACGGCCAGTTAAGACTCAAAATCCATTCAAAGGAGAATTGAGTCATGGGTTTGTCGCGCAGGTTGTTCACTAAGGAGTTCAAGCTGGCCGCGGTGCGGCGGCTGGAAGAGGGCG
>JAIQFN010000125.1 GCA_020073265.1 Terriglobia bacterium | reverse complement strand
ACCGGATCGCGCAGGTTCATGTTGGGCGAGGTCATGTCAATCTTGGCGCGCAGCACGCGCGAGCCGTCGGGAAACTCACCCTTCGCCATGCGGGTGAACAGGTCGAGATTTTCTTCCACCGGGCGATTGCGATACGGGCTCTCGCGGCCGGACTCGGTCAGGGTGCCGCGGTATTCGCGGGTTTCGTCGGCGGTGAGGTCGTCAACGTAGGCCTTGCCGTCCTTGATCAGCTTGATCGCCCATTCGTAGAGCTGGTCGAAATAGTCGGAGGCATAGTAGAGGCCGTCCCACTCGAAGCCCAGCCAGCGGACGTCCGCCATGATCGAGTCCACGTACTCCTGCTCTTCTTTTTCCGGGTTGGTGTCGTCGAAGCGCAGGTTGGTGCGTCCGCCGAACTCGTCGGCCAGGCCGAAATCCAGGCAGATGGCCTTGGCGTGCCCGATGTGCAGGTAGCCGTTGGGCTCGGGAGGGAAGCGCGTCTGGATTGCCGCGTCGCCGTACTTCTTCGTTTTGAGATCCTCGACCATGATGTCGCGGATGAAATTGGAGGGCGCGGGCGCAGGCGCGGTGTTCTCGACGGTGTCGGTCTTGGGGTTGGTAGCCATAGGAATCTTCAGACTAGAATCGAATCTACCATTCTAATCGCAGGCGCAGTCCCAGCGGCACGTTGTCGGAGATCGACGAGTCACAGGGACTCACTCCGGTTCTTTATGGTTGCTATGGCGGCTGAAATAGCGTGGAGCAGTTCCTCTGCTTGTGCCAGCGGGATCGTTACCTCAACGTCATCCTTTGCGATGATCGCAACAGTTAGTCCGACTCCAATGTCGTGTGCCCCAACGATCGCCAGTGACTTCCCCTCGTACGGATCATCAAAGTAAATTGTCGTATATTCGCCGTCACCCACTGTGTACACCTCACTTCCAGCGTCTCAAACAGTGGTGGGGCGTTCTTGTGGCCGCAGTCCCGGAGGGACGTTTGACAATAGCCCGGCGTTTTAACGCCGGGAAGGGTTCGGCACCAGACCCCAGTCCCGTAGGGACGGCTGAAAATCGCTCGGCTAAAAATTGGGCCGGGATTTCAGCCGTGCCTACGGCACTAGCTCTGTTTGCTCGCCTTACCCGCCACTGAAGTGGCGGGCTATTGTCATCGGTCCCTCCGGGACCAATTTCCGACTGAACCTTCCCATTTCCTGCCGGACTCTCCCACATCGTACTTAGCCGCCGAGGCGCTTCTTTCCGTTCCGCCTCCTACAGTCAAGTAGCCCCCACTTCCCAATTGCCTGCTCAATCCTCTCCACCGTCTTCTCTTTTCCCAGCACTTCCAGCGTCTCAAACAGCGGCGGGGCGTTCTTCCGCCCGCAGTCCCAGCGGGACGGCTGACAATAGCCCGGCGTTTTAACGCCGGGAACATTCCGCCCAGAAGAACCAGTCCCGTAGGGACGGCTGAGATTATCCCCAGATGTATCGCGGGTCAAAGTCAATGCGGTGCTTTTTCAACAAGGCCAGGAACTCCTCTTCGAAGCTGCGCTTTTGATGATGCTCGGGCTGCTTCCGAACGTACTCGAGAGCCCTGTCCAGGTTGGAAACGCTCACCGTGAACGCGCCGTATCCGTCCTGCCAGTGGAACTCGGGCCCAGGATGCTCGTTGATCCATTTCGATGAGCCGCCTTTCAGTAACTGCACGGCTTTGGCAATGGCAATCGTAGCTGGCAGCGAGAGCAACACGTGGACGTGATCGTCCGTGCCGCCGACCGCGAGCGCCTTCATCTGATTTTCGCGGGCAATGCCGCCGAGGTAGGCCCAGAGTTTGGGGCGCAGTTTCTCGCCAATGCATTTGCGGCGGTCCTTGGTTGAAAAGACATAATGTACAAGGCTGGAGACGTACGTGTGCGCCATCTGCGACTCCGGACTGGTTTCAGCCGTGCCTACTGCACTGCCTCTATTTGCTCGCCTTACCCGCCACTGAAGTGGCGGGCTACTGTCATTTGTCGCTTCGCGACAGACGCATTCGTTATCCGAGCTTCTGTATCGCCTGCTCAATTCGCGCCAGCGCCTTCTCTTTGCCCAGCACTTCCAGGGTCTCAAACAACGGTGGGGCGTTCTTGCGGCCGCAGACGGCGACCCGGATCGGCTGGAACATCTGGCCCGCTTTCAGCCCCAGTTCCTGTGCCGCAGCGCGCAATGCGGCATCGAGCGGGTCGTGCTTGAATTCGGTCGCAGCCAGCACCTCGCGCGCTTTTTTCAACGCCTTCAGCGCCATGGCCGCATCGCCCTTTTGCGGGACCAGCTCTGCGGGATCGTAGGGCGGCAGTTGATCCACAAAGAAGAAGTCGGCGACGGTGAGCACGTCCTTCAGCAGCTTGATGCGCTCGCGCACCAGCGGCGTGATGCGCGTCATCGTCTCCGGCGAAATATCGAAGCCCGCTTCCCGCACCACCGGCAGCAGACGCGCGCTCAACTGCTCCACCGGCAGCGCGCGGATGTGTTCGGCGTTCAGCCAGATCGCCTTGGGGTCGAACATTTCCTCCGGCGTGGCGGCGGGCTCTTTGAAATTCACCACCGCGTTGGCGCGATTGATGCCCTCCAGCGAAAACAGGTCAATCAATTCCTGCCGCGTCAGGAGCTCACGATCGTTTTTCGGCGACCAGCCCAGCAAGCACAGAAAATTGACGAACGCCTCCGGCAGAAATCCCGCGTCGCGATAGGTGGTGACGCTCACCACCGGCCCGTGCTTGCGCTTGGAGAGCTTGGTGCCATCGGGCGCCATCAGCAGCGGCAGGTGCGCGAACTGCGGCATGGCGGCGCCGGCGGCTTCGAAGATCAGCACGTGCTTGAAGGTGTTGGTGAGGTGGTCCTGCCCGCGAATAATGTGGCTGATGCGCAGGTCGGCATCGTCGGCGCAGGAGGCCATGTGATAGGTCGGCATGCCGTCGGAACGCAGCAGCGCGAAGTCCTCGATGTCGGCGGTGGACTTGGCCTGCTCGCCATAGACGGCGTCGTCGAAACGGATGATGCGCTCCGGCTCGCGCGGCACGCGGAAGCGCAACGCGAACGGCTCTCCGGCGGCGGCGCGGCGGTCACTCTGCTCGCGCGACATCTCACGCACACCGGGATTGAATAGCCACGCGCCCTGCGCCACCGAACGCGGGCTGTCGCCTTCATGCGCCGGGGTGAAATCGCGATACGCCATGCCCTTGGCGAAGATCGCCTCCGCCATCTGTTTGTGCAGCGCCAGCCGCTCCGACTGGCGGTATTGCTCGTCCCAGGGCAGATCGAGCCAGCGCAGGCCCTCGAAAATCGAGGTGAGCGAGGCTTCGGTGTTGCGCTCCACGTCGGTGTCGTCCACGCGCAGGATCATGGTGCCCCGGTTGTGGCGGGCGTAGAGCCAATTCTGGATGAAGGTGCGCGCGCTGCCGACGTGCAGAAATCCCGTGGGTGACGGCGCGAAGCGAACTCGCAGCATAAACGGTCAGTATAGCAATCGCGCGGGTTGGCGGTTTTCGGTGATCGGTTGTCGGTACGTACGCGCGAGAGCTGATAGCTGAGAGCTATTCCGACTCGCCGGCCCTGGATTCGAAGCGCGTGCTGCGCTTCAGGAATGCGAGATCCACCTTGCCGGTGGGGCCGTTGCGCTGTTTGGCGATAATCAACTCGGTGAAGCCTTCATTCTCAGGCTTGGGGTTGTAGACCTCTTCGCGGAAGATGAAGGCGACCAGGTCGGCGTCTTGCTCGATGGAGCCGGATTCACGCAGGTCGGACAACTGCGGGCGATGATCGCCGCCGCGGCTTTCGGGAGCGCGGCTCAGCTGCGACAGTCCGATCACCGGCACGCGCAGTTCCTTGGCCAGCAGCTTCAGTCCGCGCGAGATGGCGGAAACTTCCTGGGTGCGGTTCTCGAAACGCGCTTTGCCGCCGGGTGCGCCGCCGGACATCAGTTGCAGGTAGTCCACGATCAGCAGGTCGAGGCGCCCGCCCATCTGGTGCTGCAGGCGGCGGGCCTTGGCGCGCATTTCGCTGATGGTGATGCCGGGCGTGTCGTCGATGAAGACGGGCGCTTCGGCAAGGCGGCCCAGCGCCGCCACCAGCTTCTGATAATCGTCGCGGCCCAGGAAGCCGGTGCGCAGCTTGTGCGAGTCCACGATCGCGTTGGAGCACAGCAGGCGCAGCAGCAGCGCCTCGCGCGACATTTCCAGCGAGAACATGCCGACCACCTTGTTGTCCTTCACCGCCGCGTTCTCCGCGATGTTGAGCGCCAGGGCAGTTTTGCCCATGGAAGGACGGGCGGCGATGATGATCAGGTCGGAGCGCTGCAGTCCGCTGGTCAGGTTATCGAGATCCACGAAGTGCGTTTCCAGGCCGGTGACGCGCTGCCCGCGTTCGTAGAGCGCGTCAATCGAGCCGAACGACTCCTTCACGATTTGCTTCACGTCGCGGAAGCCGGAGACGAAGCGCTTGTCGGAGAGCTCGTAAATGGCGGCTTCGGCGGAGGTCAGGACATCCTGCGCCGGTTCGGCCTCGTCCATGGCGCGGGCGACGGCGGCGTTGGCGGC